>JBBDSZ010000035.1:0-33470 GCA_040904685.1 Paenibacillaceae bacterium | reverse complement strand
ATGCTTATTTAGCTTATTTTTCTAGTAAGTACGACCTTTTTGGGGGCTAATCACATTATGATATAGATTTCCTTTGTTTTTTAAATATCCGCGTGATGAAAGTAATGAATAGCAGTCACCTCATGGGTTTCCATATCTGTGTAAAGCTTGATAAAAGCTTCATTCCATTGAAACACAATACCATCTGCTGCAACAAAATCAGGTTCGCCCAATGCCTTTATTAAACCTTCTTTACCGATTGGGACAGGTATACCCTCAATCTTTATCGTTTCAGCTGTGACTAATACCTCAACATAACTAACAATGCCATCACTAAAGCCTATATTCATGTTTGGATAAACATAGACTTCCATTTCAGCAATGAAGGGATCCGTTTCTTTCGAAACAGGCTGTCCTAATTTATCGATCACGACATTCACATCATCCGTAAGTGTAATGCCATTCACACTATCCAGATGAACCTTATTCTTAAATTCCGCTGATAGGGAAGTTGGAGACGGATCAGCATCCCTGAACTTCACAAATGATGAAATGACTTGATTTGGTTTCGTATCTTCTAGTGTTGAAGGGGTAGTAAACGCCCTGCCTAGGACACCACTAAAAATCGTCAAGCTGCCAAAAAGCAGTATAATCGGAAGAATCTTGTTCATCTGGGCAACCTCCTAAGTATAGAAAGCTTACTAAGAATTTATAATCTCGCAAACCATAAATTTCAACTCGCAAGTTGTGATAAATCCCCATGATGCTTGTCTCCCTATATACACCAATCGCCAAATTTCGAAACACTTTTATTCCCTTTCGTACTCAATAAACGGGTCTGGAATCTCAATCCGATACGCCTCTGCATCACTAACACCAACAGATAGATCCGCTTTTCCATTCGCTTTACGGATTAAGCCGCCGCTAAAAATAACATCTTCCAAGTCAGGTCTTTTTCCCGGTCCCACTGGAAAGTCACCTCTAACTGCAATGATTTTCAGCGGGGATCGCTCCATCGTCTCCGGATTTAAGCCAAATGTCATAGCGTAGTAATGCTTGTTTTTCTTGTCATCATAACAAGCAATATGTCCGAGCACACCGACCCAACCATTTTTCAACAAATGCACCTCGTTTGCCCCACCCCATTCCTCTGGGGTAAATTGGTCTTGGAGAATGTCCGCATTTAAAAAAATTTCCTCATTCAGTTCATCCAAAGATGGAATAACCGTGAAGCCAATTTGCCCTCTGCCGCCGATTTGCCCTTGGGGTCTTGTGAATAAACCAACCCTGCCATCCTGGAGCTCAATCATCCGAATATCCTTCATCGTCCTTGGTCCTGAGGCAAAGTGACACAAGGTATCAATGCTGAACCCACGGTAAAACTGGGTTGCCCAAGATACGATACTATTGGGATTATCTGCCGCTGTAATGACCTCAACTCCACCAAATATCAGCTTTCCATGAATATGAGTCATGAAAGGATCCTGCAAATTATAAGTATGTGTATGCTCCCTCGGAGACCAAACATTATCTGTACACGAGAAAAAGAAAACCTGGGAAAATTCACTATGCCGTTCCTCAACCCGACCTACAACCACTTCTTTACCTTCATCTATAAATGGCGCGGTGATGTTATAAACATCTCTTCCACCAACACCAGAAAATTCGACTTTGCTTACCTTTTTAAACCGTTCTAAAGCATGGAAATCTTGTAATAACTCTGCACAAGTTTTCACCCTGAATTTGTTATTTATCATCTGACTGCCTCTATTCATCTTGTAATAAAAGCTACTTTACCACGTATACTTATACATTACCAATAAAGCTGCAAATTGGGTCGCATTTCGATATGTAGTGATCCTTCTGATTCAAATGTGAAAAAGAAGGGTAATCACAGAAGAGAAAGATTTGCGTCTTAAAAAAAATACAAGGAGGATTTGCAATGATTGAACAAAGCAATAAAAAAAATGTAGTTTTTCTAGGAACTAGTTTACCTAGAGAATGTGGAATTGCTACCTTTACACAGGATCTGATTGATCAGTTCGCCAACATAAAAGATTTTAATCCACCCCGAGTGGTTGCGATGAACAATAAGGGGAAATTATACGATTATGACTCACAAGTAATCATGCAAATTGACCAACAAGCTCGCGCTGAATACACCATAGTCGCTGAAGAACTGAACCGTTCCAATACGGATCTTCTGATCATTCAGCATGAGTTTGGGATTTTTGGCGGTGAAAGCGGCGAATATCTATTAGATCTTGTGGAGAGATTAAAAATTCCATTTATGGTCGTCTTTCATACTGTGCTTACTCAACCCAATCCCAAACAACACTATATCATGTATAAGCTTGGTGATTTAAGTGTAAAAGTCATCACCATGGCTCAGAACACAGTTAACAATCTAAACCAAATCTATGGCATTCCCTTAGCAAAAATAGAAGTTGTGCACCATGGGGTTCCTTTTGTAAATACGGAATCCAGAATTAATTTGAAAGAGCGGTTCGGTTACGCAGAGCGCAAAATTATTTCGACCTTTGGTTTCTTAAGCCCTGGCAAGGGAATTGAATATGGAATTGAAGCGATAAGTGGAGTAGTGGAAAGTCACCCGGAAGCTTTATATATTATTTGGGGGAAAACGCACCCTGTGGTCAAAGAAGAAACAGGTGAAGTCTACCGCCAGCAATTAAAAGACTTGATCCACTCTCTTGGATTAGATAACAATATCAAATTCGTTGATAAGCTGCTAACCCAAGAAGAAATTATCCAATCCTTGGTGATGTCAGATATCTATATGACTCCTTATTTAGGCAAGGATCAAGCAGTGAGCGGTACATTAGCTTATGGCGTTGGTTATGGTCGAGTAATCGTTTCTACTCCTTATCGATATGCTGAAGAAATGCTTGCAGAGGGAAGAGGCCTATTGGCCGATTTTCGTAATTCAGCTTCTTTACAGAGCTGTATTCTTGACCTGCTCAACAATCCTTTTAAGAAAAAAGAAATGGAAGCCCGAACCTTGAGCTTGGGTAAAACCATGATGTGGAGCGAAATCGCTAAGCGTTATGCCATGCTGTTTCGCGATGCTTTAGAACCTAAATATTTAACAAATAGAAGGAGTGCGATTTAATGATTGTTCAAAAAATACACGCCTTACAAACTGATTTTCTCCACAGATTAACAGATGATACTGGAATTTTCCAGCATACCAAATATGGTGTTCCGGACCGTACAAAAGGATACACTACGGATGATAATGCACGCGCATTAATCGCGGCCGTGATGCTTTATAAGAAAAAACAAGACAAAGTTAATCTGGATCTGATCCATACCTACCTATCCTTCGTGTATCATGCCCAAAATGAAGATGGTTTATTTCGCAATTTTATGGATTATACCCGGATATTTAATGAAGATAGAGGCTCCGATGATTGCCAAGGTCGTACGTTATGGGCACTAGGATTCACACTATCAGAGCCATCCATTCCAGATAACTTGCAAAATTCTTGCCGTTATATGATTGATCAATTGCTTCCTCACCTCCAAGCGATTAAATCGCCTAGAGCGATAGGCTACGCCGTTGTCGGCTTAAGCTTTACGTTAGAAACACCCGATTCGTTGCATTATTCCTTTCCCTATGACCATGAGGGAATAACAAGTGAAGCAACAAACCTTCTGCTAAAAGCAACCATTGCAAACTTAATAGAAGAATTAGCTTTGCGGCTTCATCATCAATACAGCATCGTCAAGGATGTTGATTGGCATTGGTTTGAAGACAGCATTACTTATGGAAATGCCATGCTGCCTTGGGCATTGCTTAAAGCCGCCCGTTTAACGGGACGCAAGGATTTGAAAGAAACAGCCAAGGAAAGCTTGGATTTCCTTACTTCCAAAACCTTTTCTCCAAAAGGCTATTTTAAGCCGATTGGCAGTCACGGTTGGCTTTTACGACATGGAAAAGCCGCAGCATATGATGAACAGCCCATTGAGGCTTGTGAAACACTCTTAGCCTGCCGTGAAGCTTACGGCGTACTTGGAGATCCTAAGTATCTGCATCTAGCTAATTTATGTTATGAGTGGTATTTAGGGCACAACTCCCTGCATATATCCTTAATTGATCCCCAATCAGGTGCTTGTTATGATGGCATTCATTCAACTGGATTGAATTTGAATCAAGGCTCAGAAAGCATTATTTCCTATTCTATAGCACAGTTGGTGATGAACGATGAATAAATTCGCAACGATTCTGGCAGGCGGCGGGGGAACGCGTTTTTGGCCATTGTCCCGCCAAGAACTGCCTAAACAGCTGTTAAATATTAGCGGTAATGATATTATGCTTAACGATACAATTGGCAGATATGAAGGTATTATCCCCTTGGAGAATACGATTGTTGTCACCAATCAATCACAAGCAGAGCTGCTTGAGAAGATTATGCACTCCAGTGTGCCTAAGCGTAACATTCTTATTGAACCAACAGCACGGAATACAGCAGCTAGCATTCTTTATGCCGCCTTGTTCATTGAGAAAACACATGGTGAGTCTGTCATGGTTGTTCTGCCTTCAGATCATTTCATTACCGATGACATTCAATTTAAAAAAACCTTGGATGAGGCATGCGCAGTTGCCATAGAATCCAGACGAATTGTAACCTTGGGAATTAAGCCAACTTTTGCTTCAACCGGGTATGGCTATATTCGTTACGAAAACCTGCCAATGATGACGAGTCCTTGCGCGGTATATGATGTTGCAGAGTTTGTTGAAAAACCGAATTTTCAGAAAGCCCAGACCTATTTAACCTCTGGTCATTATCTATGGAACAGCGGTATCTTCATCTGGAGAACCTCTGTTATTATCGAAAATTTCAAGCGTTATCTGCCAAGGCTATACAAATCCATGCAACCTCTAAGTGCATATCTCGGCACAGAACGCGAGCAGGAAATGATAGAAGCCATATACCCCACACTGCAAAATATTTCTATCGACTACGGTATTCTCGAACGTTCTGATGAAGTCGTTGTCGTTGCTGGTGATTTTGGCTGGAATGATATTGGAAGTTGGGATGCGCTCGGTGCTATTTTCCCTCCAGATGAAATGGGCAATATCGTCAAAGCCAATCATCTCGGAATTGAAACAAGAAACTCCATTATTTATGGGAATGGAAGGCTGATCACAACAATTGGGATCGATGGCTTGATTATTGCAGACACCGAAGACGCCTTGCTCATTTGTCCCAAAGACAAAGCGCAATCCGTTAAGGAAATGGTCGATTTACTGAAAGAAAAAGGTATGCGGCAATACATTTAACCTGCTACAGCTTAATAGTTAAGGAAAAAGCCTGGTGCTGCCATCAGGTTTTTTGGTTTAGTAACGAACAAATACCTCATGATAGCGATCTCTGGCTTTCAATTTAGGTATCCTGATTTCGAGGATCCCTTGTTTATATACTGCTTTACTGGTGTTGGAATCTACCCTGCTCGGGAGATTAATCATTTGCTCCTTGTTGTCTTGCGTTCTTTCCATTTTGATATGACTGGTATTTACCCAAATCTTGAGACTCCTAGGATCAAGATGCTTGGGAATCTTGATTTTAGCTATCACCGATTGGTGCGTTTCAAAAATCTCCACCCTTAGCTTCAGTTCATCAACTGCAACTTGTGACAACACATTCTGCACATAAGTATGAATGGAAGATAAGTCGTAATTTTCTAGCGGGTTGGTATTGTGAAAGGGGAATTTTTTATTGAAAAGGCTATCTTGATTCGTCCACGTTTTTTCAGCTGAGTCGTCCAAGTGTATCGCTCCCATACTTGTTTTTAAGATACTATATGTGATGGAATGAATGAAGTGAATGTTTGAACACATGGGCTAACAGCCACATACACTACAATGGACTATGCCAGATTAAGTTTGAAAATGAAGGGTGTTGTCGCAATGCCTTCTATCGTGGGTAATATTAAAATTTTAAGTGTAGGACCCAGCTCTAATGTGCAAATTGGTGATGTCGCTATTATTAATTTAGCTAGCAGCTCGAAGACGTATGCAGGCGCCAATTCATTCAATACAGGTGACAACTTTGGACCCAGTATAGTCAATAACACAGCAAGCAGCACGAATACGAATGATCCCGATGTCACAGATACCAGTGCATTAACAGGAGTGTGATCCCCATGAATCTGACCATTCATCAATCTATTGTCATTCAACAGCTTCGCGTCAATGCCGTTACCAACTCTTCCGTGCTACAGATTGGCAGTGCAGGTAAGATTAGCGCTTTATCCAATCTCTATAATACTGGGGGATTTACAGGCCCTGCCCCAAGCTTTGATTCCGTACAAACACCTAATCTTGTGCCGCTTTCTCCGCCTGAATAATTCGACAAGCTAAGAATGATTTATCATCCACCGCATAGTTATTAATGGGGTGATCTTATGAATCCATTACAAACTCAACAGCTTTTTCATCATTTACATTGGCAATCTCAAAAGCTCCTGCAGCTAGAACAATCCATGCAAACGATACTCCATGAGCTGGAAGCCTTAAAAAAACCATCAACTCCGACTGTCGATAAAATTGAATATCATTTTGATCAATTGAAAATTGAAAAGCTTGAAGGCACACTCAATATTGGCATTACACCCGGACAAGGGAAATCCATTGAGGACCTTAGCGTAAACGGACAAACGATTGACGAACGCTCCACGGAAATCCAGCAAGAAAGCCTTCACTTTTCACGAATTCAAAAAAATGTTGCTAATTTCTTAGATACGGATGTCCCTGTAGAGCTTCAAAAGTTGAGCAATCAATATAACCTTGTTCTGGATCATAAACAGCACACTTTTATAATTGAGGATTTAAGGAAACAGATTGATGAGCGCATTCGTTATTACCATTCCGAGACTGCTATTACGGAAAGAGTGAAAAAAGATATCGTCGGCGGATTGAACCAATATTTAAGCAAGCTGAGCGAAAGTGAGCGTGAATCCAAATGAATTTTACCGTAGTTAATAAAGAAATCTCGATTGGTGATATCCGGATCATCGGTGTGTCAAGCTCATCTGTTTTTATCATTGGTGACACAGAGGTTATTACCTGTTCTTCGATCTTTGATACCCCTCCAGAGTCCTTAATCATTGGACCACTTGTTCCTTTGTCGTCCTTGGAATAGGAGCATCTATGCAAAGAATCTCGATTGTTAAGAATATTGAAGTGTCCAGTGTTACATCCGCATCTACTTTTATTGTAGGCGATACCGTGAAGATTACTGCCCGTACACGAGCAATTGCTTTGCAGCGCCAAGTTGCAAAATTTTTTGCTAATGAAGGCGAATTTGCGGATTTTCCGATGTTTACTAAAGAGATAGTAAAGCCTAGCTTAGAGGGGAGAGTCAATATGTGTGTTAGGAATGAATCACCTTATATAAAGGTGAACAACATTGACGTAATCGGCGTAGCAGAAGCATCCACTATGCAAATCGGCTCGACACGAATACTCGATGTCGAAGCTCGAATTAAACATTTCAGACAGTATGTCACGGATTCGAAAATGTCAATAAAAGCCCTTGATCTTCTGTAGTTGAAGATCAAGGGCGGCGTTAATATTGAAGCGGTTTTTATACATGCACTAACATTTCAGTTGTTTCTTGTTTGCGAATCGAAACCATTAGCTCGCCACCAGACTCATCGAATTCAATAGTAGAGCCTTCCTCCACATCATCGGCAATCAGTACCCGAGCTACTCGGGTTTCTATGCTGCGTTGGATGAATCGCTTAAGCGGTCTTGCGCCGTATATGGGATCGAAGCCTTCTCTAGCGATAAAACGTGCTGCTCGATCTGTTAACTCAAGTGTAATATGTTTGTCAGCAAGACGTTCACGCAGACCATCTACCAATTTGCCAACAATTTGCTCGATTTCAGCAAGTGTCAATGGCTTAAACATCACAATATCATCTACCCGGTTTAAAAACTCTGGACGGAAATGTGCTCCGAGCTCACGCATCACCTTTTGCTTGGCTGCCTCGGTAATTTGCCCATTCTCGTCTGTTCCCTGCATGAGATGTGGCGATCCGATATTAGAAGTCATAATAATAATCGTATTCTTAAAATCAACAATTCTGCCCTGCGAATCTGTCAATCGCCCATCATCAAGCAACTGGAGCAAAATATTGAATACGTCGGGGTGCGCCTTCTCCACTTCATCCAGCAGAAGTACGGAATATGGCTTGCGCCGCACTGCTTCCGTTAACTGTCCGCCTTCCTCGTACCCAATATATCCAGGAGGAGCACCGACCAAACGGGAAACACTATGCTTCTCCATATACTCCGACATATCGATCCGTATCATTCCATCCTCACGGTCAAATAAGGAAAGGGCTAAAGCTTTTGCCAGCTCTGTTTTGCCCACCCCAGTTGGTCCAAGGAAAAGGAAAGAACCAATCGGACGGTTCGGATCTTTGATTCCGGCTCTGGCGCGAATAACCGCGTCAGCTACCAGACCCACCGCTTCCTCCTGTCCAATCACCCGTTTATGCAGGATTTCTTCAAGCCGCAGCAGCTTGTCTTTTTCGCCTTCGACTAGACGGCTGACCGGAACACCGGACCAGCGCGAGACAATCTCTGCAATTTCTTCTTCTGTGACGGCTTCGCGCAGCATCCTCGTTTCTTGATCCTGTGCAACTGCTTCCTCAGCTAGTTTAAGCTGCTTTTCATAACCAGGAATAATCCCGTAGCTCAATTCAGCCGATTTGTTCAGGTCGTATTCCTCTTGGGCCACAACTAGATCCTTACGCGCCTGCTCCAACAGCTTCTTTAGGTCGCGAATCCCTTGAATGGTCGACTTTTCCTTCTCCCAGCGTGCTGTAAGGCTTAGTTGCTTCTCTTTCATATCTGCTAACTCACGCTGCAAGATGTCCAACCGACGTTTGCTCGCCTCATCGGTTTCTTTGCGCAATGCCGCTTCCTCGATCTCCATCTGCATAATCCGTCGTGTTACCTCATCCATTTCTGCTGGCATAGAGTCGATTTCCGTGCGGATCATGGCACAGGCTTCGTCCACCAAGTCAATTGCCTTATCGGGAAGAAACCGATCTGTAATATATCGATTGGAGAGAATACTTGCAGCGACAATGGCGCTATCATGAATTTTAACACCGTGATGAACCTCAAAACGCTCCTTCAATCCACGTAAGATGGAAATTGTATCCTCCACATCCGGTTCGTTTACCAAAACCTGCTGAAACCGCCGCTCAAGTGCAGGGTCCTTCTCAATATATTTGCGGTATTCATCGAGCGTAGTCGCTCCAATACAGTGCAGCTCACCCCGAGCCAGCATAGGCTTTAGCATATTGCCAGCATCCATTGCTCCTTCCGTCTTACCTGCCCCAACGATGGTATGCACCTCATCGATGAATAGAATAATCCGTCCATTGCTTTCTCTGATTTCCTTCAGCACGGCCTGCAAGCGTTCCTCGAATTCACCCCGATATTTGGCTCCTGCCAACAGCGCACTCATATCTAGCGAGAAAATTGTTTTATCCTTAAGTCCTTCCGGCACATCCTTTCTCACAATCCGATGAGCCAGCCCTTCCACGATTGCTGTTTTGCCAACACCTGGCTCTCCGATGAGAACTGGATTATTTTTTGTTTTTCGGGACAAAATTCGGATAACACGCCGAATCTCTCCGTCACGTCCAATGACTGGATCGATTTTACCAGCCCGAACCTCAGCAACTAGATCACGCCCATACTTCTCCAGAACCTCATATAGGGCTTCCGGTTCTCGGCTTGTTACTCGCTGATGACCGCGAATTTCTGCTAAGACCGCGAGCAGCTTCTCACGTGTTACATCACGGCTGATGAACAATTCCCGAGCTTCACGATTACTCGTGTTCGATTCTGTAACCATCGCAAGTACGGCATGCTCCACAGCAATAAACTCATCCTGCATGCTTGCTGCTTCTTTTTCCGCCCTTTCCAGCACGCGAATCAGCGAAGAGGAGGCATATCGTTTGACCGTTTCCGTTCCCGAGCCACTGATGCGTGGCTTACGTTGGAGTAATACATCGGTTTGCTGGGCAAGCTCTATCATAGATACATTCACTTTTTGCAGCAATCTGGGCAGCAAACCATCTGGCTGCTCCAACAAAGCTTTTAATACATGCAGTGTATCGATTTCTTGATGGCCATTTTCGGATGCCAGCGATTGCGCAGTCCCAACCGCTTCCTGCAGCTTTTGGGTAAATTTATTGAAATCCACCATAATGATCTCCTCCTTAGTTTCCTGTTAGTGATGATACATAGCTTCGCGTCTGCGTGTATCGGTGTGTGTTGTTTTTTTCGTGCATGCACGGAAGTTGCTCATTTCCGCTAATTTACGATACAATTCCTTTTCGGAGCTACTCGATTGCTCGGGTACCACTAACTCAATCTCAAACAATATATCGCCATAGCTTCCGTTATCTCGCTTCAAGCCCTTGCCTGGGATACGCAGTTTTTTGCCTGTCTTCGTCCCTATCGGGATTTTCAAATTCAATGCATGTCCGTCTGGCAAGGTTACCTTCGCCTCGCCGCCAAGCACAGCCTGCCAGGGTGCAATCTGCAAAACACTGTTCAAATTGCCGTCATTCTCCTGATAAATCTCATGTGGCACAATGTGCAGTACAATCAACAAATCGCTTCCATGATCGAGTCCATTGGGGTTGGAGCCTTTGCCCGTCAGACGGATAACCGTACCTTCTTTTGAACGCGCAGGGATACTGATGTCCATTGGTTTACCCCCCACTTGAACTCTGAGTTTCTCACCTTTATACGCTTGTTCTAAAGTAATTTCTAGCTGCGCTTGGATATTATCTTGAGCTTCGCTCCTAAAGCCCCCGCCTTTATTGCCGAAAAACATACCGAAGATATCTTCCTCTGACATGCCTGCCCCTTGCCGAAAGCCTTGGTTTCTTCCGCCAGCAAAAGCAGACTGCCAATCATCTCCTTGAGTAGAAGTCTGGCGTCTGGAGCCGTATTCCACCTCTTCATCGTATTCTTTTCTTTTCTCGTCATGGCTCAATATCTCGTAGGCCTCGCCTACCTCCTTGAACTTCGCTTCTGCATCAGATGCCTTGTTCACATCTGGATGCAACTGCTTGGCAAGCTTCTTATAAGCCTTTTTGATCTCCGGCTGTGTTGCCTTCTTAGAAATGCCCAATATCTCATAATAGTTTTTCGCTTTCATCATTTTCCCCCCTCACTTTTGAAAGAAGATGCATTATAGTTTACTCAACCTACAATGCACCTTCGTATTAAGAGCCTACAAGAGATAAATATCAGTTAAGATTGACTCACATAAGATTGACTCACATCTTCTATATTCTTCCATTTGACCTTCTTTGACCTTACAACTTTATTATACCCAGTTACGGCCTTTTATACAAAATCGGTTTTATGTCAAATAGAGCCAAAATCTTCTGCATAGAGTCATCTTTCTTCACTATTGCCCAACTATCTTGTTGTTTGACCTTTTCTGACCTTAATGCTATAGTTTTAAATTAAATTCAAGATAATCGATAGTCCTTTTTCCCTATTACTAGGAGAATGGGGTTGTTGGCTGTTGGTTGGAGTTGGGGGGAGGGTAATTTAGAGAAAAAAATGGATCTATATATTCGGAATTAAAGTATCACATAAAGGTAGGATACTCAATTTAGCTTGCTTAAAGAACAAATCAGGGCAAATAAAACCGATCCTCCCAGAAGTAAAACCTGCTTGTTTCTTTAACTCTGTAATGCTGATTTTGAGACTGTCGATTAACGCAACACTGTGAATACTTATACATTTTGTAAACCCATTTTGCCTGATTCAATACAGAATCAGTGACAGCTAGTGCTCCGTGGTGGCTAGGATCTGCTTCGATACGCTGAAAAACAGTGTATGGGGATGAAGTTTGTTAAAGTAATGGGCTGTTAGAGGGTTTTTCAGCGTATGGGTGGCAGTTTGTGCTCTGAGTTGACTCGGTTGGGCTTTGATAAGTTATTTAGACAGTATTTATTGAGTTCATACATGAATATTAGATCCTTCATCCAAAGATACTTAACTGACCATAATCCATTGCCACAAAGCTTTCTCTTTTTTTCGACGCAAAAAAACACCTGCCAATACGTATAAATACGTTTGGTGGTGCTTCCGCTGAATAAATTGTACATGAAAATGCTGCTCTCGTAACACAGCTTGGCAACCTAAGTTCAAATCAAACCGCTCTTATTTCCAACAGTTCATATTGTATGACACCCATTGGAGCTGTTACATTAATAACGTCACCTACAGATTTACCCATTAATGTCTTGCCCAACGGACTCTCATACGATATTTTGCTTTCTAGAACATCTGCCTCAGCAGGTCCGACGATTCGGTATTCTATTCTCTCCGAAACCTCTATATCATTCAGCACAACCATAAATCCGATTCGTACAAATTTCACATCTACATTATCCGTATCCGCAACCTTTGCATTATTGAGCATTCTTTCCAAGGTAATGATTCTGCCTTCCATGAAGGCTTGATCATTTTTGGCAGAATGATATTCACTATTCTCCTTTAGATCGCCATAGCTGATCGCCGTTTTTATCCGTGCGGCAATTTCCTTGCGCTTTACAATCTTCAGGTCTTCCAGTTCAAGCTCCAGCTTCTGCAATCCCTCACGGGTTAAAATCACTTCATTTTTTGACAAGTCTACAGCTCCTACTTCATTAAACATTATTTTATAATGGCGTTCTTTCTTAAATACTACACTATATTCATTAATTAAGCGATTAGGAAATATTTGAAAATACATACTTTCCAAAAAAGAGCAGCCATTCGGCCGCTCCATTCAACTATAGTACATATAAATTGTTTTCACCTGGAATCTCAGGCGTATCTGGTACAGCTGGAATTTCCGGGATTTCGCTAGGATTTATTTCGAGAATGTAGTCTGGCGCTGCTTCCGGAATTATCTTTGGCGTAATCTCTGGAATTTTCTTTGCTGGAATTTCATCTTCTTTCCCACGTTCAATGGTTATGACGAACACCTCCTCCTACTTAGTATTTAACCAAATGCGAAGTTTATAAACGTGCTCCAGAGTAGGTTTATCTACTTTGGGGTAGCTCTTGTTTAAAAAGCTCGATCATTTCTTCATCATTTGTTCCCGCTTGGGCGTAGCAGTAAACAACTTCATCTCCATCTTCAAGATACTCACCATAAATACCTTGCTGATACATCTCGCGATCAACCCAAATTTCATAATGAACACCGAGATAATAATCTCCCGCCAGATAAGTAAGCGTTGTTCTCCTAACCAATAATCGCCCAGCTTCCTCTATGAGAATGTCTTCCACCTGTAAATCCTCATCAGGCACTCCGTCTTCTCTCATTTGATCGAGGATTTCTTGCGCTTGTTCCAATGTTCTGAGCATTATTTTTCCTGCACCCCTTATCCGCCTCTTGTCGTCTTTTTGCGATAATCTCTTCTGAATATTGCCGACCTTTTACTGTATATTTGGCCATTTGCTCCGTATTGAATCACCTGCTTTCTTGTAAGTAACACACAATGTTAATTTTATTTTATTATGGCGAAGAAACATAGCTAAACAACCCTATTTTTTAGTTGATAATTGACGTTGCTTTTTTAGTATAATGTCGTTTTTATACATTTACCAAAAATCAAAGTACCTGACTCAGTAAGTCCGTCCACATACTTTTATACATACTATGGAAAATATATATATTAAATGTTAAAGACGCGTTTTAACCCCGTAACAAATCCTTGAGCATGTAAGAATTGTTGCTCTTTTACATTTCCTATAAATTTTATATCCAAAAGCGCTAAGTTTCTGACCATCTGGTCCTTTTAACTCAACTTTCGCACTAAGAAAACCGGGATAAACCCGCACCGTTACTGGAGGTAACGGCAATTTATTTGTGATCTTTACATGAAAATGACACCTCGTTTTAGTATAATGGAAGTACCACTACAACCATTCCAAAACGAAAGGTGCCACTTTACTATGATACTTGCAAAGCGTACTGAATTTCAATTGCCTAAGAAATAAAAGGCATATTTTCTGAACTTAAGATTATGAAACACCTTGCTGCAGCTGGGATTTCCAAGAACTTGGGTTTCACAGGGTCCTATGTTTTCCAGTGGATCTTCACGTTATTGTTTCAACATAAAAACCTTTTTCAATTACTTGAAAGTAAAAAGACGGAGTCCTTACCAGGAAAAGATGTGATGTATCGCTTTTTGAACCACTCCCGGTTTAACTGCCGTTAGATTTTTCATTACTAAGCTCAATCAAATCACAAATCCAAGGCATGGCGAAGCGAACGGCATAGACAAACGCACCATCGGTTTTAAACGCCGTCTTAAAGCCCTTCAAACGGCCCTCACCACGTTCCAGCCATGTTGGAACGGGCGTTAAAAGCAGGATGCGAAGCAACCTATGTGCTGATGGATAGTTGGTTCACCCATGCTCCGCTGATTGAAGAAATTCGAAAGTTGGGCTTGGACGTCATCGGCATGGTGAAAAACGATAATAAGCGGTATATCGTAGGCGACAATAAAGTGGATCTAAAGAAACTTTATTTATTGGTTTCTCCTGTGGTTTCGTCCCGTAAACGTATGACGGTCCTGCGCTCCATTCGAACGTAATCTTCTTGATTTCTGGTATTTCTTTTAAATGTCCAAAATACGGTTTTAGTGCAACAATTTACAACTGATCAAAGATACCCTCATTTTTGTGGTTTGATTATGCTATCAAACTAAACAATTCAGCCATGTTTCTTGTTTCATAGCTTTCTCGTCCTTCAATTGCTGAACTGCGGTTGGGTAAGCTGGATCTTTATCGACGGTGATCATGCGTGGCAAGCACGTTCCCTTTGCCTCCGTCTTCCCTCTGTTGAAGTGGAAGCAGGTTATGCAACTTGGCATTTTTTCCCGCTTACTTCCTGCGTAAAAAAATAAACCGCGCATACTCATCCAAGTTTTCCCCTCCATACTATTACCAGCCTTCATCGGCTCGGACTTACTCACTACTACGGAACGATCCGCCATCTCGCCGTTCCTCGTTCCGGCTTTCCCCATTGGGTTATACCTTCCCTACCTTGATCACGTTTGTGTCAAGGAAACTATAAGACTTCCCTCGATCATCTGCACATTCTCTTCCATCCATCCTGACCTACAAGCTTTCCAAAGGAAAGCTACATCGTAAGCATATGCTATCACGTCGATGAGCCTGCATTCCGGACTGGACCTTGACTGCAGACCCTTCAGATTCTTCCTCGCGGAAGACACCCTGTCAATCCTTCTCCTTATGGAGTAAGGATCTCATCATCGGCTACGGTACTTTAAAGGGTGAAATTACCGAGTGGATTTGAACCACTTAGATTGTGCGACTGTGAGGCGCACCAAGAAAGGACAACCAGTTAGCGGTTGTCCTTCTATTTGTGATATATGGTGGTGGTAGGCATTCAATCCCATCTATAGTTCAATAGGATGATTCGGAGTTGCTCTGCTATTCCTTACTGTATACTAGTTGACCATTCTTTATCGTTTGGACAATCTCAATACCGTTGTCAGCATAATCAAACAGGACGAAATCAGCAGGCGCTCCTACCACTAATCCATTTTGGGCAGGCAGGTTCATAAATTGGGCAGGTCGAACCGACGCCATTTCCCAAGCATCCCCTAAGCTGCACAACCTTTTTTTTACAAGTTGGCCAATTCCCCAAGTCAACATTTGACAGGAACCCGCCAACAATTTCGGATTGTCGGCTAAATGGAGTTTACCTTCAACCGTCAGCACAACCTTTCCCCCAATATGCAGATCATATTCTCCAGCCGCCAAACCGCTTAATTGTACTGCATCACTCACCAGCATTGCCCGGTTTCCTTTAACCTTCATGATCACTTGAAGGACGGAATCCGGTAGATGAAACCCATCCGCAATCATACATGCCCAAAGTTCGTCATGAACGAGTTGGTCCCATATATAGTTAGGATGACGCGGAAGCATAGAATGCGCACCGTTGCCAAGATGTGTAGACATTCGCGCACCCGCCGCGACAGCTTCTGCTATTTGTTCACTTGATGCATTCGTATGTCCAATCGAAACTACAATACCTGCTTCAACGCATTTAATAATGAAATCAATTGCCCCAGGCCATTCGGGGGATATCGTTATAATTTTAATTTTCCCTTGAGCTGCATCCTGCCACCGTTCAAACAATGACCAGTCAGGAGCTTTCACATATTTGATGCTATGCGCCCCCCGCGGGCCCTCTTCGGGTGAAATAAAGGGCCCTTCCAGATGAATTCCGGCAATCCCCTGAGCCACATCTGTATCCTGCGAACAAGAGTCCGAAATATTCCGCAGCAGTGCTTCGATTGTTTCGTCACTGTTGGTAATCACCGTTGGGTAATAAGATGTTATCCCCTCTTGCCATAGTGCTTTCGTTACTTTTAGCGCGACGTCATCTGTTAAGGAAATGGTATTATAATCCATCCCCTTGAACCCATTAATTTGTAAATCCACTAAACCCGGGGCGATCCACTGCTTCCCTATGCGGTCCTTTTCTGCTAATGTCGTGCAGTCGTTTCCCTCTATTTCTACTATTCGCTCTCCTGCTACCTTTACGGTTACATATTCCCCTGTTAAATAATGAATACCTTCAAAGGAGTGATTACATTTCATATGAATCCGTATCCGCATATAACGTACAATTCCCGTGAGTCCGCAGGATAGATGATGGGCAAGCTTTAGTAATAGGCCCGTGTAGTGTTTGACGAACCGCTGCTTTTTTTGCCTTCCCCGGTACAATACAGAATAAATAAGAACCCGCCATTAAAACAGGAATCGTTACAGTAAGCGCGTATTTAGGAACCGAGTCCACATTCGTAAAACATCCGTCGTTCACCTGCTGCTGCCTGCATTCTAGCGTAAGTTCGACTTTTTTGATTGAATCGGGTTCGCTAAAAGTAGCTAGCGGTGGATCGTTAAAAGCGATGTGGCCGTTTTCCCCTATGCCGAGACAAACGATATCGATCGGTGCTTCTGAAAGGAGCTTTCCATACCGAATACATTCTTTGTCGGGATCATTAGAACTATCTATCAAATGAACTTGTCCTGGCCTTACTAGATCAAACAGTCTGTCGCACAAGTATTTGCCAAATTTTTCAGGTGCATTATCAGGTAATCCGATATATTCATCCATATGAAATACCGTTACGCGAGACCAATCAATCCCATCCACTTGTGATAATATTTGTAAAAGTTCATTTTGGGAAGGTGCCGCGGCAAAGACAACGCGAATATTGCACTGCTGCTTCAAAAGTTCTTTCATTCGGTCGGCCACTTCCAAAGCTGCTACCTCTCCCATCGTAGTACGTTCTGTAAATACTTTTAGTTGTAGCTGATCAAATAGTTGATTTATAATCGTCTGCTTAGTCATGTTTTTTGTTCCTCCTGCATTAATGAAATAATTGTATTGTGAATAAGACCTTCTATCTTTTTGTCGAAAGAGGCTGGCAAGCCAAAATACATTGTGGATTCATTTGACTCATAACCCCCTTCATCGATTTGCTTCGCGGTAGGAATATAGCCTATCATGCCATTGCTATAAGGAAGTGGAAGGACTTGACCACCATATTTTTGTTTGATAAATAATCCATATTCAACTACCACTTCTCCATTCATAGAAAGGAAAGAAAGACCTTTAGCAAGATGGAGTAGATTCATTTGGAAGCCGATGTTCGGGCGAAGACGCGTTGAGTCCTCAAGCAAGAACGTGCTCCATTCCCCTACAATGCCCCCTTCTTCCCTTTTTGTGTATAGCGATTCTTGAGTCGGAATGTCCTGAAGCGGGAGCCGAATATCCCGAGATATCCCTTTTATACAACAAGGCTGCATGGATTCCATCTCCCCTTCCAAAACATCCAAAATGACGTCTGCCAGCATTTTGCCGAAGCGCCGTATATCCCCATCGTCACCTCTATAGAATTCTCCATTCTTAATCAGAGCAGGTCGTAAATCACCAGAACAGCCCTGTAAGAATGAAGCAACCTTCGCACCAGTCTCCTTCTCGATGATCTCCATCGCAACCCCCGGAAACTCGGAAGAAATCCAATTATCTGCTGTAGTAGTCGGGTGGCAAGCATAATGAAATAGAATACCTTTAAGTTCGTGCGTGTTTTCATGGCGGAAACGAATGACTTGAACCTCTGGATCACCCGGTCCTTCGAAATTGGGAGCCATAATCAACTGTCCCTTTATCTGTTTTCTTCGATTAACACCGATTTGACATTCTCCTGTCGCTTTTTCCAAAAGTACAGGCTCAAGATTCTCATACGCTTCGTCGATTCCCTGAAACAGTTTCGTTTCGAGTTGACCCAAATAATGCTCATCCGCAGCCCCCAATGATGGCAGAAGCGCATTACTGGTTTGTGGACCGCAGTGCGTATGAGTAGCATGTAAGATCACTCTTGATTCCGGGACATTCCAGCGCTCTTTAATCGTCTGAAGAAGGTTGACGATCCTGTCCGTTCCCCACCAGATCAAGTCGGCTTGCACCAGCAGCGCATGCACATCTCGTCCCTCACAATCCAACTGTTGGAAAAAAAAGATCCGCAAATATAGCCGGTGATGTATCCCTGAGTAGTGCCCTTTCCGATGGCCGAAACCTGCAAGAGGTAAGGGTTCTTCCGGGGTAATGTCTACTTTAGATGTTCCCAGCTTAAGGCTGTAAAGATTCAAATTCTGTCACCTACCTCAAATTGTAACTTCTAGACCTGTTAAAGACGATTGATAGATTGCCTCAATTAACTGCACAGTTCTTATCCCATCTTCTCCTGTCACAGCGGGATTTCTCCCTTCAATGATGCTATTCATGAAATCGATAATTTGCAATTTGTGATACTGTGGAGATATTTTCAAGGGGGCGGATGCTCCGCCGCCAAATACTTGCGTTTCCTCAGTTCCCGGGAGTGGCACACCAGGGACATTCCAGTAAACAATGTCCGAGCCTTCTAATTTAATGGTTCCTTTTTCTCCGTACACATTTAAACAAAAGGCAAACCCGGGTTGAATACTGGTTGAAGCCATAATCGTACCGAATGTTCCATTCTCAAAGGTAATCGCGGCAATTCCCAGATCCTCCGCCTCCATCTCGTGGGTTTGCGTTGCGATCTTTCCATATACACAACGAACAGGACCGCCTATCCATAATAGTAGGTCGATGGAATGAATACCCTGATTCATCAAAACCCCGCCGTCTTCTGCTATTTTCCCTCGCCATTCGGAAGAATCATAGTATTCTTGAGAACGAAAATAAGGGCATTTTACTTCAATTAACAGAAGCTTGCCTAGATCTCCACCTTGGACGACTCGTTTGACGAGTTGAAGCCGCTCTTCAAAACGGCGCTGGGAAACAACCCCTATTGTCAATTCTTTTTCCTTCGCTATCTGCAGCAATCGGTAAGCATCCCTAGAAGTCATGGCCATTGGCTTTTCAATGAGGACGTGTTTACCAGCCATTAATACGTCTAGCGCAATTTGGGCGTGGCTTCCGGAACTCGTAGTAATACACACGACATCGATTTTGGAGTGGACTAACAATTCTTTGTACTGGGTTGTAGATAAACAACCCTCTCTTTCCGCAATTTCGCGCCCTCGCCACTCTTTACGGTCGGATACCATGACAAGGGACGTTTGATCAATCTCCCGTATCGCATCAATATGGAAATCAGCAATACCCCCGCAACCGATGACCCCAAATCCAAATGTTCTAATGATAACACCTCTTTCCTAATTCATTTATCAAAGTGACTCAAGAATAGGATTGCATGACTTTGCGGATTGACTTTACGATATCATACATATCTGCTTCCTCACCCAATAAAACATTTTGGTGCAACCATAGGATCTCTTGTTCACATGCTCTCTCAGCGATCGGACAGGAATAGATACGCTTCTCCCCGGTCCACTTATAGCTCTCATCAATAATCGCCTGATTTTGGTTTAATGAAACATAACCTGGGTAAACCGGAATACCTTCCGCATTCAATTTTCGTATGATTTCCAGCTTGATCTCCTGACTGGATAATTCGGCAGCGATTTTAAACATATACAAGTGGTACGCGTGACGGGTTACTCTTGCATCTCTGCGAAGCAGACTAATTCCATCAACTTCCCCCAAGAATTCCGTCAGCAACTTCCCGTTGCGCTCGCGAGTGATCAACTGATGCTCTAGTCGACTCATTTGACCAAGTAGAATCGCTGCTTGAAACTCCGTCATCCGCAAATTCCAACCGACATGAACATGCTGGTACCATTCCCCCTGGCGGGCTCTGCCCACATTGGCGAGCGACCATGCCTGATCCGCAAGTTCTTTGTTGTTAGTTAGAATAATACCGCCTTCACCGGAATTGATATTTTTACTGGACTGAAAGCTGAATGTTCCGCAATCACCGATCGCCCCAACTCCAGTACCTTCCCATTGTGCGCCTACTGCTTGGGCAGAGTCTTCTATGACACGCAGATTGTGCTTTCTAGCGATCTCGTTCAACTTAGTTAGATTAGCCGGTAAACCGCCAATGTGTACAGCTATAATCGCTTTAGTTCGAGGTGTAATTGCTGCTTCTACTTTATCTGGATCGAGCAGTAATGTATCCGCTTCTACATCAACGAATATAGGAATGGCACCAAACATTAATGCCGCTGTCGCGGTCGCGACAAAGGTATAAGGAGGCATAATGACCTCATCTCCCGGTTGTAAACCGGCAGCCATTAAAGCAATTATGATAGCAACTGTACCATTTGCAACTGTGACTGCATACTGCGCATCATGGAAAGTGGCAAAATTCGCTTCGAATTCTGGTAGCTTAATTCGCCCAGTTCCTCCCCATTTCCCTGAATGCAATACCTCCAGCAGTAATCGTTCTTCCAATTCGTCAAAAATCGGCCATTGTGGAAATGGTTTCGTTCGGACTGGTGCCCCCCCGTCTATAGCAAGTTTATTCATGGAGGTTTTTCTCCTCTTTGTTACGATTTAGCAATTCAATAATAAGTATAATATTCCGTAAAATATGGTAAGGGTCTTTGAGCGGCAGTGCAACGAGCTTCTGAATCGGCTCTCCCTGTCGATTACGAATTTGGATCCATTCTCCTATTTGTTTATTCGAATTCGGAAAGGTCTCAAATACATACTGGTGCATTTGTTCATAATAAGCCATAAATTGATCATCTTGTGTACAGTCATAAGCGAATAGCAGCGAATAAAGGGCTTCAGAATGGGGCCACCAAATTTTCATGTCCCAAGTTTCAGAAACAAGCGTTTCGTATCCATGCCCAGATCTACTACCTTTCGGTTCACCCCCGTCTCGGTCCACATAGCGGAATAACCCACCATATTCCGCATCCCAACCGAGTGAAAAAGCCCGTTTGACAACAAGTGCCCCCTGTTCGACGATATCTTTACGTCCCAATTTCCGCGCCTCCGTCATCGCGAACCACATACACTCCAACGTATGTCCTGGTGCGAGATGTCGGCATAAAACAGTATCTTGAAGACGACTGTCTGATGGGATCATCTCCGCTATGCTTCCGTCAGCTTGACAGAAAGTCCCCATGATCTCCTCCAAATAAAACAAACTCATTTTTCTTAATCTGCTGCTCTCGGAGTGATTCAAACTTTCTGCGGCATCCGCCAATTCCTGGGTTACATTCAGCATAATCATTGAAACCGCATGAGCTTTTACCCCTTCCGGTATCGGATAGGGCTCACTTCGCACGTTACCGCTTTGCAATCTTTCACTAATTCGGTCATACAATTGTACGGCTTGATGCAGAATGCCTTCATCCTGAGACAACCGCGAATACTCGGTAAAACCGAGCACAACGAAACAATCCGCATAAAAGCTTGTATCGTATCCTTGTCCTAGTATGGACTCCTTCTTTTCCCCAGACTCCGAGAGTAGAAAAGCACAGTTCCCATTTTCTAGAAATACGTGATCGAGGAGGAATCGTACCGATTTGGCAGCATGTTGCTCATAGAGAATGGCATCCCCTTCAATCACCCCTTCTCGACAAAGCAGCGCCAGACGGGAAAGCACCCAAATCATTCTTCCCTGTGACCACGTATATTTATCTTTGCTCAGTAATGTGCTGCCTTCGTTGTTGTAGCATGTGTAGACACCACCGTACTTGTCATCAAGAGATGAGATCCAGAAAGGAAGCATTTCTTTATTTAAGTACTCCTTGTAAAAAGACAACAGGTCCTTCAACTCTCCCACACTCCTTATTTTTGCTATTTACTACCCGTCATGCTAACGCTTTGAATAATGTGCCTGCGTAAGAATAGAAAGATAATCAGGATCGGCACGACCGAAATAACAGAACCTGCCGACATCAATGTCATATCGATAGAGAAAGCAGATTGGAACATGGCAAGACCGAGCTCAATCGTATAAAGCGATTTGTCCCCAACAACTAATAACGGCCATACAAAAGCATTCCAAGCTTCTATAAAAGCGAAAATACCCAGGGCACTCATCGGAGCCGTACAGAGAGGCATCACTATTATCGTAAAAATTCTCACTTCCGATGCACCTTCGATGCGAGCCGATTCCAACATTTCATCCGGAATTTGCTGGATAATATTCTGCCTCATGAAAAAAATACCAAAGCTCATTACTACGTAAGGGCTAACGAGTCCTGTAAAAGTGTTTAAAAGTCCCAACTTTTGCATTTGCATATACAAAGGAATCATATAGATTTCAAAAGGAACAATGGCGGTCGCCAAAACAAGCGAGAATAAAAATGTCATACCAAAAAAACGGAATTTAGCAAAAATATACCCAGCCAACGTTGAAGTTAAGACAATGGCCAGCGACGAGGTAACAGCCATTCGCATACTATTAAACAAATACGTATGAAAGGGCGCCGCATTAAATACGCTTATAAAATTATCAAAATTTAAGTGCTTCGGAATAAAGGTTGGTGGCCAAACGTTCAATTCAGTAGAGTGCTTAAATGCCGTGGAAACCATCCAAAGAAAGGGAATGAACATCACTACTGCACCCAACACTAGCAAAAGATGTATAAAGACACTTCCTAGCCGATTTAGTGACTTCATCCTATTCATTGTTTTCCTCCTTTGCTAGCTACCGTTTTGTCACGATTCAGAATCAACTGTATGAATGTAAGCGATAGGACGATGAGAAATAGAATCATTGCTTCAGCCGCTGCATAGCCCATTTTATAAAAGCGGAAGCCGTTTTCAATCATGTCGTAGACGAATACACGTACTACATAGCCCGGTGAGCCTTGAATATCGGAAGCTAAAATATACACTTGACTAAATACATTGTAACCATGAATGATCGTAATAATGGAAACAAACACAGTGATCGGTTTCAACAAGGGTAAGGTAATGTACCAAAATGCCTTCGATCTAGTGGCCCCATCTATCTTGGCGGCTTCATAGTAATCTTTAGAAATCCCTGTAAGTCCGACTAGAAATATAATCATATTGTAGCCCACTGTTTTCCATACTGTGAGCATAATTACAGATATAATCGCCAGCTTAGGATCCAACAGCCATGCTTTATTGGAAATTCCAAAAATGGAGATAAAATAATTCAATAAGCCGTACTGGGAATCCAAAATCCACTTCCAGGTTATAGCTACAGGTACCATGGGCGTAATGACGGGTAAAAAGTAAATCGCCTCATACCATGATTTAAAACGTATCCCTTTGTTTAAAAAATTAGCCAAGAGAAGCGCAATCGGTACACTGAATATCAGAATACTGAAGGCGATAATTGTTGTGTTTCGCAAAGATATTAAGAAATTTTCATTTTGGAAAAGCTCGGTATAATTTCCTAATCCGATAAACGGCTTGGTTACAGAAATGAGATCCCACTCAAAAAAACTAATGAGCAGTGTTTTTAGAATGGGAATAAATCTAATGTACATATAGATGATCATTATCGGAGTAAGCCCTAAGATACAGAACCAATGCACCGACTTCATTCGAATTTTTTTTCTGGGGATATCACCCATGTTCAAGCCCCTTTCTAAACTCTTAGTGTAAAGAGGAACCCGGTGATCCACCGGGTTCTGTAGGTTCTATTCTGCTAGATGTCCCGCTTTTTTCAAGATATCGTTCGTTTCCTTAGCGGCTTCCGCCAAAAAGGCTTTCATTTTATCTGGATTGTCTACAAAATCAGGAGATGTGTAGCCTTTTGATGATAAACGGTCAGCAAGCTTAGTAATGATTTCATCAAATTCTGAGATGGTTGGATAAGCATCCAATTCCTGCTTAGTAAAAAATGCCTTGAACTGTGGAGCATCCTTAAGGAAATCATCCATATTCAGATCGTCTCTCGCTGGAAGCCAGCCAGTCATGCCTACCATTTGTTTGTGGTTTTCAGGCTTCATCATAAATCGGATAAAATCCCAAGCTACATCAGCTTTATCTTTAGCTGCATTGCTTACATAGAAATCTTCAAGCCCTACAACATTCGCCACCGGCAATGGAGCTGTCGCGTATTCTAGAGTTGGAACCTTCTTCTTAATATCCGCAATTACCCAAGATTCCCTTACGAAGAAAGCAGCTTGCTCCAATTCAAAACCCTCAGCATCATGCTTTAATTTAGGATCATCCGTCTTATCCTTATGCACCATATCCACGTACATTTGTAAAGTCTTTAAGCCCGCTTCATTATCATAATTAGACTTGTATTTACCAGGTGACACTTCTTTTATAATGCCTCCACCCCGCTGTACCAACAGTGTCCAGAATTTCTCAGCAACACCGCTGCCAGCACCGCTAAGACGAAGGCTCATCCCTGCTCGTACTAGGTTGCCTGAAGCATCTTTTTTAGCCAGCATCTTAGCATATTCCATGAATTGATCCATTGTGGTCGGTGGGCCCGTCAAGCCTGCTTCTGCAAACATCTTCGTATTGTAATAAATAACGCCTTTACCCATCTGATGCGGAATTCCGAAGGTGCTATCTTTATATTGCGCACGGCTGCTTACCAATTCAGGGTAAATCCCGCTCTTTACTAATTTGTCTAGATCTTCAGGTGCTTTGGTTAACAGATTTCCTTCAACATACCGCAAAGCAATAGCTGGATTAATAGAAAGGATTTCAGCTGCACTGTTGGAAGGAAGCGCTGCAGCGATCTTCTTCTCATAATCACGTAATGGGAAAGAAGAGATATTAATCGTAACGTTTGGATGGGCTATTTTATATTCATCTGCCATCTTTTTGTAGAAAACATCAAGCTCAGGATAACCACCCCAAATCGAAAGTTCAACGGGCTTACCATCCTGCTTTTTTGGAGTTGCATCGGAACAACCTGAAATTACAATGCTTAGAATAAGTATCAAAGATAAGAAGATCCCTACATTTTTCTTGTTTACCATTTTTACCCCACCTTATCTTCCTATTTTGTATTTTTAACGGAAGAGCGAACAACTAGCTCTTCATCGAACGTAATATGTTTGTATTCACCAGTACTTTCATTTAATATGCGCTCTATCAAGGTTTCCGCCAATGCACGCCCTGCCTTATAGGTTGGGATAAATACCGTAGTAAGAGGAAATATAACAAGATCAATATTATCGAATCCGATGATAGATAAATCGTCAGGGACCTTTAGCCCCGCCTGATCAAATGCTTTTATAACGCCCATGGCAATCACATCGTCAAAGCAAATCATAGCTGTAGGCCGATTTTTCTGACGGATTAACTGTTCACCGATCTCCATGCCGTCGGAAAGATCTTTGACATTTGAGAACAGATAGTTCGGATCGATTTGTAAGCCATTTTGTAACATGGTGTCTTTAAATGCCATATATCTTTGCTTTGAAGCTTTTGAACTCCAAAGCCCACTTATAAAGCCGACTTTGACGTGACCGTTTTGAAGTAAATGCTCGATCGCTTGCTTACCACCGCTGTAATCGTCAAACTCGACTAGATCGCATTCCAAACCGGGGATTTTACCAAGCAATGCAAACGGAAGTCCCTTCCTTTTTAATTCGAAAATATGGTCGAACGTCACATCTTCTAGTAAAGGAGCTATAATGAGTCCATCCACTCTTTTCCCCATCATCGCTTTAACCTGTGCGACTTCCGTTTGATGTTCCTCTCCACTGCTGCACAAAAATACAGTAAATCCATTCTCTGCAGCAACTTCTTGGACACCTTTCGTTATCTGGTTATAAAACGGATTCGTAATGTCTTTGATGATAAGTCCAATCGTCTTGGTGTATTTGGATGATAAGCCTCTTGCAATTTCGTTCGGAACATAACCGTATTGCTCAGCTGCTGCCAAAACTTTTTCTCTTGTTTTAGCAGAGAATCCTGGCTTGTTATTTAATACCCCGGAAATGGTGCTTCTAGCGAATTCGGTGATTTTGGCTAAATCAGCAATGGTTATGTTCATTTTACTTACTACCCTTCCTTCCTTTATCGAGATTTATTGAACCGGTTCAAATCTTTGTTATAAAAAAAATCACTATTTGATTTAAAGCGCTTTCAATAGTGACACTATTTATAATTTGAATCGGTTCAAATTTATTAGCTTTATTATATGTGCTATTTATTTCTATTGTCAAGTGTTTCCGATGAATTAATAAACCCAAAAGCTGACGGTATTGCTTGTCCATAAGTTGACAGATATCATGACCAAGACGTTATTTTCCTGAAAGGAGAAAGACGCCACTATTGTATGTGTTACTGGGCGTTTAGCACCCCGACACATGCAGATGTATGCGAGTGGCGGCGAAGCAGCCCATAGGTTCCAGAAGCAGCACCGTAACCAATAATTGTGGCAAAGTGAAATCGCCATTTTCATAGACTCTCACATTTCTAATATGAGCAAAAGAAATTCGATGTGCAAATCCCCTTACCATCTCTGCTACGTTATTGTTCGGATTCAAGCTAAGAGAACCGCTGCATAGGGTTACGCCATTATAAGGGTTATCGACTAAATTTTTTAACCTTTTGATGTTATTCCGGTTTGTGATAATTCTCGGCAATCCGAAAATAGACCATGGCGGATCGTCAGGATGAATTGCCATCTTGATGTCATTCATCTCTGCTGTTAGAATGATCTGCTCCAAGAAATATTGTAGATGATCCCATAAATCCTCTTCTGTCACATTCTTATAAGCTTCAAACAACTTGGATAGATGATTTAGCCTTTCCGTTTCCCATCCAGGCATAGTAAATTCCGGATTTTCGTTAATTTTACGAACTAACTCCATCGGGGCCATATTTTCTACTTTCGCTTTTTCATAGAACAGCGCTATTGAACCGTCTTCCAGCTCCTTGTATAAATCGGTCCTTATCCAATCGAATACAGGCATGAAGTTATAACAAATGACTTTAACTCCAACTTTAGCTAGTTTTTCGATCGTTCTTTTATAATTTTCAATATACTTATCCCTTGTTGGCAGGCCTAATTTAATATCTTAGTGAACATTTACACTTTCGACGACCTCAAGATAAAGGTCATATTGATCAGCTTGCTTTTTGATTTCATCAATTTTGTCCATAGGCCATTCTTCGCTAGCCGGCATATCATGAAGAGCCCAAACGATTCCCTCTACGCCGTTTTGAACGGATATAAAGACGCTCTTCAGGCAAATCGGCCACGAGGGAATTGCTGAGCTTAAACGATCCGACGACGGCTATTTTTTGCAGCAACGATATGCTTGCATACGGATGTCTGCAGGAGTTGGCGGATCAGCAAGTGAAAATACCGCAAGAGATTTCTGTGATGGGAGCGAACAATTTTATCGTTTCGTCAATTACTAATCCTCCTTTGACAACGATTGATTTGCCTGCCTACCAAATGGGAAAAGCGGCGACGGAATTTTTGATCGATAAGATTCAAGGGATCGAAAAAAACAATTTGACCATTGAGCTCACGCCCTCCTTAGTCGTCAGGAATTCTGTGCAAAAACGGGAAGAATAGAAACTATAAATTCAACATATTTTTTATGAGACAGAAAACGTTTTCTGTAACTTGCCTAAACAAAATCTAAAATTGAACTTTACGGGAAATCATTTCAAAGGCCCGGAATTGAATTAAGGAGCCATTCCTGTAATGAAGTAATTTGAGCTTTGAAAGAAAAAAGCACCTCTAGTATAGTAGATATTGTTCCGGCAGGGACAAATATCATATACGAAAAGAGGCACTCATCATGAAGTATAAGATGAAACAGAAACAGAATCAACGAATTTTACGCATTAACGAAAACACACTGGTGGTTGGAGCTGATATTGCCAAGAAGATTCACGTTGCCCGTGCAGTAGATTTTCGAGGCATCGAGCTTGGTAAGGAATGCACCTTCAGTAACGATCCAGTTGAGCTCATTCCCATCTCAACTTTATAGTTTGACTGGCATAGTTGCTGTATGGAGTTTTCTATTTCTTGATAGAACAAATGACAATAAGCTAATAAAGCGGAGTTATTCACATAATAATGTAAATTTCTTGAGATTCAGGAAAGTCATAAAATATTTATTTATGATAACCCGATTCGGCGAATTTAAACAAGCTACAATGGAACAGATCATCAAATGGCGCTCTGCGGACGCATTTAGAGCAGATCGAATACAATCATTCAACCTGCCCTCTCTTATAGTTAATTTAATTACTTCGTTATTTTCCCACTCCAAGTACTAATTCCACCTTGCAAGTTAACCAAATTCGAAATCCCGTTTTTGTGCAAAATACGGGCAGCTTGTTTACTTCTCATTCCACTTCGACAATATAGATATACCTCTTTATCTTTTGAAAACTCTCCAATACGGCTCTTCAATTGGGATAGTGGGATATTCAAAGCGCTAGGAATAAATCCACCCTTATATTCATTAGGTTCTCGAACATCAACTAATATTTTATTCGTACTTTGCGCTAGTTGGTTTTTAAAGTCATATGCTTTTAAGTTCTTCAACCCTCGAATCGGAGCAAAACGAGTATATATAAACCACAGCAATAAACCATAGAATAGGAAAGAAAAAATAGTTGAGCCACTCATGATAAAATCCCTTCCTCTCTAATTCTCGGTCTAACGGCTTTTAACTAATAATTCAACAGCTTCTTGGACTAGTTTGCTTGTCTCTCTACCAGCCGCTTGTTCTTCCAACATGCATTGCTGCAAATTTTCTACAACGATATTCGCTATTGCTTTATCTGATGCGTTTCGAACAGCGGATAATTGACTCACTATATCCTTACAAGACTTACCTTCTTCCATCAATCTAAGCACTCCACGTACCTGACCTTCAATTCTTCTCAAACGTGTTTTCATTTCTTCCGTATAAGTGTACCCCATTAATAAACACTACCTTTCTTAAACTCGTACCAGTATGGGTACATTTTAAGACAAAAATAAAAGATAGACAAGCATTTAAATAAATAGGTTTACCTTGGCATCTATGGCATCCCCTAAATAAGCGGCTACTCCAGCGTACTCCAAGCCATCCATTAACTCTTCCTGTTGCAAGCCCAATAAATCCATAGTCATCGTGCAAGCCACTAATTTGATTCCTTGTTCTTGAGCCAATTCAATAAGTTGAGGTAGAGACAATGCATTATGTTTTTTGATAACGTGTTTAATCATTTTTGGACCCATGCCTGCAAAATTCATTTTTGATAAGCCCAATTTATTAGCTCCGCGCGGCATCATCCATCCAAATGCCTTTTCAAGAATCCCTTTATTTACTTTAATCAATTCATCTTTACGCAATGTGTTTAATCCCCAGAAAGTGAAGAAAATCGTTGCTTCGTGGTCATATGCAGCAGCACCATTGGCAATAATAAACGCCGCTATTGCTTTATCTAAATCACCGCTAAATAATACAATCGTAGTCTTCTCTCTTTTGTTCTCCATCATTCAAAAACTCCTTTATAATTATAATGTTATAAAATAGTCATCCATACTTTAATGACTGTTAATGAAATTATGACTGCTAAACTTTAGCACAAATGTTACTTATGAAAAGAGTCTCTATTGAACCTTCAACAATACAATAACTAAAATGATTAAAAATATATCGATTATTATCATACTGGAGAATAAAACCCATATCACCAAACGAGATGAACGAAACGTATCTGAATTAATCCCATTTCTTTTTTCAAAATAGTCTTTCGTAGCAAAACCTAAAACAATAATCCCTAGTAAAACCGCTCCTATCCCTAGCATTGCTGCAATGAAATGCCCAACATGTTCATAGGAAGCGGATCGGAATACAACTCCTGCAGCCAAAAAGCCAAGTCCTACAATCGTAATACTCGTTCTCACCCAAGCAAGAAACGTACGCTCATTGGCCAGATGTTGTTGTATATATTTCGAATCTAATGTCCTTGTTTCTACCATGTTTCTACCTCACCCACAGCGTATTTAACAGAGAAGCCATCTATGCAATGCAGTTTAAAAATGAACAAATAAATCGGCTGATGCAGCTTCATTTAATATCCACTTGATAGGTACAGCTTCAAACGAATAATCCGAATGAATATTCCGCTCAGTAGCATCCGTATCCACCACCGCAAAGCGAACACCCATCTCGGACGCGATAAAAAGAAGTTCATCGATTGAGGCTGCGCCAAAATCGTTTAAAGCATTGGAGAGATAACCTAATCCCTCAGAAGGGATTGGAATATAATCCCGATCCAATATCTGCACTCCGTTCCTTGAGAAAGCCAACCACACATCAGCACCGATGGAAGCAGCGCCGATCGCGATATTTAGTGGCGGATAAGCAGATTCCAGTTCATCATGAAGAGCCAATACAACCACTTTTTTATTGTCCATTTGATGTCATGTCCCCCTTAGTAACTCAGTACGGCATCCGCCTCGTAGGCGAGATCGAGAAAGGTAACTACACCCGCAAGTTCAACTCCATCCATCATTTTCATTCCCACCGCATTCAACACATTTATTTGGCAACCGAATAGTTTAATTCCGACCTGAATAGATTTATGAAGCAAATCCGACAAATTGATGCACTGCTGCATAGCCTGTTGCTTCAGATAGGTAGGATCCAATACTCTAGCACCATCAAGATCAAAAAAAATCATTACTTCATGATCACTACTCATATCGATCGCTTGTTTTAATACAATTTCTGCATTCTGGCTTAATGTAACAAAATAAATGATTCGTTTCTTTTTCATTTGGCATATTCTCCTTAAATAAGAGTTTCCTAATCCCGGTCACTACTTCTCTTCTCTTGGCTTAAGTTAAAATATCCACCCATATTTTGATGGCTGTGGCAACTATTAGAGCAGCCAAAATCCATTGCAATAACTTGGCATTCATTTTTTTACTGATTTTAGCCCCAATTGGAGCAGCAACGATACTTGCAATAACCATTACAACTGACGGGACAAGGAGCATATGTCCTCCCATCAATTTCCCGGTAGTTGAACCTATAGAGGCGATAAATGTAATGGCCAATGAAGAAGCTATTGCTACACGTGTCGGTATTTTTAGAATGACAAGCATGACGGGTACTGTAATAAAAGCGCCTGCTGCACCGACAATTCCTGAAACGATACCAATGATAGCCGCGAAAAAAGCTGCGAGCGGTTTATTAAACGTTAGCTTGGTATAATCCATATTCTCATCTGATTTTTTCGGAAGAAACATCATCACTGCAGCAATCAGAGCCAAAACTGCATAGGTAATGTTAATAAAATCGTCGGACAAAATATTTGGAACCATACCCGCCGATAAAGCTGCCAATAACAATAGTTATCCCCATGGATAATACAAGGGATTTATTAATGTAGCCCCCTTTTCGGAAGGCCATCATACCTGCAAGTGTCGCAAAAAAGACTTGAACCGCACTAATTGCCGATACCTCCTGAGCGGTAAATGCCACAAATCCCAAGGCTGGAGGGATATACAGAAGCATTGGATACTTAATGATGGAACCTCCAATTCCAACCATACCGGAGATTAATGATCCAATGAATCCAATAGCAAGTAATAAAATGATCAATCCATAATCCATGACTTTCCCCTTTCTAAAGTGAACTCATCTTACATGAGTGATCCTCAATCTGTGTTTTGTAATTATGAATCTTTATCATGTGAAATAAGCGAACAACGTATGGTGTTCGCTTATTTCTTGTTTGCTTTCTCTTTTACTGCTTTCTTACATAAAACGTAAATACACCTTGTACTTCTTCGTGTTTAATAAGCTCATGTTTTGTTTGCTTCACCCAAGCTTGAAAATCGTTTACAGAACCTTTATCTGTAGAAAGGACCTCCATTATTTGTCCGGGTTCCAGACTATCTAACGCCTTTTTCGCCTTAACAATTGGCATTGGACATGCCATTCCTTTAGTATCTACAACAATATCTGTTTGCATTTAAATTTCCTCCTGTTTATTTATCGTGGACTGCACAGCGGTTTGGACCTAATTCCATAACAATTTGATCTTCGTCATTAGGTTGAATTTTACCCATATTGGTTTGACGAATTTCTTGATAAGCATTGGGCTGGGGTGGTAAGTTTTTAGATACAATTTGTCTAAATTCTGTTTCATCCTGTATGTTTAGACCCGGGTTTTGTTGATATAAGTCGCCCAATCGGGCAGATACACGGCCTCCCTCACCCAGTTCAGAATACTTACCGAAATGTGCTGGAAGTACAATTAAATCAGATGAAAGTTCTTTATATCGGTTGTATAAGGTTTCGCGAAGGTCTCCGACCCAATCTTCTGCTTTTCCTGCCAAATCAGGCCTGCCAATAGATGTAATAAATAAAATATCTCCTGAAAGAAAATATTGATCATCAACAATAAGGGATGTACTCCCAATGGTATGTCCAGGTGAATAAATTGGTTGAATGTTGATTTTAGTATTTCCAATGGTCATGACTCGGCCTTCTTCAAGCTTCTCGTAATTAAAAACGACTTCTTCAGCGTCTTTTGGAGGAAGCCAATAGGTTGCTCCGAGCTTTTCAGCTAATCCCCTTCCGCCAGAGATATGGTCAGCGTGAAGATGCGTATCGATCGTATATTTAATCTTTACTTGGATTTCTTTAGCAAAATTTTCATAAACATGAGCCATTCTGAGCATATCGACAATGGCCGCTTCTCCACCCGAAACAACCATATAAGAAAGACAACCTTTGCCAATGCGAACAAACTGGTAAATTGAGCCTCCATCTTTTAAATCACCGATTTCTAAATGCTCGCTCCAAGACTTCATACCACCTTCAAAATAATAAACATTACTTCTTCCTCTACAATCTGTTCTGCAACAAATTGCATTCATAACCTTTATGCCTGTTCCTGCTGTCATAAGTTTAATTCATCCCTTGTATTAAAACGTTAAGCTGATGTTGGCGTCCTTTGCAAAATCTAAAAAGGTTACAGCCCCACCGACTTCGATTCCATCAATAAATTCTTCCTTACTCAAATTCATCACGTCCATCGTCA
>JBBDSZ010000034.1:0-5998 GCA_040904685.1 Paenibacillaceae bacterium | reverse complement strand
TAATGATATAACATAGCCAAGCCAATAATAGGTCACTCTAGAAGCAAAGGGGCTGTTAGGATCGTTTTGACCCTCGCGGCTCCTTTGACGTTTGATCTCACTGATAAACGAGAATTCAATAACCAACACCAAGAGGCTAATACGGCTTTGATCAGCAGATTTGTTGTGCTATTGGGCATTTTGGCATAATATAATGCCTGTATAAGTTTTAAGACATTACCCCTTAAATTAAAACTTTAATGTAATTTTTGGGTACTAACTATAATGTCATCAAAGCGAGAAGATACCTTTTCAGGGCACCAACTATAATGTCATTTAAAATAATGATAAAAAATGCGCTATTCGTTGATATTAAAGGATTCTTTGGATACTAACTTTAATGTCACCGAACAAAATTGTTCGAAGAAAATAAAGTGTTAGACTAGGAAAATAAAGTTGTAGACTGAGAAAATAAAGTATTAGACTGAGAGAGCATAAAACTAACGGGCAGTTACAGACACTAAAGCACCTCTTTAAATAAGATAATAAATCGAAGTACGTTTTCTAAACATAGGCATATGATGTTTTTATAAACCTATGGAAGGAATGAAAAAAGTGTATTATTTTCCCAGAACGCATTCATATCCATTGTACTCATATCCATTGTACTCATATCCTTATTACGCTAGTGTTAACAGACCAGTGTATCACCCAGGTTATATATCAAGTAATCATCAACAAAATTATCCACTGGCTCAAAATGCATTTTCACATGCTTTTACTCCTGAAAAAGAAAATGCTACACGTTTTGGTTCTTTGAATGAGAAAGTAATAAAAGATTATGGAACAAAACCATTTGTAGTTAATATTGATAAGGTTACTAAACAAAATAATACTTACCGTACCGCTTTATGGACTGGGAAGAATTTTCAAGTGACCGTGATGAGTATCAATGTTGGAGATGACATCGGTTTAGAAGTTCATCCGACAACTGACCAATTCATACGTATTGAAGAAGGCCAAGGACTTGTTCAAATGGGTGATAGCAAAGATAAATTAGATTTTGAGGAAAAAGCCTATGATGACTATGCAATTATGATACCTGCTGGAAAATGGCACAATCTAAGCAATACTGGTAATAAACCACTAAAAATTTACGTTATCTATGCGCCGCCTGAGCATCCATATGGTACAGTTCATGAAACCAAAGCAATTGCAATGGCTTCTGAAGAAAACCACTAGCTTAGTCGTGATTGGTAACAAAACAGGCGTATTTTTACCTTAATAATGTAGATCAGGTATTATGTTATTACGCTAACGAAGGGAGTTCAATAAACTAACCCAGTCTAACACTTTATTTTCGTGTTTTGACTGGGTTTTTGTTTGTTAGAATCGTATAGTCTAAAACTTATTTTTCGAAAGGCAAACGATTTTTCTAGATATAAAGCACGTAAAATCAACACTGTTATGTTGCTGACGGTAATGTCCAGAGATTGACGGTGAATAATGTCCCCAATTTGACGGTATTCCTGACCAAGGAAGGGATACAAAAGTTAACTAACCCTGCATCCCTTTTAGCTTCATTGGTCAATCAGGTTGTGGTGCAAGTATTTCATTCGTGATAATATTGAATGAATTTACAACTTGAGATGAGGCGAATTTATATGGAAAAGGGATCAAGTATATTCAAATGGAAACATTTTGAGGCGGAAATAATACTGCTAACGGTAAGATGGTATCTTCAATACCGATTCAGTTATCGAGATTTGGTAGAAGTAATGTCTGAACGTGGTATATCTATTTCTCACACAACTATTATGAGATGGGTACATGAATATTCTCCTGAAATAGCAAAGAAAGTTCGTCCCCATCTAAAGCCTGCGAATGATTCATGGCGCGTTGATGAAACTTATATCAAAGTGAAAGGTCATTGGACCTACCTTTATCGGGCGGTAGATTCGGCGGGTAAAACAATAGACTTTATGCTTAGCGAAAAAAGAGATGCGAAAGCGAAAGCCGCGGAGCTTTTTTTTCAAAAAGCTTTAGCTTTGGACCATGTTCAAACACCAAGAGTGATTACCGTTGATAAAAACCCTTCCTATCCCGCGGCTCTCGAAATTCTAAAGAAAAACAAAGAACTCCCTCAAGAGATTTTAATGAGGCAGGTCAAGTATTTGAATAATATTATCGAACAGGATCATCGATTTATAAAGAAAAGGACAAATCCAATGCTTGGTTTTAAATCATTTGAAACGGCAAAGAAAACGATTCAAGGCATTGAAACGATGCATATGATTAGAAAGGGGCAGGTCAAGTTGAAAAATTTGTCTGCTCCTAATAACGTTCAACTCTTCAATCAATTATTCGGTTTGTTGGCATAAAAGTTTATTCCAAAATACATATGGTTTGTGTTTATTCATTTCTTGCACCAAAACCAAGAATTCTTTACGAGTTCGTTCTTTATGAGTTTGAAAATTTTGAATAACTCTTCAAGACATCGAATGCAATTATCATTAATCGGAACGCGATTCTTTAAGACTCCGACTATATCGTTCTAAGGAAGGAGCTAGCGTTCGGTGCTGTGATATAAATGTAGTTACAATTCACATTATTGCAACACCTACTATTCTATCAATTTATTAACTACCAGTACTGCTGCTCCAGTAACTAGTGCATCTTCACCTAGAGTCCCTTGGCTAAAAACGACCTGATAAGTAGGGTTGTGCTGCGATTTCTGCATAGCGACTTCTGTGGAGGTTGCAAAAAAAGTTGGGTTAAAGCTGACCAATGGACCGCCTAAAATTACTTTCTCGGGGTGTAATATATTAAGCAGGTTCGCCAATCCAATGCCGAAATAAGTCGCAGCCTGCGTAAACAATTCTGTGACCATCGGATCTTTTTCCTCAAAGGCCCGAGTGAGATGGGAAAACTGGATTCGAGCGGGATATTTTTCCAAATCGCTCATTTCTTTAAGTGCAGTTGGTCTTCCTTGTTTAATTTTGGTCCTCGCTTGCTGTTCTAGGGCGAAGATGGTGGTATAGTTTTCGAGGCAGCCGAAGTTACTTGATTCCCGTAGTCTTGGACCATCGGTTTGAATAATCATTTGACCGACTGAGCCTTCCATATCAACCGCGCCATAAACTACTTTCCCCCCTATCATCATGGCGGAACGTATACCAACCCCTAAATGGACATAAAGCATATGCTGGTAAGGCTGGTTGCATGATGCCCAATATTCGCCAAGGATAGCCATGTTAGCTCCATTATCTAAAAATATGGGGAAAGTAAGCTCCTGCTCCAGCATTTCACAGATCGGCACATGACTCCAACCGTTAGCTTGAAAATAGAGCGGTTCTAGAATTGTTCCGGAAAAACGATCAAGGGGTCCTACAGCGCCAATACCCATCCCAAGTACAGAGGTAAGTTGGATCCCATGAACAGTTAACATATGTCTAACCGTATAAACAATTTCCTCTACCAAAACCTTCGGCGTCATCCCTTCGTGCATTGCCCATCGTCTGGAGTCAAGCTTGTTCATATGCATATCACATAATAGGATCATGGAATACGTCCGTGAGATTTCCAAACCAAACAAATACCCGTAAGATGGATTCGTTCGATACAAAATAGGGCGTCTGCCACCTGTGGATTCACCGAAGCCAGCTTCCAGAATAAATCCTTGATCGCGCAGCTCGTCAAGAATACGGGTAAGTGTGCTTACGGATAATTTGGTTTGCTCCAGCAGCTCGATTTTGGAAATGGTGTCTTGTTTGCTAATTAACTCAAAAGTATCTTTATGTTTCCTTCCGGAAATACGATCTTGTAATGGAATCATTTCTGATAATGCCTCCTAAAACGCGTTGTTTGAATAGGATGTGTGAGAGTGATGCTATAAAGGAAATTATACACGAGGATTTATGGGTTCACCAGTTCGCTTTAAATAATATCAACTAAAACGATAGAAACTATTAAGATAAATTCAATATGGAATAAAGTTTGTTGATAAAGCGAAATATTAAGTGCGATTACATATGATAAATATTTAATAAATAGAAATAATCTAAAAGTTTATTCCAAAGTATGATAAAGTTGTGTATAATAAAAACATACAAATAGGTCATGCAAAGGAAGATGATAATGAAGCTATCCTTTAATCAAAATGGGATTACACTATGGGAATTATTCTGGTCTTTCTTAAGAATTAGCCCTGTGACATTCGGCGGAGGATATGCCATGCTCCCAGCAATCGAACACGAGGCTGTCGCAAATCGGGGATGGGTAACAGAAGCGGAAATGGCGGAGGCAATTTCTATTTCAGGAGCGGCGCCTGGAGGAATTGGCATCAATGCTGCGGCATTTATCGGGTACAAGATTATGGGATGGCGCGGGCTTGTCGCTGCTGTTTTTGGCATGATGCTGCCGACTTTTCTAATCGTCTTGTGTTTGGGGATATTCTTTGCAAGCATGCGTGATAATCCAAAGGTGATAGCAGCTTTGCAAGGGATTCAGATTGCTGTCATTGCGTTGATTGCTTATGCTGGGGTGAAAATAGCGCGTGTGGCGATTTTTGACAAAACCACCTGTACCGTATTTATTATTGCTTTTGTTGGACTCCTGACGCTAGGAATCCATCCAATTCTCTTGATTCCCTTGGGCATTGCCGCAGGTATATTTCTTGTGAAGTTTAAAGAAAGCTTGGGGCTCACGGTAGCTTTTGAAAGGGAGCAGCACGCAGCTTCGCAGCCAAAAAAGATATATCCGAAGTACCCAGACTATTTTTTCGGTGAAGGTATTTAAAAGCGTTCAGGAGGTGGGTTTTCATGCTTTGGGATTTATTCTGGTCCTTTTTAAAAATTGGTTTTATTTCCTTCGGTGGAGGTTACGCAATGATTCCCATCATTCAGCATGAGGTTAGCAGCCATCATTGGATGACGGATGCGAAATTTGCGGAAGGCGTGGCTTTAGCCGGCATGGCGCCAGGGCCTATTGCTACCAATAGTGCTATTTATGTGGGCTATCATACAGCGGGGATTACTGGCAGCATATTGGCAACGCTTGGTATTATTCTTCCTTCAATTATCGTCATTGTGCTGATAAGTGCCTTTTTCTATAAATTACATGAGCATAAAGTGGTCAAATCCGTATTTTATGGGCTGCGTCCCGTCATTGTGGCACTTGTTTTTTTTGCAGCTTTTCGACTGGCTATGTCTAACCCAATGATGCAAGGGATATCATGGCATACTGTGATTACAGTTATTATTTTTGTGGCCGCTTTCATAGGAATGATCCGTTATAGAATTCATCCGCTTGCCATTATCGTCTTGTCAGGTCTTGTAGGAATTGCCGTTTACGTTTAATCTACACTGGAAACAATTAATAACAAGTTATCTGTTAACAGTGTGAAACCAAACCACTGCAAAGGAATGAAGTGCAATGACTGATCGAAAGCCAAGCCCATGCTGCGCAGCAAGCAGACTGCCAGATGCCTCGCCATCCGTTCAAAATGAGCACGTATCTAATCCGGATGTATGGAGCACTAATAAGGATATACCCTTGATTGCTTCCGTTGGATGCATAATTTTATGTGCCATTTTCTTGTTTTGGAACCCATATTCAAAGACATTAGCGAATAATGATACAGTTCTAATCATTTCTATAATGTTGATTTTCCCTGCAATTGTAGGTATTATAAACTCATTTTTGAAAAATCGAATCTTAATGTATATTGTATTTGCCTTTTCGCTGCCTTGTGGTCTTTATTTATCTGTCGCATCAATACCAAGTATGTGGAATCTCTTTAGTGTTGTCCTTATTCTATACCTTGTATCCGCCATACAAATGAAGAAAACAACGTCTGTTTAGACCAATCTTTGTAAAGGTAACGGGAGAATAGTGAAACAATTTGGAACATGATTTAATGTTGTAAAGAAGCGATCATTTTTTCGGAAGAGGGTCCTTTCAGAGAAGCGGTTAAACTCCCTTATGATGGACACTGCACCTCTTAATCAAATGGTGTCAT
>JBBDSZ010000033.1:0-1048 GCA_040904685.1 Paenibacillaceae bacterium | reverse complement strand
TTCATCGATAGCGATATAAATGTTCTTGAAAGCCATACAGAGGTTGCCCTTTTTTTGCCAAAAAGCAAAGATAGGTTTCGCTTCTTTAAATAAGGTCTCCGGGGTGATGGGGATAAATCTTTCCTTTCCCCTTATCTTCACTTTGCGGAATAAAGGTGTATTGATCTTGGCTCTGGTCACCCAAAAGAACTTCAGTTTTTCCACGGCAAGATAAAAGTCAGTTCCGTAGTAGCCCGCATCAAAGCATACCCATAGCTTCAGATTCTCTGCTACTTGGCCTCGCAGTTCGGTTAACATGGCCAAAGCCAAATCAAGCCTAGTGAGGTGAGGATCTTCGCCATTATCTTGCTTCCAAATCGAGTAAAACAGAGGGTACTGTAAACCGGACGCCTTCTTGGCGTGAAGGACAACCAAATTCAGGGCATTGATATATGTCTCAGTGCAGTGATCCCATAAGCGATAGATGAATGGAATTTTCCGCGCATGGTTATGTGCAATAAGTGAATCATCTAGCGCGATGATATCGCCGTCTACTAACTGAGTTTGGGCATCTTCTTGAAACTTAGCCACTCGTTTTAAATTAAATAGACGCCAGTTAAAGGGAGAGACGAGGAATCGACTAAAGGCAGATTGAGATACGGCTTTTCCGCCAAACATAGCTCTTAATAACGCATCCTTCTCATAAAACTTAACCATTTGTAAGCAGGAGGAGCATCTAGCCATAAGCCCCACTACAAAGAAAAAGGCAAATTTCCAAGTAGCTACACCGCTTTTCTTAAATATGCCACTCTGGGTTAAGAGTAAGGACAAATCAAAACGATTCCATAGTGCATGTAATAATGGCGCACCACCAAATGAACTATAAGGTAGTTCTTTAAACTTCGGCTTAAGTAAAGTTGACATAACACAACACCTTTTATTTAGGAGATAGGCGGTTTCTAGTGCCTTCTCGAAAATTTTTTGTGGCGTTTTGCAAATGTCAAGTGTTTTTTTGAGAAATTGATTCTTTTTCTATTTACAATCATTTACTCTAAGTGGGTAAGTCCTG
>JBBDSZ010000032.1:0-125281 GCA_040904685.1 Paenibacillaceae bacterium | reverse complement strand
TGCTGGTTTTCAGCTAATCTCTCCTTAAACCTCCATCGAATGCCGAGAGGCTATTCAATAAAACATCCGCCATGACCGTCGAATTGAGCGGGTTGACCCTCGTCTGTTAATTGATGAGTGAGAGGTTGTGTATATTGGGTTGGAATAAACCACCATCGCAATTTTAAGGAGATCATGCAAGACCTCCTGGCCAAATCCATTGCCATTAGCGAACGAAATGTTGAGTATTTGAGGCGTCTACACGATACTGCTCAAGTGCAGCATGCTAGAACGACTGGAACAATTGCGGTCGAAGATGGAAGCCAATCAAGGGATTATGTTAAGTATTGATGGACTCCAACCCAAAAAGGAAATGCTTGGTTCTTTGTTATCATATTATGTTAACAAATTGCGCGGATAGACATCATCATAAGTTTCTTCGTGAACGTCTGGCAACAAATAAACTACCGCACCAGCTTCTCACCAAGAGCTGTACAGAAGAATTGTACAGCTTGATGTGTTTCTTCTTTGATTATTGATCTCCCAATAGTCACAATTATTTTCCCTTAGATAATTCACCAGGAAGTGCTTTTACAAAGGACAGGAACAGGCTCATTCCTTCACGTACATGCGGGTCCTTTAATGCCCTTATCATCTGCATGAGAGTCAAGGGTTGTTCCGCGCTGCGCCTTTCATCCTGAGCTTTTTCAAAGGCGGATATGAATCCGCCCGCTAATTCTAGTGCCCCTTGCTGCATAAAACGATCGGCAATTTCTACGCCTTGAATAAGTTTTTCTACAGATTCAGAAATCATTGCCCCGGTCATTGCGGACTTCATATTACCGACTAACTCTGCCATTTGAAATAATGTAGTCAGAGTCCCCTTTTCTTCTAACCTCTTCACATCATGAAGTGTACGTTCCAGACTTGAACTTACTTCTGGCAGCTTTTGCAAGAGAGAAAGTGTTTCCGGCTGAAGCACTTGATCAGCTAATTCCACCGCCTTGACCATTTTTACAGCCAAATCAGTAACCATTTCCGAAGTCATTGCCTGCAGCGCGGCGTTCATAAATTCTTTTATAGGATCAATATTGCTATGTTGTTGTTCCGTTACTGAAGTCATTTTCGCACACCTCCTTTACAGAATTCCCCGCACATTCAACCAATAAATCTCATTGTAAACGGCTTTAAACCAATGCAGTAGTTCAGAAGAAGTTGCCGGATTAGGAGGATTATTATAATCAAAAGTAATCATGCTTGCCTCTTCCAAGCTGTTTTCCAAAAAACATGCAACCTTACCATTATATCTGGCTGTTTCAGGTAATCCTTTAATGCGGCTAATAATATTGTGGATTAATGATTCGCTTTGATAATGAGCTGTAGAACCAGCTTTGCTGACCGGCAGATTGTTTGCATCTCCGATGACGTAAATAATATCTGAGCCTACCATTTTTAAAGTGTGACGATCCGTAGGGATAAATCCTGATTCGTCTCCTATTCCCGAATTCATCACAACGGGAGCCCCGGTATGCGCCGGAACCGTAATCATCAGATCATAAGGATGCTCTTCGCCGTCCATGGTTAATGCAACCTTACGTATTGGATCAACTTCTTCCAAATTAAAGAATACTTCGTATTCAATATTTCGCTTTTCAAATTCTGGGAGTGCCCATTCAGCAACTGGCGGCAATGCGTGAATACGACCAATAGGGTACGTATATTTAAGTTGAATTTGTTCGCGAACTCCCTTTTTACGGAAATAATCATCCAGCATTAATGTGATTTCCAACGGAGCCGCGGGACATTTATGAGGAACATCGACGGTAATAAGGATTTTTCCCTGTACCATATTGGCCAGCGTATCACGCAGTCTTTCTGCTCCATCCAAAGTATAAAAATTATGCGCCCCTTCTTTTAATCCAGGCAAACTGTCCATATCCGGTACGGAGCCCGTAGCAATAACCAAATAATCGAAGGGATATTCATTATTCGCAGAAATTAATTGATTTTTATCCGGTTCGATTTTTACAATGTCATCAAAAACCAAGTTGACATCACGATGAACAATTTCTTTTTCCTTACGGATAAAATGCTCAGGCTCTTTTTCATTAAAAACAATAAACAAAAACCCGGGCTGATAAATGTGCTGTTCTTTATTGGCGATCAATATAACTTCTACTGTTTTTTTTCTGATTTGCTCACCAAGCTGTCGGGCAAGTCGATTTGCCACCATCGTTCCAGCTGTACCGCCACCTAGTACGACCACGCGCTTTTTCATCATACCTCTCCTCCCTGAAACTAATACTTCTATTTCATTTTTTTAACGGCAATTTTCCAGTAATCAAATTCTTTAATACTGTGCTCCATATCATGTCCCATTTTCTTCACCCATACCGGGATATCCTTGGCAGATCCTTCATCGTTGGACCACACTTCCAGAATATCTCCAACCTGGGATTTCTTCATCGTTTTAATTAATTCCATCAACGGTCCGGGACAATAGGAACCACGTGCATCAATTGTTTTGGTAATTTCACTCATGTCTATTTGCTCCTTTACATCGTAATGACTTGCGCATGTTGAGCCATAACTAAAAAGGCAGTAACACCAATCACATCATCAAACACACCATCAACCATATCTTCTATTTTCCAGCCGACTAAATCCATGGCCAAAGCGCAGCCGTACACCTGTACCTCTCCCAATTCTTTGCCTTCCAAAATCAAATCATAGAATAAGGGGATTTTTTTGTTCAACATTTCCTGACCAACAGTTCCCACAGTAAATTTCTTCTGCTCTACCGTTGTTTTCAAAAAGTTTTCCAATGCATTCATCGTCACAAAAAAGTTAACCTTCATACCAGACATAGCTGCCACTGATCCAACTAAAGCTCCCGCGTGCAATTTCTCCAATTCACCTGATTGCAAAATAATGGCTAACACTGGAACTTGCTGCTCACTCATAGAAATGACCTCCGTTTGTTTGTGAATTGTATTTCATGCACTTACTATAACATGTATGGGTGTATGAGATATGTGAATTTAATCACAATATTTAAGATGTTTTAAAAAATCTGCTAACTTAAATTTTAATATCTTCATCTTGCCACTCAAGGACCGCAAATATAAGTGCTTCCATCTAAATCATACTAACTACTTTACAAATATGAATTAAACCTACTCTTAAGGAAGTGCGGCTGCATGTTGAAGCGACCTAAGTTATCCGATTTAAGCAGGTGATGGTACCCAAATCATACAAAGACAATATCAATCGTTTTTGTAGGATTTCCCGGTCTAAAGTTTCTTTCTTCTGATGCCCTTGTTGTAATGCCTTCATCCACGTTACTAGTTTCGTTAGCCCTTCCCGATCATTGTAGAATACACAGTCCTTGCCTAGCTCGATCCCTCGGTAATCCACAGCACGTGCAACGTGTATCTTCTTCGCACTTTGTTCGGCGTTTCCTTGGGCTTGTTGCCTTTCCACGCTTTTCTTCAAGCCCAGCTAAACCTTCTCGTTCTTAATGCTGAACCCAACGAATAATAATGGAACGACCTATGTTTAGTTTTTTTGCGATCGTGAATTCCCTAACCCTCCTTATCCAAAGTAAACAGTCAAAAAGCACATTGTTAGTGGAAATAACCCTCTAGAAGCAACTGCAGGAGCAATCTGTGTTCTGGAATTATAATCCAGATATATTTTTCTCATATTCCTCCCCCAATTCATTTACATATTTATTCCATCTTGCGACAATATAGCCGGCTTCATTTTTCGCGGCAATTCTGGAAAGCTTCTTCTCTAATTCATGCGCTTGGTTTTCGCTTTCGAAATTTTCCGGGGTTATGTATAATCCATAATCCAGAGAAGTAAAGCAACTAGTTTCCCAGGATTTTATGGTTTGTTCCGAATAAAACTGAGCGAAAGCAAAAACGCTGTCAGGATCATGTTGTCCCTTTTGTAAATATGTTTTTCCCCAATAACTTTCCTTATTAATCAACCCCACTACCAATCGACCGCCTTTTTTTAACACCCTCAACGCTTCCGAAATAACCCGATCGGGTTCGTTCACGAATTCTAAAACAATATTGGAAACAACCAAATCGAAAGTTTCGTTACTAAAAGGAAGGTGATGAATATCCCCTTGGAACCAGTCAACGGTAATGTCTTCTCGTTCCGCTTTTTCTTGCGATTTTGCCAACATTTCCGAAGATAGATCAATTCCAGTAACATCAAGCCCCATTTTTCCTAACCAGATGGCGTAAATTCCTGTTCCACATCCCAAGTCCAGCACTTTTTCTCCGGCTTTCGGCTCAGCGGTTTTTGCAATTAAATCTTTTTCTAAATGGTCAACCATCGATCCCAACGGTGTTCTGCACCAGTTATCATAAGTGGATGCTTGTTTATCGAACAATGCCATTTTCAACTTCCTCTTTCATTTATTTATTAAAAATTTATTTATTAAAAACCCACTGAATATATATTTCAGTGGGCAATTTATCGTTATTCAACCGGAAGATGTTCATTTTTCCAGACTTGAAGACCGCCTTTTAATAATTTTGCGTTATGAAAGCCGTGTCTCCTTAAAACGGAGTATGCTGCGGCACTTCTTCCACCGCCAATACCGCAAATGGTAACGATTTCTTGATCCGGTTTAAATTCATGAATTCTTTTCTCGAGTTCAAGAAGGGGGATGTTGCGGGTATTCGGGATATGTTCTTTTTCCCATTCTTCAGGACTGCGAACATCAACTAAAATGATTTCTTTGTCTTGCTGGTACTGTTTATTCAAGTGTTGAGCCGTAATTTCGGAAAGTCCGGCTTTTGGAAATTGTTCGTCTTCCCACTTTTTCCAGTTCAAAAATCCCATGACATGATAGCCTGACTCCGTTAAAACAGCTGCTGCCTTAGCAGCAGGTATCGGATCATCTGTAATCAGGATTAACGATTTTTCGTTAGACAGTACTTTTTTTACGGCTTGATGAAATGTTTCTTCTTTATATGGCACATGAATGGCTCCGATTGCATGGGCTTCATTAAACTCCGATTCCGGACGCATATCTGCAAAAACAATTGAATAATCGAATTTCAACAGATTATTTGCTGTTTCCGGAGTATATTCTTTCAATGTGGGCATCGTTGTTCCTCCTTCACATTAACCTTTATTTAATGTTTCCTTCATTCTTATGGCAATAACAATCCCTGCAAACAGTGGTAAGAAAGCAACAAGGCCTACGGCCCATGAAATGTTCAATACATCTGTAAGTATACCGGCCATTAACGCGCCAAAGGCATAGCCGCTATCACGCCATAAACGGTAAACTCCCATCGCGGAAGCTCTCCAATCTGGATGAGCTACGTCGCTAATTGCCGCCTGTAGCGTGGGATAAACCATAGCCGTGCCTAATCCCAAAACAATCGCACCCACAATCCATAAAGTATAATCATGGGTGAATAAAATCCACCATATGGCGGCGGCTTGTGTCCACATTCCGGTAGCAATGATCCATTTCCGTCCAATCCGATCACTTAGAACCCCTGTAAATAACTGAAAAAAGCCCCAGGCAGCAGGGTAAAGAGCAACCAGCGTTCCAGTCTGGCTGACGGATAAACCGGCAGTGGTGAAAAAAAGAGGGAATAATCCCCAGGCCATACCATCTTTTAAGTTGGTCGAAAGCCCAGCGAAGCTACAGCTTGACAAAGTTTTGTCCTTCCAGGTCGTTTTATGAAATACTTCTTTTGGAGATATTGGATCGACTGCTTTTCGATTTTGCATCTGGGCTTGGAGCTGCAGATGTTTTCCGGTATCTCTTACAACAAGAGACAAAAGTAAACCTACAATAACAATTCCGATACCCAAATAAAAAGGTTCCGGACGCAGAGAATAAGAAGCGGCAATAAACCCGGAAAACACCGCTGCCAAGGCCACACCGGAATATCCGGCAAATTCATTAATTCCAATCGCCAGACCGCGCTGTGTTCCTTTGGCTAAATCCAATTTCATATTTACAGTCATGGACCATGATAATCCTTGATTGATTCCTAACAATATATTGGCAAACACGATAACCCACCAGTATTGAGCATTTATAACAAGAATAGGGACGAATAAACCGACTCCCCAACCAATGAGCAGCACTTTTTTTCGACCGATGCGGTCGGAAATGCTGCCTGCAAAAAAATTCACGATCGCTTTAGAAAATCCAAAACTGATGATAAATGAAAGAGCGGCACTGGCCGAAGCCAGTCCGAATTGTTCTTCGCCCAGAAGGGGTAAAACGGTTCTTTCAAGTCCAACCATGGAACCTACGAACAGATTGATCACAACCAGTAACAAAAATTGCATTCTGTTTTCTTTTAATCCAATCGCTATGTTTGATCCTTTACTTATCATGCAAAATCCTCCTAAAGGATGAACCTGGAATTTCATTATTCTTTCCCTTGATTCCTTCTGCGAATCGTTTTGAAATGATCCGGTTGTGGCGGGACATTCTCTGTCATGAATTCAATGAATTCATCCTTGCCTACCTTTTGAAGTGCTTTATTGAGACGTTTTTCGTAACCAATAGAGGAAGAAGGCTTCCCGCTTAGGCCGCGACCACAAACTGACCCTGAATAAGCACCAGGAAAAATTTCGAGATAGTCGTTCAATTGAAGCAGTTTGTCAAATAGACTGTGATATAAATCATTAGCTCCCTGTCTAAGATCTGTCGCCAATTCCGTACGACCCACATCACCAATCATCAATGCATGTCCGGTCAAAACAAACCATGGTTCATTTCCTCTAGATTTGTCAGTCACAACCATGGAAATGTGTTCCGGCGTATGACCGGGAGTATGGATGATCTTTAAAACAGTGTTTCCAGCGATGATTTCGTCCCCATCATCTACTGGGGTAAATTCGAAATTCGTTTCAGTTCCACCTGATATATGATCGGCATGAAGATGGGTATCGATAACGTATTTAATCTCCATACCTAATTTTTTTGACTCTTCCATGTAAAAATCGACTTGATCTTCTAACGGATCAACAACAACTCCTTGAGATTGACCACCGCATCCTAAGAAATAAGAAGCAGCTACTGGATTTGTGTGTAAGTATTGACGAAAAAGCATTATGACATTCTCCCTTCAAATTTAATTTAATGTAACTTTCTTTCCTGAATCTCCCGCCAGTCCTGAATTCCACCTTCCAAACGCAATGCTTCAAAACCATGTGAGCGAAGCAGTTCTACCGCCTGGGCTGCATATACACAGTAAGGGCCTCGACAATATATAATAATTTCCTTATCCTTTGGCAATTCGGATATGTGTTTTTCAAGCTCATAAATCGGAAATGATGCTGCTTCTGGGATATGTTCTGCTTCATACTCCTGGGCAGGACGTACATCGATTAATTTCACCTTCTTGCTTTGGAGACGTTCCATTAGATCATGAATATTCACTGGTTCCGTTTGATCGAAATTCCCAAAAAATTCTTTCTGTAATTTAGGAACTACGGCTAGTTGATGTTCACCTAATTTACGCAACTTGAATAAAAAGTCACTGACGTTCTGATCTGATAATTCATAAAGCGCATATGTTCCTTGTTTGTGAAAACGGACAAGCTGGGCTTCAAGCATTGTCTGAAGATGCTGTGACACATTCGCAATGCTCATCGTCGTTTCCCGAGCCAATGTCTCGACCGTTTTGGGACTTTGGGACAACAGATCTAAAAGCTCAAGACGCTTGGGACTGGCTAGTGTTTTCCCAATTTTCGCAAACTGTTGATAAATGGAATCTTTAAATGGTCTTGAAGAAATCGAATGATTCATAATTCCACCTTTCCATCATATTTTATTATTCTATTAATCAATTGAATAATAAAATAATAAACAAAAATTAGTACACTGTCAATATGAAATACGATTTAATTACTCCTTTACACGTCTGTAAAAAGTTCTGTACAACATATCCAGCCGCTTCATGTCAGCGGCTGTCATCGTCGCACCGAACTTCCATTCTTAGTATGCCCGGATAAAGTCAGCACCGATTCCCTGCTTGGAATGACCGAACTTTACGCCGTCCGCTTTGGCAACCTCAATGTTAACCCGCCATAAACCCGCATAATACCGCCATGTACAAGGCAAGCTTAAGCCTGTTGGAGCCCCGTTAGGTTATTTGATTTATCGTCGTAAAGATTTGAACACTGGGATCTACACCAACGAAGGCAACGAGCTTTTTGGGGTGATTAAACCGATCGATCTCACCAATTTCAGAAATAATCGTTGTTGCGATTTTTTCTCCAATACCGGCGATCGATTGGATAATCTCATATTCTTCAACTTCATTAGCGAGGGTATCTATTTGTTTTTCGAGTGTGGATAGATTTTCTTTATAATGAAGCAGTATATATCGGGATGTTTTTGTAGCCATGCTGGAAGATGACGGGACTGTATACATAAGTGTAGGGTGAGTGACTTGGAAAATACCTCTACCTGATGAACGATGCGCTTAAAGCCTTCCTTCCTAAACATTGTTTCTTCAATCTCCTCAAAAAGCATACCTAAGCGTTTGAACTCGTCACTGGGTACAAGTTCACGAAATGCGGGAAATAATACAGTATCCTCGCGTATATTCCGAAAGCAAAAGGGAACACGGGATTTTTTTCTTTTGTTTGTTCACCTATTTTAACGATAATATTAGAGCTAACAAATGATTCATATTGATGTTTTTGAGACGTAATACGAAATGTCAATCCCTGCATCTTTCATCAACCCAACCTATTGGATTTCAATAGTTCTATTATGATCTAAGAAATTCTTTTCGGTATAAACTTCCTGTAAAAATTCTGTTAATTTTTTTTGGAACGTTATGCTTAGCAGATTAACGATACGACTAACTATTGAATCAAAGTATGTTTGAGTGGCTGCACAATATCGCTGTTCGAGAACTTTCGAGTTCCTTACTTGAAACAAAACATGAATACGAAATAATCCAGCAATATACTATGCTTATTCATATAATTTAGGGGGATTTATTTCTGATTGGAGAAGTGCTACCATAATATCAATTAACGATAAAAGTAGAACCGATTTACGGTTCCTGGATGCTAGAGGAATTAGCTCATCACGGATATACACTTAGTGCAGGAACTCTTTATCCGCTGCTTCGCACAATGGTAGTTAGCGGGCTTTTAGTAAAAGAAGAGAAAAACGTAGAGGGAAAGATTCGAAAATATTACCGCGCAACAGAAAAAGGAAAAGAAGTACTTGTGGAAGCCCGACGGAAAGCCTATGAGCTATTCAAAGAAATCCAAAGTGAATCATGATGGTCGATTGGAGGGTTAAATCTTGTTTCATTTGAAAAACGTAAAGAAAAATAATGTCTTAGATATTATTGAACTTATCATTCCTAAGGAAAAAATGACTTGTATTATTGGTGAGAGCGGGAGTGGGAAAACAACACTATTAAAACTACTTAACGGTTTCGATAGTTGCGACGAAGGCGAAATTTTCGTCGATGGAGTACCTATATCTGATTTGGATTTGATTAAACTGCGGCGAAGTGTGAAGTGTTGTCATGCTGCAGCAAAACCCAGCTATCTTTACCGGTAACATTCGCGAAAATCTGCTCATCGGTTTACAGTTCTCAGAAAAGCCTCTAGTTTCTGATGAGATCTTGCGTTCAGCGTTAAGGTCTGTGCGCCTTCGGAAGGAACTTGAACAGGATACCGATTCCTTATCCGGAGGGGAAAAACAAAGGCTTGCTTTGGCGCGTGTTATCATTATGAATCCACGAGTTTTATTGCTTGATGAGCCAACTTCGGCGCTGGACGATGATACCTCACAGGTGGTTATCGAGCTTTTAGTTGATCTTATGAAAAAGCAAAGGCAAACTGTGGTCATCGTTACGCATGCAAAGGCACTTTTTCAGACGGTTGCCAATCTTATCATTGAGTTACATAATGGGCGTCTTGTTTGTACAGGAGGTGCTTCCGATGAACTCCGTCATTGATATAGAGTGGTGGCGTCTTGCCGCGGCTTATCTATTTGTGCTGGTATTAATTGTAATTGTAAAAGCAAGAGGAATTTCCAGGGAAAAAGAAATAGTCATCGCTACAGTACGTATGACCGTTCAACTTGTGATTGTCGGTTACATTTTGCAATATGTATTTTCGAATACCCATCCCGTGTATACCGTACTTATAGTCGGAATCATGCTTGCTTTTTCCATCTACACGATTCAAAAACGCTCCAAAATCAAAATGAACAAATCGATGAAAAACTTAATTGTCATATCGATGTCGACCGGTATTTTATTTAGCTTGATCTACTTTATCCTGGTCGTAATCGGGTTATCCCCTTGGTATAAGCCTACCTATGTGATTCCAATAGCCGGAATGATTATTGGTAATTCCATGACCGGTATCGCCTTAGGTGTAAATACACTCATGGGAGATATGCAGTCTAGAAAACACTTGGTTGAAGCTGCGCTTATGCTCGGAGCTACCCCAAAACAGGCCTGTAAGAAAATTGTCGATCATGCGTTTGATGCGGCCATGCTGCCAACCATCAATTCAATGGTTGGCATGGGCATTGTTTTTTTGCCGGGCATGATGACAGGGCAAATACTTGGTGGTGTATCCCCAGTGGTTTCGATTGAATATCAAATTGCGATCATGTTAGGAATCGTTGGAAGTGTGTCCCTTTCTGTAATTTTACTTGTTCATTTTGGGTATCGGACATTTTTTAATCGGCGTAATCAACTTGATTTTAACTTGGACTAATAAGGGGGGGCAGGACTAACGACAATGAATTGAGATAGGTGATATGTATTACCCTCCTGGTCATGATCATGCTCCAGCTAGCACTAACGGATGTACCATTTTAGTCATTCAAGATCACCCATAAGATGCCATTGAAACACCAGGTAATAACGTTATTAAAAATACTAAACTAAAATTTTAAGGGGGAAAAATAAACATGAACGGTAAACAAGAAGCTGCAATGGTTGATCCCAACTCGAAAGGCAGATTGCGCTCGCTACTTGAGGTAGGGATTGTCTCGACGAAGTTAGGACTCACTTCTTTCGGAGGACCTGTTGCTCATCTCGGGTATTTTCATGGCGAATACATACAAAGAAGAAAGTGGTTAGATGAGCGCAGTTATGCGGACCTTGTTGCCTTATGCCAGTTTTTACCCGGGCCTGCAAGCAGTCAGGTGGGGATTGGTATCGGCATCCTTCGAGGTGGTTTACTCGGAGGCGTGGTTGCATGGCTCGGATTCACGCTTCCATCCGTGATCGCGCTCGTATTGTTCGCCTTGTTGTTGCAAGGATTTGATATTGGAAATGCGGGTTGGATACATGGATTGAAGATCGTTGCTGTTGCCATTGTAGCGCAGGCTGTTTTGAGTATGGGCCAAAAGCTAACACCGGATCGAACACGGCAAACGCTTGCTATTTTAGCTATGGTCATGACACTTTTATGGCAGACTGCATTAAGTCAGGTCAGCCTGATTGTGCTTGCTGGGATAGTCGGTTTGTTGCTTTATCGAAAAAAGGAAGTTCCAATAGCTTCGGAATTACATATTCCCATAAACCGTATGGTAGCTGTAGTTTGTTTGATCCTGTTTGCTGGCTTATTATTTGTACTGCCATTTTTACGCCAATTAACCGATAATTCTTGGCTTGCTATTGCAGATAGCTTTTACCGTTCAGGTTCCCTTGTATTTGGAGGAGGACATGTGGTGCTACCTCTCCTTGAAAGGGAAGTCGTTCCTGTTGGATGGATTAGCAAGCAAGACTTTTTGGCCGGATATGGCGCGACTCAAGCTGTACCGGGTCCTTTATTTATATTTGCCGGATACCTGGGAGCTATGATCCACGGAGTTTGGGGAGCCGTTGTGGCTACAGTAGCCATTTTCCTGCCTGCTTTTCTTCTAGTTGTTGGAGCTCTGCCATTTTGGAATAACGTACGTAGGAGTCCTAATATGCAAGGAGCGCTTACAGGAGTGAATGCTGCGGTTGTTGGTATCCTTCTTGCAGCATTATACAACCCCATTTGGACTTCTGCTATACATGAGATCGTATCGTAAGAGTTGCTCTGATGTGAATATAAATACTCTCCATATTTTTGAGTTTCATCGAATTTTAGCTTTTCTAACACATTGAAAGTAACATCTTGCGGTTTGCCAATGTAAATCTTTTATTTGGTATGGTATTTGTACACAATTTGCAATATTTCCTCTGCAGCCTTCTGCGGTGAATCGGCTAAACTGATTGCAGATACGACAGCAACACCATCAGCTCCGGACTCTACTACTGTTTTCGCCATTTCAGCTGTTATACCCCCGATCCCAACTATGGGAACAACGATGCCGCTTTGCCGTATTTCACGGATCATTTGGGGTCCTTGTACCTCTCTCGCATCGAGCTTAGTTAAGGTCGTATACATGGGCCCTACCCCCAAATAATCTGCACCATTAAGTACAGCTATTTCAGCTTCAACGACATTATGTGCAGAAACACCGACCATTTTATCAAACATTTTAGTTCTAATATTCAGAAGGGAATCATCTTCCTGTCCAATATGCAGGCCATCCGCATTTAATTTTAAAGCCAGCTCTACGTCGTCATTTACTATGAATAAAACGTCATGCGCTTTACAAAGCTTCCTCAGCTCACTGCCAAGGTAAATTGCGTCCTGTCCTGTTAACGCGCCCTTACCTTTTTCACGGAATTGAAAGGCAGTTATCCCTCCCTGAATCGCTTCATGCAGAACAATTAACGGGTCCTTGACACAATTCGGACTTCCCATAACCAAATAGAGTTTCAAGCGCTCCTTTAACTTGGTTTTCATACCTTTGTCCTTTCGTTCATGCGATTATAAGCCCAATGATTGGTTGGACCATGTCCATGACCTAACCCAAGCGGATATGCAATAGCCGATTGGATAAAGCTTTTTGCAACTTGAACGGCATCCTGCATGGCAGAGCCCTTGGCTAGCTCGGATGCAATCGCTGCAGCAAATGTACATCCCGTACCGTGTGTAGCTTTGGTTTGTATCCTTGCTGCCGTAAACTCCGTAAAGATTTTACCATCATACCAAATATCTATAGCTTCTTCACTTTCTTTTCCATGACCGCCTTTTACCAATACATGCTTGGCGCCAAGCCTATGAATTTGTCTGGCTGCTTCCTTACGATCCTCTAAAGTTTCAATCCTAAATCCAGCGAGAACCTCCGCTTCGGGGATGTTGGGTGTCACCACTTCCGCTAGTGGAATGAGCACCTTACGCATCGCCTCCACAGCATCTTCTCGTAATAATGCAGTACCGCCTTTAGCAATCATGACGGGATCAACGACTAAATTAGTCCAGCCGTATTTTATAATTTGATAGGCTACGGCTTCGATAATCTCTCTGCTGAACAGCATGCCTGTTTTCAGACCCTGCGGTTCAAGATCTGCCCCAATGGAATCTAACTGCTGAATAATGATGTCGACAGGCAATGCAAGGACACCTTGAACACCAAGCGTATTTTGCGCTGTGACAGCAGTTATAACAGACATGCCATAGACACCTAGTTCTTGAAAGGTTTTGAGATCGGCTTGGATCCCGGCACCACCACCGCTATCTGAACCGGCAATTGTTAATACTTTTCTTACTTTTGCAATCATGTTTAATGACTCCTTTAACACAAAATATTAGCCAAGATAACGAGTATATAAGCTGCGTGCTTCTGCGATATCCTTTGTGCCATGAATGAGTACACGCCCGTCTTGAAAAATGACTAAACGATGATCACCAATTGTAAATGAAACGAGATAGGGGTTAGCCTCAACATGTCCCCCTTGCTGCATAAGTGTTTGGGCAACTTCCTTCATGTTTCGTAAAAAAGGCTTTGCGGGTCGGATTTGTACGGTATCACGTCCACATAAGACTGCGGAATGGGATAGATTTTCGCCTAATAAGTAGGGGAACGTTCTATTCTCGCCACAGGAAGGACAGTTTAGTTTTTTCAATTTATCGACTTTGATCACGCTGTATGCATTCGTCCACAAATCAAAGCAAATGAGTTTGCCATGTAAAGCAGTCAGATCTTCCACTAGGATTTTTAAAGCCTCACTGGTTTGGTAGGATATGACCATTTGCACAACAGGAGCAATAACACCCACAGTATCGCAGGTAGCTCCTCCCATCGGCATATTTTCCAAGAGGCAATTCAAGCAGGCTGTAATTCCAGGTAAAACGGTGAAGGTTAGGCCATAGCTGCCCACACAGGCACCATAAATCCACGGAATCCCATTTTTTTGAGATATGTCATTTAGTAAGAGCCGTGTTTCGAAATTGTCCGTTGCGTCTAATATCAGATCAACGCCTTTGACGAGATCTTCGATCTCCCTAATCGTAACATCCATAATGTGCGTTCGGATGTCTACCTCTGAGTTGATTTCCTTTAATCTGTGTCTCGCTGCAATGGCTTTAGGCAGCCGCTGCCTTGCGTCTTCTTCATTAAAAAGCTGCTGCCGCTGCAAATTGCTCCATTCGACATAGTCACGATCCACTATTGTAATCGTTCCGACACCTGACCTAACTAGCGTTTCCGCAATCCCCGTACCCAAGGCGCCGGCTCCGATAATTAAAACATGCTTCTGACCTAGCTTCTCCTGCCCCTTTGGCCCGATAGGTTTAAACAGCTGCTGTCTGGAATAACGTGCGTTCATTATTCACTCATTCCTTCTGCAGGACTGCTTGCCGTGGCATAACGTTTCTTTGGAATGCGTCCGGCTTCAAAACCTAAACGGCCTGACTCAATGGCTAATCTCATCGCTAATGCCATTTTTATTGGATCCTTAGCTCCTGATACCGCAGTGTTCAATAGTACGGCGTCCGCTCCCAGTTCCATTGCGATGACAGCATCCGAAGGCGTACCAATTCCTGCATCAACAATAATAGGGACACTCGCTTGCTCAATAATCAAGCTCAGATTAAGCGGGTTCACAATCCCCTGTCCTGATCCAATGGGTGAAGCACCCGGCATAATGGCATGAGCCCCTAAATCTTGAAGTCTTTTCGCCAATAGCACATCATCCGATGTATAAGGCAAGACAATAAAACCTTCCGCCAATAGCATTTCAGTCGCTTTTAACGTTTCAATCGGATCTGGAAGGAGTGTCTTAAAGTCCCCGATCACTTCAACCTTGATCATATCGCACAGCCCGGAAGCCTTAGCTAGTCTCGCGATCCGTACGGCTTCTTCAGCTGTTTTAGCCCCAGCCGTATTCGGGAGAAGGGTAAATTGCGATAAATCCAGCATTTCCAAAAAATTCGGTTGCGTGGGTTCAAAAATATTCATTCTCCGCACAGCAAAGGTTAAGATTTGCGTCTCCGATACTTTAACAGCTTCGCGTTGCACCTCAAAGCTTGGGAATTTGCCCGTTCCTAAAAGAAGTCTTGAATGAAAGGTATACGATCCAATTTTCAGCATATTAATCATCCGCCTCCTACAAAATGTACGATCTCAATACGATCACCACTGGAAACCGTTGTGATCAAATGATTCGTTTTTTCCAAAATAATCTGATTCCATTCAACAACCACAATCTTCTCTTCTAAACCTAAATGCAACAAAAGCTCAGAAACCGTAGTTACCGTCTCAGGCACTCCAATAGGACCCCCATTAATAATTAGCTGCACAAAATGCGCTCCTTTACTGATGAATTTGATGACGCGCAGGTGAGAATGCAGATAAATCCATCTCAGTGGGCTGTTTGCCTTCTACTAGATCCGTCATGATTGTACCCGTAATCGGGCTCAATAAAATGCCATTGCGATAATGGCCCATTGCGATAAAAAGTCCTTTAAGATTAGGTGCTTCCCCGAAATAGGGAAGTCCATCAAGGGTTTGCGGACGAAGCCCTGCCCAGCTTGTTTCCCACTGAGCGGAAGCAATAGATGGAATAAGCTCCTTTGCCTTACTCATCAAAGTAAAAAGCCCTTCCATACTCACAGACCTATCATAAGTATGCTCAATCATTGTTGCACCCACAACGATTCTGCCGCCTTGTTTCGGGACCAAATAACAGCTGTGCGAAAAAATTGTGGATTGAATGAGCGGCGTACGGGTGACAACTGAGAAGCATTCTCCTTTGACCGGATATACGTTCAAGGATAAGCCTGTTTGCTCTAGAAGCTGATTCCCCCATACTCCTGCTGCCATAATAACCTGATCACAATGTAAAGTTTCTTCGTTTGTAATAACCCCTTTTACTTTGCCATTCGTTATCAATAGCGATTTAACCTCAGCATATTCCCTTATTTCAGCACCAAGAACAGCCGCTGCTTTAACATAAGCCGTTGAGAGCTCAGGTGCTAATACTTGACCTTCCTCGGAAAAATACATCGCGCCTAGAATATGGTTTGAAAGCGCAGGTTCCCTCTCTAATGCTTGCGAAGGGGTAAGCCATTCTGCTTGCTCGCTTAAGCTTTGTTGAAATTTTACAGTGCGGCGATATTCTTCAACATGTTCTGGGAGATGAGCAATTTTCAACAATCCCTTTTGCACCAAACCGATGTCTATACCGCATGTTTCTTTTAATTCCTCTGCCAGCTTGGGAAACATACTTCTGCTGCGCCGTGCTAACTCAAAAAGAGGCCCTCCGTCTTGCATCTCTGTTTGCGCTCCAAGCATTCCCGCCGCTGCACTCGATGATCCAGAAGCAATACGATCTCTTTCCAAAAGAAGCACCTTGAAGCCCTTCTTCGACAGATGAAAGGCAATGGATCCGCCGATGACTCCGCCACCTATAATAATCACATCATAACCTGTCATCCGATCACCCCATTTTCAAAAAATCATAATATGTCTTTGCAACGAGTACTGGATTTTCAGCATCCAGAACACCACTCATTACGGCAATTCCCTTTGCGCCACTACGCAAAATTTCCTGTGTGTTCTCTGGTTTAATTCCACCGATGGCAATGACCGGAAGAGACACATTGTCCATAACTTGACGTAACAGATCCACTCCCTTACTAGGTAAACCCGATTTTGAATCTGTCGGATAAATATGCCCAAAAATAAGAAAATCTGCCCCTTCTTCCTCTGCAAGTCTTGCTTCATCAACCGCATGCACAGACTTTCCAATCTTTAGCCGTGGGAAAAGACGTTTCACTTGATTCACTGCGAGACTATGATAAGCAAGCTGTACCCCTGAAATGTCCATAGCAGCGGCAACGTCTACACGATCATTCACAAAGATACATTCCGGAGAAACACCGGCAGCCAAGAGAAGCTCGATCCCGTTTATCAATTCGCGAGCCGTTTTCGTCTTTTCTCGCAGATGAAAAGCGCTCACGAACTGTTTTATCCTCCCGGCTAATAGAGCAAAATCATCAAGAGCTAATTTGTTATTTGAAATAATATGTAAACCTTCATAAATCAATAATCAAACACCTCCTAATAAAGTAGGGTAAGAAACATATTTATTTGTAAATCACACTTCCATTTTCCTTGAATTCTTTCGCCTTATTTTCCATACCCATTTCAATTGCTTGTTGTTCCTCTATTTCTTGATGCTTCGCATAGTCTCGGATATCTTGGGAAATCCGCATACTACAAAATTTCGGACCGCACATCGAACAGAAATGAGCTGTCTTCGCACCCTCCGCCGGAAGTGTTTCATCATGATATTCAATGGCTCTTTCCGGATCCAACGATAAGTTGAATTGATCATGCCAACGGAATTCAAAACGTGCCTTGGACAAAGCGTTATCCCGATCTTGGGCTCCTTTATGTCCTTTGGCTAAATCAGCAGCATGAGCAGCAATTTTATACGTTATAACTCCTTCACGCACATCATTCTTATTCGGCAAGCCGAGATGCTCTTTTGGAGTGACATAACAGAGCATTGCTGTACCAAACCAGCCTATCATCGCTGCCCCAATTGCGGATGTGATATGGTCATATCCCGGTGCAATATCTGTTGTAAGCGGTCCTAAAGTATAGAATGGTGCTTCGTTACAGATTTCAAGTTGTTTATCCATATTTTCTTTAATCAAGTGCATAGGAACATGACCTGGACCCTCCACCATTACCTGTATGTCATGTTTCCAAGCGATTTTCGTCAGTTCACCTAATGTTTCTAATTCTGCGAATTGTGCCTCATCATTCGCATCTGCGATGGAGCCCGGACGTAAACCGTCTCCCAATGAAAAAGATACGTCATATGTCTTCATGATTTCACAGATATCCTCAAAATGCGTATAAAGGAAATTTTCTCGATGGTGGGCAAGACACCATGCCGCCATAATAGAACCTCCCCGGGAAACAATGCCTGTCATACGTTTGGCAGTCATAGGAACATAACGCAGCAGAACACCTGCATGAATCGTAAAGTAATCGACTCCCTGCTCTGCTTGTTCAATAAGCGTATCGCGGTATACTTCCCATGTTAAATCTTCCGCTTTCCCATTCACTTTCTCTAAAGCTTGATAGATTGGCACAGTGCCAATAGGTACAGGTGAATTACGAACAATCCATTCTCGGGTTGTGTGAATGTTTTTCCCTGTAGAAAGATCCATAATATTATCCGCACCCCAACGCGTTGCCCATCTCATTTTTTCAACTTCTTCTTCAATGGAAGAAGTTACGGCAGAGTTACCAATATTCGCATTAATCTTGACAAGAAAATTTCGTCCGATAATCATCGGTTCACTTTCCGGGTGATTAATGTTAGCTGGGATAATGGCGCGGCCTCGAGCCACCTCATCTCGCACAAATTCCGGAGATACATTTTCACGGATAGCGATATACTCCATTTCCGAAGTAATAATACCTTTTCGTGCATAATGCATTTGACTCACATTACCACTTTTTTTCGCTCTTAAAGGATGCCTTTGTAAACCGGGGAACACTTCAGCCAATGATTCTCCGTTTTGATTTCCATTATCCTCCGGTTTGATTATTCTTCCTTCATACGCTTCTATATCACCACGTTCCAATATCCAATTCAAGCGATTGGGTAGTATACCAAGACGAATGTCCGTTTGGATCTCGTCGTCAGTATAGGCACCACTAGTATCATACACACGAACAGGTGCATTGTCTTGATCTCCATAGGCCCCAGAAGTTGGACTCAGTTTTATTTCACGCATCGGGACTTGTATATCCACTCGTGAACCTTGAATATAAACTTTCTTGCTTCCTGGGAAAGACGACAGTGTGATTTGGTCATTTTTGGGATCGTTTGACATTTCATTTCCTCCTATAAGATGATTTGATCAAGCGGAGAATTCTCGATTAATAGGAAAAGACCGCATCTGTGAAAGAGGCGGTCTTTAAGTAGACAAAGAGATCTTAAATTCCTCCGCTGGCATTACCCAGATCAGGTTTGACGGTCGATAGTTGTAGACTATCCTCTCAGCCTGGCTTACCAAGCTCCCGTAACTATGTAATTGTTAAGTAAAGCATATACCCAATATTAATATATTACAATCTTTTGTAGGTTATTCTCCGTTAAAAGCAAATATTGTGAGGCATTTTTTTTCATGCCTCATGTAATTCCGAATCCAATACCTACTGCTTTTCCAACGACACGGACTAACATTGCATTAATAAGGCCACAGTTGAATTAAAAAATTACATGCGTTTACTTTGGGAACAACATATTGCCTGGACGAGGACGACTATCCTTAGTTCGCGCAAAACGATCTTAGGATCTTGGGTACAGTTTGGACTACTCATAATGAAATAAACCTTTAAAAGTTTCCGCATTGATTCAGGAGTAATGACATTCACTGTTGCCCCCCCTCGCTTCCCCCAAGGTTTTACAGTCCGCGACGCCTGTACGTCCAATGGTTCGTCGGTTCGTGGCAGCCGTCGATTCCCAGGGTGTGTAAGGAAATTCGCAGCTAACAATGGTTAATCCAGTATGTTCATCATCTGTACTTTTACCAAACGTTCGAGATCTGCCACCGATTCCTTGGACAATTGGTTGAGAAACTCTACCTGGAAACTTCCGGGTCCTTCCACGCCTTTCCTTTCAGCCGCCAATTCAGCAGCTACGCCGTAAAAAGCCAGTGCGGATGCTGCGCCGATCAGCAGATTGTGATCAACGGCGGCAAACGCGCCGATCACGGAAGTCAGCAAACAGCCGGTGCCTGTTACCTTAGTCAAGATTGGATGCCCGTTTTGAATAAGGTAACCATTCTTTCCATCGGTAATGATATCTTCTTTTCCGGTAATTACTGCGATTGTACCAAGTATCTGCGCTGCTTTAACGGCCAGCCGCTTAACATTTGCTCCCGTATTCGAGCCAGCATCGACACCTTTAATCGCCCACTCTTCACCGATGACATTCGCGATTTCGGCAGCATTCCCGCGAATAATCGAGATGTTAACTTGATTCAGGATCCTCCGGGCAGTTTCTGTTCGATATGCAGTTGCCCCGGCACCTACGGGATCAAAAATAACCGGAACGCCATGCGCATTAGCAGACCGGCCCGCAACAATCATGGCTTCCACCAAGCCCGCATTTAACGTACCCATGTTCAGAACAAGCGCACCCGCGATTTTAGCCATATCCGCAACCTCTTCAATTGCATACGCCATAACGGGCGACGCGCCGAGCGCCAACAATCCATTGGCGGTAAAATTCGTGACAACCTCATTGGTCATATTGTGGATAAGGGGATTGTTTTCTCTAACTGTTTCTATCAATTTGGAAATTTGAGATGCGTTCATGAATGGAACCAACCTTTCGATTTGGATTTGACAAACACGTCAATTCCGCGCGAACAGTTGGATTAAGATTTATGTCAGTGTGGGTTAGGAATGATAATTGGCTTGAAGAACTAATATCATTCCGAAGAAAAATAAAAAACACTATGCGAAAGCAAAGTGTTTTTACACAATGTTTTCCCACGCTGGCATTATCCAACTGGTCAGGACGGTCTGCGACGATATAGTCGCACTCTCAGCTTGCTTTCGCAGGCTCCCGTGTATGTGTTTTAACTATAGTCTTAATTAATAATATATGCAACGTTTTATATCCAAGGGAATCGGATAATATTCTTGTCACAAGAAAGGGGTAAGGTCTCTTTGGTGCTAAACCAACTGTCTTATTGTCTTATTGTATTGCTTCACGAGAATGATAATCGCTAATTACTTATGAAAGAATAAATAGTAGATGAAAAAAAGTTAATAAAAACCACTTGTTGAGATAACTTAACAAGTGGTTTTTTGTAAATCTATAAGTTCTTTCTGATATTCAGTTTTCAACTCATTATAAACTTCCATCTAAGCTGGTAAATTTAAAAACCTGAAGCATCATGCATTAATTAAAAGTGTATCGATGATCAATGCTTCCTTAGAGTAGGGATTAGCGGCTTTTTACTTACATATAATGTCATAGCGTATATTTTGGTTAAAATGTTGGCTAAACCCCTTAAACATACTTTGCTCCAATGTTCGGGGCAATGGGCCACTGCCGGATCCAATCGAAAAGACACGAATATTTTCTTGTTTGAAATCGATAAAATCATTGCCGATCAATGGTCCTCAATCTGAAATAGTTTCGGTTAATGGCAAGAAGACCAAGTCCACCGTAAAAAATCTTAACATGGAGTGTAACGATAAAAATGACTACCGCTAACATAAACGGATACTCGATGCATTATATCGATCACGGAAAAGGAACTTTTATCCTCTTTTTTCATCCTTCGTTAACGTTCGAACATTATAAAAATACTCAGCTGCTCTTTCTAACGATTTACATTTCATCTTAAAATCTTTCGCGGTCTTCGCCTTCAATACAACACCATCGGATTCACTTTTTTGAATCGAGCTGCGATTAACATTTACGGTAGTGAGCCATTTACGTTGTGAAACTTTTTTCACACGTCCCCTTCGACGCACCTCAACTTCATAATTCATAGTTCCACTCCTCGTATAATCTTTCCCAGGAACGCAAAAGAAGACCTAAGAATAGAATCGATCCACAGTGACGTATGTTGTTAAACTGAAAGTATTCTTTCAAGTAGGCATTGACTCGCTCTACATCTGTTTGCTTATTGTACACCTAGTAATAACGATCACTACCGCGAGCTAGAACTGTGTACTTTCGAACATTGGATGCCACTTTTACCTTATACACTTTTTGACAAGCTGTTCTTCGACCTTTTCTGCGTTTAAAATGAAATGAAATTCCGCCTCTATTTCGTTGAGATACCTTTGTTTATTTTAGATTTCACTTCTAAAACAATCCAGGTTAAAACAGGAAATCCAACAGATAGGATCGCTGTCAAGGGATACGTTTTCAATAAAATGTCAAAATAATGACGATGGTTTTCAATTCCTTTAAAAGCCATTACAAAAACCAGCACCATGATCGACGCATGAATCCACCATTTCCACCATTTGCGCTCAATACCTAACCATTGTCGAATTCCCAAATTGAGTATGATTTGGAATGTAGACATCCGAATCACACAAGCCAGCACCATGGTAGCAATGCCATAGATGTCATACCGTTCAATAAAACCGAATTGCACCATTCTAACAACGCTTTGTGCCGGATATTCGAAGTTTTTAACTTGTGCTTCTCCAAAGATCATGAGTGTACTGGTAACTGTACCTAGAAACATGAACGTAATAAGAAGGACAAGGACAGAATTGGTAAAGAGTAACGATTTGGATTTAGCGTAATCTTTTTTTAACTTCAGCATCGAGAGTATGATAAATTCTCCAAAAAAAGCAGTGGTTAACAGGATACCACTCCTCAGAGGAATCAACCCATGCTCAAACAAAGGAAAGAGATTTTTATAATCTTTGTCGGGTAGGGTTGCAATTGCTATAGCCCCCCCTGTACAGAAAATAATTAAAAGCAGAGGTTGGCTCATTCGGGTAATACTCTCAATCCCTACGCGAATGGCATATAAAACGACAATGTAAAAAGCAATTGCAATAGCCAACTCGGGTGTCTCAGGCAAAAAAACCGATTGGATATAATCAAATAATGCATACAATGTGATTACTAACATGTATAAAAAATAGCCAAGCAATCCCACGGTAAGCCCTTTTCCTATCATGCGTCCAAAGCCATGTTCCAACATTTCAACGAGCGTTTTGGATGGGTGCAGCGTATGGAGTCTAAACAAGACAAATCCAAGTAAGAAACCAATGGGCATTGTAAATAAAATGGCTACCCATGCGTCCCTACCGCTTAATGCGAACATCTGTTCCAAAAGAATCATATGGCCCGTGACAGGCAAAATCATCGACAATAGAAATACAGATTGTTGATAAGAAATAAATTCTTTCACTGTTCGGTATACCCTCCTTTATTTTCCAGGATTGTTTACGATTAATCCATTCCTAACTATACGAGTTTTTACGCGGACGATTACATCCAGAGAAGGGTATAATGTTTCCCATTCTTGCTGATGCTCTTTCCAAAACTTTTTATCTTTTCGATTAATCACCCCTGCAAAATCAAAGACACTCGATTTCAATTCTTTTTGAATTTTTGAAACCGTGTGTTCGACTTCTTTTTTTATCGTATCCGCATAGGCTTGTTCCATTTCTTTTATTTTCTTATTATTTAATTCTTTCACCGGTTGGGTCATGTCTCCCACAAATCCGGTCTCTTTAATTTCAATGATCATTTGCAGGTTATTTTTGGTTATTTTAGCGTGAATCGATGCTTTAGATTTTTTGATTTCTATCGACAAGTAGTTCGTTTTAGCCTTATGCTCAGAAGCAAATTTCACAACTTGAAGTCCGCCCTTCACTTCTCCTAAAACTCGCAACATCCCTCTTGTTTCTCGAGGTGTTAGTTCTCCTATCATTCTGTCGCCTTTAAAGACGGCGGTTCCATAAATTTCAAAGTCTTCTTTTTCTTTGCGAATGATTGGAAGATAAGGATCTTGATAAGGTTCCATCAATTTTTCAATAAAATCATGCAGTTCCACTTGGGGTGCCTTGGCTAAACTTATTTGTTCTTCTAAGGTCGCTTTCATGGCTGCACTTGGTATAGGATTCTTCTTGCTTTTTATGTTTAATATGTCTTTGGCCTTACCCTTAGACACAAGAAGATTCATACGGAAACGGGGTTCATGATCTCGAGCTATAAAATCAATACGCTGCATAACTCCAGTTTTTGCTGCTTCTTCACTTATGACATAGGCACTGATATGCTGCCAGTTCTGTTTTTTTCCTGTTTTAATAATTAAATCTCGTACCGCTTCAAATACAGTAAAACCAGTACTGCTTTGAACGGCTACTGCTCCGGGCTTATTCTTCTTTACTTCCGCGGGTTTAACCGTTTGAGTAGTTACCTCAAATTGGTTTTTCCCCTTTAAATCAATGCCAACACCTGCGACAATTGAAATATCCTTTAATTCGGAACTACTCCAGCAACCAGATAAAACGGCTATTAACAACAACTGTAATATGATTCCTATACGTTTCACGTTATCCACCCTTATTCCTGATCTTTCGGAGGTTGAGGTTTCAGCCCACCGGCTTGACGAATTTCATCGGTTACACCTAATGATTTCGGACGCCGGTCAAAAGCCCACAGAGGGACTCGAACAATAAAATCTTTCCATTCTCTCCATGTTATTGGGAACAAAGGGGCCATGTGAGGAACACCAAAGGAACGAAGCGAAGCCACATGCAGCAGTAATACACTAATGACTAACATAATTCCATACATACCGAAAATTCCAGCAGTAAATACGTAGAGAAATCGAAGAAGAGTTGCAACCTCGGACAAACCTCTTACCAAAAAGCCGGTGATTGCGGAAAGAGAAATCACAATCACCGTAGGGGCACCAATGATACCCGCACTTACCGCTGCTTCGCCAATCACTAAGGCTCCTACGATGGCAACCGCTGATCCGACGGGCCTTGGCATGCGAACCCCTGCTTCTTTAAGCCATTCAAATATAACAAGCATTAACAATACTTCAATTAACACTGGAAAAGGAACTCCTTCCCTGGAAGAAGCAAGACTAATCAATAACTCTGTTGGGAATATCTCCTTATGAAAGTCCTGAAACGCCACATACGAAGCAGGTAACAGAGTCGTAACCAGAAAACCAGAAATTCGCAGCAAACGGAGCAGTGTAACATAATAAGGTCGTAAATAATAATCTTCTGCATATTGGAATGATTCCACCATGAGATGAGGTACAGTTAAAACTGTTGTGCTTCCATCAATGAAAATAGCCACTCTTCCTTCAAGCAGACGTGCGGCAACGACATCAGGTCTTTCTGTATTGGAAATTGTTGGGAAAATAGAAAAAGGAGCATCAGTGATAAATTCCTCGATATATCCGCTGTCCAATACGCCATCGATTTGAATACGCTGCAGTCGTTTCTTGACTTCCAGTACAATTTCGGGTGAGGCAATCCCATCAATATAAGCGATAGCTACATCCGTTTGCGACATCTCTCCCAATACCATTTGCTGGATCTGCAGTTTGGGATGATGAATTTTACGACGCAGCATCGAAGTATTTGTGCGAAGTGTTTCTACAAATCCTTCCCTGGGTCCACGCACAGTTACTTCGGTAACTGGTTCTTCAATGGCTCGCATCTCCCATGCCCGGGCACCCAGAACATAAATGCTGTTTATACCGTCAATAAATAGAAGGGTATCCCCTTTCATCAAAAGAGCAATACCTTTTTCCATTGAACTTTCTTTATTTATGCTGCTTATGCTAAAAATACTTTTATCAAGATATGTTAATAGTTCAGTTTCTTCAATATCTTGAAAATTAAGATTCATCATAGGTTTAAGCACGTTATCGTTTACCGCGACTTTATCATATAAGCCGTCAACGGCAACTAAAAAAGCATTAACCTCTTGTTTTTTTCCAATTGATAAGGATCGAAAGACGATGTCCGAGCTTGCTTGAAATAGCCCTTTTATGTATGCAACATTATGCTGCAAATCCGATGTAACAGCTTGCTGCTGATTCACTGTGTTATTTCCCTCTTCTTTTTTAAGATGGAGTTGTTTGGTTACTGCTAATGTTGCTTTTCGCTTCAGCCACTTGAACATTGAAATCACCTAATAATAACGTTCCCTTTTTTATGTATTTCTATCCTGCCCTTAATCATGAAAGGAATGTGGAGTGGGTGTCAGCAACAACGTGTTGCCATTGCACGGGTACTTATGCAAAATCCAGGGTTGTAACTAGGTGATGAACCTACCTCCATCCTCGATCCGATCACTGTGGAACGAAATCCTAAAGCTTATTTCCATGTTACACAGTGAACAGAAATTTGACAATTTACTCCATTTACATGATATTTCTATGACCCGTAAATATGTTATTCGTATTATAGTACTTGCCCGTGGTAAAATTGTATTCGATAGAACTCCTTCTCAACTCAATGATGAGGCGCTTTCAGCTCATTTCTCCACCCGAAAACGATGAATTATGCTTTCAAACTTAGGTTTAAAGAAAGGTTGATCCTACATGTCTCACACAGAAAAAATAAAATTAACGTCACTTTCAACAAAAGGGGGTTGTGGATGCAAGATTGGTCCTGCGGATCTTGCAGAAGTCCTTAGTAAATTACCATTAAGAGAACCCAATCCAAACCTACTCGTAGGTTTGGATACAAGTGATGATGCAGGTGTTTACAAACTTAGTGATGAACTTGCCCTGGTACAAACAGTTGACTTTTTTACTCCTATTGTTGATGATCCTTATTCGTTTGGACAGGTTGCAGCAGCCAACGCAATTAGTGACATTTATGCCATGGGTGGCAAACCATTAACCGTATTAAATATTGTCGCTTTCCCAATACGTACACTCGACAAGAATGTGTTAACAGAGATATTACGCGGTGCAAGTGACAAAGTGAAAGAAGCAGGAGCAACGCTTGTTGGCGGGCATTCAATCGATGATAACGAACCCAAGTTTGGCCTTGCGGTTACTGGACTCATTCACCCACAGAAAGTGCGAACAAATGCTGGAGCCAAACCAAACGATAAAATAATTCTTACAAAACCAATCGGGGTCGGTATTTTAACGACTTCGATTAAAAAAGATCAATTGAACAAGGAAGAAGTAAAACAATTGGTTCAAGTAATGGCAACTCTGAATAAAGTCGCTGCCGAAACGATGGAATCTTATGATGTTCATGCATGTACAGATGTAACAGGCTTTGGGCTTCTTGGACATGCGTTCGAAATGGCCAAAGGAAGCCATGTTGGAATGCGCATCATTCAATCTCAGGTACCGATATTACCACGAGTTAAAGAGTTGGCGGAAGCTGGTTTTGTACCGGGTGGAACTAAGAATAATTTTGCGCATTTGCAAGGTTCTATTACGTACCCAGAGGGAATGGATCAAATCGATCAATGGATTTTATGCGATGCAGTTACTTCAGGTGGACTACTCATTTCTATTGCCAATGACCAAGCAGAATTACTTCTTGCCGATTTACTTAAAGCAAATGTGGATGCGAGTATCATTGGTGAAACAGTTTCAGATCATCCAGGACATATTGAAGTTATCTAAGGGGGCGATTCTTTGTTTCAGGATATAACGGTAGAAGAATTCTTGGAATTACAACAAAAGTGGGAGCTAACCTTAATTGATGTACGCTCTCCTTCTGAGTATATTAGAGCTACGATCCCAGGAAGTATGAATATTCCCTTATTTAATGATCTCGAACGTTTAGAGATTGGCAGCTTGAGTCCAGATACTTCTAAAAATAGGGCATTAGAAATCTCCTCTGTTAGATTACCATCGTTTGTCAAAGAGTTTCAAAACCTTGAACCACGAGTAGCCATTTTCTGCTGGCGTGGAGGAATGCGCAGTAAAACTTCTGCAGTTGTGCTTTCCTTGATGGGAATACGCGTGTACAGATTAATTGGAGGCATGCGTGCTTATCGTAAATGGCTCATTAAATGCGACAAATCGTAGAGCTATAACGAACAAAAAACAGTCGATCTCTAAAAAAAGGATTGGCTGTTTTTTCTAATTATTTTTCTAATTTAAATAAAGTTTCTTTATGCCTTCAACTTAATCTTGGCAATTTCTTGTATCACAGCTTCCACACCTTCTTCGATGTTTTGTACTTTACTAACAATAAATTCAACTGGATATTGATCAGCTGCGTGTTCATAACGCGGATCATAATAATACTCAAGCAATAATGTGATTGCATCTACAAACTGACCTCCACGAAGGTGTCTTTCAATGCTAGTTGCAATCGGCGTATGAATTTTGGACTTGATCTTTAAAAAGGATTCGATAAACTCTTCTTTATGATCATTTGGACAATAATCTTCAATAATGTTACGAACTCTTTCCGCAACCGGCATATCTAAAAAAATGACGATCCCATCTTCTTTTGCATTCGATAAAAAATTAGGTATCAGAACTTTACCAATTCTTTTGCTTTCCGCCTCTATCAATACATACGGTGTATCTTTGTACTGAATTAATTTTTCAAACAATTCAGAGTCAAACGTTTTTTGGTTATTTGGTTTTAAACCAATTTGTCCAAATACCGAACCACGATGTTGTGCCATACCTTCAAAATCCAATACAGGATAACCCTGCTTGATAAGGCTATGTAATATCCTAGTTTTGCCTGAACCCGTTAAACCATTTATAACAATGCATTTAGGCTTAAATTCATAATACTCAAGTTGTTCCACAACCCATCTACGATAGGCTCTATATCCACCTTTCAAACGGTAGCATTTAATACCCAGCAATGAAAGCATTGTAGCTGAAGCCTTACTTCGCATTCCACCTCGCCAACAAAAAACTACTTTTTCATGCTCAATTTGCTCATATTGTTTTACTAATTCAGGAAGCTTGGATGAGAAGATTTCGAAGCCCTTTTCTGTAGCTACTTGCGCACTTACTTGTTTATATAGAGTACCAATCAGTTTGCGTTCTTCGTTATTAAATATAGGAATATTGAGGCTATTGGGTATGGTTGAGTCTGCATACTCTTCAGGAGAACGGACATCAATTAATGTCATTTGTTGCTTATTTTGCATCTCCCTTAATTGTTCTAAGGTAATTTCTATGGGTTCAATACTGATGTCTTGAAACATTTCAAGCTAGCCCCTTCACTTTACTGAATCTGAATTTTTTATACTTTTTGCTTTGCTTCAAAACTATATACGGTAACATTGCCTCCGAAACTCGCGGGTCAATGGGTTAGCAATGTTTCTTTCATTCGGAATGCAGCTGTTACTCCTACAATTAAAGGTAACATTGCAACAAGACCGATAGCAAATTCCACATTCAATAAATCGGTGATAATTCCTGAAATAAGTGCCCCAATCGCATATCCACTATCCCGCCAAAAACGATAGACACCTAGCGATGAAGCTCGCCACTCTGGAGCTGCAACATCACTAATGGCAGCTTGTAAAGTGGGATATACCAAAGCAGTACCCAAACCGAGCATACACGCATCTAGGATCCACATTGAAAACCCTTGAAAAATAAGCAGAGACCAAATGGCTATTGCTTGTATGATCATTCCAAAAATAATCAACCATTTTCGACCTATACGATCACTTAATGCACCAGAGAACAATTGAAGAAATCCCCAAGCAGCCGGATAAACGGCAACAATGACAGCCGTTTGCTGTAAGGATAGCCCTTCACGCGATAAAAAGATAGCCAGTAACCCCCAAATCATGCCATCTTTCAAGTTTGTAGTCAAACCTGCTAAGCTACAACTGGATAAGGTTTTATCCTGCCAGGTTGTTTTTTGAAACACTTGTTTTAAAGAAAGCTTAGAATCGCTATGTTGCTTCTTTAGCTGGATACCTAAATTTTTACCTGTGTCCTTTGTAAACAAAGATAGCATAATACCAATCAAAGCAACTAAGATCCCGATGTACATGGGATAAGGTCGTAGTCCTAAATTACTCGCTAAATAACCAGAAAGAAATGCAATAACGGACAAACCCACGTAACCAGCACATTCATTCAATCCTACAGCTATTCCTCTTTGTTTGGCATTGACCAAATCAACCTTCATGTTTACAGTCATTGACCAAGTCAATCCTTGATTGATGCCTAGAAGAATATTCGCAATAATCACCCATAACCATAAATCTGCTTGGAGGATGATAATGGGTACAAAGATACCTATTGTCCAACCAATAAGGAGTACTTTTTTTCGCCCTATCCGTTCTGCAATACGACCCGCGAAGAGATTCATGATTGCTTTGGAAAAACCAAAACTCACTATAAACGATAAGGTAGCACTTGCGGAAGCGAGCCCAAAAACTTTTTCACCTAAAAGTGGAAGAACTGTTCTCTCCAACCCTACCATTGAACCTACAAAAAAACTGATGATGACAAGCAAAGTAAATTGCAGCCCATTTTCTTTCAAACCCAATCTTACGTTTTCATGCGTTTTCATTGAGGCGGCCTCATTTCTATACTGGCAGTTTATCCGTCAGCCCCATATTATATAAACGTATTTCATTAAATAGTGGTGGTCTTTCAGGAATGTCTTTTAACATATGGGCAATAAATTCGCTTTCCTCATCCAATTGTAACGCCTTGTTATATTTTTTTTCAAATCCAATTGTTGATGAAGGTTTACCGCTTAAACTTCGCCCGCATACCGATCCTGAAAAAGCCCCGGGTAATATTTCGAGATGATCAGGCAGCAATAATAACTTATGAAATAAACTATGATAAAGCTTTGCTGCGCCCTCTTCTGCACTGCTTGCAAGTTCTGTTCTCCCAACATCCCCTACCATGAGTGTATGACCTGTTAGAATAAACCAGGGATCTTCTCCGCGACTCCTGTCAGTTACAACTAGAGAAATATGCTCAGGTGTATGTCCAGGTGTATGGAGAACATTAAATATAGTGTTTCCAACCTCAATATCTTCGCCATCATCTACACCCAGATAGGTAAAACCAGCCTGCACACTTTTGTGCAAAACATATCGAGCATTGGTGAGCTCCACTAATTTCCTTGCTCCAGAAATGTGATCCGCATGAACATGCATATCGATAACAAACTTAATCTCCATACCCGCCGATTCTGCATCCGAAATATACTTCGCTACATCTTCCATCATGGGATCAATGACTACAGCCTTTCCTTTTCCGCCACATCCTGCCAAATATGAAATACCTACAACGGGAGTTTGACGTAAATAAGATCTAAAGATCATGTTCATCATCCTTTTAATTTAATGTTGGGTTTGCTCAATAAACGAATTCCATTCGTGTATTCCAGCTTCGATCCGATCAGCAGAAAATCCGTGATTTTGTAAAAGCTCAACTGCTTGAATAGCATAAACACAATAAGGACCTCGACAATAAGCAATGATATTTCTTTCAATGGGTAGCAACGATAATTGGCCCTCTAATTGTTCAATAGGGATGGATATTGCACCCGGAATGTGACCTGCGTCATACTCATCTTGCGGCCTGACGTCGATAAGAAGCATACTTCCTTCGTTCATACGCTTCCGAACCTCTTCAAGAGATATAGCTTCCAAATTATCATGTTGTTTCAAAAAGTTATCTTTAATTCGTTCAACCTCAGCTAATTGATTTTGACATAATACACGCATTGAAATGATAAACGCAGCAACCGATTTATCAGCAAGTTCATAATAGGCATAAGTTCCCTTCTTCTGAACTTTTACTAATTTGGCTTCCAATAAATTTTGTAAGTGTTGCGACACGTTGGCCAAACTCATCTCAGTAAACTGAGCTATAGATTCAACCGATTTTCTTCCTTGAGACAATAAATCTAATATTTCAAGTCTTTTGGGGCTTGATAATGCTTTACCCACTTTTGAAAACTGATCATAAATGGAATCTTTAAATTCTCTCGCAGTAACTATCATCAAAATCACCTTTTCTATATTCAATTGATTAATTGAATATAGTACGAATACAGGATAGATGTCAACAAAAATTCACGATTCCATCGGACATACGTATGTTTTTCTTCGGTTATATATTCTATTATACCGTCACGAAAATGTTTGAATTAATAATGTAGCTCGAAGTCAAAAAAACCGGAGTACTCCCCGGTTCATTTATTGAGATATTCTTATAATTAAGAGAGCTTCTCAGTCTTAATATTTGTAAGGTTTTGCTTACTCTCTGGTGATTGCTGGCGCTCTTCTCGCCACGATTTAACACCATTTACTACTGTGCTTGCCAAACCATTTGCTTTCTCTGCAAACTGGTTGGTATGTGCACTCATGGTTTTTGCAATTTCTAGCGTAATATCTGAAACCTCATTAGCAATGCGTTGTGTTTTATCTGTAACATCATGAGCGAGCTTTTGTGTTTTTTCTGATAGGTTTTCGACTTGGAACGAAAGCTTGGCACGAACTTCTGAACCCGTCTTCGGTGTTAGTAATATCGCAGCAACAGCTCCAACAACAGTACCTAGTAGGGTGCCAATTACAAATTCTTTAGTTTTCATAACAGATCAACTCCATTGGCTAGTTTTTAATTTTAAATCGCTTTGTTTATCTAATTATAACGTATTCTGATATAAATCACATCTTTTTTAGATAAGATTCGACAAAATGAGTTATTCTATGGATTCTATCCTTTGGGCTAATAAAAAATCTTTTCCCGTTACACCCTGACTATCATGTGTGGTTAAATATAAGGTTACCTTGTTATATTGGATCCGTATATCTGGATGATGATTCTGTTCTTCAGCTATTTCAGCGATAACGGTAACAAAAGCAATAGCATCTTTAAAATTACCTTTTACAAATGTTTTGACAAGCTTACCTTCTTCATGCTTCCATTGAGGTAACAGATTTATATTCAAAGCAATTTGTTCTGCAGATAATTTATGCATAATTTACCCACTCCATTTTTGACTTACCTATGGTTTACCCTATTATGCGGGTTAAGAAACATTTAGAACAAGAAAAGAAAGGTTCACGATCCACATAATCCCCCCAAGTAGTATGAGTCGATCTTCTTTAGACTTGAAATGAACCTTTTTAAGCAAAGCGATCCAAGCATCATAACAACCATGAATATCACTAATTACTAACGTTCTGGTCAATATAGACCTTCCTTTCATAGGTTGATGCATCCAATGCAGTCAGGAATGGACTCCACTCACCCAATGAATAAATAAATAGCTCATGCATCGCCCTTGTACATGCCGTATAGAATAGCTTGCGTTCGTTTTCTCTTCTATACAGCTCTTTGGAGCCATTATAGAGAATGACTGCATCAAACTCTACACCTTTGGCCAAATACGCAGGAATGACTTGAATGCCTTTCTCGAATAAGAGGGTATGTTTGGTTATGAGTAGAAGCGGTAAACGATCTTGTAAAGCTTCAAAGGCGATTTCACTTTCTTTTGCTGTCTTGCAAATTATGGCGATAGAGGCATAGCCTCTGTTCAAGAAAGCTGCAACATCAGCCTGTATCCGATTATGAAGCTGAATCTGATCTTGGACCGTAATGATCAGTGGTTTATCGCCAGGACGGTTGAAGGGCATGATTTCATTTTCACCTTGTACGATTCCACGCGTAAATTCAACAATCTCACGTGTTGATCGATAGCTGTTAACTAAACGAATTAAGTCAGTTTGCGCAGCCCCGTACATTTCCATAATCGGCTGATACTCATGTAAAATCGAGGCATGAGCATAGATTGCTTGATTCAGATCACCTAATGCTGTCATTTTACTGCGTGGAAACAAATGCTTAATAAACTCAAGCTGAAATGCAGAATAATCTTGTACTTCATCAATAATAACATAACGAATATCATGATTAGATTGATAGCCGTGAACTAACTCCTTAATTAATAAAAAGGGCGTAGCATCTTCGTAAGCCAGCTCTAATTTTTCCAAACGCAGCAAGGTTTGTTGACAGATATCATTCCAATTATCCGGCAGGTTTACTTGCGGTGAACGAATATTCTCAGATTGATTCTCTTTAAACAATTGTCGATAGAGTCCCAGCACATCTACAAAACGTAGAGATTGAATACGATGCCGCAGTGGATTTAACTTCTCTTGAACAACCATACGGGCAAGGACTTCATATTGTTTATCATAATCGTCAAACGTGGCACTTTTTCCTTTTTGAAACGAACGCAGCTTCTTGAACGAATAATGATAGTCATCAAAATCAAGATGCTGCACCTCATCATCTACCCAATTCTCACGCCACTCTTTCTCTTCAAACACATTTAACTCTTTAAGCAACCACTCCCGATGCAGTTCAATGCGATTAGCCAAGCGAATGGCTGAGTCATAACTGTAAAATCTTTCCTTCATTCGTTTCATCGAGACAATATTGCGTCCCCTAAAAACCAATGGCTTGAATAGTATATCTTGGCGCTGCAGGATTTCCTTGTAGGCTAGAATAACTTTATAAAACCCAATCGATGATTTAAAGCGAATACCAGCAAGTCTTGCCTTATACTCGACCGTTTGTTCCTCAGCACTCAGAATGGTTTCCAACTGCTCAAACGGATCCTCCAATTGATACTCTTCATTCAAACGATGCTCAAGGTATTGTTGGAAAGTGGTTTGCTGCATATTCTCTTCGCCAAGCTCAGGCAGTACCGTAGAGACATAGCTGTTAAACATAGGATTGGGTGAAAATAACAGCATTTGATCGGCCTTCAGCGTAAGCCGATGTTTGTATAATAAATAAGCGACTCTTTGCAAAGCAGCAGATGTTTTACCGCTTCCAGCCACACCTTGGACTAGGAGCATTCGACTGCTTTCATTGCGAATAATCTGATTTTGCTCACGCTGAATAGTTGCGACAATACTTTTCATTTGGGCTTCGGAAGAGTGACCTAACACCTTTTGCAGCAGTTGATCGCCAATCGTTACACTTGTATCAAACATCAATTCAATAATACCATCCCGAATCATGTATTGCCTTTTCAATAACATTTCGCCTTTGACCTCACCGTTTGGGGTCTCATACTTCACCAGACCCGGTGGATAGTCATAATAAAGGCTTGCGATTGGTGCTCGCCAATCGTAGATTAAAAAGGTAATACCATCCCCATCCAATAACGATACTATTCCAAGGTAAATGGATTCGACGTCCGATGTATCCTGCTCCACAAAATCAATCCGACCAAAATAAGGCGAATGCAGCAAACGTTTGAGCTTATCTAATGTGACGACAGCAAGCTTGTGCGTACGCTCACGCTCAGAGACCACATCTGCCTGTTGTTTGACACTAAAGAATGTTTCCCCCATATCGTCTGGGTTACCTAAATTTATGGTGATGCCATCCCAAAAGTTTTTGCGAATATCCACAATAACGCCTTTGACTAGCCCTACTTCTAGTTCTAATTGTTCGATGCGTTGGTTTAAAAGCTTATTCACATGCTCTATTCGCCGTTGCTCATACTGCCAATCGCCTTCGGCCAAGCTCATCTAACTCACCCCTTTTTATCGATAAGATGATCTATTATTAGGTAGTTTAAACACAAAAACCGCTCATTAACAGCGGCTACGTGCTATTATTTGTGGCATGTTCAAAAATTTATTCAACTTTATATCTGTTCTTTCCATGCAACGCCTGATGGTAAAATTTCTTGCACTTTCTTACGGATGGATTCATGTTCATATAAATCCGAGCTCAAGATCGCTACGATGCCACGATCGTCTTTGGAGCGAATCAAACGCCCCATACCTTGTCTTAAGCGAAGCAGCATATAGGGTAAATCAACTTCTTCGAATGGTTGATCGGAAGCCTTCCTTCTTGCAGCGAATACAGGATCATTCGGAGGAAAAGGTAAAGACCAGATGATAACATTCGATAAAGCCGGGCCGGGTATATCCAGACCCTCCCATAAGGTAACCGCACATAAAATGCTCTGTTCATCATTCTGAAAAGCTGAAATCAGTGAACTGATTTCTTGATCCCCCTCAAAACCAAAACGCATAACCTTGCAGGCTTCAACCTTGGAGATATCGTGCTTAAATTGCTTCATTTCCTCTTTGGAAGGAAACAGAATTAAAGCTCTTCCTTCCGTTCTCTGCAGCAACTGTACAGCCAGCTTTATTTTATCATCTGTAGTGTAATTCGTATTCAGTTTGGGTGCAATGAATTCCATTTGATTCTGATAATCATGCGGTGAAGGTACCGAAAAAGATAAATAATGATCAATCCCCAAATTCTTTGCCACATAATCGAAGGAACCATCCAAGGATAGGGTAGCGGAAGAAAAAACAATCGGCATTTTTTGTGAGAATACACGCTCATTCAGGACTTCCTTCACCAGTCTTGGCATAATAACCAAGGTTATACCTACCGTATCCTCCATTACCCAAGCAATCAACTGATCAGGCTGTTTGAATAATGCCAGCGCCAATTGAATCATTTCCAGATGTTCTTCAACAATTTTCAATTGATACGTGTCTAAGGTGTAAAGCTCACTTTCAAAAACCAATTCATCTTCGATGGTTGCAATCAAATCACGAAACCGATTCACTTCACGAACTAAGGCTGCGTTAAGTATAATTTCTTTTCGGTCTGAACCAATGACAGCTTTACTCTGTCTGCGTAAGAGTTCAAACAAACACTCACTTTGTGAGATTGCTTCTTCTACATTTACTGCAAAGGATTCACGAACTTCGCCTTTTAACAGACGGATAATAATCTCTTCAAAAACCTCATGATTGAGCTTATAAGTCAGCGCTTTTTGAGCTGCATTTTCCAATAAATGACCTTCATCAAAAACGACTGCACAATGCTCAGGTAATAAGGGCAACTGGCCTTCTCTTTTTCTACCTTCATATGTCCAAACATGCTCCATATAGAAATCGTGTGAGCAAATAATCAAGTCTGAGGATTTGCGGTAATGCTCTCTTGATAAGGTTTGCCCACAACGATGGCGTTTATCACAAATAAAACAATCCAAAAAGGTATCCCAATTGATCTCTCTCCACTGTTCATCATTTAAATACGCATAATCCTTACGATCACCGTACGGGTAAAAAGCTTGTAAAGCCTCATATTTATCTACAAAGTCTGGTAATTCGTTATAAATCTTCTCGAATACTTGCGTTTGGTCATTCGGGTTACGTGCTTCACCAAGCTTCTTGACACATAAATATTGATCCTGTGATTTTCCCAGACGGGCATCAATCGTTAAATTCAAGTGCTTAGCTAACTTGGCAATATCTCCTTCAGGCTTCACAAGCTGTTCGATTAAGGATTCATCCGCACAAGCAATGATTGCTGGCTTTCTTGTATACCTTGCGTAAAAGATGGTATACAGCAAATATACCAACGTTTTACCGGTACCTACACCAGCTTCAGCAAAAATGGTCTTCTTATCGGCAAAAGCACGCTCTAGTTGAAAAGCCATATATATTTGTTCATCGCGAACTTCAAAGCCAACCTCAGGTAATACTTCATAGAAAGCATCAGCAATCCAATCACTGGCTTGTTGAACAAAAGATTGGGTAGCATCATAGTCAAAAGGATATCGTTTCACTAAAACATGGCCTCCGTTATTTAAAACCTAATACGATTGGGATTTATCGTTTCTTGATAAGTGTCTATCATATCATACCAAAAGCCAGAATCCCTAAATTTTCATTTGAGTCTAGGAAACATTTTGATAACCTCAAGAAAGGCTTCTCGTGCATTATAAAAACGACCATTCTGATAAGCGTCTATAGCACTTTTTAAAGTTTTCCTTCGGCGTTAGTTTTTTTGAGAATCATAAAAGTTTTGCATGTTTAGAATAAGTATACCCATTTCCTGCTCGACCTGATCACCTAACTCTACATTCTGAATACTTTCTTTGCCCAAGTACTCTCTTCACCAACAGCTCCAATTACTTAAACGCCCACCAGTGGACTTTAACGCTTGCTGTTGAGAGGCTGCCATGTGGTTTTACACCGATGCGGAATGTACCTTTGCACGGATACATCAATGTGCCAATTGCAACGTTTCATTTTCTAAACCAATGAACTGAATAATCGACACCTACAAATTGGAAAAAATCCTTACTATCGGTCGAATAGAAAGGATTTGATTAAAGCGATATATTCTCTTATATACAATTGAATTCTCACAGATTTAGGCGTTGGCGCTGCTAATGTATCTACATGCAAGCCCAGACGATTAGCGATCAGCTTCGCTCTTAAGACATGAAAATCATTGCTTACTAGAACAACAGACTCACTTTGGAGCAGCTTTTTAGAAAATTTGATATTCTCAAATGTGGAGGTAGATAAAGCTTCGGTTTGGATTCGGTTCGCTTCTACTTGGTTCTGAATTAAGTAGCGCTTCATCGATGCAGCTTCAGAGATAAGCTCATCTGAGCCTTGTCCACCGGAAACGATTACTTGGGTTAATTGGCAGTCCGCCTGCAAGTAATTCAGCATCATGGAGAAATAATAGTTTTTTATAAAACTTCAATCCTTTTTGCGAAATATTTGCTGAAACAGGGCTATCAATTGTTGGACTGGATTCAATTAATTCAAATAATATATTCTCTGCGGCATCGTATTGCTCGGTTTTATTGAAATAATCGAACAACTTCAGCAAATGTGATGCTGGTAATTCGTAAATCCGTAATTTTTCTACCAGTTCATCGATCTCTAAGTGGAGATTGATTTCAACTATATAGGCATCATTTTGTACTGCCGCTAGATATAGGGTTAATGACGTTAAGTATCTCTTGTAGCTTTCATTTATTTCTCCGATTGCCTCATAGCTTTCTCCTTCTGCTTTCAGTAGATAGGCGATCGTTATGGCTTTCTCATTATCAAGCTCATCGTTGTTTGATAACAGATTCAAGAGATCCTGATCCGTTAAAGATTGAATCATTTTACTATTCATCCGAAAATATTTCTCCAAGGTCTCGTTGACGACAACAAACACTTGATCATACTTCATTTCCTTCTTCAAGCCCATTAGCCGGGCGACTACAGCTGTAAAAGAGGTAAGCATCCGCATAATATAGTCGCGTTCAAACATAGGATTAGCCTCCGATCTCATTTAAACGTGTAATGGAAAGAACAATGTGCTCTAACATGCTGGGAATATCATTTATAATGCTTTCGCCAAATTTTCTTCCAAAATCCAAACAAATCTCATTGCTATATGGGGCTTGATGCGTTTTCCCATAGATAAAAAAAAGCCTTTGACTTAAAGTACAGCTATTCCCCCAAATATCGAATAAAAGATGCTGGACTGCTGGACAGTCCTCATCCACATCTCCAATCTTCATTTGAAAGGTAATTTGGAGAGTACAACCCGGTGTCAGGTTCGTTTTCTCCAAAATTTCAGATGCTAAATCCTCCGTGGCTGCTGCAAGGCTTAATTCAGCCATTACGTCGCCAAGCCCAAGAAGCTTGAACTGGATGCTGTAAGCTCTAGACATTGTTGAGAGTTCAACCCGATCTGAACGATTCGTTACTAATATTTCACCAGCCAAATCAAGGTCATACACTGCACCTTCTATGACAATCTTCATATTCTCATAAATTGTTGGATCAAACACGGATATCCCCTACCTTCATCTATGCTATTATATCAGCTAAGCTGGTTAATGCTTGATTCCTTCTTAGTTTAACATTACAATGAAGATATTAATATAAAAAAGAGGTGTTCAGATGTCCGATCAACCTAAAAACGAATCCACTCCTGTTGAACCGAAAAAAATGACTTTAAAAGACGCAATTCGTAATAAATTGGCCCAAAACAAACAAAATCAAATGAATGAAAAAAACAATCCCGCCCTTAAAGCAGGGAATATGGAAGCAAAAAGCCAAATGACGAAAAAAATCAACAACCAACGTCGCCGTACTGGCGGAAGCTGAGTTTAAGCCATACAAAAAAGAGCTGAGGATAACTCTCCTAGCTCTTTTTTTTTGACAATTATGCTTTGTAAGCTAGCTCACGCATTTCTTGCACATCTTTACTCTCGAGGTATTCATCATAGCTCATCACTTTGTCAATGATCCCAGTAGGTGTAATTTCGATAATTCGATTGGCTATCGTTTGGAGGAATTGATGATCGTGCGAAACGAATAAAATCGTACCATCAAAATCAACTAAGCCGTTATTCAATGCTGTAATGGATTCCAAATCCAAATGGTTCGTTGGTTCATCCAACAAAAGTACATTGGCTCCATAAAGCATCATTTTTGAGAACATGGAACGTACCTTTTCTCCACCGGATAGTACGCTGACTTTTTTTAGAGCCTCTTCACCAGAGAATAACATTCTGCCTAGAAAGCCACGTAAGAAGCCTTCATCCTGCTCTTTAGAAAATTGGCGCAGCCAATCCACTAGAGGCAAATCACTATCAAAGTAGTTTGTGTTTTCTTTAGGAAAATACGCTTGAGTTGTGGTAACACCCCATGTAAAGCTTCCTGAATCTGCTTCGATTTCCTTCATCAGAATTTGGAATAAGGTTGATTTTGCTAAACCATTAGGTCCAACAAATGCGATTTTATCGCCTTTGTTTACCAATAGATTTAAACCGTCCAACACCTGCTCGTCACCGATTTTTTTCGATAAATTCTCGATCGTCAGCAATTGCTTGCCTGCTTCCCGCTCTGGTTTGAAGTTAATAAATGGATATTTACGCGATGATGGCCGAATATCTTCCAAAGTCAGTTTTTCTAATTGCTTTTTACGGGAGGTCGCTTGCTTGGATTTCGATGCATTCGCGCTAAATCGCCGAATAAACGCTTCAAGCTCTAAACGCTTTTCTTCCGTCTTCTTATTGGCATCACGCAATAAACGGGTAGCCAACTGGCTAGATTCATACCAGAAATCGTAGTTTCCGACATACATTTGTACTTTACCAAAGTCAATATCGGCAATATGTGTACAGACTTGATTAAGAAAATGTCGATCATGAGATACAACAATGACAGTGCCGTCAAAACGAGCAAGAAAGTTTTCCAACCATTTAATCGATTCTAAGTCAAGATGATTCGTAGGCTCATCAAGTAATAGAATGTTTGGTGATCCAAACAAAGCTTGGGCTAAAAGAACACGTACCTTCTCATTTCCGGATAACTCTTTCATTTGTAGATCGTGCATTGATTTCGGAATACCTAGTCCGATCAAAAGCTCAGCTGCATCAGATTCTGCTTCCCAACCATTCAGTTCGGCAAACTCACCTTCAAGCTCAGCTGCTTTCATGCCATCTTCATCGCTAAAATCTGCTTTCGCATAGATCGCATCTTTTTCTTCCATAATGGCAAATAGTCTTGCGTGACCCATGACAACTGTTTTTAAGACTTCAAACTCGTCATATTCATAATGATTTTGCTTCAAAACGGCCATCCGCTCATTCGGATTAATCTGGACTTCACCGCGTGATGGCTCAATTTCACCAGACAAAATTTTCAGAAAGGTTGATTTTCCTGCTCCGTTTGCCCCGATAAGTCCATAACAGTTCCCAGGGATAAACTTAATGTTGACATCCTCAAACAACGAACGACTCCCGTAGCGTAAGGTAATTCCACTTGTGCTAATCATCTTATTAACAACCGCCTTTATCCTAATAAATATAGTCAATTATAGCATGAACTTAAGCTTACTGCGAATGGGCAGCGTTCTGTTGCTGGATTTCTTCCACTAATTCAGACAAAACTGTCCATCTTTCCATCGTGGCATCAAGCTCAAAAGTAGCTTTTTGTTCTCTTTCGAACAGAGTCTGAATTTTATCATAATTCGAGCCATTATCGGTGATCTCCTGTTTGATTCGGGCAATTTCAAGCTCAATATCAGCGATTTTCGTCTCGATCTCATCCCACTCTTTTTGCTCTTTGAAGGTAAGCTTCTTAAGCTTGTTATTCACTACATTCGTTGTAACTTCAACTGGTATTGCTTGTTTGACAGGTTGCATAGGCGCTGCTGGTTTTATATTGTCCTTACTGTTTTCAAATTGTTTTTGATCGAGGTATTCCGAGCAGGTACCTTGAAACCGTTGAATCTCTCCGTCCCCCGCAAAAACAAACAAATGCTCAGCCGTACGATCGAGAAAATAACGATCATGTGAAACGGTGATAACAGCGCCAGGAAAACGCTCCAAATAATCTTCTAAGATCGTTAAGGTTTGGATATCCAAATCATTAGTCGGCTCATCCAACAGCAACACATTTGGTTCTCCCATCAGAGTTCGTAACAAATATAATCTTCTACGTTCTCCACCAGACAATTTAGCAATTGGTGTCCATTGCGATGAGGATGGAAATAAAAACCGCTCTAGCATTTGCGAAGCCGAAATGGTTTCACCGTCCGATGTGCGAATGTTCTCTGCTGCTTGTTTAACATACTCAATGACTCGCAGCTTCTCATCCATTTCAACATTTTCTTGGGTATAATATGCAATCTTCACTGTCGAACCAACGTCAATTACACCTTTGTCTGGCTGCAAACGACCCGTTAGTAAATTAAGCAAGGTTGATTTGCCGCTCCCATTAGGTCCGATAATCCCCATACGATCACGCGGCATGACGATATAGGAAAGATCCTTGATCATCAATCGATCCTCAAAGCTTTTTTCAAGATCAATTAACTCGATGACTTTTTTTCCAAGCCGGCTAGCGCCAATAGCAATGTCCATAATATCTCTTGGACCATCCACATGGCGGTCACGTAATTCTTCTGCGCGATCAATTCTTGCTTTCTGTTTCGTCGTGCGGGCTTTAGCCCCTTTTTGCAGCCATGCCAGCTCGCGACGCAGTAAGTTCTGTCTTTTATCTTCAGACGATGCATCCTGCTCTTCCCGATCCGCTTTTTTCTCCAGGTAAACTTCATAGTTACCTTCATAGTTATAAAGGTTGCCAAAATTAATTTCAAAAATCCGATTTGTTACCCGATCGAGAAAATAACGATCATGCGTGACAAGTAAAAGCGCACCGCGGTACTTAGCTAAATGCTCTTCTAGCCATTTTACGGTTTCATGATCAATATGGTTCGTAGGCTCATCTAAAATCAACAGATCTGCCGGTTGAATCAGAGCACTAGCTAGTGCAACACGTTTCTTTTGTCCACCGGACATCAAAGCGACTGGTTTGTGAAATTCATCTATCCCCAGCTTGGTAAGAATAATTTGAGCTTGTGTACTTGCATCCCAAGCGTCAAGATCATCCATGCGATGCTGAACCGCAAACAACTTCGCCTGCTTTTGTTCATCCTCATAATCTGTTTCCAGCTCTTGCAAGGCTATTTCATAATCGCGAATGGTTTGCATTAATGGAGAATCGCCGCCAAAAACATGCTGCAATACGGTTTCATGCTCTGCAAACTCCGGATTCTGAGATAGATATTGCACTCGGAAATGATTAGCATGCACCAATTTACCGTTATCCGGCGAATCCAAGCCAGCTACAATACGCAATAAGGAAGACTTTCCGGTTCCATTAACCCCAATCAAACCAATCCGCTGTTTTTCGGCAATGGTAAAGGATATATCCTTAAATAAGACTTTTTCTCCATAGCTTTTGGACAAGCTCTCAACTGATAATATATTCAAACGGTTCACCCTGGTTTCTGTTTTTTTTGAATTGATGCTGATTATATTGTACAATACATTGAGATTGATAACGAACAATGTATGTTTTGTTAATTAACAACGAATTGTTAAACTAAAAATCTGATTTATGGGAGGCAATAAACATGTCAGAAGAATTAGCGCCAAAAACGTGTTCGATTGAACGACTGATTACGCTTGAAGATGATATTAAGCTCGTGCTTAGTGGAGATAAAATGGTCACCCGCCGCAATGCACGTTATGCAGATCCAGGAGAGATCATGGAACTAGGTGAACATTCCTTTGAGGTATATAACGTATACCAGCAAGCGTTGGGTGATATGACTGAAGCAGATGCTAAAGCAGAAGGTTTCCCAGACTTTGAAGCTTACAAGGCACATATCTTATCCATGCATAAAGGAATGCCTTGGATTCCACAAGCAAAAGTTTGGGTACATGAATTTCGTCCCGCTTAATAAAAAGACAAAAAAGTGTAGTACTCGCTTGCGGATACTACACTTTTTTTCTTACTTGGAGGATTTACGTTTTATTTATTTTTTTCTTACATATTCTAAATGTAATCCTATGATTTGAAATCTACACTTACAGAAGTTTCACGTACAGTAGTCATGTATGCGATCACTTCTTTATGAATGGGATGTACATTATAGATTTCTAAATCCGCTAGTGAGTTAAACCTGGTTATTAAAGCAATATCATATGAACGCTCGGAATGAACCACATCTGCGCCTACTTCAATACTCAGCAATTGCTCGATTTTCCCCTCCATATTTAATAAAACCTCTTTTGTTTTTTGAACAACCTCTGGCGTACGTTCTTTCAATTTAAAAAATACGATATGTGTTAGCATGTTTATTTCTCCCTTCAATATTGGATTAGGCTTTTACCTTTTGCTGTGACCATTCTTCGACATCCCATACCTTGGACACCCAGCCCTCATAAAAATCAGGCTCATGGCAAACAAGCAGAATCGTGCCTTTGTACTCTTGTAGCGCTCTTTGCAGCTCGGCCTTTGCTTTTATGTCCAAGTGATTCGTTGGCTCATCAAACAATAACCAGTTGCTTTGGTGCATGAGAAGCTTACATAAGCGCACCTTCGCTTGTTCACCCCCACTAAGCTTACTCAGCGGACGTGTAATGTGATCGTTCTTCAAGCCACATCGTGCCAAAGCTCCACGAACCTCACTTTGAGTCATATGTGAGAATGAATTCCACACATCGTCGATCGGTGTGATATTCCCTAATTTGACCTCTTGCTCAAAATAAGCCGGGAACAAATAATCACCTAAATACGTACTGCCACTAAAGGGCTGAATTTGGCCTAAAATCGTTTTTAATAAAGTCGATTTCCCAACCCCATTGCAGCCAACAATGGCGATTTTTTCCCCGCGTTCAATGGACATCGTCATTCTTGGCAATAATGCAAAATCATAACCAATTTCCAGATCCTTTGCTTCGAATACAATCCGCCCGCTAGCACGAGATTCTTTGAAGTTGAAGGTTGGTTTAATTGAATCCTCTGGCTTTTCAATCCGTTCAATCCGATCCAATTGCTTCTCACGGCTTTTGGCGCGTCCTGATGTGGAGGCTCTTGCTTTATTTCGTTGAATGAAATCCTCTGTTTTCTTTATGTGCTCCTGTTGCTTCTCATAAGCATCAATATGCTGCGCTTTGTTCATATCCGCCATTTGTAGGAACTTCTCATAGTTTGCTGTATAACGCGTAAGCTTAGTAAATTCCAAATGATAGACAATATTAACTACTTTGTTCATAAATTCGGTGTCATGGGAAATTAACATAAAGGCATATGGATAGCTTTGCAGATAGTTGGTTAACCAATCAATATGCTCTACGTCCAAGTAGTTCGTCGGCTCATCCAATAAGAGTACTGTTGGCTGCTCCAATAAAAGCTTTGCTAATAGAACCTTGGTTCGTTGTCCACCACTTAGAGAGGAAACATCTCGATCTAGACCGATCGCATCGAGGCCAAGACCGTTAGCAAGCTCCTCTATTTTAACATCTAATAGGTAAAAACCACTGGATTCAAGCCGTTCTTGAATGTCACCCATATCCTGCAACAAATCATCTAATTCTTCTGGAGTAGCTGTAGCCATCTTCTCCGAAATTAGGACTAATTCCTTTTCTTGCTCAAGTAAGGGTAAAAAAGCATCCTTTAGTACATCACGAATGGTTTTACCCTCTGCAAGCTTGGAATGCTGATCCAAATAACCATAATGAACCTTAGGTGTCCATTCGACTTTTCCGGTATCCTTCAATAATTGACCTGTTAATATATTCATCAATGTTGATTTGCCAACTCCGTTGGCTCCAACAAATCCAACATGCTCTCCAGCCAATAAGCGAAAAGAAACATCCTTGAATAATGTTCGTCCTCCAAAGCTATGGCTTAAATCCTCTACTGTTAAAAGACTCATGATTCTTCAGTAAACCCCCGTCGTGTAATGTAATGAAATCTGATCACAATTCATTATTATAACACAACTTATGTATATATCACTAATTTTTTTTGTAAATAAATTGCTTTTCGACAATTTTGATGCAATCCCCTTCATTTAATGGATAGGGCTGATGAGGCACCATGGCTTCTTCATTTAAAAAACTGCCGTTTTTGGATCCCAAATCCTTGACTTCATAATTATTGCCATGACGACTTATCATAACGTGCGAACGGGATAACCCCAACCAATTAGCTGTAAATTGAGCAACTTCTAAATTCCTGCCAATGATAAAGGAATCATCGGAAAGTTTGATTAACTCCGTTTCTTCCCCTTGCTTCAATTCTAAAAAAGCCTTAGATGGTGCGGGGAGTAAAACTGTGGCATCAGAAATATTTTTCACAGGAGCAAGTAAGGTAGTTTGGTTTCCTAATTGTTCATAATATTCAGTTGCTAGGACTAAGGGCAGTTGGAGTTGCGCAGGTTTATCGTATAGGGCGTTATTGGTTAATTCTCCTGTCTCCATTTTGCCCAAAGAACGATGCAACATAAAGCTAATATCGAGTATAAGTAAGCTTAAACCCAAACATAAATGTACCATACCCGCTGAAGAAAAATTTACATAGAACCCCCAAATAAATACCAAGCTTAATACACATGCTGTAATAAGGTGCGGATTGTGCGACTTAGGCAGCCTCCATTTCTCAATTCGTTCTACAGCTGATGGCGGAAGTTGAGATTCTTGCGGGAAAGGTTCAAGGGGTACAGGGGGTTGCGATGGCGCATTCATTTCTGTGATTGCTTGTAAGAGTCTTTCCTTCAAAGCAATAAGCTGGAAATCCTCCGTGTTGCACATCTGCATGATTGCCCTCACATGATCAGATTGTGCCTTTTCCTGTTTTTGAAGCAAATCAGTAGCAAGCTTTAAAAACTCTATAGGTAAAGGCGGTTTATCCACCCATTCATAAATCGGTAAATAAATTAAATTTACGTCCAAATAATCACTTCCGAGATAAATAAACGGAGCTTGTATCAGATATCTTTCCTCACTTAACAGATGTACTTTACTGTCAACTAGTGTTGTCACGATTGTAAATAGAATCCTCAAGCAATCCATTTCGTTTAAGGATTTACGATTCAAAATATGACTCAATGGTTTTTTAGTTCCTAACTTATAACATAAAGTTATCTGCAAGTTCATCTCACGAAGCTCTAAAGGAAGTACTCGGGCAATGGGATAACTTAAAAGCATTCTTTTTTCCATAGCGATCAAATCATGCTCCGTCCAGGGGATATTCTTAGAAAACACAAGGGTGGAATCCTTATCCAAAGTAGTTTCATATTTCATTCCATAAATAGAATTTGCTTTCATTAGATCACACCTTTCATCCGGATTCCATAGGTTAATATGGCGGGTAACACAGCCCACATAAAGGGAAAACGCAGCATTTGGTTTTGCGGTATGTTCTGGAAAATGAATAGCTCTTTCATGATAAAAAAAGAAAACAAAGCGCTGAAAACCCAGAACAATCTTTGCAAGAGTTTTTTTTGAATGATTAAAATCGCAATGCCAATAAATCCAGCATAAAGCACAGCATAAACCAAGCTATGCGTGACAAATTGTATTCCAGCAATGGCTCCATAAGCTGCAAAGAGCTTTACATCTCCAGCGCCAATTGCCCCAAATACATACAAGATGAATAACAAGACAAGGCCAAATATCATACCGAAAACAGAAAATAAGAGCCCTTCTAAACCCGCCTTCAGTCCATGATAGATCAGACCTAAACATAAACCACTCATTGTTAACCAATTCGGAATTTTGCAATGGCGGATATCAGTGAAAAACGCAACACTTGTAAGTAAGCCTATTAAACTCCATTGTATCATTCATCTTCCCCCTTCTATTGCTCCATCAACTTCCAACCCATACACGTTCCACTGCTCGTTTTCGCAAGGCTAGGGTTCGATGAAAAAAAGGAAGCGGAATAGAGATATCATATTGCGCCTCAATGGCTATAAAAGCTTCAGACGACAAAGCAAGATTTGGAAGCTTTACATCAACTACTCTTAACTGATCGGAATGTATGACTTTGGAATCAGCAAATTGCAGCACCAAGGCAGTGAAAGCTTTATTAATTAGAGGTATAAAGGTTTGATCTAGTACCTGCTGGGCAGAATCCTGACCCTTTGCTTCTAGGAGTTCTCGCTTTTTCTTCTCCCATTCAAGTAACACAACAATCGGCTCGGGGATATAGCTAGTGTATTTCGCAACAAAATCCTCCGAATCCGTTACCTTACTACGAGTTTGCACAATCTGATCGATAACATTCTGAATGACGGCACCTGTATGACTGCTTGCAATCTTACTTTCTGCTTCTGTATATAATAAATGGACTGGGTACATATGTGTTGCAATTTGTTTAGTTGTCTCACTTACTGCTGTTTGCAAAGCAATTTGAGCAACTGTTAGTTGAATAAAGCTATTTAAGACAAGTACAAAGCTAAGAAAAATGGGCAAGATCAACGATGCTTCGATGACAATAGCACCAGATGGATTCGAAATGAATAGGAATAGTTTATTAATAAGCCATCACCGCCGTCCTTTTGATTTCACAGCGATTATGTACCGTTTTACACACGGGAAGCCCAAACCAAAGTCGCAAGGATATGACTGCTGAGCCTTGAATATAGGTCGCTTTATTGATCAATGAAGATTTAGTTTCCAACTCTATTAAAGCTTGCATGCGAGACATCATTCGTTCTTCATTATGATGAAGCAGCAAAAAGATCCGTAGCAGCTGTTTATAGTCTATTGTAAGTTTAGGTGATTTCTGGAGGATTGGGATCGCCTCTCCTTTCAATAGCGTATTCATATCACTCCTTGCCTCAATTGCGCCTTGTGCAGCAGCAGCTAGAAAAACCAACAAAGGAGAGCCGAAATTTAATAATTCATTTTGCGGCTTAAGTAGGGCTTCCATCGTCCGAATAGCTAATAACATCACATACATCTCACCGTAAGCTGCTGCATAATTGCCTGAACACGAGCTTAAACCATAGAGAATATATTCCACTTCTTGATTTTTAAGTGAACGGTTAGCTCTTGGAGCATCCATTTGAAGTGTTCTGTAATTAAATTTGTTTAAGACATATTCGTTTAGGTACAAATCGTCACGAAAATCAGTTGCTTTAGCCGAAAATTGCTGAATCCAAATCAATGAGCTTTGACTTGTTTTTTTACCTGATTCGAGCTTAAATGGTTGCTCAGTTTCTTTCGTTTCTTCTGTATTCATATTGTAGCTCTGATATTTGGCATAAAGACCTGGTGTCGAACCACCTAAATCTCCTTTAAGTTCTGCATAAGACTGACTATAAGTATCCTCGTGTAGTATAGTGCAGCCTTGGCTTCCACCTTTTGCCGACTCAAGTGCTTGATCCAGCTTATTTTTCTGCTCGTTTTTTTTCAGCTTTGTCTGGTTATAGGCTTGTTGGCGTTTCGTTTCTAAATTTCCCTGATTTTGTTTAATGCCTTGAGTCTGTTGGAGTAATCCATTACTAGACTGTTTCCATGTTTCAATAAAGCTTGTAATGTTTGTTTGAGTAGAGGCCATTAATGTGTTTAACCCACTAAAAAGAGCCAACGTTTTACCTAATTCCGTTCTATATAACGAAAAATAATGAATGTCATAAATTAAAATAGCTTTAAAAACATCGTTTTCTGTCATTGACAATCCTGATTCAGCCATCAGCCTCATCTTTTCTTGATTTAATAAGCTGTTTTTTTCTTCTGCATCATCAATTTGCATCAATATCGAAGAATATTGGTTGGTTAAATCCGTGTAATCCGAGCTTAAACGGGAACTCAACTCATTCTTTGATTGAATGACTTCTGATTCATCCCTATTTTCAAGTACGTTAACTTCTAGGTTGTAATTTAATGTCATCGTTTCTGCATCATCAAGAAATTGTGTGCTGGAGGACCATGCTTCATCAAGTGCTTGGTTGCGTTGCTCAAGTAAATATTCGAGCTTTTCCGCATTTGCAAAAAATTGCTTAGATGCATTTAGCTGTGCAGGTATTTCTGTTTTGTTAAATTTATCGACGATCTCGAGGGTGTACTCTAATGGAGCTACATATTTCATTTCCTCGAGGATTTGCTGATGAAACACAGTTTGATTAGCAAGGGTGTAGATTGATTTAAGTGAATTTGTTTGATCATTTAAACGTTCATCTAAGAGATGAATATACTTTCCTGGATATTCGGGTGTCAGATTTTGCTTGATCATTTCTCCGAATAATGAATTCGCTTGCTCATCCTTATCATTTAATGCAAATAGACCGTAGGGTTGTAAATCTGAATCAAAGCCCGCTAGTACAGAACGAAGTCCTGATTTTACAGCCATTTCCGTTTCTCTCTCAGCTAGCTTTACGCGAGCATAGTCAATCAATACCGCATGAAACAGAAAGATCGGCACAAGAATCACAATCAAATAAACCGATACTGAACCCTTATTTGATTTAGCAAATCGATTCAAGAAGAGATTTTTCAAGATACGCTCCTTAGAGTTTCTAATATAAAGCTTGCTTCGTAAGCATATGCTTAGTTATGAATCACAATAATAATCCCATGATCTTCTAAATCCTTACGTAGCGCTGGTGTTAGACCATTCTGACCGGTTTTTTGGATTCGAAAGAAATGCCAAACCGATCCTTTGATCAGTCCCTTACGGATTAGCTCTACATCTTTAAGAATTTCCTGATGTGCCTGCTTATTATTTACCGTATATTTGGCTTCATGAGCAATTCCATCCGCGTCTAGGGCATCCATTTTACGCGATTCTCCCGTATCTTCAGTATCGATAATAACACTATGACCATGTACTAATTTTCGAATATAATTACTGGCTTCAGCTTCAGAATGAATAATTTCATCTAATGATGCTTCAGGAATTGTGTCTTGAATCGTATCAGCCGCTTCCTTATCTGTCATGCTTTGTTTCAAAAGTGGCAAATAGGTTACTGCCAAATCTGTATTGCGAATAAATTCAACGGGTTCGTTTATAGAAGCCATAGAGCTAACAGTAAGATTTTTAGAATGATTGAACCATTGACTTAAAAAAGGCAAAGGGGTGATCATGCGAGAAAGCTGTACCTCGACTTTTCGCTCAATCAATTGATTGCTGAAAGTTAGAATACCCTTAATTCCCTTTGGAAGCTGTATTGCTGCATGATAAAGCTTACGTTTTGGCGCTGAATCTGTTGTAGAAGATAACGTATTGGGGAGTACAATCAAACTGGATTGGCCTAAACTATCACTACTTATTCGCCAGTATAAACCATCATTTTGATGAATATCATACGCACCTGATATTGGATCTTTATTGGAATTATCCCAATTGTAGGCAGATCGATCCGCAGTTAAGGCTGCCATCTGCTGTAAATGGGCTTTTTCAAAGCTCCAAAGACTGAAAAATAATAAAGCTATCGTGCATAAGAACACAACAGGGAAAACGAGAGAAGCCTCTATTGTAATGCTCCCCTCTTCATTCCTAAGCCACTGTCGGATGAGTATCCCTCCTAATTATGGACTGTTAGCAGGCAATAAATCATTACTGTCTGTATTTTGATTTATGAGTTCGGAGTCTGCACTTTCAAACAATTTCTTGACCCATTTCATGATCCACTTTCTAAAAGCTATCGCTATAATTACGATCACAGCAATAATCAACAGTATTTCTAGTGTGCCAATCCCATCTTCCTCTTGCCAAAATTGTTGTAATTTTTCGCTTATCATTTCTTTTTCCTCCTAAGATCCATTTACTTTCATTAACAAAATTGCCGGTGCTGCTACGATAACCATTACGATAAAAAAGATGAAAACCATCGGAAAAACTAACTTGGCTGAAGCCTCTTCGCCCAATGTCCTGGTGAGCGATAACCGTTTATCCCAAATAATTCGTGATAATTCACGCAAGGCATACACAAATTCTAAACCGCCTCTACGATAATTCAGTAAAACCGTTGTGGTAAAAATTGAAATTTCCTGAACGTTACAGCGTTTATTGAATTCTTCCAGCACATGCTGAAAGGAACGATTGTTATTTATGGCTATAACCATTTGGTTTAACTCATAATAAAGTGGACTCGTTTCAACTGTAATCACCATTTGTTTTTTCTGTTCTACGCAGATCTTGATCGCTTTTTGCACAGTTTCACCTGCATCGACAAGTAATGTTAATTTGTTGAGGAATTCTGTTAATTCAATGAGCATCAATCTTTTTTTAAACTTTAGCTTACGATTTAAGTCTTGAATAATCACTACAGGAATACTGATTATGATACAGGCACCAAAACTAAAAAAGGCTGGATCTACTGCGAAACCTAAGCATGTAAAAAAGAGTAATGAACCCCACATATAAGTAATAATCCGGGCAATAAATAATTTTGTTTGTTCCAAGGATTGGCTTCCACCATGATAATTAACCCATTTAAGATGCAGTCTAGCAACCTGCAACGGATAACGTTCCATGAGACGAAATCGTTCCATCAGATACAGAGAAACAGGTAATAACTTCGTTATCCAACCGGACAAATTAGGCTTCATCTGGATTGTACCTGGATATCCATGATTTTATTGGTCACCATAAAACATAGAAACAGCATGGCCAGAGCTAACGTCATGATTATTCTACCGGTAAAGCCCTCATACAAGGGAATCATGTAATCTGGTGAGCTAAAGCTTAAAAAAGCTACAATAATTAAAGGGGCAAAGCTTAAGATTCTCGATTCAAAACGTTTTTGAGCAACTAATAAGGTGATATCCTGCTGCAGTTCAATTTTCTCACCTATCATTACCGCTGTTCGTCGTATAACTTCAACAAGATTGCCGCCTGAACGTTTGCATATCGATAAAACCTCCGAAAAATTGCGAATATCCTCCAGATCTGCGCGATCGCTGAACTGTTTTAAAGCAGCTTCAACATTTTCTCCGTTACGCAGCTTTTGGACAATGATGTTAAATTCAACAAGGATATAGGTTTGCGGGTTAGCATATAACAGCTGCAAATCCTGTACGGTTTCCATAATCGAGTTTTCAAATGAACGTCCTGCTGACAGTGAGGAGGATAAAGAAAATAAGGCTTGTTTGAATTGATCATTTAGCTCCGATTTACGTCTAAGTAATAATTGCCTACGTCTAACCCTTAAAAAGTAGTAGCTGCCAGTGGAAAATACCAAAGCGATTCCTAAATTTTTATAAAAGATGAACCCAATCATAAAGATCAACGTTGCAGAAATAGCCAGAGCAAATACTTTTTCATTTCGAGTTAAGGTATAAACTGAATAGTCCATGCATGCATTTGGCCTAGCTGATTCTTGTACTTGGGGTGGAAAACGACGTTTTAAATAATTTCGAACAGGTTGCACGAAATATAAGGCTCCCCAGCACCCAACGCCTAATAAAATGGCTATGACTATCGTATTCATGCTTTTACCACCTTTCAGCATTCAAACCAGCTATTGTAAACTTTTGCTTACTATGAAGTCGGTTTCCTGTCGCCTTCAGCCCTCCGCTCACCTTCTGAGGCGAGCTTTCTTCATCTTCCACAAACAGATAGAGTGGATTTAATTGCACTTCGTTTTCTTTGATTCCAATAACCTCATGAATTTCGGTAACCTTTCTAGAGTGGTCTCGCATCCTCGATAAATGAATCATGATATCAACTGCAGAGGCAATTTGTTTACGAATCACTTCGATCGGCAATGTATTTCCGCTTAGAATCATGGTTTCTAGGCGACTTAACATATCCGGGGTATTATTGGAATGCCCTGTCGAAATCGACCCTTCATGCCCAGTATTCATGGCTTGTAACATATCAAGTGCCTCTGCACCACGCACCTCACCGATGATGATTCGATTCGGTCTCATCCGTAGCGAGGCATGAATTAAGCTGCGAATGGCAATTCCCCCCTTACCTTCCGTGTTGGCATTTCTAGTTTCCAGACTTACAAGGTTTGGTAAATGGCTGATCTGCAGCTCGGCACAATCCTCAATTGTAATAATCCGTTCATTTACTGGAATGTAGCAAGTAAGTGCATTAAGAAAGGTAGTTTTTCCAGAACCAGTTCCTCCGCTAATAAAAATGTTATGCTTCGTTATGACAAGCTGTTGGAGCAAGTCAGCAATTTCTGGTGATAGTGCGCCTCGATTTATCAAATCCTCCATCGTCATCGGCTTTTCAGGGAATTTACGAATGGTCATCGTTGGTCCTTTAAGAGCAATAGGCGGCAATACGATATTGACACGCGAGCCATCTTGAAGCCTTGCATCTACAATAGGCGAACTTTCATTTACGATTCGATTCACCTTGGCAACAATGGATTGAATAATATCACCTAACTTCTGCTCACTCTCGAACTTTCCTTGATAACGTGTGACATTTCCATTGCGCTCAATAAAAATCTCATCATGTCGATTAATCATTATTTCAGTTATAGAGTGATCATCAATCAAAGGCTGCAACACATCCAACCCACGGAAAGAATAATACAATCTTTTTACAAGCTGTTCTTTGTACGATACGGATAAGGACTCGTGACGTGAAATTTGAAACATAGCTTCTTCAATCAATTCCAGCAATTGCTGATTCGATAAATCCATGGAATCCTTTAACTGATTGATGATTTGGGTTTTAAGTGACTCATATAAGGTTTCATTCATGCTCGACTCAGCCCTTTTACACTATAAAACCATTGCAATAAGTGACCGTGAAAGGCATTTTCACTCATTAATTGCTCCACGGCATGTATTGATTTCCATTGTGGCACATAGGGTAAATGTCCTGATAATTGAATATCTTTGGCAGCAAAATTATTGCTTATTTTCCCAGTAAATTTGTTCAAAACATAGTGAATGCCATCCACCCAATTGGGTGAGGTTCCCGTATATCTTGCTTTCAATTCCTTCATAACAGCTGCAGACTTATGAATATTATTCAAATCATCCAAAACCAACCAAATAATTTGTTGACTTAATGACAAAGCCCGAATAATTCGCTCATGCAACGAATGATCCAGATCAATGATGATAAAATCATATTCACCTTGGATTAAATGTTGTAATAAGACATCGACAACACCCGCCGACATTTCTTCCATATCAACCAGATTTAATAAAGGCTCAAAATAATGAACTTTTGTAACCGGATCATAGTGCTTTAACGCTTCTAATTTACTAGAAAGATGCTCACTCTTCACTTGCACATAATATAAAAATTGAGCAAAATTCTGACTGTTGTCGCGAATTGGAAACATGGATACGGACGGCAGCATCTCTAAATTTAGATAGAATACTTTGTTATCGAGAAACGAGAGCAGTTTAGCTAAATTAGCAGCAACGGTCGTCTTTCCTGTTCCCCCCACTGCGGAATAAACAGAAATAACCTGGGCTGCATGCGATACTTGAAAGGCTTTGTTGTAATGATCTGCATATACAGACAACATTCGATCAAAAAGTAAATTTAATGGCTGATATTTGTTTAATAATATCTTGTCTGGATCAGCTGTTTCCAGTACGAATTCGCCAAGCTGAATAAGGCATGATCCCTTGGTTGCCGCGTCTAATGTGGAATCAAAAAGGTCAGTTTGGACAGCTAAGAGATCATATTTAGCTGCGGATTCGAGATAAATATCTAATGCACTTCTTAGGGTGAAACTCTTTATTTGAATTTTAGCTTGGTAGCTAGAAGCATGAATATAACTTGAAATCATTTCTAAATATGCTCGATCATCATCCAAAATAATTAAAATTAGCGGTTCCACATTTACCCCCCCATCCAACCCAATATTTGCAACAAGCCACTGATAATTAAAACAAGCGAGATCACCCCAATCGCTAAACTTAACCGTTTATAAGGCTCTTTAAGCAACTATTCACCTCCATTCCTAAATAGATCATTTTGTAAGACAACAAAAAAAGCACACGTAGACGTAGGCAAATGGCCTAACGTATACGGTGCTTCCGCATGTAAGATAAATTTAATTTTGATTATACGCGAATTTATGAATAATACAAGACCTGAATGAAAATTTATTTAAACCAACGGTGAAAAGCATGTTTTTTCAGTGGTTTTACAGGCGATAAATAATCATTAGGAATGACTTTAGTTAGTAGCGGCATCAGTTTTTCAATACATCGTTTTAAAGGCGCTTCCTGATTTACAAAAAGTTTTCCTCCCCACTCCGCTTGCAAAACATCTGCATAATTAAATTCAGGAAGTGTGCATGTTGGGTGAAAGGGCAAAGTCGCAAGCCATTCATTCTGAGCGGCAAATGGAATCGCCCGATTCGCTACACATTGGATGGATTTCCCCTCCTTTTGCAAGTGGATAAGCGAATTTATGTGTTTATATGTACTTGGCGCATTCAAGTGGGATAACGAAGGCCCAGCAACAACGACCACCTCGTCAGCATGCCGACATAAATCAATTACAGTTTGATCCTCCCAATGATGGGAAACATCCATCACAATAATTGACTCTGGTATCGAATACAAAAGCTTATAATTTAGTGCGCTATTCCAAACCTGCATAAACCCATCGGGAGGCAGCGGGAATAGTTCTGAATAACCATTCTGCCATGCTGGTGTATGAACTGTTGTTTCATAGTAGACCTTATCTGCAGCAAATTTATAACCCTGTGGTGCATTCCTTTCTCCAAAAAACAAGGTAAATAAAGCCGGCTCATTACAGATATTCTCGACCAAAGCATGGGGTACTGCGAAATGATTTAATACTCGAGCAATTGCGACCGCAACAAAGGTTGAGCCTGCACCTGGATATAAGCTTCCAACGAGAATGAGCTTGCGTGGCGAGGATGGCCGATCCATTCCAGGTTGAGGGTAACTCTTAGTACGATCTGTTTTATCATCAAGTACTAGTTCTAGCTCTTGCAAAACCTGAGAAGCTGTTTGATAACGTTCCTCTGGCACGAGCTTCAACAATCGAGTGATGATCTTCGCAAGCTTTTCTGGCAGCTGCTGATGCATTTGTTGAATCTGTCCGGGATGAAAGGAATAATGCTGTCCCTTATTCAATAAATAAAACAGTAGCGCTCCTAAGGTGTACAGATCTGTTCGTGCATCGGTTTGCTGATGCTCATATTGCTCAGGAGCAGCAAAACCTATCGTTCCCAATTGAACGGTATCCGAATGGCGCTCGAAAGTATAATTCCTTGCAATCCCAAAATCAATCAAACGGATGTTATCCTGCTCGTCAATCATCACATTGGAGGGCTTCAAATCACGATAGATGATTGCCTTTGGTTTATAGTGATGCAAATAATCGAACACTTGACAAAGCTGTTTGGCATAATGAACAGCCTGCTCAATCGAAATCGCTTTCCGAGCTTCAAATAGCTTTTGTAAAGACTGCCCCTTGATATAATCCATCACCAAATAACTAAAACCATTCAAGTCCGGTGGGAAAAAATCTACAATATGCGGTAAAAATGGATGATCGAGCTTAATCAATATAGCGGCTTCATCGGCAAAGCTTTGTGCTTGATCCACATGTAATCGAGATTCTTTAATTGCCCATTGCTTTCCGCTAAGCTTAAGATCATTCGCCAAAAAAACCGCTCCCATTCCTCCTTCACCCAATTGAGCAAGAATAGAATAACGGTTTGCTAAGGTAGTGCCAATTTTCAATTGCGAATGAAACAAAGTCAAATAAATTCCCTCCTTCAGCTACAAATGCCAATATTTGTTGCTTAGTATAGGCGGAAATGGCGGTAAAATCCACATTTATTTATTTAATTCAATTAATATTTTGTGACGTGAATTATTATTAAAATCGATTTGTAAGCTTTACTCTTTAGCAAACGAACCGATCACTTGAATCCAAGGGCGGTCATCCACCCATTTAATTTGTAAGGGAATTTGAAAAATCTTAAATAAGTTTTCTGCAGTTAAAACATCTCTTTTAAGTCCAGAAGCAATAATTTTTCCGTTATCAATTAAAGCAATGTGGGTAAATAAAGGCATTATTTCTTCTGTATGGTGGGTTACATAGACAATCATAATGTCTTGTTTACGGAGATCGTTAATATTATCTAATAGTTTTTCGCGTTCGTATAAATCCAAGCCTGCACAAGGCTCATCCATGATTAAGATGCGAGGCTGAGACATTAATGCTCGGGCAAGCATAACCTTCTTGCGTTCACCTTGGGATAAGGAGCCCAATAATTGTTCGCTTAAATGACCTAGCTGTACATCTTCCAGCATCGATAAAGCTTTATCGATGACTTCCTGCGGAATATCTTCATAAAAACGCAAATAGCTATATTCTCCAGTCGCAACAACCTCCCAAACCGGATCGCTTAAGCTGAGCTTTTCAAAAAGTGTTTGGCTGATATATCCAATGCTTTTACGCATCTCTCTCACATCTACGGTTCCATACAATTGTTCAAGCACTGTAACATGACCTGAGCTTGGAAATGTATAGCCATTTATCATTTCTAAAAGTGTTGTTTTGCCCGAGCCATTCTTTCCAAGAATCATCCAATTCTCGCCTTTATTCATCTGTAGGTTTACATCATCTAAAATGGTACGTTCTTCTCTGATGAAATTGACACGACTTAAATCAATCAACGTAGCACCTCTTTATCTTTTTGAATATTGTAATCTATTTCCACCCAAATGTAACGGTCTTATAGTTTTTTGCGTAAGCGATCTAGTCTTTTCTGAAGCTGCTCACATAATAGCTGCTGTTTGGATTGTGCCTGTTTCGATAGAGTGCGTTGCCCAGACATTCGCAGAAAAGCGGCTTGCTTCCAGGTAAACTGGAAGGCCTTCTCCGTTAAGGTAAACGCAGTTCGGTAATCCCTGACTCGATGCTCGTAATACATAGCAAGCTCAATATAGGGATCTACCGATGCAAAAGCCAGCTCATTTCGCTCCAAAGCAATATAATCACTCCACAGCTTAACTGCCTGCTGCTCCTGACCCTTTTTCTTATAGTAAGCGGCTAATAATAACCAATGTGTGCTTGATAGCTCCGCAGGTCGTTCCATCAAAACAGCGAATGCACCTTCTGCTAGCTCCACTTTTCCCATTTTGTCCAACCAAAGGCCAATGCGGAATAATTCCTCCGCTTCCATTGCTACATAATCAAGCTTACCAAGCAGAGCTAAGCAGAAATGAATTGCTAGTCCTGCCAAGGAAAGAATATCATGTTCGTTATGCACAAAGACCCCAAAAACGATACTTGGACGTTTTTCAGCTAAATATTGAAAATATAACGTGGGTGCTAGAGAACCCGGAACATCATCCAAACGCGAAAATCCGAGTCGTTCCTCTTCAACCTTACTAAGTCTACAAGATGGCAATGTATTCCGCCAAAAGCTGCGTGAGGCATATAAGAAATCAAGCTGCAGCAAATCAGGATTAGATAACTTCATCCGATTTAGCACATAACGGTTCTGGACAATCGGCCAGTCAAAGGTTCTTCCATTATAAGAAACTATATGAGTAAAGCGCTCTAAACAGCTGTTAAAATAGCGCAGCATCGCTAATTCTTCAGCAGGATTACGAATAAAAAATTGCTCCGTGACGAACTGATTCTGCTCGTAGTAACCCATACCGATCATAAAAGGAACGTTGCCCGCACCGACACCTAATCCTGTCGTTTCCGTATCAAAGAACAGTAGCTGCTCCCAGCTTACTTCAACGTCTGGATGAAAGACTCTAAGCTCCTCGGCAAATTCAAGCAGCTCACCTAATTCATACTGCCCATGTCTGTGCTGTAAGGGAAAATTACGTTTGCGCATGAGAAAGGAACCCGCTTCGTTACTCATTAACGTTACATCGATATCATCCCAATCCTGAGGAACTTTCGTTTCCTCTTGCGATGCGTGCTCTAGCTCATCTTGTTGTTCGGACTGGGCCATATTTGCCAGAGTTTTTCGGAAACGGTTCAAGCGTTCCTGCAGCAGACTCATGGATTCGTCACCAGCCTTTGCAATAGATCGATTGATAACTGCTTCCCTAACAAGCCTACTTCCTCAATAGGACCCACGCAAGCTGGACATCCACTAAAACAGGTGCATTGGCGAATAAGCTGCTGTGCTTGCTTTAAAAGGCTATCATGAACCTCATAGAGTCGTTCACTCAAGCCTACACCGCCCGGATAGCGGTCATAGAAGAATATCGTTGGTTTTTGATTGTGCACGGCTTTGACCTGAGGAACGACACGAATATCATAGGGATCACACATTAAATAGAGCGGTGCGATATGAACAAGCACATTAGCAATTCCTAATAAGGCAAATTGTAAATCATTTTGACTTTTACCTGCTGAGATTTCCTCATTGAAGGTAAACCAATAAGCACTTGTATGCAGCTCTTCCTCAGGCAGCCGAATCGGTCCAGAACCGATATTCTCGTGTGTACGCAGCCGAATCTTCTTGAAAATAGTTGGAATCGCATTTATCGTCACATCGCCAAATTGTCTAAGTAGTCCATTGGATTCCTCTTCTATTAGTACATGAAGCACTTTAAGCTGAATCGCCATACTCGCATCGGTATAATAATCCACGTCGACTTCACGAATATAAGCTTTCTTTTCCTCGTAATCTAGTTTTTCCACTTGAAATTGCGTTCCCTCATGGATATAAATCGCTTCTTCATGAATCAGGGTTGGCGCACTGAACCGATCCACCTCACCAATCACACGATGCTCATGCGTGGTAATATCAATAATCACAAAATTCTCCTGCGCCGCTGAACGTAAGGAAATATCATGAGCTGGAAAGCTTTGATCCATCCAGTGCCAACGATTGTTCGCATGATGTAAAATTTGCTGCTCCGTGAGAAACTCTAGTATCTCTATCAACGTTTCCCCACCAAATGACTCTCCATTCTCAAAGGGTAGCTCATAGGCAGCACACTTAATATGGTCAACGAGAATAATTAGGTTATCGGGATGTATCAGTGCCCGCTCCGGTGGTCGTTCAAAAAAGTAATGTGGATTCTGAATAATATATTGATCCAAAGGATTGCTGCTAGCTACTAAGAAGGTTATCGAGCTTTCCTGTCTCCGCCCTGCTCTCCCCGACTGCTGCCAGGTACTAGCAATCGTTCCGGGGTAACCGTTCAATACACAGGCTTGCAGCTGCCCGATATCAATTCCTAGCTCTAAGGCATTCGTACTGACAACACCCCGAATTTCTCCGCTACGTAGACCACGCTCAATTTCACGTCGCAACTTAGGTAAATAGCCACCACGATAACCGCGGATCGACTTAACACCCAGCTCATTTTTCACTAAATCCTGCAGATAAGTAAGCAGCAATTCCATCCGAACTCGGCTGCGGGCAAAAACAATCGTCTGAATGCCGTTACGCAATAAATGACCCGCTAATTTACGCGTTTCTAACACGCTGCTTTTGCGAATACCCAGTTGTTCATTTACAACTGGTGGATTATAGAACACAAAATGCTTCTCCCCAGCAGGAGCACCATTATTATCAACTAATGTCGCCTTTTCTCCGATTAAGCGTTCGGCATGCTCTAATGGATTCTCTATCGTAGCCGATGCACAGATAAATTGTGGAGATGACCCATAGAAGCGACAAATTCGCTTAAGTCGACGTATCACATTCGCTACATGACTGCCAAATACGCCACGATATGTATGCACCTCATCGATGACGACATATTTCAAATTTTCAAACAATTTAACCCATTTGGTATGATGCGGCAAGATCGCTGAGTGCAGCATATCCGGATTCGTTACCACGATATGACCTGCATTGCGGATTGCTTGACGTACGCTAGGCGGAGTATCACCATCATAGGTATTGGATTTAATATCTGCGCCAATCCCTTTGACCATCTCATGCAGCTCTGCTACCTGATCTTGAGCCAATGCCTTAGTCGGAAACAGATATAAGGCTCTCGCACTATCATCATTCAATACACCCTGTAATACGGGTAAATTGTAACACATGGTTTTCCCTGAAGCAGTAGGTGTGACTGTGACGATATTCTTCCCTTGCATGACTGCTTCATAAGAGGAAGCTTGATGTGTATATAATCCATCTATGCCTTTGTCACGTAGAGCTTTAATAACTCCTGCATGAAGATCAGTTGGGAATGGCGCCATCTTGGGATCACGCGGCTGTATGGTATGCCAATAAGTCACTTGACTCATTAAATCTGGCGTTTGTTTAACCCAATCTATCATCTCCGCCATCGAAGAAACTTTACCTGTCAGACGATTCATCGCAAGCCTCCGAACGTTTGTTTGATCTCTATATAATATCATACACACGTTCGTATGAAAAGCAAAAAGCCCCTCATATGAAGGAGCACGCTGTGAAGGCTTGATTTCCGAATCCATGTTTAAATAAGGTGTATAACAATTACAATAGAGAGCAAATTAAAAATACGTCAAACAAAGGAGTAAGTCCATGAAAACTTTATTTTCCGTTTTTGTATATTTTGTTTGTTTAACAGTAATAGGCTGTTCAGATCAAAATCAAAAACCGAAATTTAATGCGCAACAAGAGAAAAATGAAGAAAGAAAAGGAGATCTGGCGCACGTAGGTAACAAGTCATCGCGATCGGACATGATAATTGTCGGTACGGATAGCCATAGTAAACAACCTCGTCCAATCAATACAGCACCGGGTACCGCAAAAGAAACCATTATTCTAGATATTCCCATCATAAAGCAAAATCCGGAATTGAAATACGGCTGTGAAGTGACAAGCTTAGCCATGGTTTTAAAGCATGCAGGTGTAGAGACGAACAAGCTTAAGTTGGCTGATGAGTTGCCAAAAGACGATGATCCTGTTCAGAAAACTAAGTCTGGTGATATAACCCGTTGGGGTAATCCCGATCATGGATTTGTCGGTGATATAACAGGCAAAACTGCAGGTTACGCCGTATATGCTGGACCGCTTGAAAAATTAATGAACCAGTATTTGAAAAACCGAACCGTAAATTTAACGAGAAAATCGTTTGACAAAGTATTAGTGCAAATAAAAAAGGGAAAACCAGTCATACTCTGGACAACTGGTGACTATAAAGTTCCAGATCGTTGGGAATCTTGGAAGCACGGCAATGAGAAAATCAACACCCCCCTTGATTTGCATGCTGTCGTTCTCGTTGGTTTTGATAAAGATAATATCTACATAAATGACCCTTTGTCGGGAAAGAAAGCAAAAAAAATAAAAAAGGACTCCTTTTTGAAATCCTGGATAGCCCTTGGTCAGCAGGCGCTTTCGTATAATTAATTGATGCTCGTTCAAAGGTTCATTTTTTAACTACAAAGGCAGAATGTGCTTTATTTTGCATCAATAAAATCGAATGAAGTAGACTTTTAGCTTATCCTGCGATTTCCCGGGAAAAGGTATTCATAAAGAGACTTGCGAAAAGTCACAGTAGATCCCCCGGCGGATGACTTGAATTTCTTCATGACGTTATACATTTCAGATCCCCCTTTTATATCCGCTTTGAACCCAATATGTATGATTAATCATATTAAGAGCTTTAGATACCCATCTATAACTGAATCCCCCCACATGTAAGCTGCAAGTGAACTGACTGCTATAAAGGGTGCAAATGGGATATATGTGTCACGGCTGTATCGTCTAACTAGCATTAAATACACACCATATAATGTTCCGAATAAACTTGCCAGAAAAATTGCTAAGAAGATCAGTTTTATGCCGACTACTAGCCCAATAAGCGCAAATAGCTTTATATCTCCGCCACCCATGCTTTCTTTACGCAGCAGTAGTGAACCCAAAATTGAAATCGCGAGAATAACGCCGCCGCCGATTAGAAAGGCCAGCAAGTAATTGTATAAGGGTAAAGTATGGGTGAAAATTCTGAATAGAGCTATTACAATAATGCCTGGATAAACAATTCGATTGGGAATGAGTCTTTCTCGTAAATCAGTTATCACAGTAACCACTAAAATAGAAGCGAAAACTAAAGCAACCAGCAATTCTGCTGTCACTTCATAATGCCAAGTCAATACTCCAAAAAGCATAGCGGTTGTAGCTTCCCCCAAAGGATAAATCGCTGAAATGCGAGCAGAGCAATACTGACATTTGCCGCGTAAGCCCAAATAACTGAATACTGGAACTAAATCCAAAAATCCTAAACGATGATTACAATGTACACAATGCGAGGGTGGATAAGTTATTGATTCCTGTTTGAGGGTGCGAATTGCAACTACATTAAGAAAGCTACCAATCAGCAGTCCGAAAAGTCCGACTACTATAGAAAAAATAAGTAACATCTTTAGCGGCTCCTTGCTTGGTTGGGTAGTGGTTAGAAGAGATTTATTTAAGCAAGGTAACTCATAAGAGTTACCTTGCTCGTGTCACATACATTATAGTATACATCAATAAATGCGAAAAAAGCTGAGTTAAATCTCAGCTTTAATTCGAAAAATACATCCTATTTGATTGCCGCTTGTCCTATATAATGATTTAGTTCCATTGTATCTACTTCCTTGTCCTGAACCAACAGCTTGGCTCCAAGACCACGGAATTGGTTTATGACGTTATCATAGCCGCGCTCGATATGCTCGACACCAGAGATCATCGTAACGCCTTCAGCCATCAATCCCGCAATGATTAAGCAAGTACCTGCTCTTACATCGGATGCGTGCACATAACCACCTCGAAGTGGAGCCGCCCCTTGTATAAAAGCACTGCCGCTGCGTACGGTTATTTGTGCACCCATTTTATTTAATTGTGGAATATGGTTGAAGCGCTCCGGATATACTTTATCCGTGATAATGCTGCGTCCGTGTGCACGAAGTAATAACGCGGTCATAGGTTGCTGCAAATCGGTAGCGAAGGCTGGATACATGCCTGTTCTCACACGGGTTGATTTAATATGGACATCTCCATATGCAGTAATACTGTTCTCTTTTTGCTCGAATGACATGCCTATTTCTTTAAGCTTAAGTACACAAGACTGTAAATGCTCCGGGATAATTTCATCAATGGTTACTGTCCCCCGTGTTGCCCCTGCTGCCATTAGAAAAGCACCCGCAATCAGACGATCCGGAATGACTGTATAAGTACAGCCTCCAAGCTGTTTAACACCATCAATTTTAATCTTATCCGTGCCTGCCCCAGTGATTCTAGCACCCATATAATTCAGTAAATTGGCTGTATCTACAACTTCTGGATCTTTGGCAGCATTCAGTAAATCCGTCCGGCCTTCTGCTAAAACGGCTGCCAGCATTGTATTAATGGTTGCACCTGAAGTGATCATATCAAAAAAGATTGATGTACCGACTAACTTCTCGGCTTCGACTACATAATGGTCATCATAAAAGGTAAATTTGGCTCCCAAAAGCTTTAACGCTTTAATATGTTGATCGATTGGACGTGAAACAAAGTTATCACCTCCAGGATAACCGATGGAAACCTTACCCTTTTTGGCAAGCAGCGATCCGACAAAATAATAGGATGCGCGATATGCCGATGTTTTGCAATGATTGAGTAACCCAGTATAAATATGCTGTGGATCAATCCACACGTCTCCGGAATTTTTACGTTCGATTATCATCCCCATTTCAGCAGCAATTTCCGTAATGACCCGAAAATCCAATATGTTGGGAATGCCTTTAAGCGTTAATGGTTCATCGCTTAAGCAAGCAGCAGCTAATAATGCTAAAGAACTATTTTTAGACCCAGGTATGCGTACAGTGCCAAATAGAGGTCCAGATTGCTGCACTTCGATGCACTTCATTGTATATATCGACTCCCAAAAATGTAATATGTAGCTTATTAGGGGTAAACGAAATACCAAGATTGATATAGTATGTTATATATAGGTACTTAGACTATAATTCAACTAATTTTATCACAATTCGACATCTTATGATATAAGTAACTAGTCCTGCCTTTCCACGATATAGCTATAAAAATCAGCAGCTAAATATACAGGTTTAAAAACAGTCTGAGCTTCACTTGCTAAGGCAGGCAAATCCACATCTTGATAACGAGAGCTGAAATGGGTTAAGATCAGTACTTTCGCCCCCGCTTCATGCGCAGTTCTCGCCGCATCTACTGTAGTCGAGTGAAAATACTTGTCGGCTAAATCTTGATTGGATACATCAAAGGTTGCTTCATGTACGATAACATCTACTGCACGAGATAACTGTACCGCCGATGCACATCGTCGAGTATCACCTAGGATTGCAAGTTTACGTCCGACAATCTCAGGACCGATAAAATCACGGCCATGTAATACAGTCCCGTCTGTTAATATTACAGTCTCCCCTTGTTTCAGCAGTCCAAACGTTGGACCTGAGGCAATTTTCATAGCTTTCAGCTTTTCTACTTCTAATTTACCTGGGCGATTCTTTTCCACGATCCGATAACCAAAGCATTCTATGCGGTGTTCAACGTGCAGGGCTTCTACGATAAACGAAATATCTTCATATATGATTCCATCATTAATTTCAATAATTTCTAGGGGGTAGGTCAAACGGGATTGACTGCAGTTTAATGAAGTTTCAATATAAGTTCGGATGCCAGGAGGACCGAACACCGTAAGAGGTGTTACCCCCCCTTGATTGGCACGCGTCGAAAGTAAGCCGGGGATGCCAAAAATATGATCTCCGTGCAAATGTGTCACAAATATTTTATCTAGCTTGCCCAGTTTTACAGAGGAGCGTAGTATTTGCTGTTGCGTCCCTTCACCACAATCAAATAGCCAGTAGGCTCCATTCTCTGCTAATAAATCAAGGGCGATTGCAGTTACATTTCGTTGCCGAGATGGAGTACCAGCACCGGTTCCAAGAAAAACGAGTTCCACACTAATCTTCTCCTTCGTATCGTAAGCATCATCTTACGCATTAAACCTTCTCAACGTTAAAATATTGCGCCTGCGGATGAGCAAATACCATTGCCGATACAGAAGCCTCAGGATCCATCATGCAGCCTTCGGTTAATTCAACACCAATATCCTCAGGTTTAATTAAATCAAATAAGGGAATTTGACATTCTAAATCTGGACAAGCAGGGTATCCGAACGAAACTCGTATGCCTTGATATCTAGCTCCATGTCTTTGCTTCATTGTCATATCCGACGCATCCGGGTAGCCCCAAATATCGCGCATAATATGATGCAATCTCTCGGCAAAGCCTTCAGCTAGCTCTAATGCACAAGCTTGCACAGCATGCGAGCGCAAGTAGTCGCCTGAATCCTTCAGTTTGGTAGACATGTCTCTTACCCCATGCCCCGTAGTTACAATTAGAAAACCTACATAATCCATAACTCCACTATCCACAGATTTCAAGAAATCTGCTAAACAAAGATGCGGCTCAACAACTTGGCGCGGAAAGGAAAAGGTTTTTAATATTTTATTTGTATCTCCCGGATCATAAATGTGAATATCGTTCCCTGAGGATTGCGCTGGAAAAAAACGATAAATCCCTTGAGCTTTAATCGTTCCTTCCTTTACCGCTTCTTCCATAATGGAATCGACAACTTCCTTCAATTGGGTTGTTTTCGGATCCTTATCCTTCAACAATTGTTCTACAGAACCACGTATACCCAAATGATGGCCAAGCAACATTTCAAGGTTCACATAGGGCAAAACATGGCTCAAAGGATAGTCACGCAAGATATGGCGTTCTGTATCCGGTGGTGTAAACACAGGCGCATCTGGTGATATCTTCGTACTGCGCGCACGCGATTCAACAGGTAATGGTGCATCTGTCTTCTTACCAGCCTCCATTACATCAGACTCTTTAAAAACGCGCATTTCTTCGATCAACTGTTTTTTCTGCTCAGAATCACTGATTTGATTGGCAATATCTAATCCATTCATTGCATCCTTGGCATAAAGCACCAACCCGTCATATTCCGGTCCGATTCGTGTCCTAGTAAACTTTCGTGTCAATGCCGCCCCACCCACAAGAATAGGCGCATCAATGCCAGCCAATTTAAGATCCTGAGCTGTAATCACCATTTGCTGTGCCGATTTAACAAGCAAGCCCGACAAACCAATCGCATCCGGCTGTTCACGGCGATAGGCTTCGATAATTTGCTCCGGTGGTACTTTAATACCCAAGTTTATGATTTTATAACCATTATTGGATAAAATAATTTCCACTAAATTTTTACCGATATCATGAACATCACCTTTAACAGTAGCAAGTATAATTTTACCTTTTACTGCGGTTTCGTTTTTCTCCATAAACTGCTCTAAATAGGCTACAGAAGCCTTCATGACTTCTGCACTTTGCAGCACCTCTGCTACTATCAATTCGTTGTTATTGAATAACCGACCCACCTCGCTCATACCGGTCATCAATGGCCCATTAATAACCTCTAGCGCAGTATATTGCTTCAAAGCTGCTTCTAAATCAGGTATCAACCCTTCTTTAGTTCCTTCAACTACATATGAGCCTAGCCGCTCTTCTAAAGTCAGATTACTGATTTTTTCAACCTTATCAACTTTCTTCACGCGGAAGAAAGCTACAAAATCAGCTAAGGTTTGATCATTTGTCGCAAAAATCAAATCCTCAGCAAGCTTACGCTCCGCTTGCGGAATCGAGGCATAGCGCTCTAATTTCTCTGTGTTAACAATCGCATAATCCAAGCCAGCTTTGGTACAGTGGTACAAATAAACCGAGTTTAATACCTCACGTCCTGTATCGGGTAAACCAAAGGAAATATTACTCAAGCCAAGAATCGTCTTACATTCGGGGAATGCTTCTTTGATGAGCTTAATTCCTTCCAAGGTTTCAACTGCTGAGCCAATGTATTGGGGATCACCCGAACCAATCGGGAACATGTTGGGATCAAAAATAATATCGTGCGGCTTCATCCCATACTTGTTGACTAAAAGATCATATGAGCGTGCAGCCACCTCTAATTTGGCTTCACGGGTTACCGCCTGCCCTCTCTCATCAATCAGAATTGTGACAACTGCTGCACCATAACGATGAATAAGCGGGACAATAGCCGCAAACTTAGCTTCGCCATCTTCAAGATTAATCGAGTTAATAATCGCTTTACCTTGCGAATATTTCAGTCCAAGCTCAATGATATGGTCATAAGTGGAATCAATAACTAAGGGAACCTTTACCTTCTTCACTACATGCTGCAGGAAGTTTTCCATCGCATAATCTTCATCAATATCCGTATCTTGCAGGTTAATGTCTATGACATGAGCGCCGCCTTTAACTTGCGCTCTAGCGATTTCGGATGCTTCCTCAAACTTACCTTCTTTGATCAAACGTTTAAATTTACGTGATCCAGAGATATTGGTTCTTTCTCCAACCATGACGGGTCGATTTTCCGGTTCGATATAGACGGTTTCAATACCTGAAACTGCAGGCGGGTGCGTACCAAATGTGGTTCTCGGTACATAATTTTTCATTGCATCTGCTAAGGCACGAATATGATCAGGTGTTGTTCCACAACAGCCACCCGCGATATTCAACCAGCCTTGTTCGGCAAAACTAGACATTTTCATTGCTAAAGATTCCGGCGACTCGTGATAATGTCCGTTTTCATCCGGCATCCCCGCATTGGGGTAACAGCTTACAGCCGTTTCCGCTATTTGTGATAAAGTGCGGACATGATCTCTCATAAATTCAGGACCCGTTGAACAATTCAATCCAATCGATATCGGATGAAGATGCTCCAACGAAATATAAAAGGTTTCAATGCTTTGCCCAGCAAGCGTAGTCCCCATCGGTTCAATTGTGCCGGAAATCATAATGGGCAGTTGTCGGTTCAATTCATCCATCGCTTTGCGAATTCCGATGCTGCCTGCCTTAACATTTAAGGTATCTTGAGAGGTTTCTAATAATAACGCATCTACTCCAGCTTGAATTAAAGCATGCGCCTGCTCGTAATAGGAGTCTACCAGTTGATTAAACGTTACTCCTCCTGTTACAGACAAGGTTTTGGTCGTTGGCCCTAAGGCTCCAGCCACATATCGCGGCCATTGTGCCGTAGTAAACTTATTCGCAGCCTCAACCGCAAGTTTAGCAGCAGCTAAGTTAATCTCCGTAGAACGATCTTGTAAATCATATTCCGCCAGCACAACACTGGTTGCACCAAACGTATTGGTTTCTATAATGTCCGCACCAGCAGCGAAGTAAGCTTCGTGAATTCTGGAAATAACATCTGGACGTGTCAAAGCAAGAATCTCATTACATCCATCCAAATCTGAGCTGCCAAAGTCAGCTTCTGTTAAATTTTCCTGTTGAAGCATGGTTCCCATGGCACCATCTAATATTAAAATTTTATGTTTCATTTGCTCTTGTAGTGTAGGTTTGCCCATCTTATTCTTCCTTCCGTTTCTCATACATGTTAATGTGAAATAATTGTTATTAAGGTTAACATAAAGTTTATCAAAATAAAGTCTGAATTGGAAGTGTCATTACTAAAACTTTTCCGATTAGTTTACATGGATATTATGGGTCAGCTTATCGACATCACAGTTGGATTGACTTATAATATATAACAAATAACTTTATTTTGAAATTTCTGAAGGAGGACATAACAATGGCTCAAATTAGAATTCGTAATACCAACGAAAGAATTGGCGATGAACAAAAAGTACGTCAATTTCTCGAAGGACAGGAAGTCCTTTATGAACATTGGGATACCAGAAAACTACCTGCTCAGTTACAAGAAAAATTTGTACTTTCTGATGCAGATAAAACGGAAGTACTAGCAACATTTGATGCAGATATTAAAGAACTTTCGGCACGCCGTGGCTATAAAACATGGGATCTAATCACACTATCCGACGCAACACCAAATTTGGATGAATTGTTAATAAAATTCGAAGCCATACACACCCATACCGAAGACGAAATTCGTGCAATCACTGCTGGCAAAGGTATTTTTATCATTAAAGGCGCTGGAGATATGGGTTACTTCGACGTTGAGCTATCTGCTGGAGACGTGATTTCAGTACCAGAGAACACGGCTCACTTTTTTACTCTCATGGATAATCGCGCTATTGTTGCGGTTCGTTTGTTTATTGAACCGAATGGGTGGATAGCCGAGCCGTATGAAGATCCTTCCTTTGTTCAAGCTTAACTTCCATATAGGCTACAAATAAACCCGCCTCCACTTCACATTGAAGTAGAACGGGTTTTTTATTGTACACCGCGTTAATTAAGGGTATGAATAATATCCAAGAGCTGACTTAAACTATTTATTTCAAAGCTTGGTTGGATCTCATTTGTTCGTACAACACTATGATGGTTAATCCAGACATTACGCATACCAATGCGATTAGAACCAAGTATGTCTGTGGTTAATTTATCGCCAATCATCAAGCCTTCAGAAGCTTCAATTTCTAATAATTTCATTGCATGATTGAATATAGATATGGCTGGCTTTCCTTCACCAAACTGACCCGAAATAATAATATGGTCAAAATAAGCAGCAAGTTCAGGTACACCGTCAATTTTTTCTTTCTGTAAATCGGGTGAGCCGTTAGTTAGCAGCAGTAACTTATAATTGCCTTTTAAGGAATGCAATAAAGATAAAGTTTGTTCATAAATGATAGGTCTAGCTCTTCTTTCTTGTGGAAACTGTTCGCCTAATACTTGGCCTAACTCTGGATCATCCACTCCTAAAGCTAGCAGACCCTTGGTCCATGAAGTGGTTCTATAGCCAGGAGCCAACGCGTGGAGTTTATGAAAATTCTCGTTGTCTCCCTCTGTAAAGTTTCCCCATAAAGCTTCAAACGGATTGATTCCAATCATTTTGGTATATAGAAAGGTTTCATAGCTCTCATAAAGCGCTCTAGCTTCTTTACGAACGGAAGCTTCCAATTCAGCTGCTTGTAGCTGCGGGTATTTAGCTGCTGCTGCTTCGCAAGTGGCTATGAATGACTCTGCTACACTGCGCTCATCCCATAAAAGTGTATCATCCAAATCAAATAAAATTGCTTTTAACGCCATCGTTATGCTCCTTTTGTCTGATCTATGAATAAAATATCGTTGTTATTGGCATATTCTTTAACCGCTGCAGACATTCCCTTAATATCGAAACGATGCATAAGACGCGAGAATACCCAACGCGCTTTCTTGCGCTTTAGATGGATAATCACATACGCATTCTGCACAGTAATTCCCTCAATCTCAGATGGCTCTAAGGAAACATCCCTTGAGAATCGTCGGGAGTTTAAGGTTTTTTTTCCTACACTAAGTCTTGGACGTCTTACAAAGTAAATGAACAATCCCATCAAAAAATAAGCAATAATCACAAATTTAGTAGTAGCATCTTGCTGCGTATCCCCCCCGTATGTAAGGGTAAAAAAAAGTGAAAAACCAACACAAAGTAAAGGTAGAAACCAGCTGCGCCCAAGAAATTTTTCCATCGGTTCTTTATAAACATCCGAGATTATCGCCTTGCCTTGCTTGGTTCTTTGCTGATTGGCAAGCTTTTTGTTCTTCGAAATCATACGCTCCCATTTACGGGACATGGTGTTTCCCCCTCATATCTTTATTACCTTGTCTCTTCATCTTTCACATACCGGATTAAATCCAACTGGATTTTTAAGTTGCCTTTGAAAACTTCAATATATTGCTTACGCAATTCATTTCTTTCGTCGATTTCTTCATCGCTTAATCCAATGGTTTTCGCTTTTCTCGCTAAATGATTAATGCGATCAATCGTTTCTTCCATACTCATCTGCAAACCTCCAAACCATTCGTTGTACGGGATACGAAATACTCCTCTTGATTGTTATCTCTATTACTTTGCCATTCTGTCTGTCTATTGTCAAGAAGATGATCTTACATTATAAGCGACAGTAGCTTAAGCTTTCTAACATTTTAATAAAAGGTCATTCGAATGAATGACCTTTTACTCTTCTATACTCATTGGATTATGGAAGCATTAACAAATGCCCCTCTTGGATAGTCGGCTTAGTTAAGCCATTCAATTTCATAATCTTATGTACATAGGATGAAATACTTTCATTAGAAGGCGCATACTGGTTGGCAATGGACCACAGTGTATCGCCTTTCACTACATCTACTGCATTCAACTCGTGAGCAATTGTCTCCATTAGTGCGACACTAGTGATTCCTACTGTGAGTTGCTCATGGCTGCTTGCAAATGCGTGTATAAGCGCTCCGCACGTAATCGCTAACACAAGCAGGATTGCAATAATAAGAAACCGTATCGCTTTCTTATGCTTCCAATTTAATTGTGTAGCTTTATTCAATAAAGCTTGATTCTTGCTAATATAATAGGAAGTTTTTGCAATCTTCTGATCTTCCTCAATGAAATAAACCGGGTTATTATCTGCTGTACTCATATGAACCATCTCCCAAACGTTTGTTCTAATACCAAGATAACACGAACAATTGTTTGTGTCAATGGATTTTCGAACTTATGTTTGTACGAACTCCGGTTCTATGTTATACTTTGTTTAATAATTACCAATAAGGAGGGAATACATGCAATGAGTAAGATATCAAACCGTCAATTAGCTATATTAGATTTTATTAAAAGTGAAGTTAGAGAGAAAGGTTATCCCCCATCCGTTCGTGAAATCGGAGAATCCGTTGGGTTGGCTTCAAGTTCTACCGTTCATGGTCATTTAGAACGTTTAGAGAAGAAGGGTCTCATACGTCGTGATCCAACGAAGCCAAGAGCTATTGAAGTATTAGGGTTGGATGATTCAGCATCTGCTTTCTCGCATACCATTACAAGAGTGCCTTTGATTGGCAGAGTTACAGCGGGTGTTCCCATTACAGCAAGTGAGAACATTGAAGATTATTTCCCATTGCCTAATCATTTTGTGAAGGATGATGAGGTCTATATGCTAAGTGTCATGGGTGAAAGCATGATCGAAGTTGGCATCCACGATGGAGACTACGTGATTGTTCGCCAACAGTCCTCTGCAAACAATGGGGATATCGTCGTGGCTATGAACGAAGAGGATGAAGCAACAGTGAAAACGTTCTATAAAGAGAAGGATCATTTCAGACTGCAGCCTGAGAATGCTTCCATGGAGCCTATTCGTTTAAAAAAGGTTACAATACTAGGTAAAGTCATCGGCTTGTTTCGGAGTATTCGTTAATTGATTATCCATACATAAAGGGCAGTTGAAAGAATATCTTTCATACTGCCCTCTTTGCATTCGAAGTTATGATAATTTCTTAATACAAGGTTAGGTATTGATCTCTTTCCCATTGGTGAACTTGTGTTCGGTACATATCCCACTCGATTTCCTTAAGTTCGTAGAAGTGAGTTAACGCATGATCCCCGAGTACATCGCATATGATTTCGTTACGCAGCAGCTCATTTAAAGCTTCCTTTAAATTTGAAGGCAAGCTAGGAATTCCATGTTCTTCTCGCTCTTCCTCAGACATCACGTAGATATTGCGATCAGTTGGGGGAGGCAATTGCATTTTGTGTTTAATTCCGTCTAATCCAGCTTTTAACATTACAGCTAAAGCAAGATAAGGATTCGCTGCTGGATCTGGATTACGCACTTCAATACGTGTACTCAAGCCACGTGATGCGGGAATACGAATCATTGGACTACGGTTGCTCGCAGACCATGCCACATAACAAGGTGCTTCATAACCAGGTACAAGTCGTTTATAAGAGTTCACTGTTGGGTTAGTAATGGCAGCGAACGCACGTGCATGCTTCAGCACTCCCGCCATGTAATAACGTGCATCATCGCTCAAACCGAGCTTATCCTTCTCGTCATAGAATGCATTAACATCACCTTTAAATAAGGATTGATGACAGTGCATGCCTGATCCATTAACGCCAAATAATGGCTTCGGCATGAAGGTTGCATGTAAACCATGCTGTCTTGCTATTGTTTTTACGACTAACTTAAAGGTTTGTATTTGATCCGCTGCTTTAATCGCCTCTGCATATTTAAAATCAATTTCATGCTGACCTGGCGCTACTTCATGATGAGAAGCTTCAATTTCAAAATCCATCTCTTCCAAAGTAAGCACAATTTCGCGACGGCAATTTTCGCCTAGATCCATCGGGGCTAAATCAAAATAGCCGCCTTGATCATTCAATTCCAATGTCGGGTTACCTTTCTCATCCGTTTTGAATAAGAAAAATTCTGGTTCAGGCCCAACGTTCATGGCAGTATACCCCATGTCCGTTGCTTCTTTCAATGCTCTTTTCAGAATTCCACGCGGGTCTCCAGGAAAAGGACGTCCATCAGGTAAATAAATATCACATATCAAACGAGCTACACGATCCGATGCTACCCAAGGGAAAATAACCCAGGTGGATAAATCCGGATAAAGGTACATGTCTGATTCTTCAATTCGCACATAACCTTCAATCGAAGATCCATCAAACATCATTTTGTTATCTAAAGCCTTTTCCAATTGACTCACTGGTATCTCTACGTTTTTAATGGAACCCATCAAATCTGTAAACTGAAGACGAATAAAACGAACATTCTGTTCTTTGGAAATGCTTAGGATATCCTCTTTGGTATAATTACGCATGGGGTAATCTCCTCCTTGAAATGTTTAAGTATTTTTAGTGAAAAAATCGGGATAACTCTCCTTGGATTAAGGAAACCTGTCCAGGGCGCTTACCATTGATCAATTCCTGTTTTAACATTTTGTGAAGCTGCGAGTCCGTCATTTCTCTGCGTCTGCTTTCCGTTTGCTCGGTAATCACGGTTGCTTCATCGGAATCCTGGGAAACCGTATGTAAAACCTGCTTAATCCCAGCAATGTTTACACCTTTTTCGATCAAATCCTTAATTTGCAGTAAACGTGATACATCGTTAAAAGAATACAATCGTTGATTGCCTCCCGTTCTTGCAGGCATAACCAACTCATGCTGTTCATAATAACGAATTTGTCTGGCGGTCAAATCGGTTAACTTCATCACAATCCCAATTGGAAACAACGCCATATTCTTGCGAATATCATCATTCATGCTAATCACCCCTGTGACTTCTTTGAGAAGTCGATCTTTTCCTTGCAAACCTTCCTTATCATTGTATCTTTTCCACAAAAACATGTCAAGTTATGTAAGGTATTAAAGAAGTCCTTTCCTGATCATATGTTCAATTGCCTGAATGACACCTAACTTTGCATGGGAATAAGTCAAACCACCTTGCATGTAAGCAATATACGGTTCACGAATGGGTGCGTCTGCTGAGAGTTCCAAGCTACCACCCTGAATGAATGTGCCTGCAGCCATAATAACCGGATGCTCGTAGCCAGGCATTTCCCATGGTTCAGGTACTACATGAGCATCAACCGCTGAAGCCTTTTGTACGCCTTGCACAAAAGCAATTAAATGCTCTGCGCTAGTAAAGCGAATGGCCTGGATCAAATCACTACGTGATTCTTCCCATCGCGGCTGTGTTGAAAAACCCAGCTCCTCAAACATCGCTGCTGCAAAAATGCTCCCTTTTAAAGCCTGTCCAACCATATGCGGCGCTAAGAATAGGCCCTGAAACATTCTGCGAGTTGCACCCATCATGGCGCCTACATCCGCACCAATGCCTGGAGCAGTCAAACGAAATGCAGCAAGTTCAACATATTTATGCTTACCTACTATGTACCCACCGGAATCAGCGATACCCCCACCTGGGTTTTTAATTAAAGAACCAGCCATTAAATCAACACCTACTTGGGTAGGCTCAAGCAGTTCTGTAAATTCTCCATAGCAATTATCTACAAAAACGATTAAGTCTGGATTGATCTCCTTAACAAAACGAACCATTTCGGCAATTTGAGCAATGTTAAACGAGGCTCGCCAGTCATAGCCACGAGAGCGTTGAATTCCAATCACTTTCGTACGGCTTGTTATAGCAGCTCGAATAGCTGACCAATCAGGAAGTCCATTATCCAGTAAAGCAACTTCTGTATAATGTACCCCCCAATCCTGCAAGGAACCTTTGCTATCGTTCGGCTCACCAATTACTTTATGTAAAGTGTCGTAAGGTTTACCTGTAATATAGAGGAGCTCATCACCTGGACGCAATACGCCAAACAATGCTGTTGAAATCGTATGTGTCCCCGATGCAAAATGAGGGCGAACCAACGCTGCTTCAGCACCAAAAACGTCTGCATACACCAGATCCAAAACTTCTCTGCCGCGATCATTATATCCATACCCGGTTGAAGAGTTGAAATGATAATCACTTACGCGATGCTTTTGAAAAGCGGCTACTACCTTCCATTGATTTGGGTCAATCAGTTTGTCGATTTGCTGGATTGCTCCAGATATTCTCCGCTCTACTTGTTCAATTGCTGCTTGAATCTTATCTGAAAATAGCATGCTTACACTCGCGCTCCTTCTTCTAACTGACCATTCATCTCATAAGTCGATAATAAATAACCGCTTTTCATATAATCGCCCACATTCACAGTCACTTGAAAAAGCATATCGTCTCCGTCCACATCTGTTTCTAGCACCTCACCAATCCGATACAATAAAGCGATGAGATCGCCTTTATTAGCTGGAATACGGAACCATTTACTGTCACTGATCAATTTATCTTGAATGGCTAGCTTAATCCGTTCTAAGTCCGCTTCATTAAAAGCCGATACGCGGAGGAATTCCCCTTCTGCTGCATCCATTTGTCCTTCAGTCGAAACACATAAATCGCTTTTATTGAACAAGGTGATCTGCTCTTTATTCCTAGCCCCAAGCTCTTTCAGAACACCGTTGACGATATTCATTTGTTCCATATGCATTTCTAATGAGCTATCTACAACATGTAAGATCAAATCCGCTTCCAGCACCTCTTCTAACGTCGCGCGAAAGGAAGCAATTAAATCATGCGGTAGATTCTGAATAAATCCAACCGTATCCGTGAGAATAATTTCTTTGCCCCCAGGCAGCTTTAGATTGCGTGAAGTAGGATCTAGAGTGGCAAAAAGCTGATTCTGTACATATACATCGGCCTGGGTTAATTGATTGAGAATGGTAGATTTCCCAGCATTCGTATACCCAACCAAAGCGACTTGAAAGGCTCCAGCTTTTTTACGTCTTTCACGATGAAGCACGCGATGGCGCACCACTTCCTGCATTTGCTGCTTTAACTCGTCAATCCGATCGCGAATATGACGACGATCCATTTCCAATTTCGTTTCCCCGGGTCCACGTGCTCCGATGCCTCCACCCAAACGAGAAAGATTCTTTCCTTGTCCGGACAGCCTTGGCAATAGGTAACTCAACTGGGCAAGCTCAACTTGCAGGATACCTTCTCGTGTCTTGGCACGTTGGGCAAAGATATCGAGAATCAACTGGGTACGATCAATAATTTTCACATCTAAGGCCGCTTCAAGGTTCCGTACCTGAGCCCCGGACAACTCTTGATCAAAAATCGCTGTATTGCCGTCCAACTCCTCCAAACGAAGCTTTAGCTCTGCAACCTTTCCTTTACCGATAAAAGTCTTTGTATCCTTGGCATCTTTATTCTGCGTCATGGTTTCCAATACTTCTACGCCTGCTGTTTCAGCAAGAGCTACTAACTCCTGCAAGGAATACTCAGTCAGAAATTCATTGCGTTTCTCTTTTTGAGTTACTAAGCTGACGAGTATCGCTCGTTCTTGAATATGGGGGGTAACATCATGTGTGGTTTGTTTCATAAAATACTTTCTCTCCCTTGTACAATGTTTATCTGATTGGCTTAATTCTTTCTTTCCCAGCGCAGATCCTCGGGTCTCAGCAGCATGAGCTCTTGCCGCGAGGGATTTGCGGAATATTGCTGCAGCAACCGCACAGCTTGATGGCGAATTGCTTTTTCAATCAAATTACGTACATATCTTGCATTACTGAAGTTACCGCCACAAGTTAATTTTTCTTCCGTTAAATGATGTTTTAATTTCATTTCAGCTTGTGGGGCTAAGACGTATTGACCTTCTTTTACCATCAAATCGGCTATTTGCATGAGCTGTTGAACCGTGTAATCATGAAAATCAATCTGTAAGGGAAAGCGTGAGGGCAAGCCCGGATTCATGCTTAAGAATTCGTCCATTTCCTCTGGATAACCGGCTAATATCAAAATAAATTGATTGCGATAATCCTCCATGGATTTGACAAGACAATCGATCGCCTCCCTGCCAAAATCTTTCTCTCCACCGCGCGCAAGACTATAAGCCTCATCTATAAAAAGAATTCCCCCAAGCGCCTTTTTCACAAGCTCACGTGTTTTTAAGGCGGTATGTCCAATATATTCACCAACCAAATCTGCACGCTCCACTTCAACCAATTGCCCTTTACTAAGAACACCCATCGATTGAAATAGCTTAGCTAAAATACGTGCCACAGTCGTCTTTCCTGTTCCTGGATTACCTTTGAACAGCATGTGATAAACCTGTGTGTTTGAATGTAATCCGATATTCATCCGATATTGGGTAATTTGCAGTAAAGCGAATATTTCGTAAACGATATCTTTAACGTGATCCATGCCAACAAAGGAATCGAATTCCTTGGCAATTTCGGTAAAAGGCTCACGATTAAATGTTTGCCTGTCACCAAGTGCAGCAGCCTCTCCCGATCCATTTATATTCGCGAATGCAGCATGACTTGCTTCCGAATTGCGTAGTACAATGTTCATTTGCCGTGGGTTTCTTGCTGCCTGCATATTGGAATTGGTTGTAACATGCTCTCTCATGTCATATCCCCCTCTAAACTCCGTTGTTACAGTATACGCAACAGCCCAGAAAGGAGTACCGCCTGATCGAAGACCACAGATTAAGTCTATGCAAAGCGCTTTGAAAAAGCAAGCCATTGCAGGCATATGTGCGTGGATTAAATGATTATAGTTAATTTACCAAACAAAAAAGTCACTCACGAGTGACTTTGAATCTAAATCATATTTTCATTTTAAATCTGTTGCAGCTTCGTCAATTGAAGATTTAGCAATTTTATTAACCAACAGTATTCTCTCTATTGTTAATACGTCAGGAAATATTAGCTTATAACTCAACAATTTGGACAGAATCAATGGTTACTTTTTCAGTTGGAGATGAAATATTTCCATCTGCACCTGCTTCGACTGGAGTTGCTGCAATTTTCTTCACAGTATCCATTCCTACAGCCACTTTTGCGAATATTGAATATAGGTTTCCTAAGTTTTGCGTGTTGTCTACAGTGTTGATGAAAAATTGACTTCCATTCGTATTCGGGCCGGAATTTGCCATTGCGACAATGCCTTCTACATATTTGTAAGGACTCGTCAATTCATCCTCAAATTTATAACCCGGACCCCCTCTGCCCGTACCCGTTGGATCCCCGGTTTGAATCATAAATGTTTCAATAATGCGATGGAATATAATCCCATCATAAAAGTTGTTTTTCGCTAAAAAGACGAAATTATTAACGGTTTTCGGTGCATCTTTAGCGAATAATTCTAAAGTAAAGCTGCCTTTGCTCGTTTGCACTACTGCGCAATAAGTCTTGTTCACATCAATGGACATTGCCGGCGGACTTGTCCAGCTTTTCACGGCTGCATCTGCGTGCTCACTGGGTGAAGCTTGTACGACTTTGGCACAGGGAGATTCTACTGCTGTTGTGGCTGCAGGAGCAACCAACGCAGCTGGTGCTGTCGTTTCACCCTCAGTTAATGGTTTTACTTTTCCACATGCGGACATTGAAACTGCCAAACAAATCGTTAGACTTAGCAAGACAATCGATCGTACTTTCTTCATTGCGAATGACATCCACCTTTTTATATATTTGATTTGAGAAACTTCAACTTCTGAAATTATAACATAGCACCGTTCAAATATCATCTAATCACGTTTTAGGACTAGGTGTCACGATAGGTGATGGACTTGGTGTCGGCTCTGGTGTTGAAGGTTCTGTTGGTGTCGGACTGTTGGAACCTTCTGGGTTTGGCGGCTGGCTAATAACGGGTATATTCCCATCATCCATAGGCGATGGACTAATCGATTCGGATGGGGATGGACTGACATCTGTCAAAGGAACAACCAAGTCTACGACATTGGAGCTATTCGATTCCGTATTAGAATCAGGGATATAGCTCACCACATAGTATTGATAGGTTTGACCAGGCTCTATCGTTAGGTCGCTGATAATTTGGCTGTCCTTAACCTCGATCAGCATGGAAAATTCCGTTTCCGCCGTTTTGCGGTATATTCGATAAGAAGCTGCAGAGTCAGCAACAGCGGTCCAAGTCAAATTAGCTTTATTAGCTGTCAGTGGATCCAAAGTTACAGCTAAATCCGTAATTCCTTTCGGAGGCTCAGTCAGCTCGGGAACTCCACTTGGCTTAACAAAGTTGGTAACAGGCACTTTAGCAAGTGCTTTGGACATTACCTCTTTAAACATGGCTGCCGCCGTACCGCTGCTTACTGTCACATAATGATTTTTATCGGGTTTGTCGAATCCCATCCAGACTGCTGCTGTCCACTCGGGTGTATAACCTACGAACCAAAGATCACGCACGAATTTCTCATAGCCTTTAATCGTTAATTGCGTCGATCCAGTCTTTCCAGCAACAGGTCTGTTCAGCTTAGCTGCGGTTCCTGTTCCACCAGATTCAATGACACCCTTCAATAGCTGAGTGGTATACCAAGCAGTTTTCTTGCTCATAACTTGCTTTGGCTTCTCTGCCTTATACGTTTGAATAACTTTATCATCTAATGTGACTTTAAGAATGGAATGCGCTGTGAACATGGCTCCATCATTGGCAAATGCGCCATAAGCTTGGGCCATACTAATCGGAGTAGCCCCTCTTGTAAGTCCGCCAAGAGCAATAGCCAAATTATTATCCTCTGGCTCCAATGGGATATCCAATGCTTTAACAAACTTCTTCCCTGTACTCAGTCCAATTTCATTTAAAAGCCAAACTGCTGGCAGATTGATCGATTTTTTAACCGCATCAAACATCGAAACCTCGCCTAAATACTTATTGTTATAATTATGCGGCGTATACCCATTGAAATCTGTCTGTTCATCCTTAAGCATCGAATACGGATTCCAATTTCCCGTCTCGATAGCGGGCGCATAAGTAACCAACGGTTTAAACGAAGAGCCTGGCTGCTGCTTAATCGTAACCCTGTTTAGACCTTGCTTCTCATAATCTCGACCGCCAACCATAGCGATCAGACCACCTGTTTGATGATCAATGATTACCATTGCGCCTTGAAACTGCTGTTCTGCATCACTTTTTTGAAATAATTTATCATTTCTAAACGCTTGCTCCATAATCCTTTGAGCATTGGCATTCATTGTGGTGTAAATTTTGTAACCGCCTCGTTTCAGTTCATCCTCCTCAATGTTATACATGGATTTTGCTTCTTCAACCGTATAATCGATAAAGGATAAAAAATCTGTGGAGGTTGTTACATTAGGTGCTTTATAGACAGCTAAATTCGCCTGATCTTTCTCAGCCTTGGTTATATAACCTTGATCAAACATCAGCTTCAGAACTACGTCACGGCGTTCCTTGGATTTATCCGGATAGAGAACCGGCGAATAATATTTAGGTGACTTTGGAATGGCAGCCAAAGTAGCCATCTCCCAAATCTCCAGGTCCTTAAGCTCCTTGTCAAAATATCGTTTAGCTGCAACCTTGATCCCATAAGACCGATTGCCAAAATTAATCCGGTTGAGATACAAAGTGATAATTTCTTCTTTTGAAAACTTCTGTTCTAATGCTATGGCTAAGGATGCCTCGGTTGCTTTACGAAAGAGGGTTTTTTCTGGATTTTCATATAAAATATTCTTAGCAAGCTGCTGTGTTATTGTGCTTCCGCCTTCCACTGCAGAACGATGGATAATATCCTTGACGACAGCTCGACCAATGGAAACAAAATCAATACCCGTATGCTCGTTGAACCGTTTATCCTCGGTAGCGATGATCGCATCGATCATCAAAGGTGGAATATCATTATAAACCACAGGCTCACTTTTTAATTGATTCAAATTGGCTACAAACACGCCTTTTTCATCATAAATCGCTGTAGGATTTCCTATCACGAATGCACTCGGATCTATTTTGCTGAGTATCTTTTGACCATTGAAAATAATGACTGCATAACCGATTAGTACACAAACCGAAGCCGTTCCAGCGGTAATGATCATCCAAAGCAGCATTCTACGTGTAGACCATTTGGTGTTCTTTTTATTTTTCTTTTTTGGTTTGGTGTTCGTTGTGTTAGGCATGTTCATCCCCCCAATTCATCTCTCTAATGTAAAAAAGCAACCCTGTAAAGCTTGGGTTGCTCTGCAGCAAGCTTTATTCTATTAGACGTTCAATTGCTAATTAGGTTGCGTTATCCCCATTATTCGGCAGGTGAATCTTGAATAAAAGATACAGATCTAAGTGGTGTGAAAGTAGAAATGGCATGCTTATAAACCATTTGCTGTTTGCCTTCGCTATCAATAATAATCGTAAAATTGTCAAAAGCCTTGATGAGACCACGAATTTGAAATCCATTCGTTAAATAGACCGTCACGGGAATACTTTCCTTACGTAATTGATTGAGGAAATTGTCTTGAATATTGATTGATTTGTTCATGAAAGGACCCCCCTAGAATTTTTGTTTAACCATTTTCTAATAAAATGAAACAATAACAACCAAAACATAAGACTGTTCTGATATATATTCTCATGGAAGCGTAAACTTTCCTGCTATTATATCATTAATCCTCTGCAAATGCGTAGAAAAGTTTGTGTACGCCGTCACATCCACCCAATGGATGTCCTTCATATGACGAAACCAAGAAAGCTGACGCTTTGCATAATGCCTTGTATCTCGTTTTAATAATGTAATCGCTTCTTCAAGCGGATACTCGCCTTGCAGGTAACGAATGATTTCTTTATAACCAAGTCCTTGCATGGAAACATAATCGGCTGTATACCCTTTGTCAAGAAGCTGGCGTACCTCTGCAACCAAGCCTCGTTCAAGCATTTGATCAATTCTTTGCTCAATTCGTTTATATAGTAAAGCCCTATCCATTGTCAACCCAATGATGCATAAATCGTAAGGGGATTGTTGTTGCTGATCTTCCAACTGAGCGGATAATGTGGTTCCCGTAAGGTGTAAAATTTCTAAAGCTCGAATGACACGGCGTGTATTATTCGGGTGTAAACGATCCGCAGAGATGGGATCTACAGCTCTGAGTTTGTCGTGCAGGGCTTGCTCGCCAAAGGCTTTGAGAAATGCGGCTTGCTCCAAACGGAAGGCTTCATCCGCGTTCGCTTCGCTAAATTGAAATTGATAACAAAGGGATTCAATATAGAGCCCTGTACCACCCACGATAAAAGGAAGCTTGCCTCGCTCATGAATTTCTTGAATCAACTGCTTCACATTCTGTTGAAATGCTGCCGCAGAAAAGGCTTCATCGGGTTCTATAATATCAATCAGATGGTGGGGAATGCCCTCTTGTTCTTCGAGTGAAATTTTAGCTGTTCCGATATCCATCCCTCGATACACCTGCATCGAGTCACCTGAGATAATTTCACATCCATATATTCTTGCTAATTCAAGGCTGAGCTTTGTTTTCCCTACAGCTGTAGGTCCAACTAGAACAAGTAATCTAGGCTTTTCGGGGCTTATCATTGAATTCACAGTTCAATCACTCCATAAGCTATGTTAGTTTGGGATCGGTAAGTTGTGGCAAAGCCCAAGCGAGCAAATTCCTTGCTTTCCTTCAGCTCTTTCAAGATAATCTTCTTGCGTGCAACTCGTTTGGCTTCGGTTATCGTTTCAAGCCGAATGGCTTGCATATTCGCAATTTCACGTAAAGGAGATATTGAACTAGACTCCATAACCGGGTTGCGAAACATGGGGTCCAAATAAATAAAGTCCACACTTCGATCCCCCATACGTTGCAAGTAGGAAAAGTGATCTGCATGCTCAACCCGTATTCTACGCATCGCTTCATTAATTTCAGGTACGGGCGACTCATAATTGTGAAGTCCATCTTGCAATAATAGAACTAATGCTGCTTCGCTTTCCAATGCGATTACTTGGCCGCTGACACCAACAGCATAAGCAAATACAATCGAATCGGAAGCTAGCCCTGCTGTGCAATCCAATACTGAATCCCCTTGACCAATCCCGGCGAAAGCAAGCAGTGCATCCTTCCCCCCACGGACTAATCGTTTGATCCGAATCGCTGCTGTGCTGGGATGAAAGAATAGGACAGAATCGTCATCCGCGGGATAATACCGCATTTCCCGATCCGTTATCAGCATAATTTCGGTTTCTGTATAACGTTTGCGTAATGCAGGCAGCGAAAATTGTCGACGTGCGACACATCTTCCTCCTAATTGATCAGCAGTCTCCTCTGCTTTTAACACAAGTTCATTTGAGGGCTTGTATGAAGTTGTGACTAACATTACATCACCCTTTTAAACATTTTTTCGAGCTCATGCGTTGAAAAGCTAACTACGATAGGTCTACCGTGCGGACAAGTATAGGGCACCTTACATGCAGCCAATCGCTGCAATAGAGCTTCCATTTCAGCAATCGTCTGGCTCTGATTCGCTTTAATTGAAGCTTTGCATGAACACATGATCGCAGCCTTTTCGCGAATCTTGGTTATATCTATCGCTTTTCTCTCCGCCAAGATCCACTCTGCCATTTCTTCGATAATGGCTTGTTCTTCCCCTGAAGGAAACCAATGCGGATAGGCACGAACAATAAAAGATTGCCCACCAAAATGCTCGATATAGACACCGGCTTGCGCGAATAAAACCAGCTTCTGCTTAAGCATTTCCGCATCCGTTGGCGTAAAGTCTAAGGTAATCGGTACTAATAGCTGCTGACTTGCATCTGAGGGATGACCAAATTGTTCAACATAATATTCATAATGAATCCGTTCATGTGCTGCATGCTGGTCGATCAAGAACAGTCCTGTCTCATTCTGGGCCACGATGTAGGTTCCGTGCAATTGTCCAATCGGCGATAATTCGGGAAATGACGGTAGTTTAGCATGCCGTTCGGCTTCATTTGGAGGCTGAATAAGTCTTTGAACGGCATCAGCAGGCACCTGAATACGTTCAGATGACTGATTTCGTGACTGATTACGTACTGGTGATGATATGGGATTATACTCGGTTCTTGGAGTGGCTGTAAATGACTGCTGCTGCTCAACATTTGTTGTCGCTGTACTTGGATTCGTTGTGGGACGATAAAGCTCCATTTGCTCCTGCACCTGTACGACTGCTGGCTTATCTGATTTACGCTGCTGCCCGCCCTGAGGAATTAAGTTTACCTTCCGCAAGCCATCCTCAATCGTTTTCACTAAGCAAGCAAGTAACTCTGGCTCTTTACTAAACCGCACCTCCAGCTTGGAAGGATGCACATTCACATCAAGTAAAGAAGGATCCATGGCGATATGCAAGACAACAACCGGAAATCGATTAATCGGCAGATAGGTATGATAAGCATGAAGAATCGTTTGCGCCAGTGCAAAATTCCGGATATACCGACCGTTAATGATAGTTGTGATCCCTGAGCGGTTTGCTCGGGTCCACTCTGGCTTGGACACATAGCCTTGCACCGTGTAATCCAGACTCTCCTCATGCACAGGAATAAGCTGCTTAGCTGGTGCCGAGCCGTATACAGCGGCAATGACCTGCAACAAATCCCCATTGCCCAGTGTTTGCAGCAAGAGATTGTCATTATGCCTTAAAGTAAAAGCAATATGCGGGTGCGCCATCGCTAAACGATAAATGTAATCTGAAACATTACTAAGCTCAGTTTGAATGGTCTTCATATACTTTAATCGCGCTGGCGTATTATAGAATAATTCGCGTACTTGAAAATCTGTGCCTTGGCGAGCGGCAGCTTCCCCAAAGGAGCGAACAGTTCCACCTTCAATGATCAAGATTCGACCAAGTCCATTTTTGCTAGTGGAGGTTGTGCATGAAACCTTTGATACCGCAGCTATACTCGGGAGTGCCTCACCACGAAAGCCCAATGTACGAATTTGAAACAATTCCTTGCCTGATTGGATTTTACTCGTAGCATGACGAAAAAAAGCAAGCTCGCAATCATCCTGTTCAATTCCGGAGCCATTATCCACAACGCGAATGAGCAGCAGCCCACCTTCTTCAATCGTGATATCAATGGTTGTACTCCCTGCATCCACACTATTCTCTACCAGTTCCTTGACTACGGAGGAAGGGCGTTCCACCACTTCACCAGCCGCTATCTGATTGGCAACATGATCATCTAAAACATGAATGATTCCCATAAGCTAATTTCCTTTCACTTGCAGGGTCAGCAGATCCTTTTCCATAGACCATTGCAGCTGCGGGAATTTTTGACTAAAGCTGGCAAGATCCAGATAGGTAGCCCCATCCTCAAACAGTGTTCCCTTTGGTGTTCCATTCGCAGAAACAGGAAATACTGCCTTTTTATTCGCCGCAGAAATTTCTACAGTTTTAGTTGTCGCATTCCAAGTAATTTTGCCTTGAATCATTGCGGCCAAAATACGTGAAGGCACATAAATTTGCTTCTTCAGTGTTTTTATCGAAAAGTACTCACCTGAAAAAACCTGCTGGTTAACAGCTATTTCATTCTTATCGTGCGTAAGTTTTATATCCTTCATACCTGCTATTTGTAAGGCGGTTATCAGCTGTGGTACACTGCCAAATGCCTCAATATCTGGCGTGATCCCTACTTTATTCACTTTATGATTTAATGAGGTTAAGTATTCTTCGATTGTCACCTTGAGCATCCCGCCGTTACTTAAGGGAAAGATCGATTGAACGCTACCTTTGCCATAGCTTTGTGTACCTATGACAGTGGCAATCTTGTAATCCTGCAAAGCGCCTGTCAAGACCTCTGATGCACTAGCGCTGTTCTCGTTAACCAACACATAGACAGGAAAATCTACAGATGCTCCACCTTGCAATTTGACCGGTGTATCCACATGGTTGCGGTCATTTGTATGAATCAGCACACCTTCTTTAATAAAAAGTTTGGCAATATTGCTTGCAGTATCTAATAAACCACCGCCATTATTGCGTAAATCAATGATTAAGGAATGAATCTGTTTTTTTCGCAATTCCTTGAGCTGGGCAGCGAATAATTCATCCGCATCGGAGGAAAAGCTTGTTAACTGGATATAGCCAGTCCCGTCAGCAAATTGTTTACTTGTCACAACAGGTAAATTGATTCTTTTTCGCGGCATGGTTAGATCGATTTTTTTATTATTGCGGGTCACTGTGATGGTTACATTCGTATTCTCTTCACCAAGCACACTGTCAATCAGCTTATCAACGGATAGGTTCTTCGTTGTTTTGCCATCTACTCCTGCAATATAGTCACCGATTTTAACTCCTGCCGATTCTGCGGGTGAACCTTTAAATATCTCCGTAATATAAACGCCTTGAGCATCACTGTTTAAGCGAACACCGATCCCCACATAATTTTGTTCTAACGAGCTTTCAAAGCCCGTCCATTCCGTAGGTGTAAAATAAACCGTATAAGGATCATTCAAGCCCGCTATCATTCCTTTAACCGCATCATCATTTAACTTTTGCGGACTGGTGCTGCTTACGTGGTTGTCTTGTAGCAGCTTAAAAACTTCATCCGTAATTGCAGTAGATGCTACGCTCGTTTCTGCTTGTGCTATCGATAATACGGGCAGACAGCCAACTGCGGATAAAGTAAAGATGAGTAAACTTTTTCGCATGGAATTCTTTAGATTAGCTTTTATTGAATAACGAAACATGGGATCATCCCTCTCTATTTTTACTTATTTCTCTGCTAGCTTTTTCTTTAATTCATAGACTAAATTCATTGCTTGTAAAGGCGTCATGTTGATAATATCCGCATTGCGCAGCTCTTCTACGACCTGCTCCGTTTTAAGATCAGCTTTCTTCTTGGATTTATCCAGCAGTGGCTTGTCCGCCTCTGCAAATAAACTTAGCTGAATTACGGGTTCTACGGCTGCTGCCGTTTGCTGTTTATATTGATTTTCATCCGATGGGGCTAGCGCCTCGCGCGCTATAAATACATTCAATAAGGTGTAGGATCGCTGAATGATTGATTCTGGCAATCCGGCAATCCGCGCACAATATATCCCATAACTCGTATCCGCTGCTCCTGGTATCAGCTTTCGTAAGAAAGTCACTTGCTGATCACTTTCTTTGACTGCCATACAATAATTGCGTAAGGAGCTTAGACTTTCTTCCAAATGCGCTAGTTCATGAAAATGGGTGGAAACCAAAGTTTTACAGCCTATTTCGTCGTGCATAAACTCGATTACAGCTTGAGCAATTGCCATCCCTTCACCGGTTGAAGTGCCTCTCCCCAGCTCATCGATAATGACAAGACTGCGCTTAGTCGCTTTTTCCGTCATCACCTGAATATCCATCATTTCCACCATGAAGGTACTCTGACCGGCAATTAAATCATCAGCAGCCCCGATCCGCGTAAAAATACGATCAATCAACGATACGTTTGCATGCTCAGCAGGCACGAAGCAGCCCACTTGAGCCATAATGGCAATGATCGCGACTTGCCGCATGTAGGTGGATTTCCCTGCCATGTTCGGTCCAGTAATCAGTAGAACCTCGCCATCTTTTTCACCTAAATGCGTATCATTGGCAACAAAAGCGCCTGATTTCATTACCGTTTCGACAACCGGATGTCTGCCTTGATCCACTTGGAAGCTAAAACCGTCGGTTAAATAAGGACGTTTATAGCGATTAGCCGCGCTAACTGTTGCCAGTGATTGATACACATCCATTTCGGCAACAATTTCTGCAAGCCGCTGCAACCGAGCGATTTGCCCGCCAATCTTCTGACGAAGCTGGAGGAATAGCTCCTGTTCAATATCGACCATTTTCTCCTGCGCTTCCAGTATCAGTGCTTCTTTTTCCTTTAGCTCTGGAGTTACAAACCGTTCGGCATTAGCCAAGGTTTGTTTGCGTTCATACGTGCCTTCTGGCAAATGGACAAGATGGGACCTTGTTACTTCTATGTAGTATCCAAATATGCGATTATAGCCAATTTTCAACGATTTGATTCCTGTTTTTTCGCGTTCTTGACGCTCTAGCTCTGCCATCCATTGTTTTCCGTTGCGATCTGCTTCCTTAAGCTGATCCAAATGCTCATGATAGCCGTCACGAATGATTCCGCCATCACGAATGGATACGGGAGGCTCGTCTACAATGGCAGCCGAGATCCAGCCTAAGACATCCTCGCAAAGATCTATTCGTTCAGCTAGCTGCTTCAAGGTCGTTGAGTCAGAGTCTAAACAAATCTGACGCAAAGCAGGTATTGCTACTAAGGACAACTGAAGGGCAAGTAAATCACGTCCATTGGCGCTTCCGTAGGAAATGCGGGCGGTTAAGCGCTCTAAATCGTAAATTTGCTGCAGTTGCTGACGGATATCATCACGAACGATCAATTGACGATAGAAGCAATCCACCGCGTCCAGTCGTTGTTCGATTTGTGCCACCTGCATCAGCGGCTTTTCAATCCAGCGGCGCAGCATGCGTCCTCCCATGGACGTGACACTCTTATCCAATAACCACAGCAAGGAGCCTTTTTTCGTGCGTTCGCGTACGGTTTCAACCAATTCCAAATTCCGCCGCGTAAAGGAATCCATCATCATGAATTGATTGGATTCGTAGCGTCGAATTTGTGTGATATGCGAAAGCATTCTTTTCTGAGTGGCACTTAAGTAATTCATCAGCAAGGATACAGCTTGTAAACAAGCGCTATCAAGCGGTTGAATAACTTCTGCGGCAAAATGCCGGCGAATCATCGCTGAATCAGCCGCTTCCCATTCTGTATAAACAACGGGTTTAGATGGGAGTAACAAATTTGTCCGCACCTGTTCAATCAAATCTGATGCTCCAAGTATTTCAGCTGGCGAGAAAGCTGTACATTCATCCAACAGCAGCTCAAGTGAACACTCAACCGAGGTGACATGAAGCTCCCCTGTTGATAAATCACAAACCGCAAACCCATATCTGCTCTCGTGAGCGATCGTTGCTGCAATATAATTATTGACAGCGTCGGTTAGCATTTTTCCTTCCATCAAGGTTCCCGGTGTAACAATACGTACAATTTCGCGCCGCACAATACCTTTGGCTTCTTCAGGCGTTTCAACCTGCTCGCAAATCGCAACTTTATAGCCTTTTTCAATTAAACGCGCGATATAATTCTCTGCAGCATGATATGGCACACCACACATCGGAACCTTTTCTTCAACGCCGCCTTCTCTACCGGTTAAAGTAATTTCTAATTCCTTCGAAGCCAATAAAGCATCCTCAAAAAACATCTCATAAAAGTCGCCGAGTCTAAAAAATAAAAAAGCATCCGGCACTTCTGCTTTTACAAGTAGATATTGCTCAATCATGGGTGTATATTTAATCATTTCAAATCCTCCATATGTACGGCTCGTCAACATTTGATATCACCACATTATAACATGAATTGATGTTTAGTAGCTTCTATCCACCGAACTTGAAATGATTTTCCAATTTTTTCGAAAATCCGCTTGCTCCTGCCAAGCTTCCTTAAGCAGGATCAGCTGGAATAAATGACTTAACTCCTGATGAAACTTCTCGAACATCGCGGTTTTTTTAACGTCCCACCATAGTTTCTCCACAATCGGCATTATCAGATTTTTATTACCGCGATAAAAAGCACGCTGGACTTCGAGCTGATCTAAAGGTCTTTGCTGTAGTTCATGATAATGATGAGCGATCACATAGGCTAGAGAAAGCACACCAACTGTAATTTGTGGGGAAATAAGCCAACTGGGCAACGAGCGGTATTCAAAACCACCATGCGATTGATGTCTAAAATCACCTAAGAAGCCATATCGGGGTCTACGCTGGAATGCACTCTCTCCTTCTAATAGAACCAGAGGCAAGGCTAAGTAATTATCGAGCACTCGAAGCAGCTGAGAAGTCAGTTCTACTCCGCTAAAATGAATATGTCCGCCCAACGGTAAGCCTTTGACAGGCATTGCACCTGCTAACCAATCTAAACCGGGGTCGTTGATTATTTTCTCTGCTCGCTGCATCAAGCTTTGGAGGTGTACAGTCAGGGCAATTGGGCTATTGCTAGGCTGTGGGCGCAGCTCTACAAGCGGCAAGATGATGCGATGCCCCGAGAGCACAACCGCGTCACAACCCACTGCACCCTCACGAGCCATAAAACGATCTGCAGAAACGACTTTCCCGTTTGGCCTGCGCAGAATAAATTCGGGGTCTGCACCGATCATAATCGATTCTGATACCAAAGACTGCTTAACCGCTTTAAGCCCTGAAGCATAGCTATTCAAAGCTTCGGCATAACATTCGGCTAATCGCTGGTTAAGCACTGGCGCAGGATCCACATCCATCACGATGGTATCTCCCCTACCAAGGATGCCAACATGAACCAAGGCAATATCCAATCCAAGCGCATAAACTGCTTTTCGTGCTTCTCGTACAGCACGGCGTACATAAAAACCAATGGACTCATTCAAATCCAATTCGACAAAATGAGGTTTGTCTGCCGCTAAGTGCGGTAAGACCGACCAAATCGTCTTTGGGCTTTTTCGCATAAATACACATAGTGCCTTAAGCTGAAAAACTGGAATCCGAAATTGAATCCGAAAATCAGAGTTTTGAATGGATGGAGCAATTTTTAGTCCATGCAGCTCAAGAGTCTTAAACATCGTTTTTTTTTGATCTGTCTCTTTAGTTGTTCCCCAAGAAAAAACCGTCTGGATTTTCTTATCTGGGGGAATACGTATTCCATGATCAAAGGTTAACAGAGGCAACAATTTAGCAACCCCAGTCTGCTGCGCATGTAAAAAGAAGCATTTCATTTTGAGCCTCACTCCTTCATTAATTCCACAAAATAGGTGCTGCAAGCAAAAAAAGAGGGCGATTGCCCCCTGCCAAACAGATAAATCATTCATATACTACATTAGTTCAGTTCCTCATCAAACGTCTCCGGATCTAAGTCATCGTAATCTAGGTCATTGGCATCAAAATCAAAATGCTTATCCCCGAAATCATCGCATCCTCCGTCACACACGACGATGCAAACTTTAGTTTCAGCAATCATTTCAACTGCAAATTCACGTTCAACTCGGATGATTACACTGTTCCCTTGCGCTGAAACGCTGGCTTCTACACAGTTCGGCTCCTGTGTGGCATCCGCTGAAACCTCAACGGTGCCTGCCTTATGTTTTTTATCTAAGTAGGTTAACGGAACAACATCAACATACGATATCGACTCTTTGGCGACATCCGTCTTCGTATTTTTGTCATAAGAATACCAAATGTTAATATCATAAGTACCTAATACCTCTACACCGTCACTGGATTTTGCCGATTCGTATTGATTGTTAATAATCCATGCGCCTAGAATACTAGTCGGTGCATGAGGCGGAGTTACGGTATGGCTCACCTGACTGAACTTCCGACCTTTGCCGCAGACCGCTTTCGTAATGATCTCTCGACAATGCAGGTCTTTATCTTTGATTGACATCCTTGCTACCTCCTCCATACAATCATTCTTTTAAATTGTATGCAGGACATCCGTCTAGAGTGACAACTATTTTTACAGTTTCGAAAATATAAGATAACACTTCCCGCTATAGGGATTCTAAGGGTTTTTTACGTTTTTTACTTCTTTTGGCTATGGAAAGATAGTTTTTCAACTCAACAGAAAGCTGCTGTAAAGCTGAACGCACCTCAAATTCCTCATTAGTAGTGGGTAATGGGTATTTTTTAAAATCGATTTCCAGTTCTGATAGATGCTTCTCAACTATACCTCCATAGTATTCGGACTTCACTTCTTCGCTTAATTCTTCGAAAAGGCGAGCAATTTCAAGGGCATGAGGTACGGTTTGATACACTTGAGCAATTATTCCGAGCATTCGTTGTGTAGAGTCTAACTGCTGGCGTCTCATTTCGAAATATCGCACCCAATAGCTATTCCCTTGGTAAAGCTTATTATCTGCGGCTCGTTCTGCTAATTGGTTGCCTTGCTCAATCGTGTCATAGGCTTGAAGCAGCTCTTTGCCATCCCAAATATGATGGATATTATCGATAAGATGAAAGGAAAATTCTTTGAAAATACGTGAAAGCAGTTCTTCCAGATTGCTTCTAATTTTATCTAGCTTAGGCTGCTCATCCGGCATATAAGTTAAATTAATGAGTGTGGACAAGCCCAATCCAATGAGTAACAGATAGACTTCATTCATAATATGCAGAGTGGTAACCGAATGCAAGGAGAATAAATGAAGCATCACCACAGTACTGGATACAATACCGTCTTGAAGCTTTAGCCTCGCCAAAAGCGAGAACACAACAAGCACGAAAATACCGATGACCCAAATATGATAACCAAAAAGGAAAAAGATCAATGCAGCCAAAAACAGCCCAACAAGTGAGGCCATAATGCGAATCATTGAATTTTTGATCCCGCCTTTTAAGGTTGCACCCAAACCCAATACGGCAAATAACCCCGCTGAAAAAGGGGTATTCAAATCAAAATACTCTGCCAGATAAATCGCTATGACTACAGCCACAGCTGTTTTAATTACACGTATCCCTATCAAAGCAATAGCCCTCCTTGATGAGATTAGTTTAAGCTAAATTATAAATCTCGTTATATTTCTCTTCCAAATAAGTTACGAGGTAATCTGGATTTAAAGCTTCTCCAGTCACTTGCATCATAATTTCCGCAGGTGTTAAGGACTTCCCATATTGATAAATTTGTTCAACCAGCCAAGCTTTGATTGGCAATAAATCCCCTTGCTTTACAAGCTCCTCTAAATGGGGGATACGCTGCAATAACGTATGTCGTATTTGCGCTGCATACATATTGCCTAAGGCATAGGATGGAAAATAACCAAAAGCGCCACCTGACCAATGTACATCTTGTAGTACACCTTCTGCATGATTGGCAGGCTCAACACCGAGATATTCCTTGTATTTCTCATTCCAGAACTTAGGCAACTCCGCTACTGTGATGGTCTCGTTGAATAAGGCTTTTTCAATTTCATAGCGAATCATAATATGTAAATTATAAGTTAGTTCATCCGCTTCAATCCGAATTAAGGAAGGCTTAACCCCATTAATTGCTTTGTAAAAAGCATGAACGGGAACATCATCAAATTGACCAGGGAACGTTTTTTGTAAATCCGCATAATAACGATCCCAAAACGCTTCACTTCGCCCAATCATATTCTCCCAGAAGCGGGACTGTGATTCATGAATACCCATGGATGTCCCTGTGCATAAATTTGTGCCAAGCAAATCTGTAGAGATGTTTTGCTCATATAGTGCATGACCGCCTTCATGAATGGTACCAAACAAGGCGCTGACCACATCATGTTCCAGATATCGGGTTGTAATTCGCACATCTCCCGGATTCAAGCCTGTTGCAAACGGATGTACCGTTTCATCGAGCCGCCCTGCTTCAAAGTCATAACCCATTTGTGCGAGAATAAACAGGCTGAATTTTTTTTGCTGCTCTTTTGTGAAGGTTTGGCGGAGAAAGGCTGTTTCCGGCTGGCTTTGTGAGGCTTGGATGCTGGCAACTAACGGAACAAGCTTTTTGCGTAAGGCTCCGAATACTTCATCAAGTTTTGCAACGGTCATTCCAGGCTCATACATATCCAACAAGGTGTCATATTTATTGTCCTTGTATCCCCACAGCTCAATAAATTCCAGGTTTGCCGCGACGATTTGCTCCAGATAAGGCTGAAACATCGCATAATTCGAAGTGTGCTTAGCTTCCTCCCACAATGATTCTGCTTTTGAGGTTAACACAACATAAGCTTGGTATTTTTCAGTTGGAATTTTCCGGCTGCGATCGTATTCCTTTTGACACTCGCTGATGATTTTGCGGTTTAAGGTATCGATTTGCGCCCAATGCTGCGGCTCGGACAAGAATTGCAGGAAGTTCCCCATTTCATCAGAAATGGACAGCTTAAACATGTCAGTGGATAACATCCCCACAACCTCTGAACGGCTTTCTACACCTTTTTTCGGCAGGCCTGTTCGCATATCCCAATAAATGAGACCCACTGCTTCCTCGTAGCTCTTTATTTTTTTAACTAATTCCCGAAATGCAGTTAACTGATCTTGAACTTCATTCATCATAGTTAGCCTCCTCGTCACATTTTCCTAATCTAAATATACCTTTTTCTTCGTTTTATAAGCAACTTTTATGAAAGATATGTTAGAATAACCTCAAGAGCAACTCAGCCTGTTACCCTGATATATTAATCTAGATTTACTTGCTAAGGGGGCACCGAATTGAAAAAAGCATTGCTATATGAAGTATTGAATTATAATAAGCATTTTGTTGAGAATCAGAAATACATCCCTTTTCTCACCTCGAAATTTCCCGAGAAAAAATTCGTCATCATCACCTGCATGGATACCCGTTTAATTGAGCTTTTGCCCGCAAGCATGGATATTAAAAACGGTGATGTCAAAATCATTAAAATTGCCGGTGCCGTTGTTGCTCATCCCTTTGGAAGCGTAATGCGGAGTATTATCATTGCTATCTACGAGCTTAATGCCACAGAGGTTTTCGTTGTCGGGCATAACGATTGTGGGATGGGAAGCGTGAATCCTGGGGAAATGAAAGAAAAGTTTAAAGCCGAGGGCATACAGGATGAAACGATCAACACTTTGGAATATTACGGCTTGGATTTGGAACGTTGGCTAAAGGGCTTCGACGACGTGAACGAAAGTGTCCGCAATAGCGTCAAGCTGATTCGCAACCACCCCCTTTTACCAAGAATCCCTGTTCATGGTTTAGTCATATCTCCAGATACGGGCAAGCTTACTGTCATCGAAGAAGGCTATGAGTATTTAGATGGAAAAGCAGAAAGTTAGAGAGGCTTAACGGGAGCCATATTTCAGTATAAAAGGCATGTTGACTCTATAGAGTCAACATGCCTTTCGAATACTATATTGGGCTTTACCCTGAACATCTCACCGAATCACCGAATCACCGAATTTCCGATGTTTCGTTTAATATGCCAAACTAAAAGCTGGGCGTGATCGATCCAAGCAGCCTTGTTCCGCCCTCGAATTTCTCGTAGACATTCAATTGGCGAGAATTAATAAAGCTCTGCAAATCAGGGATATCTGTCTCTAAGAAGGAAAGCTTGTTTTTCCCGGTTGTCCAAGCATCTACTCCATCCAGTAAAGTTTCCCACGTTTTCACTACTTTTCCGTCAGCTTCAGTTAAAGTAAATTGCAAGCCTCTGTTTTTAACTGCGCCCGTTAAATCTAATGATTTATTGATTGTGTAGTCTAGATTAATATCATATCCCAAAACTGCATTTTGCCCCGATCCGATACTTGTCGTAGTAAATTTTGCGTTTTGCACAGACACCGTAAATGGATAGATCGCCGCATTCGAAATTGATCCATTATTTACTGCGGGTGTGCTTGATTGAAAGGCATATTGCTGCGGAGAATTAAAGGATTGATCATCAAGCTTAGGCCCAAAAACTACATGCTGGTTTGCTGTGGAAAAGCCTAAAGGCAATGTCGTCCATAGGGTCGATAACGCAGTACATTGGTTACATAGAATACTCGTTGCCGCAGCATCATCTGTTGTTTTTAGAGATAGAACGGAGCCATCTGCATTCGTTAGATACCCTGTATAAGGAACAATGCTTCCATTACGAGGTTCTTTGTTCGTTTGCAGAATACGTACCGCCAACAGCTTCTGATTATTCAAATCATAGATCTGGCTGTCCACGATTTTTCCTGTTGAGGTTCTTCCAGCATCGGCCAGCATCCATTCATTATTTAGAAGGGTCAAAGGCACTGTACTCCCACCTAAACTGAATGGTATTTCCGTCCATTCATGCGTTTGGGTCCATGCCGCTGTTTGTCCGTTTAAAATCCCATCTCCCAAATATATATATCCGCTGGTTGCGGAAGAGGTGTAGGGGATTTTTGTATAGATGTAGAGCGTTGTTTTCTGATTGGGATACAGATAAGGAGAAGTCTGAATCCGAATTAGCTTTCCCGCTGCATCGAAATCATTCAACATATATCCGCCAAATAAGCTAGCTCCAGCTTGATTGGGAAGCGTAATGGTTTTGTTGTCTAGATTTTGCAACTGGATTTCACTAAGTAAGATGTCATCCCCGCTAGCTGTAGCTAATCTGTAGGTTGATTTGAGAGCTACACCTAACTTTCCGATCGAAGTGTTTAATAAACTGTTCGCCACTTGAGAATTAGAAAATGAGCTTGCAACATCTAAGGTATCATAGACCAGATCTGCCCCTGCTGGTGTTAACGATTTTTTTACAAGATTTAAGGTATACGATGTTTGCGAATCCTTTTTACCTAATACTGCTTGTAAAGTAAACGGTATGCTTTGATGAGGCATAATGGTTTGGTCGGCTCCACTCATGATTGTAGAAGGATAGGAAAGCTGAGCACGATCTTGAAGCGTAAATAACAAGGATGTTGGCAGCTTAAATGCCACAGCGCTTTCATTCTGAGCAATCACTTCCAGGTTAATGACTGGATCGCCATTGAAAATGGAGTGGTAGCTGCGAATCACTTGAAAAGACAGCATGGAATTGCTTGTGAACGTCGTATCTATATCATGTAAGTCGAGTGCAATGACTTCAGCCAGTCCCTGCTCACCCGCTTGGATATTGCTTGATGTCAGCGAGATCACATCAATGGGCTTACTGATCACCTGAGCGGAAGATTTATTCCCTGTGATCACTAGCTGAATCATGCTTTCGTCTGTTGCTAAAGGAAATTCCACAGTAAAATGATACGTTGTACTTTGATTAGCAGACAAAACGACTGGATGTGGCTCCACCTCAGCAGCAGGGATCGACAATGTACTATTTATTGCTTGAAAATAACCCGAAAGTGAAGGAACGGGTAAAGCTGATTTCCCTTCGTTTTTCAAGGTAACAGCTACATCGATCACATTATTGAAAGCATTATGATTGTAAATCACTTTTTCAGCAACTAGAGTCAAGACGTTTGAAGAAAGCGAGGGAATCGTAAGGACAGTCCCTACATGCGCCTCTACTAGACTTGCATCCAGTGCAAAGCTTGCCAGAAGAATTCCGGATGTATTGACAACTACGGGTCTTTTTGCCATTTCAAAAGTTAGACCTTGCGGTGTATCAAAGCTCTTTAATAGAGTTTGAAACGTAAGGATACTGCGGGTCTGGGGAAGTAAGGTCTGACTTTGTCCTGCAACCACAGCTGTAGACCCATATAAATCGCCTGAACCCCTTAAATTGAAAAATAAATTCGCAGGTAATTTTGCAGCTTTAGCGCTTAGATTTTCAACGAGGAAATTGGAATAAACCACCCACTCCCCATTCTTTAACGTTTTAAAGCTGTTAAGCAAGGCAAAAGAAGCAGTCGTGTTTTTCGGTAAGGCGGCATCAAGAGCGCTTAAATTGATCGTCACTTGTTTATTGCTAGTTGCTTTGCTTGCAGCAGAAGCAGCTTTTAAGCTTCCCAGAACACGCATAAAGGAGGGCAAGCTATAATCCCAGGCAAATACTTCAACACTTAGCTGACTGATGCTGATATTCTTGGGGACAGTTGAGGTATACTTAAAACCTTGTACAAGTTTGGGCAATACTCTTGCAGAAGCTTTTTCTGCTAGCTGAGCGGAGTATTTATCCCCATCTTTATCCAGCACTCTGACTCCATACTGATTTAAATCTACATTCTGTGTGCTTTGATTGGATAAGTTCAAGGTAAAGCTTAAAGCTTGGGCATTCATGCTTGAAGTGAGGGTAACCTTGTCTAATGTAAAAAATACTGAAGTGCCCACATTTATTTGCTGTTGTGCTGCATTCGTCACAGTGGGTGAGAATACAGCAGCAAGAAGAATAAAGGTGATGAGGACCGCTATTGCTTTTTTCAAAACTTTCTACCTCCCAATAATATATTAATCAAAACGCAATGCATCAATCGGTCTTAATTTGGATGCTTTGTTGGCCGGATATAGGCCAAAAACGACACCAACAAATGCAGAGAATAAAAAAGCATAAACACTAATATCGAGTGAAATTTTTGTTGTTTGTGCTGGATAGATGTGCGGCCAGGCAATGGAAAATCCAATACCAAGCAACAATCCAATCAAGCCGCCCATGCCGCTAATAACCGTCGCTTCGACTAGAAATTGAAATAATATATTTCTTCTTTTGGCTCCGATGGACTTGCGAATGCCAATTTCCCGAGTCCGCTCACTAACTGTAACAAGCATAATATTCATGATCCCTATCCCGCCAACAAGTAAAGAAATACAGGCAACTGCAACAAGCTGGTTGGTTAATGTATTGGTTGCAGCAGTTTTTGCAGTTAATAGTTCATCCTGATTCGAAAGTTGAAATCCTGATGAGCTTTTAAATTTATAGGTTAAATATTTGGTCATGGTATCTTGCGCTTTATAGATATCATCTTTTGTCGGTGCTTCGATATACGTAGTTCGGATAAAACCCAATTTAAATTGTCGTCTTGCCGTTTCAAGCGGAACAATTACAGCACTATCTACTGAGGTTCCTGTCAGATTCGAGCCTTTGGGTTCAAGTAATCCGATGACAATAAAAACAATCCCGTTAATATTCACATCCTCGCCAACAGGGTCTAACAAGCCGAAAAACTTTTTGGAAACCTCGCTGCCAAGAACAACTACATTATTCCTAAACTCCAAATCTCCTTCTGAGATAAACCGCCCCTTGGCAATCTTAGATTTCGTGATTTCCATATAACGGTCGTTTGTACCCAGCAGGGAATAAGTCGCTTGCGTCCGATCATATTTAATATTCGAATTGGGCTGGGACACAGTTGGTGCTACGGTTTTAAATTCAGGGAATTGCTCGAATCGCATCAATTCATTGTAATCAAGTGATGTCGCACGTCCGAAACCATTAGCTGTAACGACTAATAAATTTGTCCCTAAATTTTCATACTGCTTGGCGATTTGATCCGAGGTACCATTACCGAGAGCAACAAGTGATACCACAGAGCCCACCCCAATAATAACGCCTAACATCGTTAGAATCGTACGTAATGGATTCGCAAGCACGGTTCGCATCGCCATAAAAACAAGCTCCATTAGTTTCATACGGAGACCTCCAACAATTCTTTGCGAATATCACTTAAAATTTCGCCATCCCGTAAGGAAATGACGCGGTTAGCGTGCTCAGCAATATGTTGATCATGGGTAATGAGTACGATGGTATGACCTTGCGCATTTAATTTCATAATCAATTCCAGTACTTCTTCCCCGGTCTTTGAATCCAAAGCTCCCGTTGGTTCATCCGCAAGGATAAGCGAAGGAGATAATGCGAGTGCTCGTGCGATTGCCACGCGCTGCTGCTGTCCTCCTGAAAGCTCACTTGGCTTGTGATGGCCACGCTCAGCCATACCGAGCATACCAAGCATTTTTACCGCCTGTTCTCTGCGTTTTTTCGGGCTGAATCCCGCATAAATCATCGGTAGTTCTACGTTTTCAATGGCTGTCAAGCGGGGGAGCAAATTAAATTGTTGGAAAATAAAACCAAGCTTCTGATTTCGCAAGACAGCTAATTGATTATCCGACATTTTCTCCGTGGCAACTCCATCCAAAGTATACGTACCTGATGTTGGCGCATCCAAGAGACCAATCATGTTCATCAATGTAGATTTGCCTGAGCCGCTGGGACCGATAATAGCTACAAAATCACCTTTTTGGATAGTCAAGGAAATTTGCTTCAATATCTGCAATTCTTCCGTACCCCGATAATATATTTTAGAAATTTCTCGTAGTTCGATCATATCCATGCCATGCTCACCTCTCTCCAGACCTTTAATCGCCTCAATTTCTGCCGCCACCAGTTCTGGCTGTTCCGCCATTTCCACCATTTCCGCCATTTCCGCCGCCACCGAAGCCACCAGCTCCTCCACTGCCGCCAAATCCAGCAGGCCCGCCATTTTGCTCAAACTGCTTTCTTAACGCTGCAATGTCTGCTGTGCTTAAGGTTTGTGCCTGTCTTTGCAATACAGGTGTAACTACCTTGTCCCCTTCTTTTAGCCCTTCAAGAATTTCGACTTGTGTTTTTGTGCGAATCCCAATTTTAATTTCATGCTTCAATTCTGTCGTGCCATCCGCTTTTTTAAGTGATACATATCTTTTCCCTTGCTGGGACTGCATCGTTTCGATCGGTAATACAAGTACATTTTCTTTATTCTGAATTAATATTTCTGCTGTAGCGGTCATTCCATATTTCAATGTTTGATTCGCATTAGCCACAGAAAGAACAACGGTATAGAAGGTTACACCATTGGTTGTTGTTCCTACAGTTGAAATCTGGTTCACTTCCCCTTTATAAATACGACCTGCTAACGAATCAACTTTAACCTCTGCAGTCATATTATCCTTAATACTCGGTAAATCAAGTTCATCCACTTGAATAGGCAACTGCATGCTGTCTAAACTAGCAACCCCGCCCAATTGACCTCCCAGGGTTACCTTAGCGCCTACTTGAAACGAGCTCAAAGTATTCGTTTTCTGATTCACAAAATCCGTTGAAAACAAACCATCAAATGGCGCTTTAACAATCAAGCTATCCACTTTTTCTTGTAAATCAGCAATGGTTACTTGTTGTTGATCTATGGTTGCTTGTTTAATGGAGATATCATTTTGTAACGTATCATTCGTAATCGTTCCTAGGACATCTCCTTGCTCGATTAAATCGCCATTTTTGTAGTTCAATGCTTTGATATTCCCACCAGCATTGGAAATAAGAGTAACCGTTTTAGAATATTGCAATGCCGCTTTACCTTGGGACTCACTCGTATATCCATTTACCGTAATACTGCCTTGAACGATTAAGCCCGCATCTAATGTATGGTCATTGCTGACTTCAATATCCACATCGAGAATTTTATTCCCTGCAGCATCCGCATGTGGTTTTTTGGCAATCGCTTTAATCGTTGCCATTTTTGTGAGCATGAATCCCTCAATGGCTATATCCACGGGATCATTTACTTTAAATTGACTAGCATCCTCCAATAAAAAAGGTAGGGTAACTGTTAATGTAGACATATCAGAAATCGTCGCAATTTTTGAAGTTTTTGATACTTGAGAAGCGATATCCACGTTATTGGCAAGAGTGAGCTTCCCGCTTAAAGGTGCTATTATGGCTAACGAATCGAATTGTTTATTTAAATCGTCATAATCCTTCTGTAGCTGTGTTAAAGCCAATTGTGCTTTTTGGAGGCTGATATTATAATCCGGATTATTAATTTCGAATAAAACCTCGCCATTTTTTACTGATTTATTGCGAGTTAAGTTCATAGATTTCATGGTTCCATCCGAAGGTATGGAAATGGTCTGCATCATTTTCGCTTCAAATTGTGATGTTCCACTAACCGAAGCTCGTAAATTTCCTTTTGTTACAGTTACGATATTTTCTGTTGTACTCTTTACTAGTGTTTTATTGCTATTAAAGAACAATAAATAAGAGCCTACCCCAGCAATAATAATGACGAGGATAGAGATAAAAACGATTTTTCTACGCAAAAAACCTTTCATTGGTAAGCCTCCTATAGGAATATTGACGATTAATTATTGATTTTTGAATCAAGTAGATCGATTAGCTGCTGCTCTACATTTTGTCCAAAACCGCCGCCATTGCTTCCAATACCATCCGCAGGAGGCGTTCCTTCAGCACCTGTACCATTCGAATTATTGCGATTTGCGCTAAACTGCTTGAATCTTGCGGTCATATCATCGATAAACTTCTTCTGCTCTGCCGTTAATAACGCCATTAACTTAACTTGATTTTCAGCCGTCATTTCGCCATCCTCTGTGCTTTTATTTACAATGGGAAGCATGCTTTCTGCTTGTTGCTTGGTTATTAGAAGCTCACCTTGATTATCCATTTGTAATAAGCCGCGGAATAACATGCTTAATTCCAGTTCCTTTTGACTCATCACTTGATTCTTCGGTTTAGCTGAATTCACAGCACCCTGAGCTTGGTCATTAGGTAATGATGTCGAAACAGTATCCGTGCTTGCCGCTTGCTTACCACAAGCAGCCATGACTACCATAAGCCCAATGACCATTGCAATAAACCCCATTTTACTTGCATTCAATTTACTTTTCATATCCGAATCTCTCTCCTTTTCTTTACATAAAGAAAACCTGTCGCAAGATCAGGTTAGAGGATAAACATGAATAAACTGTATGGTATTTGTAAAAAATGTGTAAAATATGACATCAATCATATTTTTAATGATAAATTAATGTTTTTGCTGTATCATATCATATAGTTTGTAAACAAATTGTTAAATAAACTGTTTTGGAGGTAATAACATGGACCAAACTAAACACCATATAGAGAAAAGTCCTTTTCTTATTCTCACGATTCTTTTAGTCATTAAAATTGTAATGCTACGAATTTTTATGTTTGAACAGCTTAGTTTAAAAGGCTTGGCGTTTGATCTTGCATTCGTCTTGGTATTAGCAAGCTTGATTGAATTAGTAGTACCCAAAAAATTAACAAAAAGCTTTTATTGGTTTATCAATATCGTATTATCCGTCATCTTTTTTATCGCCGCAGTTTACTTTGAATATTTCGGCTCGGTGATCATCTATACTTCCCTTTTTCAGCTTAATCAAGTCGGTCAAGTATCCGATAGCATCAAATCTACTATTAAACTGAAGGATTTCTTATTTTTCGTGGACATCTTGATTGCTATTCTTTATACAATTGGGGCGAAAAAACGAATGAAGCTTAAAAAGCCAATCTTCCAACCCCTTTTTGTGCAAAAGAAAACCTGGCTTGTCTTAGGTCTAGTCTGTATTAGCTTTTCCGTATTCGCTTATAAGCAGGATAAAACCTTTGCCAATGAGCTTGTAAAGGCTGATCGTCTAGGTTTATTGAATTATGAACTCAACACCTTCCTCATAAGAAATAAAACTAGTTTCACCGATATAAACGAAGCTGCCGCAGCCATTGCACTGGCCCAATCTGTTACTGCAACAGAAAACGTGAACACAGCCAACCTTTTTGGTACACAAAAAGGTAAAAATCTGATCGTCATTCAATTGGAAGCATTCCAGAACTTTCCGATCCATTTAGCATTAAACGGTACTGAAGTAACCCCCAACTTGAATAAGTTAGCAAAAGATGGCTACTATTTCCCTAATATTTTTCAGCAAATCGGTCAGGGCAATACATCAGATGCTGAGTTTATCTCGAATACGTCTCTATATCCGACAGGGACGATTGCAATGTCTACAGGTTATGGTGATCGTGATATTCCCAGCTTACCCAAATTATTGGAAGCCCAAGGCTATGAAGCCGATACCTTTCACGTAAATGATGTAACCTTCTGGGATCGCAATAAGCTTTACCCAGCTTTGGGTTTCTCGAATTACTTTGATAAACCATTCTATACAAATGATAATTTCAATTCAATTGGCGCATCCGATGAAGAATTATATCGAGTTGGCTTAGAGAAAATAACCGCCATAAGTCAACAAAATAAACCCTTTTACACCCAATTCATCACGCTTTCTAGCCATCACCCCTTTAAAATACCAGAGGATAAGAAAAATAAAGCTCTCTTGAATTCATTAACTCGGAGTCAATTTGGTGATTATTTATTGGCAGTTAATTATACTGATTATGCACTAGGTGTTTTCATCGATGGATTAAAAAAAGCTGGATTGTGGGAGAATACAGTATTAGTGGTGTATGGGGATCATTTTGGCTTACAGCCAAAGGACAATACCGCGGCGGCTATTTATGAGGCAATTGGAATTAAATATCATCCCGAAGTTAGCCGGTTTAACATTCCCCTCTTCATCCATGCACCAAATCTTCCCCAAGGTGAAGTGATCTCGCAAGTCGGTGGTCAATTGGATATTATGCCAACTGTCGCAAATTTATTGGGTATTTCACTTAAGGATGAAAACTTTGTCCATTTCGGGCAGGATCTAATGAATATTAGTAAAAATGTTTTCGGGATGCGCTATTACTTGCCGACAGGCTCATTTTTTAACAACGATATCCTATTCGTGCCGGGCAAGGGCTTTGAAGATGGGAAGGCAACTTCGTTAACAACATTAGAGCCGGTTGCCGATTTTTCACAATATAAAGACGATTATGAGTATGTGCTGAATCAGATGAAGTTATCGGACGAATATGTAAATATGCTGCCTAAAAGGTAGGCAGCTGATTTTAGTATTGACAAGCAGGATTGTTTCGTTCGTATATCCTTAAGAATATGGCTTAAGGGTTTCTAGAAGGAGCCGTAAATTCCTAACTACGAATATTAGATCTGAGTTCTAATATCGTGTGTTGGGATTTTTTTGTGCCTATTGCGCGGCTTGCCTTAGTATATGAATGAAGGAGAACATTAAACATGAAATATATGATATATGTGCTTTTGGGAGCATGCAGCTATGGGGTTTTATCTTCTATTGTTAAGGTGGCTTACAATCAAAGGTATACATTAGGTGAAATCGTCGGCACACAAATGCTGTGGGGCACCCTAATAACTTGGATGATCTCTGCTATGATACAGCGAAGAGCTAGAGTTAAATTGCAGGTAGAGAATAGAAATAAACAGCTACCACTTCCGCTTCAGGCAACTATCAAAGAAAAACTTCAACTTTTAGCTGTTGGAACTTTTATCGTCATGACCGGATTGTTATATTACGGCAGCCTTCAGCACATTTCTGCATCGCTTGCTATTATTCTACTTTTTCAGTTTACTTGGATTGGTGTTCTTCTGGAAGCTATAACCAAACGTCAATGGCCTAGTAAGCTACAACTCTCTACTTTATTGCTTCTGTTCATCGGAACCGGTTTGGCAGCAGGCTTTACAAACAGCATCAAAGCCGCAACTCCAGCAATAGGAATCGTTCTTGGCTTACTTTCTGCAGTAAGTTATACCTTGTTTATTTATTTCAGTGGCAAAACGGTGCCGCGCTTGGAGCCGATTTATCGTAGTGCTTGGATGTCCACAGGAGGTCTACTCTTGGTTTTCATTCTCTTCCCTCCGCTCTATCTCTTTAACGGTACGCTTGAAATCACTTTGTTATTCTTTGGTTTATTGCTCGGATTGTTCGGTGCAGTGATTCCAACCTTATGCTATACCATCGGTATCCCCAAGATCGGCACAGGTTATGCCTCCATTCTCGGTTCCGCAGAGCTGCCGGTAGCGATGATTTGCTCTACCTTGTTGTTACACGAACATGTAGGGCTGCTGCAGTGGGTTGGTGTTGTCTTCATTTTAATTTCTATTTCGCTACCAAAGCTGAAGATATAGTGGATAAAAAACTATCTACATAAAGGGACAGTTTATCGAGCGTTTTTCAACAGTCGACCTACCGTCCCTTTTTCATTGCTATTTTAAATTTTCCGGGTTCAAGATTTCAAGCTCTGGCAATACAAACCGTCCATCCTTGCGAATCAATACATCATCAAAATAAATCTCACCACCGCCATATTCAGGTCTTTGAATCAGCACCATATCCCAATGTACAGAAGAGCGATTGCCGTTATCCGCTATTTCATAAGCTTGACCGGGTGTAAAATGGATCGATCCATCAATTTTCTCATCGAATAAAATGTCTTTCATCGGTGTTTGAATGTATGGATTGACGCCAATTGCGAATTCCCCAATAAACCGCGAGCCCTCATCTGAATCGAGAATTTCATTCAGCTTCTTCGTGTTATTCGCTGTGGCTTCCACAATCTTTCCATGCTCAAAGCGCAGGACAATATTATCAAAGGAAGTTCCCGAGTATATGGTTGGCGTATTATAAGCAAGCACTCCATTCACGGAATTCTTAACAGGTGCCGTATAGACTTCGCCGTCTGGGATATTGCGTAAGCCTGAGCATTTGATGGCTGGAATATCTTTAATGGAGAAGCTCAGATCTGTTCCTGGGGAGACAAGACGAACCATATCCGTTTTATTCATCAGTGTAACAAGGGGTTCCATTGCTTTATCCATTTTGCTGTAGTCCAGGTTGCAAACCTGGAAGTAGAAGTCTTCAAACGCTTCTGTACTCGTACTCGCAAGTTGAGCCATAGATGGGCTTGGATAACGCATGACACACCATTTTGTAAAATTAATCCGATAGTCCGTAACAGGTCTTGTGTATTCTTTCGTGTAAAGCTGCATTTGGGCATCGGGTACATCAGAGAATTCTGTTATGTTTTCGCCGCCGCGAACAGCAATATAGGCCTGCATTTTCTTCATCCGAAACAGATCCAATTCTGCCATACTGCTGAATAAATCTTTAGTTCCGTTCATTTGAATTTTACGGATTAACACAGGATCGCGTACATCTAGAAAGGGATGTCCGCCTACAGCATAGACTTCTTCGATGAAGCATTTAGCAAGCTCAGAATCTTTAATACCAATGAAATCAATTAATACATTCTCGCCTCGCTGAAGGTCAACGGAATAACGAACAATATTTCTCGCGAAAATTTGCAGTCTTGGATCTCTCATCATTCATAATCTCCCTATTCATATTTTAAACCTTTCTATCATTATAGAATATTCTTCTACAAGAATCCAAATAACAATATTGACCGCATTATTAGCCCAGATTAGAAAAGGGTTTATAAGCAGCCATACTTGAGTTATCGTACTTGTTTAGGCATATGCGAATCATCTATCGCAATTTCAATATCCTCGTTTGATCGATGCAAGCTCTCGGATACTCGAGCTAGCTGTGCATCATACTTATGGCCACTGTTGACCTGATGCAATTGATCTTTAGCTTCCATGATTTCGTGATGAACCTGCTCCAATCTATCTTGAGCGGATAGAACCAGCTTGGGATTTGCTTGATGCTGCGCATCTTGCAACAAATTCTCTGCTTGTAAGGCGTCCGTAATAGCTGCTTCAGCATGCTCTTCAGCATGTTTAATCGGTTCCTGATGTTGCTGCGTCTCTGTCATTGATTAGAGCCTCCTGCAATTCAATTAATCCTTCAGCCCTATGTTTCACCAAATGGAGTGAATTCATTCCTTAACATGCAGCGGAAAGCTGACCGTGAATTCACTGCCTTGTCCCAATACACTGTGTACCGAGATCGTTCCATTCATGCCAAGCACCAAGTGGCGGACAATCGTAAGTCCCAATCCAGTGCCCTCCGAAGCATTGCCTCGCGATGGATCCGCTTTGTAGAAACGCTCCCACATACGGTTCATTTCCGCTTCACTCATGCCTAGTCCTTCATCTAAGATAACTACACTAAATAGCTGATCTTCTATGCGCAGGGTTATTTTTATTTTATTGCCTGAGGGTGTAAATTGAATCGCATTATAAATCAGGTTGTGCAAAATTTGAGCATAACGATCTGCATCTAACTCAACAATCGGCGGTATCGTGTAATCAAAAGGAATCCAAACCTCTAGTCTTAAACCGTGATCCTCAATAACGGGTGCGATTAGATCGATAATATTCTTCGATTTCTCCATGATATCGATTGGTGCTAAATCAAACACGTTCATTTGATTCTGAATCCGCGCTAAATCCAGCAGCTCGTTCACCAATCTTTGCAGACGCTGCACTTCTTGATCGCAAATTTCAAGATATCGGGGCTGCTCCTCCACAGGGATGACTTTATCACTCATCCCCACAATCAACCCGCGCAGAATAGTCAAGGGTGACCGCAGTTCATGCGAGATATTCGTTAGAAACTCCTGCCGAGTATCCTCCCATTGCTTAAGCTGCTCTGCCATAAAATTAAAGCTATTCGCCAATTGACCGATTTCGTCAGATGAGCTTACATGAACACGTGTTAAAAAGTTGCCTTCTGCAAGCGATAAAGCCGCTTTATTCATTTGCTGCAAAGGTCCCGTCAGCTTACGCGATAAAGTGTAGAGTATAACTCCGACAGCAATTAATGAGAATAACAAAGGCAGCCCAATATTGAATCGAACCGTTGCAATAATCTCATTAATATCTTCTACAGGTGTATGGAGAAAAATAATCATTTGTTGGTTTTGTAGTTGAATGGGTGAATAATAGCTCAATAAGCTCATTTTCTGCTTGATGGATCCAACCTCAAAGTGAGTGATCGAAAATCCAGAATTGTTTCTCTTCGCCTGAACAAGGTCATCGCTCATCTCATTCGGTATTCTCTGACCCTCCTGCGGTCCATCAGAGCTAACTAAGGTGACTCCATTCACATCTACGATCCATGCTTGTCCATTAAAGCTGCGCGCAATGAGTCGCAATCCAAAATTTACTTCACGAGTTGAAATGGCACCCTCTTCATAATTGCGTACGATCTGCTTCACTTCATCCATCCGGGAGACTAATAACGCTTTCTTCTCTTTATAAAATAAATCCGAAAACCAAAAATTCCAGAAAACCGCCAGACCGACAAAGAATAAAATGCACGTAGCTAGAAAAGATAAAAATATTTTGATATATAAGCTTTGATGCCAACGATTATGCATGGGCGGTCACCTCAAAAGCATAACCGATGCCCCATAAGGTTTGGATGTTCCAATCCTCATGACTCCCAAGTTTTTTGCGCAGGTTTTTAATGTGTGCATCCACCGTACGTGTACCGCCAGCAAAATCAAATTGCCATACATGCTTGAGTAAGTCCTCCCTTGTGTATACCCGACCTGGATGACTGGCTAAGAAATATAACAATTCAATTTCCTTAGGTGTCAAATCTGCCTTACTCCCATGAATGATGACTTTATATTGATCCAAATCAATCGTTAAGCTTGAGAAATCCAACATTTTTTTATGTAGGTTTGGCCTTTCACCATTTGCTTGATTGCGAGAGTCTAGCCCTTCCAAATTTCCTTGTGATCTCCGTAAGACTGCTTTCATGCGTGCAATCAGCTCATTGGGATCAAAAGGCTTGACGATATAATCATCTACACCCAGATTAAAGCCTTTAAGCTTATCAATTGCTTCTCCTTTAGCTGTTAAAAGAATAATAGGCGTTTGTGCCGATGAAGTTGTCAGCCCGCGAATTTGCTCACATAGCTTAAATCCCGTCATATCCGGCAGCATGATATCCAATATGACTAGCTCCGGCTGCTCCTCCTGAATGGTTTTCAAAACCTTACTTCCACTATAAAGCATAATCGGGGTGAAGCCGGAATGAACCAAATAAAGTCGGATGACTTCCACAATATTCGGTTCATCGTCAACGATTAATATTTTGGCCATATTGATCACCCTTTCAGCTCCCGATTTTGCTGCCTGATTACGAACTGTTTCTGACGTGCTTTTATGACTCCTGAACGATCTCTAAGCGTATGCTTATGAATAAGGCATGGGTCTAATAAATCACTTTGTGCTAACCACAATTTATTAGCAGCTAATGGATGGCGTTGACATAAGGATAGGAGCTCAGGATCGGCAAAAGGAAAATTAAGGTCTATAAATTTGGCATCGGGGTTCAGCTGCAATTGTTCAAGCCTTTTTATTAAGAGCTCGGATAAAGCACCTGCTTCGAGACCAAGTTTTTCCATGTGATCCTTACTTAGATTAGGAATGGCGCTCTCTAGCATTTTTCTGGCGCCTACTCTATTCCCTCTTCTTTGATGATATAGGGCTACCGCTATTTGAATCAGGCCATGCCACGCTTGTCTCAACGGACTAGCCGGTACACCTTTCCAATATTCCTCCAGCACTTCATGACACTCAAAAAAGTCACGATTCGTGTGCATGTAAATCAAATATTCGATATAAGGTTCAGGATATTGCTGCAAGCAATTCGCCTCATTCCACTTCATACTACATTTAGTTTACCAAAATCGGATACAAACTGAAACCTTAACCAACAATATACGTACTATCTCTTGTTAAAAACAAAACTCAACGGAGGCTTATCATGAAAAAATTAGTGCTAATCATCATGTCATCGCTGCTTATCTTTGCTATTGTCACTCCTTCTGTAGTCGATGCAAAAGGCGCAAGAAGCTACAAATCACCAACCGGAAGCTTTAAAAAACCTACAACTACGAAACCAACTACATCGAAAGACAATGTTTCGAACACTACAAAAACAAATCCTACAACTGGTGCAGCAACGACTGCCAATCGCGGATTTTTTAGCGGTGGTGGTTTAATGAAAGGATTGTTAATTGGTGGGATTGCCGGCATGTTATTTGGCGGTATGTTTGGCAGCATGGGGGCTTTTGGTAATATTCTTGGGTTATTAATTAATGTAATTGCCATATATTTCGTCTTCATGATTATTCGCAATATTGTCGTTTACTTCATCAATCGACGCAAAACAAACGAAAAAAGGTACTAAGGGTATGCGCTTAACAGAACAAGATATCATGAATGCCATCTGTATGCATATTGGTGAACGTAAACAAATCAAACCTGAATTTGTACAAGTCCAATTGATGTGGGATGAAGATTTAGGCTTTTCCGCAGAGGTCCTTGCTGAAGGACGCAGTCAAATTCTTATTGAAGCCAGTATATTAGAAGCTATTGAACGCTATTTGTTAGTGATCTGGGATCACCGGGTTTTTCGCAGTCAGATCACATTGGAAATTGATGAAGAAATGTTTGCAATCGTTCAGGAATAGTGTTCATTTTCGTTCATATAATGACAACCTTCGCCAAAAGCTGAGGTTGTTTTTGTTTATAACGCAACTTTCTCCGTCTCTTTCGTTTAAAGCTTTATATAAGCCACCAATGAAAGAAGGCAATTAGCGCATGCATCAGTTAGAAAAGGAGCAGCTACCTCTGGTGCAATGAAGCGTCCTACAAAGTCATGAATGGTGATCAGCTTGCCGGTGAATACAACCTAATCAAGGATGCAATTACCTTTGCCCTATCCATTAAAAACAGCCAAATAGTTAATGACATTAATAAAATTATTTGGAGCAATAAAACGAAGCTTGTTTACTGGGGCTGGAATGGATCCTCCAGCTTTACAGCTATTCAGAATCAATTAAGCACCACAATCGGCTTAGATGTTGATTCCCCTTCCTGGTTTACGCTCGCTGATGCAAAAGGTGCATTAAAAGAATGCTGCTGCGGCAATGAATAAAATTGAGTATGTCGAAGTGGCAAAATTCATGTGTTCTGGAATGAGAATGAAACGACCCTACTGGCTCGAACTACACTTGCCAAGAAATTGAAGATTGCTGGCGTTGCAGCATGGCGCTTAGGTTATGAGCCCAATTCATTCTGGCAGACTTTATTGAAAGCGAAATAACAAAAAGAGACTATCTCAAAAGTTGGAAATTCAAGAGATAGCCTTTTATTGTTCGTTGTAATTCTATTCCAATTGCAACATTTCCTTTAATTCCTCTAAGCTGGAGGTTGGGGATTGGCATGAAAAGTTTTCGCAAACATACGCCGTTGCTTGACCACCCAAACCATGTTTCCCTTGGACTAAGGGGATTATGGCTTCAACTGCCGCCTTCTCTTCACCTATTGGATTGACGATGATTAACGTATTGGGTGCATATCTGCTTTGAATCGCCCGAATCATCGCTTGTGTATCTTCTTTCTTAAGGTCTCCGGCGATAACAACCTCACTACTTGAACTGTAGAAAAAATCTATAGCTGCCATGAATAATGCATGACCTGCAGGGTAACCCTCAACAGCACCCGCGAAAGCCTTAAGCTGTTGATCAGCCTTCTGGGAAAGCTCTGGATTAAATGTATAACGAGCAAGCTTTTGAAGATTCAACGCCGCTGCTGAATTGCCTGAAGGCATAGCTCCATCGTAAATTTCTTTGGGGCGAATAAACAATTGCTCGCTATCATTCCCATAAAAGAATAACCCGCCCTTAGCATCATCCCAGAATAAATCAAGCATCTGTTGATTTAACTCTAAGGCATTTTGTAGATAGGTGATTTCAAAAGTAGCCTCGTACAGCTCGATCAAACCCCAAATCAGGAATGCATAATCATCTACATAACCAGGAAAAGCGGCTGCCCCATCGCGATAGCGTGCTAATAGTCGTCCGTCTTCTTTACGCATGTTGGTTAGGATAAAGTCTACGGCTTTTTTCGCTGCTTCTGCATAAATTGGCTTTTGTAAGGCTTTTGCTCCCTTAGCAAGTGCCATAATGAACAAACCATTCCAAGAGGTAAGGATTTTATCATCCTTGTGAGGGTGGATGCGTGCTTCACGATGGATGAAGAGCTTGTGTCGTGCGTCCTCAATGGTTTTTTTCAAATCCACTAAGTTTAGCTGCTTTCTTTCCGTAAACTCTTGAACCGTTTGATGGATTAAATTCGGAATATTGTGCCCTTCAAAATTCCCTTCTGGCGTTATATCATAGAGCTCACAATAAAGCTCACCTGTTGATTGCCCTAATACTTCGATAACCTCTTCAGGCTTCCAAACGTAAAACTTGCCCTCTTCACCCTCTGAATCAGCATCATCGGCGCAATAAAAAGCACCACCGGCATCGGTCATATCGCGCAGCACATAGGTAAAGATTTGTTCTGCAATCTCAGCATATTGAGCTTTGCCTGTCACTTGAAACGCTTCTAAATTCGTCATAGCCAACAAAGCATTGTCGTACAACATCTTCTCAAAATGCGGAACTAGCCATCTTTCATCCGTTGAATAGCGAGAAAATCCAAACCCAATGTGATCATACATACCCCCGCGGTACATAGAATCCAACGATTTCTCCACCATTTGCAGAGCTTTAGCATTATGGGTTGTGTGATAGTTCCTCAGCAATAACGAAAGATTATGTGAAGTTGGGAACTTAGGTGCTGTACCAAAACCTCCATACAGCGGGTCAAACATTTGCTCATACATGCCGTAGGCTTTCTCTAGCGACTTTGGATTAATCTCACCCTCTAAGTTAGATAACATCCGCTTTTGAGTCTCAGCCACAATTTGTTCGCCGGCATCCATGATTTTATCGTAGTCTTCGCCCCATTTATCGGTAACCTGTGCCAGCAGCTCCATCAGGCCGAAGCGATTATGTTTCCGCCTCTTGGGAAAGTACGTACCCGCGAAGAATGGCTTTTTCTCTGGCGTCATAATGACCGTTAATGGCCATCCACCCGCCCCCGTCATAGCTTGACAAACCGCCATATATAAATGATCGACATCCGGACGTTCTTCACGGTCTACTTTGATGGAGATAAAATTAGCGTTTAATACCTCTGCAACCTCTTCATCCTCGAAGGACTCGCGCTCCATTACGTGGCACCAATGACAAGTTGCTACATTATACCTACATTCATTTAGCCGTTCACTATGAATATCCTATGCTTAAAAATACTGGTTTACCTTCTCGTTTAGCTCTACTGAACGCTTCTGTACCCCATGTGTGCCAGTCTACTGGATTATGAGCATGCTGCAAAAGGTATGGGGATTTTTCATTTATCAAGCGATTAGTATGTTTATGTTTAACAGTTTCATCTATCATTTATAACATCTCCTTAATGGAATTATGTAACACTTAGAGTATATCCAAAATATGAATTAAATACAAAAAAGCCCATGTATATAAATCATACTGGGCTTTTTGTTTACGTTATTTTACCGTCTTTTACTAATTGCTTGAACACATTATTTATATCTATCCTTGCTTGATCAGATACTGAATTTAATGTTCTTACTTTTACTTGTGTTCCATCTTCAAATGTTACTAATTCATATTGAATTGGGTTTTGAATAAGTTCTTTAATTGTATCCCCTGACATTTTTAAAAATAGATTTTCTGTCATTTGTTTTGTCATATTGTAAACCTAAACATAGTAAATAATATGGTTTCTTGAATAAATTTTCTTATGAACATTAATAAAACTCCCTTTGGAAGTTATAACTAATGTGCTGTGTTCTGAATGTGAATTATAGTTACACTTAGATTTTTTATACTTAATCGAAAACATGCGAATTTAATTTAAAGAGATAATTAGTTCTTAATTCTTAAATTATACGATCTCTATAATTTCAATGGAGATAATCTCCTGAGCGATTCTAAGACGGTTTAAATCGCTCAGGAGCGCTTAATTGTTAATCTTGTATGAGAAATACATCTACAGATATTTGTCCGTTAAATTTTGATTCATAATTGTACATAGACTGGACTACCCTGTCTTCTAATTGATAAACATCTTCTGCATTTTTGGCTTCTGCCGATAAAAGCTTTACTGGTTTAGAAAGTGTTCGAGAAGCTTTATAAGGAGTTCGTGAGCCTATACGAGGGTCACTAAAACCCTTAACGAAATAGCTCGCGACTTTTTGAAGGCGTTCAAGCGAATCCATTTCATCGATTTCAACTTCTTTGCCACAAACCCATATTTTTCTAAGTTGTTCTTCTTGAATGTTAGCATTGGTGATCATGTGATAATGAACGCTACCTAGCTCAGTAAATTCATAAACAGCCAGATAATTTATAGTAATTCCTTTAAAATTGACTCGTAATCGATCAATGAAATTCTTAAATTCTTTACTTGCCTCATCTATATCCGTAGTAAGCTCAGCAAAAGTTAAAGTATATACATAAGATCCAATTCCAAAATTACCCAAAATCATGCGCCTTACATTTGATATTTGATTTTTAATAGTTGACAGCCTATATTTTACTGAGTCAATACTTTTCTCTGTACTGATTTTCCTACCTCCACTTCTTGTTGGCACTGCATTGTTAGTTATCTTTCCGTACGAAATTCGTTCAACACAAGCTCCTGTCACAATGATCTTATCCGTCTTCTTGTCCATTTTAATCATTCCTTATTGTCTATTTGACCGCTAATTAATCGACAATTATTAAAATAGAAGGAACCCATTTTCCCATTTTATATCTTGTACAAGCAATTATCGTCATACCTATATATATAAGATTAAGCCAGAGTTTTTTAAGTCGTTAAGAAATTAATTTTTTACACACAAAAAAAGGCGGCTATTTTAACTGCAACCTTTTAATAATTCTTAAAGTATGTCATTCATTTTTATAGATTCCCTAACAGTAAAAACTTAGCTAAAACCGCCGATATTTACAGAAAATGTTAGCATTTATTGACATACTAAATGGTAATATTAGTTTTATTCTTCTGTCGGTTGAGCTACAAACATCTATGTCAATTGTTAACCAATTTCCCTATCTAGTATGGTAATTCAGAAATCATATAATTCAGTATGATCACATTAGTTCTAATCATTAAAATCTTAGAAGGTTGTTTTTGGCTTATTAATTCGGTGGAACATTGCTGGATAAATGAAATGTCTGATCCTTGCTTATAAGTATCTTTATTCTATTAATATTGTTTCGCTTTTGTCATCCACTTCCTTTTTTGATAATGATTCAATTATCTCTTGTATTGATGTAATTAATAAATCGATATTGGAATAATGTAATGTCATTTTGTTTGCTTTTAGGTATTCATCAATATCCGCTTTTAACAAATATCCAATTTGCAACAATTTTTCTTTATCCTTTTCAAGTTCATTATTCCTATATTGATACCTCTCCAATAATATAAATCTAAAATAATTAATATCCTTATTATCCATTTTCAAAATAATATTGCTAATTTGAGTAACATCACAATAAAAAAACACAGGTTTATTATAAAAATTTCTGTCGATTTTTTCACGAAATTCTTGAATCTTCAGTGTGAGTAAGCTTAAAAGTTCATTTACTTCTGAAGATTCTGTATCTGTTACTAGAATCTGATTTATTTCAATTATCCTTTCCATAATCAATTTTAATTTGGGTTTATGAGTAAGATCAATATCTTTAAAATAGTATGAAGTATCTGAAATACATTTCGCCTTTGATACTGCTATTTCTAATCCCTTCGAAAAAATTGTAAATAATTGTTCTTCATTTTCCTGAATTAACCCTCGTTCATACAGTTTTGTAAATGTATCAAATCCTCTAAAATACATTAATAGTGGTATTTCACCAGCTTTAACACAATTAAATGTATCTTCCAATGCTTCATTAAATTCAATATCAGTTAAATCCCAATAACCATTCTTGATTATTTTCATATAACTAGGAGTATCTTTTTGCACTCTTGACTCAATTATTTCTGATAACTCATTTTCAAATTCAATCCGATTAAAGATTCCATCTTTAACTAAATCTTTAATAAACTTAAAGAAAATAAAATTCTTCTGCTTGTAAGTAGAATTATAAGCAATCATTAGATAAGAAATAAATGACGCACTTTTTCCATTTAGATCCATATTATCCATTATAATTGTTTGTTGTAATTCCATATCAGAATTAATTTTCAACAATTCATTAAAACCAATCTTCCCTGATTTCATTTCAAAAGAAAAAATTAATGTGAATAATAACATGGAATCAATAATCTCTTCAGATATCTCCTTAAACTTCTTTATTGTTGCGTTATAAACCTTTTCGAAATCATCAAATGTTTGTTGTAATATTCTCATATTTCTGGTCATACTTTTATTAAAAATCTCAAGAACAAATTCAATATTCGATTTGAGGTAATCATACGAATCATAATTCTTATTTTGCTCTATTATTTTTGAAATTATTGATTGATAGTCTGGCTTATAGGTTAACGTTTTACCCACAAGTTTTTCTTTTATATGCTTATAGTCATTACTCCTATCAAAAAGTGGGGGCATTAATTCTTCAATTAAATCTTTATTTGTCGTTTCTTTTTTTTCTTTATCTCTATTTGTTTTTGGTTTTGATTCATTGTTAGATTTCAATAGTTTACCTTCTAAATCCAGTAAATATGTAGTTGCTATTAATTTAAGTTCATGATTAACATTTAACATTTTTGAAGCTACTTCTTTTTCGTTACATATAATTATTGTCTTAACATTATCATGTTCAACAAAATTATTAATGTACCCTAAAATTTCAGAAACTTCAATGTTAGCTCTTTCTAAATCATCAAAACAAAGAACTTTGTTTTTCAATGAATATAATTTATCCCAATCTATTGTTCCACTATCCCCTAAGGGATCAAATCCAACCATTTTCCCAACACTAAGAAGCATCTTTCCTATTTCAGGGATAGCATTACCAACCTTACTATCAAATAATCCCTTTAACTTTTCATTTTTTGAAGCATAAACCTCATAGAATATCTTTTTACTTATTTCTTCAACACTTGTAACTCCGTAAAGCGAAACATATATAGTTTTTATATATAAATCACCTACTCTAATTAATTCTAATTTCTCACGAATAAAATTATCCCAGAAATAAGTCTTACCGCTACCCCATTCTCCATTTATCATCAAAGCATAACTAGTTCTTTCTTTCCTTACATAATCAATTACACTGTTAAGCAACAGCTCCATTAATATCACCTCTCAGTTAAATTATACCAACTAATCTATCAACAAACTATACTTTAATAAAAAAATGCCCCTATTGTTTAATAAGAGCATTTCATATTAAGACTAGGATAACGCCTACAATCTTTAGGATTAAAGTTTTGATTTTCATTTCACATTAACATCTTCATTCGGTTCAATTAGAATCAGTTTCGATTCATCCACACAATCCATGCATAATTCTGGCTTCTCGGCATCTTTATCGTACATGATCCATGTTTTACATATCTTACAAATTGTAAATGTTGCATTATCCATAATTATCAGCTCCAATTTCTACAAATTTATATTACTTGACAAACGTTCAACATTAAAACTCCGAAGCGACCAACGCATATCGTTTGTTTGGTTCAAGCTGTCTAATAAATCTAATAATATTCTGTGCTTCAGTTGTATCCTTATAAAACTCACTTACAAAAGTTAACATTTCATAAGGCAGCATTCTCGCAATCCATGCTCCCCAATCAACCCTTTTTCCTTCTAACTCTCCAGTCTCTATTTTATTAATCATAAGTCTGAAGATTTCTCTGCCTCTAGGGAAAAAATCACTTTTTCTAGCTGGGCAATTCCCATTCCAATCACCATCGTCATAATCAAAATTTGAATCATCTAATTCTCCGATATATACATCAAGGAACGACATATTATCGCCTCCTTCTCATCTTAATTCTAAGACACTACACGTTGTTTTAACGCTCTATAAAGTGTAGCTTTCTTAACTCCCGTCATATCCTGAATGTCAGCTATTGAGTGCTGCTGAGCATCATACAGTTTAATTGCACGTTCAACCTTCTTTGAATCAGTTTTCGGACGTCCTCCTTTCCGTCCCCTTGCTCTAGCAGCTTCTAATCCTGCTTTTGTACGTTCCACTATCATTTCACGTTCTAACTCAGCGATAACTCCAATCATCTTGAACATAGCGCGCCCAGTTGGCGTTGTTGTATCCAGTCCATCACATATACTTACTAGCTCTACGCCCAACTTGCTCAATTGTTCATAAACTTCAATGAGTTTTTTTGTTGAGCGAGCTAACCGATCTAGTTTGTAAACAACGAATTTGTCACCTATCCTTAATGAATCTAAAGCCCGTTGTAATTCTTTCCGATCATCATTAGCCCCACTCGCTTTCTCCGTAAAAATTCGTTCACATCCTGCCTTATTTAGCGCGTCCTCTTGCATGTCCAATGACTGATCAATTGTGGATACTCTTGCATATCCGATTATCATGTAATCATCACCCTTTATTGTATTATATTACCATTATAACACACTTGATCACATTATTGTACCTTTATGAATCATAGATTTTGAAACGAGTTTTGACATCAAAAATAAGCTGAATATCAATGGATCTCAACTTGTTTTTAATCGTTCCATATACGAAGGAATCTGGAACGAAATATACAGCAAACATATTATGGAGTCATATTTACATATTTAGATTGTGCATAAACTTTAATAGATTAATTACAAACCTATATTCTAAATTAATCCTATACACTCCCACACTGCTGTTATTACAGGATTTATTTTATTGTAGATATTTGTGGAAGTCTAAATTGCCATCATAATATATTATTGTATAACAGCCTCAGTATTGAACAGTTCATCTAGAGCGTGATTATCTGCTATTCTACGTACTTTGTTTCTCGTGGAAGCTTTAGCCATATCAAGCCTATAATAATGATCGACTCCATTTGGCCCTCTCATTTTTCTTATGAGTTGTATTCTCCCAAATAATGCCCAGTGATTTTCTGCAAATTTAGCAAGCCCCTTTGCTTTATCACAATTATCGCCTCTACTTGGGTCATGCGGTTCAAGAATATCAAAGATGTACCCATGTGTATCTTTTCTAATAATAATCAAGTCAGGATACATAGGAGTGAGTACTCCGGCTTTTTCATAAGGCACTTCGAGTGACCATGATTTGCGATCTAGATTTCTTAGCCAAGCGATGGCACCATGAGTCAATTCTTCAGATAGAACTTCACTTTCCCAAGCGTTTATTTTTGTTCTAAAACGGCCATCATCTTCGACAAACAAGTGTCTTTCATAAGTTTTAGAATCGGCAGTTATTGAGAAATCAACGGAATTACCCATTTGTAGGTGCCAAAGTATAGGGATAGGTTTGTCGGACGAAAATATAAGCTTATCGTAAACATTTCTGCGAACTTCTTTAAGCTGGGCAATATCTCTTGTATTTGCATCATATAGCCTGTTAAATTCATTGTCAGCAAATTCATTAAGTTTATTCATCGCTTCAACATCGTTTACTAAAACAATAACTTCAACTTTAACCTCAACATGATTTCTAGAACTGTGTTTTACCCAATATGCCATATTAAGTCCATCTCCAAGAATTTTTCCGGCTCTATTGAAAAAGTTACCTATATCAAATTCTGTAACAGTCAAATTACTGGCAGAATCTTCAATATAGGTATTCTCAAAAAAGTCAAACGCCAATGAGTTCATGTCAAATCCTGTAGTTCTATTGGCCTTTTCATCAAATGTACCATTTGCTTTGATTCTGGCAATTTCTTCATCCATTTTTTCAACAATAGTCTGCTTAATGCTGCGTTGTGCATCGAGTGAAATTGCATCCTGAGTAAGTGCGCGAGATAACCCTGATAAACGTTTTAATGGTTGTTGCTTTCTTGCAGCCTCAATCTTATATGTAAAAAGTTTTTTAAACGAAGCAGAAGAAAAAATATCTTCAAAATCAGGATTGCGATTTAAAGATATTAGCTCCTTCGAAGTACCTATTTCAGACGGAGCAATATCTTCACTTTTGTTCAACGAGTCAATAACAGACTTGACTGTATCCTCATTATAATATGGTAAAAATAGATTAACATCATTGAGTTCTGCATCAGATATTATTCTGCGAGCCAATGGAGTTCTTACCATTCTACCTAAGAGCTGTGCGATATAGGTGTAATCCTGAGCACTCCGGAAGGACATCATAACTTCAGCACGGGGGCAATCCCATCCTGTTGAGAGATTCATCTTAAAAAAAACAACCTGCACTTCTTCGCTTTCTTCAATATGGGAAGCTTCTATACGAGGAATGTTGACACCACAAAGATTGATAGTGTTTTGGTCAGTGAAAGTATGAACGACTTCACCATCGATAAGTTTTCTTCCTAATGCTTCTTCGAGCATAGTTAAACAAGTTTGTATATCAGTTTTAGTGTAAATGTTGTCATTTCCATCCTCCACTTGTACCACAAAAATAGGCTTAACATATTTTTCTTTTCTATCTTCTTGCTCGTAATATGCTGCCCACCGTTCTTTCTTACGGAACCAATTGTCTATCGCTCCTTTAAACATTGTCATATCAGCATTAATTGCGGTATCAGGATAACGAATAATGATACGATCTTTTAATAGTCCTGATTCGCGAACATCTTCAGGTTTTACAATGACTTTATGTAAAGTTGAGGACGTGTCAGCTAAGAGTTTTTGAAACCGCTGTGGAGTGGCTGTGACACCAATAACTAATGGCATTTGACAAAGACCATCTTCAACACTACCTATCAAAAATTTTTGCATTATAGATTGTGCAGTACTCTCAGTACGAGAACCTGAGTACATTCCTCTATGAGCTTCATCAATGACAACATAAAGAATTTCGGGTCTACTTTTTGCAGTATTGGTTAGCGTCTCCCAAATAGTATATAGACGGGCTTCTGACTTTTGTGTTAGTAATTTGTCGCTACCCAGTTTCTGGGTATTGATAAAATAGATCTTTCCACCTTCAAAGTGCTCAGAATCATAATTAGAATCAATTGTTATAAGTTGTCGCACCCTAATTTTATCAGATTTACTTTCTATTTTTAACCTTGTCTGTTCATTCAATTCAGGCATATCTGATAGCCAAATAATTACCGCATCAGGATGACTATTAAAATCGGTTGCTCCAAAAAAAATATCTTCAAACAGTGTTGTCATAACGATGGTTTTCCCAGAACCAGTAGGTGCTGAAAATGAAATCACTTGTGGATCTCCGTCATCCATCAACATGTGTGCCTTGTTTATTTTAGACTTTAGATCCACTAATGCGTCATCTTGGAATCCAAAAAGTATATCTCTCATAATTAATTCCTCCTACCGTTAATAACAAAATTATCGATATAATCCCTATAAAGTTGGGTAACATTTTCGATTTTAATTAATGAGGCCATTTCTCTAAAGGATTCCTCAGAATTGGTAACGATGAAAATATGAGTTAATCTTTCATTCTCGGGAATTTGATTAGCAAACTCTGCAAAATGTGTTTCATCAATAAGAATTGCAAAATTGCTAAATTCGGAAATTAACATCACTGGAATTTCAGAATCTGCTGGGAGCTCTGGACGTTCTCCAACCGCACCGGATTTCAGCCATAGTATTGGTAAAATTTCTCTAAACTGCTGTCCAAGTGCTACACTGTTTTTATCTAAGAAACTAAGCTTAAAATACTCAACATTTGCTTTAAAACCGTCGTCCATTGGTAATTTCACAGGCACACGCAAAATAATATCTCCTAGTAATTCTGTAATCCTCTTCTTTGCTTCTTCAAAAAAAGCATTATTAGCCGTAACAACATAAAAATTTTCACCATGTCCCTGCTCATCAAGAGCAGAAATCCATTCTTCCAAATATGCTTCGTCAAATAAAATAGAAGTTGTATGTTTTTCCGAAACAATAAATTTGCTATCTGCTTTAACTAGAGATTGTGGCAGTTTATCTTTTCCAAGCATAGCAACAAGATGCTTCTTTTTTGTAGTCGTTTCAAGCATCTCGGCAGAAGAAAAACTCAATTGGAAATATGAACGCTTTGTAGCCTTTTCTTGCGTAAGATTGGTGTAATATTCGCCAGCGAGTAAACTACCGTCATCACACTTACCAAGAATAGAATATTTTGTTCTGGGCCACGTAACAGATTGGCAAATACCATGCTTTTCCCACTCTTTATTTCCGGGTTGATAGCCTTGGGTTTTCATTCTAATTGACTCATCTTCTGAAACCTCATTGTTAGTTACAAGTATACAACGTCTATGCCCGTTATCTTCAGCATTAAGAAGGTTTACTGCATGCAAAGTTGTACCACTTCCAGCAAAAAAATCTAACATTAAAGCATTTGGCTTATTCCCTACAAATGTTTTTAAACTATCATATACAGCATAAATTGACTTTGGAAAAGGAAATTTTTTGTCTTTGATCAACGCTCCAAGAATTTGACTTCCGTAAGCATTTGCATCATACAAATTTTTACTCCATACAGTAGTGCCCCTTTTAGGTTTTCCATCTGGAGTGACAACAATTTTTGTGCCATCTCGTCTAATCCCAATAATACTATAAATACCTTCGGACACTTTATTCATACTTGGAATTGTTAGATATGTAAAGTTGTATAGTTGATAGTCATTAGTACTTTTTAAGACTCTCACATATCCATTTTCCATCAATTTTTTTAAACTTGGTACAGTAAGTCCCCAGTTCATATGTTTTCCGTCTTCTCTTATTGGGAAGACGGGAACAGCTCCCTCCAATTTAGGTGCACAATCTAAAGATTGATCTGGAATAAGAGGTTCTCCTATATGAACAATCTTTTCGGATACTTCATCAACATAAATTGGGTAGAATTGCCTTACGCCACCTTTTTTTGTTCCCCTTGCAGATTCCACATCGCTCCTACGCAAGTATGGCCAACGAATTTCTTCGGCAGAGTTCTCCAAAGATATTTCTTGTGCTTTAGCTTCACCGATATAAATTATTATTAGATATTCATCTACCTGAGAAAGTCGACCATCGCGAGCTTTACCCTTTGGATTAATTGTAATATTGACAATTTGTCTTCCGGAGCCTACAAATATCTCATCAAGTAATAACCCAATAGTAAAAAGTTCATTATCATCTATGGCTACAATTAAAATGGAATCAGACGGATTAAGTAGGCTCTTAGCGAGTATCAGTCTTCTTTTCATAAAGGCTAACCATTTGCTATGACGCCAATTGTCATTCTTATCTATATAAGTTGAACTAATCAGTTCGATCAAACCTTTAAACAAAGACGATC
>JBBDSZ010000031.1:26802-35245 GCA_040904685.1 Paenibacillaceae bacterium | reverse complement strand
TCCGGTCATGGTGTCTCTTACATAGACCCTGCCAATTCTCTTCGTTCCAGAATAGCTCCATATCGCCTTTATGCGGTATGATGTGATCCAACACGGCGGCAACTACAAGCCTACCTTCCATCTCACAATGTACGCACAACGGATGCTCCATCAGATATAGCCGTCTTATCTTACGCCATCTGGTATTATACCCGCGCCCTGCTGACGACCCACGATATCGATCTTGCTCTTGTTGGTGTTTCTTCTTGTGTGCTTCGCAGAACCGACCGTGGGTTAACTCAGGGCAGCCGGGTCGATTACACGGTCTTTTTAATTGATAGGGCATAGGATCACCAGTCTCAATCCGATTTTTTGAACGCAAAAAAACACCCAATAAAGGGTGCGAAACTTATTATATAATTCTTACACGTTATCATAATAACACAGATTTAGGTGTCAAAACGGCCAACTTTCGGCCATTTTTTTACCAGCCAAGAATTTCAGCAACCGCAACGATAAATTGCTGTCTCCATCTTCGGAATGTACGGTCGCTAATTCCTAGATTTTCACATATGCCAATAGTCGTAAGTCTCTGAGGGGTCGTCCAATACTTGACCCGGATAAACTCCTGCTTGACTGCTGGAAGCCGATTATAGACCTCATCGATCGCATCGGCCACTCGCTCCAGATTATGCAATTTAGCATTAGACGCCAGAGTGATCGCTTTCTTGCCTGTTGGATCGCCCGGAAGATTGCCCTTTCCGCCGCCCACATTGCTGTCCACAACCTGATACGGGGTTAATAGTTCCTCTCTCAATCTTGCAATCTCACGTTTTCGGTAGGGGTAAGCGAATATTTCCGCTTCAACGTGCTGGAACACACCTTTACGCAATGTCTTATCCCGGGTCATATTCATTGTGCCTCTCTCCTAGTTTTTACTCTCTTTTAATTTCTTCAATTCGCGCTTTTAAAGCCAGCAGTAATTTATCCTGTGTGGTTGCTTTTGTCTCCAGTGCCACCATAACCATCTCGTCAGCTCCGCCTTGCACAACCAGGTGATGAAGGATAACTTTCTGTTTTTGCCCTTGCCGGTGCAATCGTCCATTAGCCTGCTGGTACAGCTCCAAGCTCCACGTGAGCCCGAACCATACTATGTGGTTGCCTCCGTCTTGCAAGTTGAGTCCGTATGCAGCGCTGGCAGGATGCGCTAGCAGAATATCTACTTCCCTGGCATTCCAATCTAGTTGATCGTGTGGTGTCCTCAGCTCTCTCACACGTAAGCCACTCCTTGCCAGTGCTTTATGGATCCGGGCTAAGTCATGCTGATAGCTGTAAAAGACGATAGCCGGGCTTCCGTTCAATTGCTCAACTAACTCCATAAACGCCTCGACCTTGCAATCATGGATTTCATGTACGTTACGGTCGCCATCGTACACAGCCCCGTTGCACATCTGCAGTAGCTTGCCTGTCAATACCGCCGCACTCGTCGCCGTAATCTCTACGTCCTCAAGCTCAAGCAGCAGTTCACGCTCCATCTGCTTATACTGCTTCTGAGCTTTGTCATCCAGCACAACCGGTACGACGTTCGTAAGGCAGTCTGGCAGCTCCAGATAGTCCTCAGCCTTCATGCTGATGCAGATATCCCCAATCCGGCGCTGGATTACCTCGTCAGCTCCGGGCTTAGCCGTGTATCCGTGGCCATTATAGTTTTTCTCGAAATACTTCTCACGATAATGTGTGATGAACTTTTCCAGCCGTTGCCCCTGATCCAGTAAGTTAATTTGCGCCCACAGGTCCAGCAGCCCGTTCGGGGCAGGTGTACCTGTTAACCCAATAATGCGCTTGATATGCGGCCTGATCCAATTTAGCGCCTTTGTGCGCTTGGCCTGATGGTTTTTAAAGCTGCTGAGCTCATCCAATACCACCATGTCAAATGGCCAAGCGTTGCGGTAGTGCTCAACCAACCACACCACGTTGTCGCGGCTAATTACCCACACATCGCCGGGTGTGTTAAGCGCACGGATCCGCTTCTGGGCGCTACCCAGTACGGGGATAATCCGCAAATGCTGCAAGTGCAGCCACTTCGCCGCTTCCATCGTCCAGGTAGCCTCGGCAACTTTCTTCGGTGCGATGACAAGCGTACGGCGAATAGCAAAGCGGTTATACTTAAGATCATTGACCGCTGTCAGCGTAATAGCCGTCTTGCCAAGGCCAAGACCCAGGAATAAGCCTAAAGCCTCGTCAACAATCACGCGGTTGATACAATATCTTTGGTAATTGTGCGGTACGAATTGAATGGGCTCCTTCTTGACTAAAGGGCTCATAATTTCAGCTCCTGCAGCATCGCGTCCACTTGCTCCTTGTTATCGATCACTCGCACATCACGCCCCAATGCGCGAAGGCGCTTGTGCTGATTCCGCTGCAGGGCAGTAGGCTTGCCTCCAGGCGCTTTCAATTCAACGAATATATCATGGACGCCCGGCAGCATAACAATCCGGTCCGGTACGCCATTATTGCCTGGACTGACAAACTTGTACGCAGTGCCGCCAGCGGCTTTAACTCTGTCTCGCAGGTAATTTTCGACGTCATGTTCTCTCATGATGGATCACTCCTTATCTGGTAAAGACCAATACCAATTTTCAGCTCCAAACCCTTTTATCCAGTCGCTTGTCGTAATAATTCTAAGAGACCGCTTGGCCTCTTTCAAGTCTCTTTTCTTGATCCCAAACCCTTTGGCACATTCCCTTATATCTTTCACATTTGCAACTTTGTGCACGTTTAAATAATTTTTCAACCACTCAATAGCGTCCACTCTATAAACCTCCTTAGAAATTGGCAGCAACACTTTCTTATATTTATATATAGCGTAACGTGATTAGGCGGATTAGACAGTAACGCTAACACCTAATATCTATAACCTATCTATTTACTACTACTACTATATATATTGTTACTAATGTTGCTATATATAATAAACCTAGCAGTATCAAGGGGTTACGGATTTTTTAACGGCAACATTATATTCGTAATGGCAACATTCTAAAATTTGGTAAATTCTGTCGTTTAACCTTATAATGTTGCCATGTTGCTGTTATGTTGCCGCTAGGTTTTTCGGACAAATCCTCTTTGCTTGCCGTAACCGAGGCCCATGTGGAGGATGTTAGACCGTTCCCAACCCGGCATTTTCTCCATAATCGCGTTAATCCGATTGGAATCTGCCTTCGTCGCTGTCCGCCGCTCCATCAAACATTCCCGCCAAATTTCGATGGCGCATACACGGCCCCTTGCTTCCAGTTGACCCTCGTATTTCATGCCGCCACCCCAGAATATAAGTCTGCTTTCAAGCGACCAACGAAGCCAATCCCCGGGCACTGTTTTCTGGATAAATTCCTCGATCATCCCTTCTAACGGATCCCGCACCATGTGCGCTTGCCTGCGGCGTTCTGCTTCCTCTTCCATTTCAGGTGATAGGTACAGCAACTCGCCTAGCTGCAAATGCATCACAGCTTCAGCCCATATCTGGTCAATCTCCGACTCTGTAAGGTCGCGAAATACCGATTTGGTCGCAAGCTTTGGCCGGGCATCTACGGGCCAAAACCGCCGATTGCCTGTGGGATCATGCAGATACTCGTGGTCGTTGGTTGTGCCAAAAAAGATGGACCTGCGTACTTGATTCTTGACATTGTGACCGTAAGCCGCCCGATATTGATCATCCACCTTGGATAAAAATTGTTTGATACGGTTAACGTCCACGCGATTAAAAGCTTGAAGCTCTGCAATTTCTACGATCCACTTTCCTTGTATAAGTTCTTCGGCTTCTTTCCCCTCGAACGTTTTCAGGCTGTCAGAGAACCAGTCCATCCCCAGCTTACGGAAAAACGTGCTTTTACCAATTCCCTGCGGCCCGCAGACAACGGTCATGTAATCAAATTTAATATGTTCCGCCATAGCCCTGGCAACGGCTGCCACTAGAGCCTTACGCGTAATCGTCCGAATAAACAGGCAGTCTTCCACTCCGAAATAGTCAATATAGAGACTGTCAAGCCTCTGCACGCCGTCCCAAGACAACCCTTGCAAATATTTAGCTACCGGATTAATCGCATTTTGCTCAGAACAATACACAAACGCACTGCGGATAGCCGGTTCAGAGCGAAAGCTCAGCACCCTCTCCATATATAGGAATAGCCCGTGATCGTCTGAGTCAGACCATGCGAAGGCACCACTACTTGTATTTCTAGGTGGCCAAGGCAGTGGCGCAACCCCCATAATTCGCTCGGTAAAGGTGTCGCGAAATATCCTACCTTTTATGGCCAGGTCATTTAGGAGCACTACTAGCACATTATGTGCGGTCTTAGCTGGTTTGCCCGTTGCGCTGATCTCAAGACGCTTTATCCATGACATATCAGGCTCGACCACGGCTGAACCCTCAGCACTGCCAAAACTCTCCACGGCTTTCTCATACCGCTCCTGCATCAGCAGTCCGGCAACCGGCTCCTGTTGCATCGCAAATGCACACATAGCCGTGTAGCTGGGTAACTTATTCGTTGGTGTGCCCGGCTTCGCGTCATCGTCCTGGTCGCCAAACTTGTGCAGGCGTACCAGGTCAAACGCATTAACGAGCTTGCCGCTGCACGGGTCTGTGGCGTGGTGGGAATAGAGAAAAGCATTGTCGTCATAAAGAATTGCGCCGCCGGTTGTAGATCCTCCGGCATACGTCCATCGTCCACCGTCCGTAGGTAGATATAAGCCAACCAGAAAAGTATCCATGGCCTGCAGCACGTCATACGTCCGGCAGAATGCACCGACAACGCCAGGCTTTGTGGTTGGGTCGCCTTGCTTGGCTGCCATACGGACGTGCTGGGCGTTAGCTCCCGGCACCTGTGGCCACTCCTGCCAGTTGCGCCAGTCCGTGTACAGAGAGAGTAAGCCGTCAGCTGACAAAAACGGCTTATCCCCATAGTGGTAGACATAGGTCGAGTCAGCGCAGCAGCTCGGCCAGTACATCAACCGCGTAACTTGGAATGTCGTCGGATCACACAGTTCGATACCGATGATCGCGCCAAGCTTACGGGCTAATGGCTCGTATTCATCTGCTGTTGCTGTTCGATCCAGTGGAGCTAATACCCGTAAGCGCGGCCTAGCTGCCTCATGTTTACGCGTGCTGTAAACCGTATACCCGCAGCCCAAACCGTCCAGACGGCGTAATACATCATCTGTACCGCCTGCGGGTATATTGTCCAAGTCAAGGGTAAGGACATCTCGGCTTGTTAAGGCATTGGGCTTCCTGCGCCCGGAAAGGTTTCCGGCTACAAAACCGCCTACGTCTTTCAGATCGTCTTGCTGGCCTTTGGGCAAGGCTAAATAGTGTTGCAAGGTCTCCGTTCCACGGGCCGCTGTACGCAAACGTTCCACCAGTTCAGACCAGTAAAGCATCTGTGGCTGCCAGTTCATAGCGTGGCGGCTGCCTGCAGCCGATATCGTGATTTGTCTGTCATTGATCATGTTGCGGTCATCCTTTCGGCATCGGACCAAGGTCGAATAGCTCTAATGCTCCTCTTGTGCCTTGTCTGGTTGTGTATTCTAAGATGTAGGTCCCGCCTGCACCGCCCACTACCTTAGATGAAGCGATATCTATTTTCTTCCCAACTTGCTTCATGAATCCGTCCAAGATGCGCTTGTGAACGTGGATCGATTCGCCATAGCTAGCGTGCATTTCCTCACGTGGTTTTGAGCGTTCCTTGCGCAGCCATTCTCGGTGCAGCATGTCTTTGCGCTTCTGAGCATCGTTGGCGACTTTTTCCCGCGCACGCTGTTCACGTTGCTCAAGTCGCTGCTGTTTCTCGATGCGCTCCTGCTGGAGCTGAGCCTTAGATTTCTTTTTCATTGCGTGTCCCCTCCATATCGCCGATCTAAGCACTCAACAAAAGCAATTAACACAGCTGCAGCTTGTACAGCCTCCATACGCATATTCCTGTAGCCACCTTTGCACCGTTCATCTGGACCATTGTCGAACACCGTTTCATTGACAGCCTGACAGAGTTCTCCGACTTCTTCACCCAAGATACTGAGCCAGTACACAGGATCATGATTCTGTTGACCCCACTTGGCATCTTGTCGTTTCCGTTCTGCTATAACACTTTTAATAGCCGACCCGTGTTGATTAAAGTAAGCCTCAGATATACCAGCGTAATAACTCATATCGTTACACCTCTAATCCTTCATATAAAATGTTGTAGCAAACCCAGCAGCAGCTAGGGGTAAGTTTGGCGCCCAATCAATCGGCTGACTCATGACAGCCGTCATCTCTGCCACAGAGCCAAAGCCAAGCGGCACATCAGCTACGATCTCGTCATGCACGTGCAAGGTGATAGGGTACCCCATAGCGTCCAAGCGAACCAAGGCAACAGCTAGGCAATCTCGGGCAATCGCTTGGCAAATATTTTCACAGATTTTCCCGCCGTAAGTACCCGTTGGGAGCCAACCCTTACCTGCTTGTTCATAATAATGCAGCGCTTCCTTGCCAAAATCATTTTGGCTTAGGTGCGGCTGCGGATAATACAGCTTACGTCCACTAGGTAATTGAACGGTGAAAAAATCCTGCTGTGTGGCATAATGACTTTCCCTTGCAAACAATAGTCCTCGAATGCCGACAGGGTACCCCCCTCGCATTACTTCTAAAGCTGCAGCTTCAAACCCGTACCATAAATCCACAATGCGTCGGTTTGCATTGCGCCATCGCATCACGATATCGGGCAATTCTTCCTCCGTCAACCCCATTTCAAGGGCTCCCATCTTGATGAGTGCGCCGCTGCTTCCTTGATATCCCAAGGCCAGCTCAGCGACTTTCCCCTTCTGTCGCAAATCACTACCTTTGCCAATTTGCTCGAGGGGTACGCCAAACATCTGTGACGCTGAGGCTTCGTATATTTTCCCATGAGAATTGAACACGTCCAGCCGCCATTGTTCGCCAGCAAGCCAGGCAACGACGCGGGCTTCGATAGCGGAGAAGTCTGCGACAAGCAGTCGATTTCCCAGTGAAGGGATAAGCGCGGTACGCAATAGCTGCGAGAGTACACCAGGGATGCCGCCGTAGATGATTTGGATATGATTAACTTTATTTGACCTCACTAACTCGCGGGCATATCCTAAAGACTCCATATGGTTCTTCGGGAGATTGTGGGGCTGATAAAGTCGACCTGCCCACCTCCCCGACCGATTGGCTCCGTAAAACTGAAAAGCGCCTCGTATACGTCCATCTTCACAAACGGCAGCTTGCATGGATGCATATTTTTTCGTACTGGTTTTACCCAAGAGCTGCCTTATTTCCAAAACACGCTTTGCCCTACCTACATCTAATCTGTCGATAAGCTTGTTGACCGTAGTTGCCTGAAGGTTTTCCACCTCTTCGCCAATTTCTTCTTGCAGCCACTTTTTCATTTGCTGGACGCTTCGGGTGCTAGTGATACCTGATAAAATCAAGGCTTCTTCTGTTAGCTCCAGCTTCATCCGTTCATCAATCGCTAACGCTGCGTCTACCAGTTCGGCATCTAGTGCAGTGCCAAACGAATTAATCTTTTGGTCGAGTTCCCAAAGCCGTTGTTCCTGCTCCGGTACGGGGAAGTAGGACAGCCTGCGTAATATTTCCATCTCAGCCACTACGTCATTCACACAGTATTGCTTGAACAGCTGCCATTTATCGGGCTCATGGTGCGGCAACGTTCTGATTCGCATGCCATTGGTCTTACTTGGTGTCTGCGGTATGCAAAATGTCCGAATAAGCGACATACCTGTGCCAAGCTTCCGCTTATCTTGTGGAAGGCCCATTGCTTCACCTGTAGGACCTAGTCCAGCCGTGTAGCCGCAATACAGACCGTGCATCATGGTGCAACGAAATTGTTCTAGTGGAGCGGGATAAAATTTGTTTAGGCAGTACCACTCGAACGGAGCATTGTAAGCGTGCTTGATAATTTGTGGATCATATAGAGCACGGAGGATCTCCATAGGAATCGGCTCCCCCTGCGCCAGATCGATGCAGCGTACAGGACTATCGTCAAGAGAGTAAGCGAATAGCAGGATTTGAAAATCAGGAGACTCTACGTATTTGTAGAGTCCCGATTTCTTCAGATCGACGCTGCTAAACGTCTCCAAATCTATACTAAGATGGCGGATCATATCCCCCACACGCCGCCTTGTAGCGGTTTGCCTGTGATCGGATCAATCTGCTGTTGTGGTTGCTGAACCTGTTGCTGTGGAGCTGGCTGTTGCTGTGGAGCTGGTTGCTGGTATTGTTGCGGCGGTTGCCCATAACCCTGCTGAGGCGGTTGCCCATAACCCTGCTGTGGAGCAGGTTGAGCGTATCCCTGCTGTGGAGCAGGTTGAGCGTATCCCTGCTGTGCGGGCTGTTGATAGCCCTGCTGTGGAGCAGGTTGAGCGTATCCCTGCTGTGCGGGCTGTTGATAGCCCT
>JBBDSZ010000031.1:24168-26702 GCA_040904685.1 Paenibacillaceae bacterium | reverse complement strand
GCTGTGGCGGTGTAGCACCAAAGGCTTGTTCAACGCTAACCCGCCCACCTAACGGTACACCCTCGCGCAGGATTTGTACGGGGCCAAGTCCTGCACCGATCCCTTTATTTCCGCTATTGGAGTAAGCGAAAAAGTTAATATTCACTCGTCCATATACGCCAGAATAGACTTTGGTCTGATCGATGATTGGATTCATGCCCGCGTCGACGATAGCTTGCATTTGCTTGCTGCTGGCAGTAAGTACCCAGTGACCTTTGCATTCTTCTCCAAACACTTCACCATTCGGACGGACACCGTCACCGTCATGAATAGGTGTGCGCGGCTGAGCTGGTTTTGCACCTGCCCAAACGCCTGCAACACCTTTCTGAATAGCAGCTTGAATTGCAACATGTATCCGCTGCATGGTCGCCACATCTGACTTCGGAACAAGAATGGTCGTGCTATATTTCGGCTCCTGCCCTGGCTGATTCGCGTACGGTTGAAAAAGATGTACAAAACTAAGTCTTACCTCACCCGTCGTTACGTTTGTCGCTTCTACTTGATTTGTCATTTGTCGTTTTCCTCCTGAGTTATATTGGCCGCTTGACCAGCGGCCAGATGTCATTTGATCGATGTAATAATCCGCGATCTCTCCCATACGCCTATTCCTCCGTTGGAGATCCGAATGCCTGCTCTGCTGTCAACTGACCCGTGAAAGCAGGTCTGCTGTCGTCCAGCGGTGCAAGCGTTGGTGCTCCCAGCTTCTTAACCACGTGCCCTGGAACTTCCAGCAATTCCTTGTACTGTTGCTTGCCTAACTCTTTTTCCAAAGCAGGAGGGGTTAGGGGTTGCCTGACGTATAACACAGCTTCCGCTATACCTTTCTCCTGTAAATAAGCGAATGCCGTATCTATGTCCACATATTCCCGCGATCCGCGTCCTTCGACCGTCTTCCAGCCCGGCACCTCACCTCCCTTGAGTATTTCAGCAAGAGCCAACTTCTTTGCCTTCGAATACCACTCCACTACAGGCTCGGCTTTGCGAATTGCTTCACCGAACTCTTCCCAGCTTGCCAGTGGAGGAGGCCCCAAAGGCAAAGAATCCGCCGCTTGAAAGGCTTGCTTTATTTGTGCAGGGCAACGACCTACAGCGCGGCAGAATTTGCAATGTTCACCGAGATTGTACGCACCTTTGCCTGCAAAGGCTTGTTCAGCAAGGGGCTTAATACTCTCGCCCCATGCCAGTAGGTCGCCGACAGGCAATGACCATTCAGACGGACGATCCCATACCTTCGGCTGTACAATGGACAGATGCACGGTATCAATCTCGTAGAGCAGGCTGTACGCCCGCAAGGCACCAAGCGCGTACAGTTTCATTTGCGGGTTATCCTCGGCGGAAACCGGTGTTCCTTTCCCGTTCTTATAATCGATAACGTGAAGCTGTCTTCCACCGATGACGATGCAGTCCGAAGTGCCAAACCCACCAGGAGCAATGTGGTCGTATTTCACTTTGCGCTCAATCGTGACGTAGGGCGGCGAGTTATATCCGTGGACAATTCCCTGCACGTATTCCAGATAGGCCGTTGTGTTCGTGTCCATGTCGGGCTCATAGAGCGGGCGTTCCTTAAATTTCTTCAGGCGACTATTGAACGTCCGTGCACCTATTGGCTCAACGAAATGCTTCCGGAGTTTCAACTCTGCGATCTCATGGGCAAGCGTACCTTTTTTAGCCTCTTCGCTTGTTGTATCCGGCAACGTCTCTTCCAAGCGTGCGCTAGGCGTACAAGGTATCCAACGATGCGCCCCACTAGCAGAAAGGAGCGCGTGCTCCCTCTCTGCGTGTGCAATTTCTGTCATCGAAGTACCCCCAAACGCTCGCTAACTTTAGGCGCTTTCGTCTCACCGAGAATGAATTGCACATCGACCACGGTACCCGGCATAAGTTCCGCAAAATGCTCTTCGATATAGACGTGAGCGACTTGCATGGTGCGATTTCCCCATTCATAGGAGTCATTTGCCGACAAGCAATCACTCAATCGAGTAACCATCACAAGGACCGATTCAATCGAATTTTGATACCCTGCACGCCTTAGTAAATAAGCCTCATTAGGCATAGTTGATCTTAACTGCGTCGCAATAACCGGGATGAATGTTGCAGAGTCCCTGATTTCAAACGTCTTGGTTATTAGGCCATTCATATCTGGGCACCCAAGCTGCGGAGATACGTTGCGAAAGCGCCATAATGAGACTTGTCTAGTTGTGTAAGTGCTTCGGCTCCCCGCTGTTTGATCCACGATGACAACTCAGGACTACGTCCGGCATCGATCAACGGACTCGCTGCTTTCCTAAGCAACTCCATTGTATAAGTTGACGCAGGGGCAAGAGGTACTTGTCCAGGTTGTTGCTCATATCCCTGTTGAATCGGCTGTTGTTGCTCATATCCCTGTTGAATCGGCTGTTGTTGCTCATATCCCTGTTGAATCGGCTGTTGTTGACCGTAACCCTGTTGAATCGGCTGTTGTTGACCGTAACCCTGTTGAATCGGCTGTTGTTGAC
>JBBDSZ010000031.1:0-24068 GCA_040904685.1 Paenibacillaceae bacterium | reverse complement strand
GTTGAATCGGCTGTTGTTGACCGTAACCCTGTTGAATCGGCTGTTGTTGACCGTATCCTGTTTGAGGTTGGTGATACTGCGCGGATGGATCAGGAGTCAAGTTCTGCTGTGCTATCTGTGGCGCGATGGCTTGTTGCTGTTGATAGCTAGGCTGATTTTGAACCGCGGGCTCTGCAAGGATTGCCGCCACAGAGCCTCCCCCGATTTGTTCCCCCATAACCGCTTTCAGTATAGCCAATCCGTCGGCCAATTCGTTTTTCTCACCCTGAATTGTGATCGTAAAATTCATACCTCTACACTTCCTTTTCGATGTTTTTAATGCAATTACTCTTGTTCCGCTTCCTCTGCGGAATCTTCTTCCGTTTCTTCAACCTCTGAGTTATAAAGTTTCATGTGTTTCACCTGCCTCTCGTATGTATTTACAAAGTGGTTCGGAGTTATGAACCCCGACACACACCGTACGACCTAAATCATAGCCATGTGAGTACCCCAAAACGCCACCACTTTGTTGATGTGTCAGTCAGCCACATCTCGCGGTGACTCAATGTCAACTACCTAAGAAGGCTAGGATCGTCCGGGAGAACGATCTCCATTGAGGCACCCGGAGAAGGGGCCGAAGCCTGATCCTTAATATTAAACCCATTTTTTCCTACCTAAGGGCCCCTGTATTTCATCGCTATTCCTCCTCATTCGCTTTATAATCAATGATTTCAATCGAGACAAGATAACGTTGTGCTTCTTCAAGATCCAATCTAAAGGATCCTTTTTGGGGGTGATAAACTGTAATAGCTTCAACTTCCCTGTAATTGCGTTCCGTATCTTCGGGGTCAAAAACGCAGTGCTTCTGGTTAATCTCATTGTCCGAAGGAGCAGATATCCCAGTTTCTATTCCCCCAAAAAATTGAATAACATCACCGCCACAAATATTTCCGCCCATCGTTGTGATAACTTCGGCAGATGCCTGCCCCCACAGAAACTTTAAACGTACTGTGTGCTTTGAATTGAAATTGGATTCTTCGGGTCTGTAAGATAACAAAATGCATCAACCTTTCTACAGATAATTTTTTAACAAAGCTTTAAGCAGATCGTTCTCTTTATTGACCCATGCCAATTGATCAACCAATTCAGTAACATTGGGTATCTTTTGATGCAAATCGTAATATTTCTTTTCCCAATCGACTGATCCTAGACGTTTTTCGTCAGTAACCAGCTCTACTTTTGATTCATTGGAAATGGCGGGTTGTTTGACATACAGGCTACCCGTGACCCCTCGTGCTGATGAATTTCTTGCTTCCGACGTGCCAACAATTCCCCATTTTTGCTTCATACGATTGAGTGCCGAAGCACCCATAAAGAACATCTTGCATATTTTTGAGTCAGGTAAATCCTGGACTTTTTTGAGCTCTATATATTTTTCCTTTGTCAGTTCGGCCATCAAATCTACCTCTCTTTCGATTTTGATTTCTGTAAAACTGCCGAATTTCTCACCCAAAGTAATGAGCATTTGATGGATCTCTTCCGGCGACTTTTGAAGCTGTTGAACTATTTTCTTGAGCGGAAACTGATCCATTCGCAGCTCGATCAAGTTTCGTTCTACCTCATCTAGCGAGCCTACAAACGCATCCACAAACTCCTGCGACTCATCCGTTTTTAATGCAAGGGTATCGATTAAAGCCAGATCCGAACCCCCATTTGCGTTGGTTAAGGGTTTGTCCAAGTAAACAACTTTAGAATTCCGTAAATATCTTAAAGATTCTCCCGCTTGTTTTAAGTTACAGCCCAGCGAAGCGGAAACTTCTAAACTTGTGGAATGACTAAGCCCGCTTTTTATGATGGAACCTGTTCGGTGATAAAGGCGCTGAGGCGGTCTAATGCCCATTCCCCTATCCCGAATAAAATTCCGAATGCTTCCCATAATCCGTGGGATGGCAAAAGTTGAAAATTTCACGCCCCTTCCTTTGTCATATCGTTTATGGGCTTGAAGCAATCCAATCATTCCCTCGCTTACAATGTCCTGATAGTCGATCGATCCGGAGATGGCCCATCGAAAACGTTGGGCAAGCTTATGGATCAGTTTCATGTGCGTACGCACGATTTCGTCCTTTTCCGTAGGGTAAGAGCCTTCCGGTTGAAGGAACTCAGCATTCATACAAATCCCCCTGTATTTCATCGCTATTTTAGGGTAGAATAACAGTACGAATATTTTTTTAATGGCCGTCTGCCAGGACGGTTATTTGACGTTTATCACCTTGTGGACTTCTGCTGATAAAGATCTTCTCGTAACCCCAGATTGCCGTTTCGAGCGTTCCTGTCATTCGGTTTAACGCTGGCAGATGATGATGCAGATCGCCATCACATGCAAGAGCGATCCACGTTAATGTATCTTGTGCCGGCAAATCATGCGCCCTCCGAATTTTCCGCAGTTCGTTGCCAATCTGTATTTCAGATTTCGACATATCGCATATGGCCATGTCGACATGTTCCGGATCTGCCTGGTCAAAATTACCCTGAGCTTGCAGGTAAGCCGTTCGTGCCCGGTGATATTCGTGCGGGTCATAGTCGTCTAAATCCTCATCTGCCAGACTCATTTCGATCCGAATATACAAAACCGTGAGAATCACAAAGGCGATCAGTAATAAAATAATAAGGACCATTTTGTCCACCCCCCCCTAATCAATTAACTCCAACAAACTGTAGAACTTTTTTACCAATACACCGTAAATCCCTACATGCTTGCGCCTGGCTCACGCCACAGGCTTGCCCAGCTTCACGCTGACTGCGGCCATGCATTCGGTAACGTACAATGGTCTGCTCACGATCCGTTAACGATTGGAGAAATTCTTCCACAAATATGGAAGTGCAATCATCCGAAACCGGGATGAAATCACCAAGGGGTCGATCATCCACACCTGCATGAATAGGGTAATCCGTTGACAGGACTTGTAGTTGTATGCTTTCTAGCGTTCGTTTAGCTAGCTTGATGCTGCATTCAAAATAGAGGGCAATCTCTGCAGCTGACTTATCTTCCATCTTCGCCCAACGAATTTTAGCGGACAATTCATATTCCGATCTGGGGACTCTTAATGCTTTCCCGTTGTCGCGGATATAACGCTGAATCTCGCCGGAAATCATAGGCGTAGCATACGTTGAGAATTGAAACCCTTTACTTGGATCGAAGCCGTTATAAGCCTTAACGAGGCCAACGCAGCCAGCACTATACAAATCGTCATAATCTACATGGGAGGTATAGGTTCTTTTCAAGAATCGCTTGGCAACGAAGTGGACTAAGTGTAAGCTTTGTTTAATAAATTCATCCTTTGAACTAAATGGGGCTTTCATTTGTTTGTTCACCCCCCTTCCAGAATATCTGGAGTACACTCAGCATCCGTCAATATACCGTGAATCTCTTCAAGATCTGCCAGCATCACCGCTAGAGGGATATGCTGATCTGACTTAGCGCGAAGAAGATTGGACTTCGCTGCTGTGAGTAGAGTTAGAGCAGCTTCGATTTGGTGAGCTGCGGTTTGTACGTGGTTCATAATTTCGCCTCCCTTCCAGAATATCTGGATTAACTAACCTTGCGGTCAATAAACAGCTTGTCTGCAATCGTCGCAATGTACTCGCTATTCGTAGGCTTCGACCTGTTGATGTTGACCGTGTAGCCAAACAGCCGATGAATAGATTCAAGGTTGCCGCGCTTCCATGAGATTTCTATCGCATGACGGATGGCTCGTTCGACGCGACTTGGCCTTGTGTTGAATTTATCAGCGATGGTCGGATATAAGATTTTCGTAATTGCACTCATCACCTTCGGGTTGTCATAAACCATGGCGATGGCTTCGCGGATGTACTGATAACCCTTAACGTGGGCAGGAACGCCCATATCGCGGATGAGGTTCGTGATGTCGGTGTGCAGGTCGTTTGTCGGGCTAATAAATGGGATGGCGGGCATGTCTGAATCGCCGGACATAATTTTTGCGAATTCTTCTCTTGCGATTTCTCGCATGCGTTGTTCGATCATTTGGACACTTCCTTTCTATTTTTAAATTCTTTCGACCTTTTCAATAAGAACAGCATCTATTCCGCATCCTTAATCTCTTTGGTTTTGGTGTCTAGCAACAAGGCAGCATTAGGAAGGCTATATTTCTCTTTTAACCCCTTCCATAGTTCGCTACGCTTCTCGTTCACTGTGAACATACGATCGACTAACCCGTTCTGCATTTCCTTGATCGCATCCACCTCCCGATTCACTTTCATGAAGATTTCGCATTCTTCATCTGTAATTAATGCGTAAACTTTTTTAGGCGTAAACCATCCCATGTTTCTTTCACCTCGCTATCCCGTTTTCTCGATTAATCGGTTTTGGTACTCTTCCACCCATTCCTGCTTGATCTTCCAGTGACCGCCATCTTTATAGGCTTTCATCTGTTTGGCGTATATGCGGCGTTTGAGCGTGATTTCGCTTAAGCCCAAGTGCGCCGCCGCCTGTTTTAGATTAAAAACGGATTGCATAGTATCACCTCCCATGCGAAATAACCGCCTACATATAATTAGGCGGTGGATTGTGTTTCTTTGGCTTCGTCTTCGGATTGCTCTTTCAGTTTCTCGGAAGCCGCAAACCCATGCATAAACAGCATGAAGGCTTTCCTTCCCTCCTCAGCCATCGGTTCTAATAGTTTTCTGATCTCATCCGCTTCGGGGATGTCTTTTTCATGATCCTTAACTGCCATTTCGTTTCACCTCCAATTTGTTCTGTTTGATTACTATTATAGTTCTGTATAAGAACCATGTCAATAAGCAATACCTAATTTTGTTTACAAACAGAACATATAATGTTATTCTATTATTGAAAGGAGGATGAATTTATGACCATCTATAAAAGAGTAATGGAAATTAGAAACGCTCTCCATATGAGCCAGGAAGCTTTTGGAGAAGGTATTGAATTATCAAAGTCTGGTATATCCAACATCGAAAATGAAGTGAGGGGCGTAACCGATCGGCATATAAAACTAATCTGCTTGGTTTATAATGTAAACGAGGAATGGCTTCGTAATGGTACGGGGGAAATGTTCATTGAGAATGAATGGGATGCCTATGGTATTCTGCATAACATGAGCGGTTTGGAGCGCAAAGCCTTGAAGGCCTACATGTCCATTGACCGGAACATACGGCAAATAGCGCTGGAGCAATTCATGGCGTTTTTTGCTGAACAGGAACAAACGGCAACGGCGGAAGAAGAGATTCAAACGAAAGTCAAGCAATACGAGCAGGAGCTGATTGAGGAACATCGAAAAAAAACGTTGTTAGCTTCGACGGTTTCAAACGAAGTCGGATAAAGCCAAAAATACATTGAGGTGGACTGTATGGCGAAGAAGAAAGAACTCCCCCCAGGTGTTCGTGGGCGTAACGGAAACTACACCTATCGTTTCAGCGTGAATATAATTGAGAACGGGAAGAAAAGGCGTAAGCAGAAGGAAACTATTTCTTACGCTACACCAACAGAGGCCTTTAACGCTGGGATACTCATCAAAGCGGAATTGCTCAAAGGTACATATGTTGACGAGAAGGATATTCCTTTCGATGCGTGGTGCGACAAATGGCTTAAACTATACCTAAACGCAGAAAAAAAATCCAACAGTGTGAGTACACGAAAGAGCGCCATTAATCGGCTCAAATTGAAATTTGGCGATATGAAGCTGAAGGATGTCACCCCCATGCAATATCAAGAATATTTATTTGAATTGAAAAATGAAGGACTGAGTAAGAACACCCTACTTGTTATCCACTCCACGATGTCCCTGCTGTTCAAAAAAGCCGTAAAGCCCCCTTATGAATTGATCGCAAGGGACATAACGGCGGATGCAGAATTACCCTCTTTCGCTAAGACAGTGAGTGATTTGGAGAATAATACTGAAATCGATCCTTATCTCGAAAAAGAGCAGCTGTCTGTATTTATTAAAAAAGCGTACGAAATTGCAGGAGATCAGCCGACAGAGAAAGACCGCTTAACCCTTCGACAATGTGCCCGGGCACTCCACATCTTGGCTTTCACGGGTTTGCGAATCGGGGAGTTGTGTTCACTGGAGAGTAATAATATCGACGAAATTAACAAATCACTTAAGATCATTAAAACCTTATACTTTCATGAGGGAGTTGAGAATTTTAAACTGGAAACCCCTAAAAATAAATCATCAATTCGAGATGTAGATGTAACTAAAGACACATTGGCCTTGTTCAAAATTCAGGAGCATGAGAAGAGATTGTTACGAGTGCTTTCAACATCATATTACACTAAAAAGAACTTTGTATTTGCAAATGCTAGACGGAAGCCAGGATATCCTTTGTCCCCGAGTGACATCGAACGATTCATGAAAGATGCATTGAAAGCAGCGGAGCTCCCCACCGGGTTAACGCCTCATAGTTTAAGACACACCTATACAAGCTTGTCGGCGGAAGCTGGAATTGATCTCAGCGCAATCCAGCGGCAATTGGGGCACACTAACGATACGATGACTACACGGATATATCTGCACGTTACAAAAGCAAGAAGAAGGGTAGACGTGGAAAAGCTCGAAGGTCTCATGGACGGTTTAATTTAACCCTATGTGGGTAGATTGTGGGTAAACACCCCGAAAACCAGCCTAAACAGAGGATCAATTAATATCCCTTCAATATTAAGATTGAGCTGTGTGGGGAGTTTTTCTAAATAATCCAAATCCGATTGCTCTAATTGGGAGACAATCCATTCCCGTTCAAGGTTCATCATTTCAAAAACTTTCTCCGGAACTTCACCCCTGCCAACGCCGCGAACGACCCACTCATCTGCATTTCCTTTTATCACTTCTGTATGCAAAGCCCTTATTAAATCAAGCGATCGTCTTGGCTCTGGGCAGCGATAGCATAAATCCCCCAAAACGTAAATTTTATCTACTTTCTTCTTATGGATATCTGCTAATACATTCTCTAAGGCAACCGCATTGCCATGAATATCCGATATAAAAGCTATTTTCATAGAACTCGACCTCCGCTAATAATCCTTAATATCAACCGAAACACAAACCATGGATTATGTCAAATCCTTTTTCGCTTGTAAAAAGGCGTCTCTATACGTACTTGCTTTCTTAGCAATCAAGCTGAAGTCTTTATGCTTAACAGCATCCTTGGTTAAATCGGAGCCAATCCCAACTGCGAATGCGCCAGCCTTGATCCAATCCTTGAGATTATTCAAGTTTACGCCACCCGTGGGCATTAGGTTCGCCTGCGGTAATGGACCACGAATCGTTGGAATAATTGACGGCTCATAAAGATTGCCAGGAAAGAGCTTCATCACATCCACGCCAAGCTCAAGCGCAGTTTGAACCTCTTGGATCGTCATTACACCTGGCATAATGGGTATGCGGTATCGGTTACACAATTGTATGGTTTCCTTATTCAAGCAAGGTGCGACAATAAACTCAGCTCCCGCCAACATAGCTGCCCGAGCTGATTCTGGATCAAGGATCGTGCCAGCACCAACCAGCGCGTAATTAGCTGCGTTGGGATCCTTACTGGAGTAACGCTTTACTAATGCTGTTAACCTTAGTGAAATATTCAAATGCTCATTGCTTGCCACTTCCTTTCTTTTTATAATCGATAATAGAACCAGCCTGTTTGAAAGCTTCAGCAGTTTGATCAGACAATCCCTCATCTGTAATAATGATATCGATATCCGCCAAGGTCGCAAAAGTGTGCAGAGCGCTTTGTCCGAATTTATAATGATCGATGACAGCATAAGTCGTTTGAGCGGTTTCGACCAAAGCTTGCTTGAATGCAAGCAAATCACCCGTATATATCGACAACCCATACTCTACATGTAATGCTGTAGCGGAAACGAAAGCTTTTTCCATTATAGTTTATTTGGGTTTATTTGTGTGCGCCTTTTTAAAAGTGTTAAATAATACATTACTTACTTCAAAGTAACTAATACCATTTTGTCCATCATTCATGTATTCTAAAGATGAAAACCATGAAGGAGGTTATTAATTTGGGATCAAATAATAAAATCGGTGGCGGGGGCTTTCATCATGTTGCCATCAAAGTGCGTGATTTTGATGCTACTGTGAAATTTTATTGTGAAGGCTTTGGTTTTAAAGAACGTTTACGCTGGGGCGAAGGCGATAGCCGAGCTGTTCTGTTAGATACAGGTGATGGTAATTATCTAGAGGTTTTTGCAGGTGGCTCTAAGGAGATTAAACCGGAGGGCTCCATTATTCATATGGCTTTTCGTACAAATGATGTAGCTAAGGCTGTTGACGCAGCAAGAGCAGCGGGTGCAGAAATTACAGTAGAGCCAAAAGATGTCGTTGTTAGCAACAACCCTGCCACACCCATCCGTATTGCCTTCTGCAAAGGTTTAGACGGCGAAATCATTGAATTTTTTCAAAGCACTGGCGAAAATCAATTATAAGATTATGCTTACGATGCTGGCTTGCTGAAGCAAGCCCTGAGGAGGAGTTATTATTATGTCATTTACGTTAGCACTAGGAGATCAAGCGATTGATTTTTCACTACCCGCAACGGATGGCAAGACATACACCTTGAAGGATTTCGCAGACGCTGAAGTACTTGTTATCTCTTTCACCTGCAATCATTGCCCCTATGTTATTGGCTCGAATGAAATAACAAGAAAGACAGCAGATCGTTTTAAAGCTCAGGGTGTGCAATTTGTTGGAATCAATTCGAACAGTGCCAATACATACGCTGAAGACACCTTCGAGCATATGGTAACCCTCATGGAGAAAGAAAGATTCCCTTGGGTGTATTTAAGGGATGAATCTCAAGATGTGGCGCTAGCCTATGGAGCGCTAAGAACACCACATTATTATGTGTTTGATCAGGAACGGAAGCTCATCTACTCAGGTCGTGGTGTCGACAATCCAAAGGATTCCAGTAAAGTAACTATCAACGATTTTGACAATGCCCTAGAGGAACATTTGGCCGGTAAGCCCATTACGACTCCACTTACAAACCCGCTTGGCTGTAATGTGAAATGGGATGGCAAGGATGCACATTGGATGCCAGCAGACGCTTGTGATTTGGTGTGACCTCAAGGAAAGACGGCTTCACCGTCCTAAGATATTTGCGCAAGCAAAACTGGCTTCGTAATCAAAACTAGCTTCGCGAGCATATGCTTGCGAAGCGCACTTTTATTCGGAAATATAAGATCAGTCATCACATGAAAGAAAAAATTTCGCTATAGCAGACTACATTTTCGTTATTTTGGCTATTATGTGGTTAAATGGGAAGAAATAACGAAACTTTGGCGTTATTAGCGAAAATTTTTCGTCAATAACGCCAAAGTTTCGTTATTCCCGCCACCTAGCCAATTATCAAACTAAAATAAGGAAAATCATAGCACTAATAACGAAATTCTTTCGCTAAAGTACGTAGAGTGAACAGAACTGATAGGTTACTGGAGGTGATTATAAATTGAGAAATCGGCTGAAGAGATGTTTTACATCGTTAGGGAAAACACAAGCAGTTTTCGATTTCCGCTAAAAGAGGTGTACCTCTGCACTCATTCTGCTTTTTAAATCGTCATCGCACCAAAACCGCCGTCTACGCGAAGAAATGTTCCGGTGACGAAACCGCTTGCTTGCTCGGATGCGAGGAATACCGCCGCGCCTTGCAGCTCCTTAGCTTCGCCGAACCGTCCCATGGGTGTATGACCAATGATCGATTGAATCCGCTCAGGCGAGAGAATTTTTCGGTTTTGCTCAGCTGGGAAGAATCCCGGAATAATGGCATTCACACGCACACGATGAGGTGCAAATTCACGAGCTAAAAATTGGGTTACATTATTAACGGCTGCTTTGGATGCGGAATAAGTGAATACGCGCGACAAGGGTGGACCCGAGGAAACAGAAGAAATGTTGATAATACTGCCGCCTAGACCTTGCTCAATCATTTTTTTAGCGAACACCTGGCAAGCTAACACAACCCCTTTTAAATTGACATCCATAATGGAGTCCCATTCGTCTATCGTTAAATCAAAAAAGGGTGTAACACTATTCATACCGGGGCAATTCATCAGAATATCTACCCGACCTGTCCATGCAAGCACATCAACTAGCAAGGCCTTTAAATCCTCACCTTTTGTCGCATCCGCATAAAAGGACTTGGCTTGTCCGCCAAGCTCACTGATTCTTCCGCATACTTCTTCACATTTATCCAAATTACGTCCAACAATCGCAACCTGAGCACCTTGCGCTGCAATCGCTTCGCCATCGTACCGCCAAGTGTACTATTACCACCGATAATAACGGCTGTTTTACCCGTCAAGTCAAATAAATTCATTGGGTTCACTCTCCTAAGGGTTTGCTTTGAAACCGTGCAATGTCATCAAAAGAATCCTTCAGTCGGTCATAGACCTGCTCATAAAGTGGGAAAAGCTGACCATATACTTTATTATTCTCCATATTCACAGTATGAGCCGAGCCCGTCTGAATCCAAGCTTGAATCCCGCTAAAATCACTCACTTCACCCATAGCCATTAAGCCCAAATAGGCAGCACCTAAGCCAGAGCTTTCAATAACATCAGGCACAACCAAGGGCATCCCCCAAACATCGGTCATAATCTGACGCCAAAATACCGATCTAGCAAAGCCGCCTGAAGCGCGAATTTCTTTTCCTGGACCGACCACTTCCGTTAGCGCAGCAGCCACAGAATAAAGTCCATACACCACACCCTCAAGCACCGAACGAATCATATGCGCTTTGCCATGCGTAAGCGATAAACCAAAAAATACACCTCGAGCATTAGCATTCCAATGGGGGGCTCGTTCACCTGTTAGCATAGGCAGCATAAGCAATCCATCTGAACCCGCAGGAATCCGCTCAGCTAAACCCGTTAAATAGGCATAAGGATCCAAGCCTTGACGTCTAGCCTCCGCTGCCTCTTCAGTCGCCAACACATCCCGCACCCAACGCAGCAAAATCCCGCCATTGTTGATCGCGCCCCCTACTACCCAGGCATTCTCTGTTAAGGCATAACAGAAAAGACGACCTTTGGGATCGGCAATTGGCTTCGGCACAACAGCTCGAACGGCTCCGCTTGTTCCAACTGTAACCGCAAATACGCCAGGCTCGTACGCACCCACACCTAAATTCGCCAGTACACCATCAGATGCACCGACAACAAATGGCGTGTCCACTCCTAGCCCCATTCGCCCCGCTTCAGAAGCAACCATACCTTGCAAACGATAGGTTGTCGGGACAGGCTCTGGAAGCCGGTCAGCTGTAACACCTGCAATGCGAAGTGCTTCTTCATCCCAAGTCAATGTAGCTAAATTGAATAATCCGGTTGCGCTAGCTATCGAATAATCGATGACAACACGTCCAAAAAGCTTAGCCAGAATAAATTCCTTAATCCCTACAAACCATGCTGCTTTAGCAAAAGTTGTCGGATCACTCTCTTTTAACCACATCAATTTAATCAGGGGTGACATCGGATGCAATGGAGTGCCTGTCCGTAAATAAACGCCATGACCTTCTGGACTCTTTTTCAAGCGATCCGCATGCTGAACAGCTCGACTATCGGCCCAAATAATGCTTTGAGTTAGCAGATTGAACTGGGCATCCATCACAATCAAGCTGTGCATAGCCGAGCTGAATGAGACACATAGAATCTCATTTGCTTCTATCGAAGAAGAAGCCATTACGGCTTGAATCCCCATAATCACGGCTTCGTAGATTTCGATAGGATCCTGCTCTGCCTGACCCGGAAGTACGGAAACAATCCCATAACCAATCGAATGCTCGCCACGTATGGCTCCAGTCCGATCCACAAGTAAGGTTTTGGTGCTGGTTGTGCCGATATCGACGGCAATAACATATTTTTTACCCGTAGCTTTCATCTAAAATAAATCTCCTTCATCATTAAATGACCATACATAGGCATCGCTTAATATTTCTATATCCGCCTGCAGCTTTGCTTCTTCAAGTAAGGTAGTGGAAATTTCAATCTCACCCAAATGCAAGGTATCTTGAATGCGCACCAAACGACATTTCGTATAATCAAGAATATTACAGGTCTTGATGGCAGCTTTTATCGTATCCTCTTGGTTAACTAAAGTAGTTGCGATTTTCGTCGGTGCACATACGGTTGAAGTCAGCCCATTCGCATAGGTTGCATCCAAATCCATCTTATCCACAAGACGCTTTGTTGTGAAATCTGCTGTACCCACTCCGTTTGCATTGCCTTTCGTTTCATGGGTTAAATCCAAAACAACCATTTTCGAAACGTCAGGACCTCCTGTTGCATAAGGCGTTGGATATCTGCCTGTCACATTCGGATCCATGCCATCACCGCTAATATTTTTACCAATATAATCAATCACGAGCACATCCAATTGCGAAAATAATATTTTTGGCAGGCGTGATTTGGCTTCTTCTAGCAGCACCGGCTCACGTGTTTCTACGATTTCAATCGGCAGCACTTCAACACGTGAGGTCTCATCATAAGCATTTTCAACAAGGGCTACGGCAAAAACAATCGGTAAAAGCTCAATCATCACCTTAGCCATAGCGGGTACATTCTCTGCCATGTATTTAAAACCAAGCTGGTGACAAGCTTCTGCACCTTTTTGCTTGCCTAGACCAATGGCGATCATCTTCAGAATCCCGCTTTCCACCGTCCCCCGAAAAGCCGTGTGCGGTTTGATCCGATTAATCACAACAATCGCATCTGCTTCCGAAGCAATGCGATCCACATAAATCGGCAAACCATTCTCAAGCTGCGCGATTTCAACGACTTCCATCGAAGAACGAATCGGAACCCCCATTAAAGCTTCTGTAATCCCAAAATGACTCAAAACCTCGGTCTGACCTTCAGCCGTTGCCCCCCCATGACTTCCCATACAGGGGACGATGAATGGAAAAGCGCCAACGGCAAGAATCGCGTCAATAGTAGCCTTGGTAAAATCGCCAATATGCGCGATACCCCGACTCCCAACTGCTACCGCCACAGATTGTCCAGGAAGCAATCGATCGACGGAACCTGGCTTTCTCAGCTCCTGTCGCAACGCTTCAACCGGCTCATCAAGCTTTGTTGCATCAAACTTTTGGCGGATTCTCACCATCGGTGGAATCGGGATGTTTTGAACTAATTGATGTAGAATACTCATAATCATTTCTCCATTTAAAGTATTTTGTTATTTCCCAAGCAAGGAAAGGTGTTTACCAATATGAGAGATTAAGGATTGCTCAAATGCTTCTTCCTGTTCACTTAAGGTTTGGTAGAAAACATCGGATACACCTGCAAGCGGCACGATTTTACTCATATCGGTAGTCACATGATAATAGGCTTTCGCTTCCTCAAAATGCGCTAATGCATAGCTATGCATGCTGCGATATAGCGTAGGATTGACCTTGGCCACAGTACGAACCGCCTCTAACCAATTCGTCCTCGCTGTTTTAAGATGAAACCTACCTTTAGTATACTTGCCAATCAGCGAAAAGACACTGAATTTATCACTTCCAGAATGAATACTCAGCAGTTTTACCTCCAGTTAAGTAAGAGAACTATTATTCAGTCCTTATGTCAAATGGTGGATAAGGTATAGAGCAAGAACAATTATAGGAGGTTAAGTTAACGATGAAATTAATGCCTTTGGAGAAACGCGGCATTTCGAACAGTCGCATAGCATTTGGCTGTATGGGACTTGGTGGAGGCTGGAACCAAAATGCTTTAACGAAAGAAGATTACCTGCAAGCAGAGAAAGCCATAGATGCGGCACTTTCAATTGGAATTACCATGTTCGATCACGCAGATATTTATACATACGGTAAAGCAGAAGCCGTCTTTGGTCAGATTTTTAAAAATAGACCCGAGCTGCGTAAGCAAATGATTTTACAATCAAAATGTGGGATTCGTATGAAAAGTGATGAGTTGCCACAACGTTTTGATTTTTCTAAAGAGCATATCTTGAACTCTATTGATGCCAGTTTACAACGATTAGGCACAGATTATCTGGATATATATCTCCTCCATCGCCCCGATCCATTAATGGAGCCAGAGGAAATCGCAGAAGCATTCCAAGCCATAAAGGCTGCTGGTAAGGTTCGTCATTTTGGCGTTTCAATATGTCTTCAGCCCAAATCCGTTTCATTCAAAATTCCTTGCCTGAGCCTTTAGTTGTCAATCAGCTAGAAATGAGTCTTGCCCGCTTGGATTGGATTGAACAAGGTGTGCTCGTTAACCAAAAAGCAGGAACCAACATTAACTTTGCCGATGGCATTATGGAGCATTGTCAATTGGAAGATATCCAAATTCAAGCATGGGGACCACTTGCTCAAGGCATATTCTCTGGAAAAGCAACTGATAAAGCAACACCAGCTGTGATCCAAACCGCTGAGCTTGTGCAGCAAATGGCTAAACAAAAAGATACAACAGCCGAAGCTATTGTGCTTGGTTGGCTAATGAAGCATCCTGCACTCATTCAGCCCGTTATTGGAACTGCAAATGTAGATCGCGTGCTTGCCTGCCGCGACGCTGTTCACCAATCGAAGATGATGTCACGGGTAGAATGGTATACCCTCTTCGAGAGCTCACGAGGCAATCGGAAACCTTAAGATTTAACTCCAAGTAGATATAGGATCAAAGCCTTTTGAACGTGCAACCTATTCTCGGCCTGCTGATAGATGATCGATTTCTCCGATTCCATTAGCTCTTCTTCAATTTCAAACCTAGGATGAATAGGCGTATCATGCATGATGTAAGGGGAATAACCCTCTAAACTTTTCTGATTTACCTGAAAAGGCATCATGGTTTGTAACCTGTTCATCCTTTCTTCTAAGAGATTTTGTCGTAAAACTTCCTGTCTCCGGTAACTGACTACTTTCCTTACTTGGAAACCGGAACAGCATTTAAATAATTCTCCAAAGTGCTGTCATTAGCGGAAATTTCCTTTGCAATCTCCTTGCCCACATAACGCAAATGCCATGGTTCATACATGTAGCCTGTAATGGCTTCCTTCCCCTCTGGATAACGCACGATAAAGCCATATTCCGCTGCATGCTCACCAAGCCAAATCGCTTCCTTCGTCCCTGCAAAGCAATCCTGTGCCGCACATTTGCCGTCAACGCCTGAAACATCAATCGCTAGACCTGTTTCGTGTTCACTGGTGCCCGCTATAGCACTATAGGTGCGAGCTTTTTCCAACCCATCCTGTTGGACATAACGTTGAAACAAGGTCTTCTGAGTGGCATACGAACGGTAGGCTGAAGCACCGGCCAGTTGAATATTATCTTTTTCCGCTTCAGAGAATAGCTCTTTTAATGCTTTGGCTGCTACTGAGCGCATCTTACGCTTTTCTACTTTTTCTTTAAAAATAAAAGGTACATCCGGATAAATCAAATCACTTGGCTCATAATCTTTCGGTAATGCAAAATGCTTATTCACAAGTACGATAACACTATCCGGTTCGGCTACAACTGACAGAGAATCTGCCTCATATGGCGTTTCTGTCTTCCCGGTATCAGTCACTTTTGGAGTTGCTGCAGGTTCAGGTGGCGTAGGTGATGAAGCCTCCTCAGTTGGTGCTGGAGTTTCTGGAGAAACAGCCACTACAGGAGATGAACTTAACTCTACTGCCGAGGTCGTTTCCTGTTTATTGCATCCCGTGAAGCAGACAATTGTTAAGATCATGAACATTGTTGGTAACCCTATTTTTTTTATGTCGTTCACTCCTTCTTTATTGAGGACAAGTCCTGTAAAGTCTTGCACTATCACTTTACTAAAGACTACTAAATTAAACAAAAGGTTGCAATATCTCCTTATTGTCCACTATAGAGCACTTGAAGCGGAGGGCGAAACTTGTTATCATAGCCATATCCTATATGAATAGAAGGCGTGGTAAAAAAATGACAAAAAGAGCTTACAATTTCAATGCAGGACCAGCTGCATTGCCGCTGGAAGTCCTCCAGCAAGCCCAAGAGCAATTTGTGAATTATAAGGGTATTGGGATGTCCATTATGGAGATATCTCACCGCAGTAAAGAATATGAGCAAGTAAATGATGAAACACAACAGCTGATGAGCGAATTGCTAGGTCTGCCAACAGGCTATAAAGTATTGTTTCTACAAGGTGGCGCTAGCACACAATTTGCGATGATTCCCATGAACCTGTTACATGCAGGTCAAACAGGCAGCTACATCATGACAGGCGCTTGGGCAGAAAAAGCTTATCAAGAGGCTCAATTGCTCGGTGAAGTATCCATAGCCGCTAGCTCACGCGAAGGAGGATTGCTGAATATGCCTGCCCTTAGCGATATTCATCCTTCTGCAAATGCTGCTTATTTACACATTACATCCAACGAAACAATTGCAGGAACTCAATTTACCGATTTCCCGGATTCGGGCAGCATTCCATTAATTGCGGATATGTCGAGCGACATTCTCTCCCGTAAGTTTGATGCTAGTAAATTCGCCATGATTTATGCAGGCGCACAGAAAAACCTCGGACCTTCCGGTGTAACTGTAGTTATCGCACGTGAGGATATCTTGAAAAATGAACCGAAAAATATCCCAACCATGCTGCGCTACAGCACCTATTTGAAGAATAACTCTCTTTACAATACACCGCCTGTATACTCTGTCTACATGGTTAATCTTGTACTGAAATGGATCAAAGAAAATGGCGGTTTGTCCGCAATGGAAGCACGCAACCGTGAAAAGACTGCATTGGTTTACAATACAATTGATAACAGCAATGGATTCTTTGAAGGCATGGTTGAGAAAACTGACCGTTCCATTATGAACATTACCTTTAAGCTTCAATCGGAAGAGCTGGAAAAGCAATTTCTCAAGGAAGCATCTGCTAACGGTTTTGTTGGCTTAGCCGGACATCGCAGTGTTGGACATTTACGTGCATCGACCTATAATGCCGTTCCTTATGAAAGCTGTAAAGCATTGGCTGATTTTATGAAGCAATTCCAAAGCACGGCTGGATAACCGATGAAATGAATCACCAAAAAGCACTTGCAGGAGATTTTCCTGACAAGTGCTTTTTAACCACATTATCAATGTATGCATTTCAGATATACAAGATTATGCCAGATTTTTCTTTAGGTCAGGCTCCGTTAGCTTATAACCGTCCGTTGGGAGAGATTGGCTTCTACGTAAAACAGCTTGGATCCGCGAAATTAATTCTTGCGAGCTAAACGGCTTCGTCATATAATCGTCTGCACCGTTATCTAACCCAGCAATTTTATCGGTTAAATCCTGCATGGCAGTTAACATGACTATCGGCACAAAGTTACGATTCTCTCTGAGCTTACGATAAACCTGAATACCATCCATTTTGGGCAGCATGAGATCCAGTACAATCAGATCTGGGCGAAATGATTGAATCTACGATCAGTATTTTCTTATTCAGCATCTTGATTCTCCTTTGAAGTTAAGACGTTAATCCTATTATCGCAGGTCAATATCATCCGCCTATCAAGAATGAGTAAAGTGTATGTTAATTATTAAGAGGAAGTGATCTGTATTATGGCCTTTCATATTGTGCTAGTTGAACCTGAAATACCCGCCAATACGGGAAACATTTCGCGTACCTGTGCCGCTACAGGCACTTTTTTACATTTGGTTCGTCCACTTGGCTTCTCTACAGATGATAAAGTGTTAAAAAGAGCCGGCTTGGATTATTGGGATTCTGTTAAATTAACATATCATGATTCATTTCAGGAAATAAAAGCGCTTTATCCACAAGCCCGTTTCTTTTTTGCAACGACAAAAGCTAACAAAAATTACAGTGATTTCACATTTCAAGACGGTGATTTTTTTGTATTCGGCAAAGAAACGGCTGGACTACCTAAAGAATTACTACAAGCCAATACAGAAACCTGCTTAAAGCTCCCCATGACAGATGCCGTTCGCTCCTTAAACTTATCTAATTCTGCAGCTATTCTACTTTACGAAGCTTTACGTCAAACTGAATTTGAAGGATTATCCTAAAAATTGCAGGGATTAGACAAATCATAGCAAAAGGTATCAAATGAACGAAGGAGACCCTATTGAAATTTTGGTTCAAGGGGATCTATTTTCATTCACACATTGCCTGCTTGTGATACGATTAACGTATCCTCTCTAAGGTAAAATTTTAGGGCATCCTTAGATAAGGATGCCCTAGTTCATGGAAAGTGCTCATCTGGATGAGGCTACAAAAGTAGCTCCTCCTGCTTTCGTCAGGATAAGCGTACTCTCCCAAGAACAATGGCTCCCTCTCGATCCACGGGAATCAGCCTCTTCACACTAAGTTAGACTTAATTTATTATACGAGCACTAAACATCGATTTTGCTACACGAATACCATTTCCATAGATCTCAATTTCAACTTTGCAAAACCGTCTGCTTATCTCAATAACCGTTGAAACGATATCAACGACATCGTCGATTTGAACCGGAATCAAAAAATAATTAGAGGAACTATCTAAAATGAGATCACCCTTTTTATGGTCTTTGACGGTCCGATAAGCGGCACGAATCATCAGAGTCGTTAAGACACCTTCAGAAACCATTCCCACATAGTTTGTCATTTGCGGGGTAATGGCCCCCCTGAAAAACAGTTGTCCTTCGTTGTTACGTAGTTCATCAAATCCAGACCAGATGAGATCCTCGAAGGTTTCACCGTTTTGTGGCTGCTTCTGAATCGATTGCATGGTTTTCAATACGTCTTTTCGGCTGATGACACCAATCATTCTACGGTTTGCATCAATGACTGGTAGTAATTCTATCCCTTCCCAGATCATCCTATGTCCTGCCGAAGCCACTGAAGTCTGAGCATTGATTGTTAGCGGATTACTAGTCATAAATTTATCGATTGTTTGGCTTGAATCCGCGCCTATGATATCTTTGGTAGTAATCATACCTATGGGTCTGAGATCGTCATCTATTACCGGAAATCGAGTGTGTCTAGATCCTTCCATTAACTCTTGCATTTCTTTCACCGTATTCTTCTTTTTCAGGTAAACAGCAGGCATGTCTGTACGAATAACATCCTCAACCAGGATAATCTTCTTTTTGATAAGCCTATCCTCTATCGCTCGATTAATCAAGGTCGCAACGGTAAATGTATCGTAAGTGCTGCTAATGATGGGCAATTCCAATTCGTCCGCCATCTGCTTGACTTCGGGGCTAGTATGAAAGCCACCTGTTATTAATATACTTGCCCCCTGTACAAGTGCACTGATTTGAGCTTTGTTTCGATTGCCCACAATCAGAAGATTGCCCGGTCCAATATATCGCAACATAGCTTCCAATTCCATAGCGCCAATGACAAATTTATTTAACGTCTTATGCAACCCCGCAGCCCCGCCAAGCACCTCGCCGTCTACCATATTAACGATTTCTGCAAACGTAAGCTTGTCAATTTGGTGACTCTCCTTGCGCTCCGTTCTAATCGTACCCGTTCGTTCCTTAGTACTGACAATACCCAGGTTTTCTGCCTCTTTAATTGCCCGATAAGCAGTTCCTTCACTAACGGTTAGGGCTTGGGCGATTTTTCGTACAGAAAGCCGTGTCCCTACACTTAACGTTTCGATATAGCGAATGATTTGTTCGTGTTTGGTTGTCAATTCCTGAAGCTCTTCATTCATCTCTTATACACCCCGACTATAACTGTTTTATACTGTTATAGTCATTATATAACAACCTATATAAAAAAGACATGCTCTGGCTCGTATGCTTTAGATCAAGAAGGGGCAAATCGAATTTTAAAATTCGCCGCCCCTTTTGTCGTTCAACTTATCTATCAGTTGTTGGTTATATGGTATGAAAATTAGTTTGAACCTATTCGTCTATTAATGTGTTATATAGAGTCATAAAGATGGGTGATAAGGCATAAAATGTTGTCTGAATACATGAAGCACATTCTAGAGAGCTCTCAGCGGCCAATGCCTTCCACTTTTCTCCACAGTGATTGCAGATATTTTCCAAATGCGATTGAGATAAAGATGGTTTCAACATAGGTCATCCCCCTTAAAGATATTGGTATCCTTGCAGTGTCAAAAAGTCTTCAAATTCTGGCAAAACCGTTAGTTGTTTAAAGAGTTCACTTGCCATATCTATCTTGCTATCCGAGCTATCGGATTCATTAAATTGCTGCTGCTTAATTTTCTGATACTCCTCCGCAAGAATGTTTTCATATAATTCAATTGTCAGCTTCCGTCCATCATCCAGAACCCCTTTGGGGTGATGAATCCATTGCCACAATTGTGCCCTTGAAATTTCTGCCGTTGCGGCATCCTCCATCAAGTTATTGATCGGTACAGCGCCGGAGCCTCTTAGCCACGCTTCAATATATTGGATGCCGACATTGATATTCGTCCGCACCCCCGCTTCTGTAATGGATCCTTGAGGAATTTCGAGCAAATCTGCAGCAGTTATGTTTAAATCAGCAAGACTCTTATTAATTTGATTCGGTGTTTTCATATGTTCGTTGAATATGTCCATCGCTACCGATACGAGACCTGGATGCGCAACCCACGTGCCGTCGTGTCCGTTTCTAACCTCCCGAAGTTTATCCAAACGAACTTTATTCATGGCTTCTTCATTGAGCTGAGGGTTCCTTTTTACCGGAATCTGAGCAGCCATTCCACCAATACAATGGGCCTTGCGTTTATGACACGTTTGAATGGCAAGCAGCGAATAAGCGTTCATAAACGGTGATTCCATCGTTACCTGTCCACGATCCGGCAAAATCACATCCGGTTGATTTCTCAATTTCTTGATATAACTAAATATATAATCCCAGCGACCGCAGTTCAGCGCTACAATATGCTCACGCAATTCATACAAGATTTCATCCATTTCGAATGCAGCCAAAATGGTTTCGATTAAAACCGTTGCTTTGATGGTACCTTGCGCAATGCCAAGCTCATTTTGTGAAAATACGAATACCTCATTCCACAAGCGCGCTTCCAAATGGCTTTCTAATTTAGGAAGGTAAAAGTACGGTCCGCTGCCTTTTTCAATCAATTTTTTGGCATTATGGAAGAAGAAGAGTCCAAAATCGAACAAGCTCGCGGAAATCGGCTTTCCATCAAGAAGAACATGTTTTTCTTCCAAGTGCCATCCACGGGGACGAACGATTAGTGTGGCTACTTTATTATCTAAAGCATATATCTTCTTCCCATCCGGGTTCTCATATCGGATGGTACCGTTAATTGCATCCCTAAGATTCACTTGGCCTTCAATTGTGTTTTCCCACGTTGGAGAATTGGCATCTTCAAAATCAGACATATATACGTAAGCACCAGAATTGAAAGCATTGATGACCATTTTTCGGTCGCCCGCCGGACCTGTAATTTCCACACGACGATTCTGTAAATCAGCCGGTGTCTGTGCAATACTCCAATTCCCATTGCGAATATGTTCTGTTTCGGCCAAGAAATCCGGAAGTTCACCCGCATCAATTCGCACTTGGCGTTCTTGCCTTAGTTGAAGCAAAGTGCTGCGTGCTGATGCAAACTGCTTTTCTAGCTTTGATATAAATGCAAGAGCTTCGGCCGTGAGGATTTCCGAACCTGCATCACTTGTAGTTTCACCTTTTACTTCGATTCCTTGAGCAAGTGTCTTATCCGTCAATGCTTTCATCCCCTTCATAATGCTATTAATAGGCAGCTTCCATACCACCCTTCTAATGTTGAAATTGTGCTTCTTCCGTCGAACCTTTTAGTGCTGTTGTCGAGGAGGTTCCTCCGGAAATCACTTGTGAAACCTGATCGAAATATCCTGTTCCAACCTCACGTTGATGACGGGTTGCTTCATATCCCTTTACTTCGCTTGCGAACTCTGCTTGTTGAAATTCAGAATACGCAGCCATCCCACGATCTTTGTATCCACTAGCCAATTCAAACATACTGTGATTTAGCGCATGGAATCCTGCTAGTGTGACAAATTGGAATTTATACCCCATCTTTCCAAGCTCCTGTTGGAATTTTGCAATTGTGTCCTCGTCAAGCTTTTTCTTCCAGTTGAAGGATGGCGAGCAATTGTAAGCCAGTAATTTACCTGGGTACTTCGCATGAATGGCCTCTGCAAAGCGTCTTGCCTCTTTTAGATCCGGTTCAGACGTCTCACACCAGATCATATCTGCGTATGGCGCATAAGCAAGACCTCGGGAAATGGCTTGTTCTATTCCTTCTTCTACATAAAAGAATCCTTCTGGTGTACGCTCACCTGTCAAGAAGGGGCGATCATATTCATCTACATCACTGGTCAGAAGCTTTGCTCCGTTTGCATCTGTTCTAGCGACCAAAACCGTTTCTACGCCCATTACATCAGCAGCGAGTCGAGCTGCAACTAAATTTCGAACCGCTTGTTGAGTCGGCAAAAGTACCTTCCCGCCTAAATGTCCGCATTTTTTCTCTGAAGAAAGCTGGTCCTCGAAATGTACGGCTGCTGCCCCGGCTTCAATCATGCTTTTCATTAATTCGAAGACATTAAGCGGTCCACCGAACCCTGCTTCTGCATCTGCTACAATCGGCACGTAAAAATCAATATCGCCTTTCTCCTCCGATTGTTGAATTTGATCTGCACGCTGCAATGCTTGATTAATTCTTTTTACAACGTGGGGTACGCTGTTTGCCGGGTATAAGCTTTGGTCAGGATACATATGACCTGATAAATTTGCATCAGCGGCAACCTGCCACCCGCTTAAATAAATGGCCTTTAGACCTGCTTTCACTTGCTGAATGGCTTGATTCCCTGTCAACGCACCAAGTGCTGGAATAAACGCTTCTGTATTTAAGAGCTTCCACAATTTACTTGCCCCTACTTTAGCTAGTGTTTGTTCTACCTGTAATGAACCACTCAAACGAAGAACATATTCTGGTGTATACGGTCTCACAATCCCTTCAAAACGTTTCGTGTTCCAGCTTTTTTGCATTTGTTCCGCTTGTAATTCCTTATTCTTCTGAGTTTGTCTTTGCATTTGTAATTTCCCCCTTAGATGGTTACCTCAAAATGTACGATGCTTTTTGTTCTTGCTTATTGTTGTTCCAAATACCCGTTTCCATTGCATCTATAGCAGATGCTCGTGCCTGTTCCTTTGCAATCCATGCACTCTGAGCCAGACTGCTCATTTCGGTGTTTTTCTTCATGCCCACAGCGTGGACAATCAAGTTCACCGTTACCGCAACAAGTATGACAATCCATTTGAACTCCTCCTCAGTGTATTCTGTATTAATACAGTTGATGTTTTGGTAAGTTTATTATATATCTGTTTTTAGATCTGTGCAATAGTGTTTTTTTAATAATTTATTGTTATATAACATATGTGAACATTCGGTTACAAGATAAAGAAATAAGACTTTCCGAAAAAACAAAGCGACCAATCCTCAGCAATAATACTGAAACGGTCGCCGCTGCATAATATCCTTTTCCTGCAATGAAAAAGCAAAAAGCCCAGGCTGTTGAGAAACCTTTGACGTTACGAATTTGTATGTCGGTTGCGGCCGCTCTTGAAATTGTTCCTTACATTGAACGATTAGAGCGCCATTGGTCACCGTAGATTTCACCCTAACCAAGGTTTGTTTGAGAAGTGGAAATTCTCTTATCTTCCCAAAGAAGACATGTACCTTTGTCCAAATCAACAAGTGCTACCTATTCAACTACAGACCGCAAAGGTTACCGCATGTATAAATCCAATCCAGAAATTTGCAAGGATTGCCCAATATTATCCCAATGTACGCGATCTAAAAACAAACGAAAAGAAAGATTGAGCGAAGCTTCGCAGATGCTAAAGAGCTCCATGGGTTTCGCTATTGCCGTTTGAGGGGACGAAAGGAGGAAAAAGGGGAGGAAAGAGGGTACTTGAGCAAGCATTGCTAACAGTTGCTTGCCAAAACATGAAAAAAATCGCACTTCACTTGGCCAAGATGGCTTAGGGAATGCGATCTTTTATATTTTTAATATTTGCTTAAGAACAAATCAGGGCAAATAAAACCGATCCTCTTAGTAATAAAGCCTGCTTGTTTCTTTGACTCTGTAATGCTGATTTTCAGCATTGCACGCTCATTTCGAGGTTA
>JBBDSZ010000030.1:0-35585 GCA_040904685.1 Paenibacillaceae bacterium | reverse complement strand
TTTTCCTGATCCACAAGCCCATCAATGTAATTTAATCTTGTGCGTCAGCTCTGGTAACTCGTGCATAAGGAAGACTGTCCGTTTCATAAGCTTAATCATATGACTTAAGCGTGAGGGGGTAATCTCAAGATATGCAAAAATGGTGGTACCGTGTCCGACCCACAGTCCGAAATGTGCTTTTCCCCTTGATTTGTGTTCAATTTGCCCGCACTTTATTATTCCCTAATCCATTCGATGTATTTCTCTTGTTTCTCTTCTTCTTGCTCTATTTGGGCTTTTTGTTTGATATCTATTGAGATAAACGTAAAAAGCCTTCTGTGCATTTAAGCGCAAAAGGCTTGTAAATGATGAAGAACCAAAGATTTAGGAAGGAATATAGATGACTTGACCTGCTGCAATCTGATAATTACTCAGATGATTAAATAACATGATTTCCCTTGCATTCATGCTATACCGTTCCGCAATCCCGTCGATCGTCTCTTCTTTCTGGACAATACAAAGCCTTACTTTTTGAAAGCTCCGATCATTTCCCCGCTCACCAAGGAATAATCGTTTCCACTCCAATTCATCTCCTCGAACACCTTCTCTGGCTAACTCCCCCTTCGCTTCCTCATTGCCATAATATTTGCCCGCTTCCCCTTTTGCATCTGGGTCACTCTGGATTAAATGTTTAATGTTCATCAAATGACCTTGACCGGACGCAGGCTTGCTGCCAAACCCAATCTTCAGCTCGTTTTTATCTTCTACAAGGGTTGGTATGGGCTCTGGTTGAATAACTTCATTCTCGATTAAAGCCGGCTTCTCCTCCACCCAAACGCTTTCCTGCCCATTAACCGATTCTAAACTCTCTAGCCAAGTCCCATTTCCCGTTAATGTTTCATTCCCAACATATGTGTCCGTATTTGGTTCTTCGGACGGGATTATTTTCGGCTTGTTCGCCAATCTTTCTTCATCCGTTTCCTGCAATAAGGGCTGATTCTCATCCTGCCACTCTCTAGCTACAAGCACAGTATCAAAACCATGTAATGAAAGTACACCCGTAACATTTAGAAGCCGCGGGGATAATAAATCAATATCAAAATTTTCAATCTCTACGGCAATGTCCTCAATTCGCTCGACACGATTTAAAGGTAGTGTGATTTCGACAGGAATCCAATGCTCCAAGGTTCGTGTTTCATGATCCAACTCACTAAAGTATTGTCCTGTTAATAGCAAATTACCTTTCAATTGCGCATGCTCTCCTTCAGTATTCACTTGTATGAGTGGAACTAGCTCAATCGAATCCAGCGATTTCATAGCAGGCTCCTCTTCCGCTAAATGCACACGTTCGTAAATATCAAATCGTAAACCCGTTGTTTGATCGGTCAATGATATCCCTCCTTTGAGTTTGCTTTGGCAAACTAACATCATAAGCTTAAATTTATCCATTACTTCTTTCATTATATGGACTAGAGGAATAGAGCATGCCTACATTTTTTCTAAATACGATTTATTGTAGCTTCCGATGTAATTCTAGTAGATCTATGGGCCAAGGTGCCTCTATTTCGATTAATCGCTGAAAAAATGGATGCATAAACTGTAAAATCTCACCATGTAATGCCTGTCTTCCTATCCAAATGATATTTCCACCATATAGAGTGTCACCTAGAATCGGATGGTGAAAATGACTTAAATGCACACGAATTTGATGGGTTCGTCCTGTTTCCAAACGCAACCGCAGGAGTGTGGCTAATTGAAAAGTCTCTATGCGCTCATAATGAGTAACTGCTGTATCTCCAGTCGCACTCACTCTACGTCGGCTTGGATGATGGCGATCACGACCAATCGGATCATCTATTCGTCCTTTGCTCGATTTCACGATCCCTTGAACAAAAGCAATATATTGCCGTTGAATCCATTTTGAGCGCATTTGCTGATCCAGTAGTAGCTGGGCCAGCTCATTTTTCGCATACAAAACAGCCCCAGAAGTATGCTCATCAAGCCGATGAATGTGCCGGACTTTACAAGTTTGTCCCGTATGCAAATAATGTGCCGCAACTGCATTCCCCAAGGTAGGTTCATCTTCAGCATGCGCTGGATGCACCTTTAATCCTGCCGGCTTATTCACAACTAAACAGAAATCATCCTCATAAAGAACCTCAATATCCATCCAATGGGCTTGATAATCATCAAACTCTTGCGGGAATAGATGGAGCAACATACGATCGGATTTCTGCCGAATCCCTTGTTCCTGCTTTAATTTAATCAATAGCTTTGGCGGGATGCCTACTTGATTGACCATCCATTCCTCCATAGAGCTTGCGGCTGTAAGCTCTATAGGGATTTCCAGCCATTCACCTTTTCTTACACTCGCCTCATTCATTTAATCATTTCACTCTTTCTATTTTTTAATAACAAACAACAGCACCAGCAATGCGATAAAAAAAACAAATACGATCATTAGCAAACCAAGTGGAACGCCCCAAATACTATATTTATCCATGGATTCTCCTTTTTTGTTTACAAATTCCGTTTACTTTATCCTATTCTATCAAAATATCGACACAATTTGCTAATATAATCAAATGAGCAAGTATGTTAAAATAGAAACATTGTTTAAAAAATGAGTGGTATTTGGGAGAGGTTTAGATTGGGTTCAGCTATCCAACTTTGGTTTCAAAGCACACGTCAGGTACGCACATGGAGTTGGTTAAAGAAGCTTTTACTTTTCATTTTTGGTGTTGTTTTTATTATATCCACTTTTCTTTTCGTTACGCCATATGGTTTAAACATTCGTGAAAAATTAGCTCAAACCGTTATCGTAACACAGCATAGAGAGTGGGCATGGATTTTTATTGGTGCGCATAAACGTGATCAAATGATAGCCGATTTAATTGCTAGAAATGAAGAAAGAGGCAAAGGTGAGCTTAATTTTGGATTGGTTCATATTAAACATAAAAAGCTTTCCGCTGATCAATTAATTAAAGTTGAAGATATTTCGGGACCACGCTGGAAGGGTAAAAAAATGTATGTTTACGATTCGCGAGCTATCCGTGTTGTCGTCCCTTCTAAGCCTTTGGAAGGAGAGCGAATCTCTTCCATGGTTGAAAGAACAGGTGCTTTAGCTGGTATAAACGGAGGTGGATTCGATGATCCAGATGGTCTGGGCAATGGCTTTGCACCTATCGGTTTTATTGTTTCTGGAGGCGATTTACTCTATAGCGGTTACCAGGGCTCCTTCCCCCAGCATGTTGTAGGTTTTGATCAAGATGGTTTTATGGTTGTCGGCAAATACAGCACCAATGCTTTGAAAGCCATACATGTAACTGAGGCAGTATCCTTTTATCCACGGATCATTGCGAATGGGGAACGATTAATTAAAAAAGGAGATGGCGGTTCAGGTATTCAGCCGCGAACAGCCATCGGTCAAAAAGCAGACGGAACGATTGTTATCGTTGTCATTGATGGACGTCAAGCACATAGTGTGGGAGCAACTGAGAAAGAAGTGCAGGAGTTGTTCATGAACGAGGGTGTAATTAACGCTGGATTTTTGGATGGCGGCGCCTCCTCTGAGCTAGTGTTGAAGGATGGAGGTCTGGTTACGAAGCCTTCTAGCCGTTATGGTGAACGCCGTTTGCCGTCAGCGTTGCTCGTATTTGAAAATCCGGAGGATTATGAGGCTACCCGCGTCTGGGATGGCATTACAACAATCGATCCAGGCGGTGCCTATGATCATCCGGAATATCTGGCTGAGCAAGCAGCTAAGAAAGCTAAAAGAAAAAAACAACGAATAATCAGTAATCAGTAATCAGTAAACTCAAAATCAAATCCGCTTCAACGCTTCCCGATGCTGTTCAATCGTCGTTTCGATATCTTCATCTGAATGCACGGCAGAAACGAACATCCCTTCAAATTGTGAAGGTGCAACACTTATTCCTAAATCCAGCATACTTGCAAAATAACGATTGAATTTCGCTGTGTCTGATGTTTTGGCTAAATCGTAATTGGTTACATTTTTCTCTGTAAAAAACGGACAAATCATCGAGCCTACACGATTAATCGTTGAAGCGATCCCCTTTTCAGCGGCATTGCTGCTGAATCCAGCTGCCAACCTTGCTGATTTACGCTCAAGTTCAGCATATACAGGTGGCTGCAGCAGATTTAAGGTAGCATAACCAGCAGCCATCGCCAACGGATTGCCAGATAAAGTTCCCGCTTGATATATCGGGCCACTTGGTGCGACCATCTCCATAATATCGCGTCTTCCCCCATATGCACCTACGGGAAGTCCGCCGCCAATGACCTTGCCAAGACATGTTAAATCGGGTTCAATACTATATAATCCTTGAGCACATCTATAATCCACTCGAAAGCCTGTCATAACCTCATCAAAAATCAATAAGCTTCCAAACTGCAAAGTTATCGAACGTAATCCTTGCAAAAATCCATCAGCTGGCGGAACCACGCCCATATTACCTGCTATCGGTTCAACGATCACGGCAGCAATTTCCTCACCATAATGGCTAAAAGCCACCTTTACCGCCTCAATATCATTGTAAGGAACCGTAATCGTATCCGCCGCAACACTTTCAGGCACACCCGGACTATCTGGCAATCCCAGTGTAGCGACTCCGGAGCCCGCTTTAATCAATAATGCATCTGCATGTCCATGATAACAGCCTTCAAATTTCAATATTTTACTTCTGCCTGTGTACCCTCTAGCCAAACGCAAAGCGCTCATAGTTGCTTCAGTCCCACTATTGACCATTCGCACCATTTCGATGGAAGACACACGCTCACATACTAGCTTTGCCATTTTGGTTTCTATTAGAGTAGGAGCACCAAAGCTTGTTCCCTTCACTGCGGTTTCCAGAATGGCTTCCATCACCTGAGGGTGTGCATGACCAAGAATAAGCGGCCCCCACGATCCGACATAATCAATAAAAGAGTTCCCGTCGATATCATAGATCCGCGATCCTATGCCTTTTTCCGCAAAAAAAGGTGTTAATCCGACAGATTTAAAAGCACGTACTGGACTGTTCACTCCACCTGGTATGTAATTTTTAGCTTCTGCAAATGCGATTTCTGATTTTTTGTCGATACGTTTGAGTTTTTGTTCCATTTTCTTTCACTCCTATCTTCTTTTGTTTATTACATATATGGTAAACGGTTAGTAGCCGTACGCTTGAACAGCGAAAAAAGATTCGAGATGTTCAAAAACCAATTAAACTTTCATGAATAGGAAGCTGCTAGCGAGTCCACTACTTGATTGGCGGCTTCTTTGCCTTGTTGAATACAGTCAGGCAGTCCTACACCTTGGTAAGCGGCACCGGCTATGAATACGTTTGGCATAGTCGTATTCAACTGGTTTCTCGCGGCCTGAATCGTCTGTAAATGTCCTACAGGATATTGCGGCATGGAATGCAGCAAACGAGTCACCTCGTAAAAAGCAGGTTCATCCCGAATACCTAATATTTCTTGTAAATCGGTTCGAACACGTTTTACAATTTCTTCATTGGATAAAGCCATCCAGTCTTCTGCTCCAGATCTTCCTATGTAGCACCTCAGCAGCACCTTTTCAGCAGGAGCCGTATGCTTCCATTTTGCAGAAGTCCAAGTACAAGCGGTTATAAACCGCCCTTCATTGCGCGGCACCAAAAATCCAGATCCATCCAAGTCATGACCAATAGGATGATCAAAAGCAAGGATAACATTGGCTACCGACACATAAGGGATTTGAGCCAATGCCTGTATGAGCGGAATTTGCGGGAAAAGCTTTACTGCAGCAAAAGAAGGAAGAGCTACAATAAGACCATCTGCCGGAACTAGCTTGCCGCTCGCAAGCTTGATTTCGTAGCCTTGATCCACAGAGTTTATTGCTGTGGCCGTCTGCCCAGTTAAAAGCTTCGTATCCTTTAAAGCTCCCACTAATCCATCTACGAGAGTCTGCAAGCCATTTTGATAGGACAAAAACATGCTGTTTTTTGCAATAGATGGAGATGGTGTATGGGTCATAACCGCCGCATGTGTTATATTCGCCAGCGTGCCCTTAATTAAACTGCCAAATTTCTGTTCAGCCGCTTGAAATTGCGGGAAGGTTGCTTGCAAGCTTAGTTTATGTGTATCTCCCGCATAAATACCAGCAAGAAGTGGCTCTGCTATATGTTCTAAAACCTCCTTGCCCAATCTTCGCTCTAAAAAACCACCCAATGACTCATCTGTATTATCCTTACGCCGAGGCAACAATAAATCTAAGCCTGCTCTCAGCTTGCCCTGCAATGATAAAAGATTCGTTTTTAACAATGGCAGTATTTGTGTAGGAATGCCTAGCACTAAACCAGCAGGCATGCGGTGAAGACGACCATGATGCAAAATATAGGTTTTTTTCGCTTGCGGATTCGTAGCAACCAGTTGATCCTCTAAACCCAGTTCTTGTGTCAATTCAATTATGGATGTTTTACGCGCTAGAAAAGAATCGGGTCCCTTCTCGATGATAAAGCCCTCTTTATGCAGAGTGCTGATTTTCCCACCCAACACTTCACTTTGTTCAATAAGTGTAATCGAAATAGGCAGCTTTTGATCTCGAAAGAACTTCTGCACATAGAACGCTGCACTTAATCCCGTGATCCCTCCGCCCAAAATAACAATTTGTTTAGGTTTCTGCTCCATTAAGCTCTGTCCCCTTCGTGGCTAGCATGAATCGTTTCACTTAAAGCTTCCATATACAGGGGATCTGTATTCAAGGATGCTGTACGCTCCAAATGCACCTCTAATTCATTTGCCACTGCTTGAGCCTCAATGTCCAAATCATATAACACTTCCAAATGATCCGAAACAAAGCCAATTGGACAAATTAAAACCTGTTTGACATTCTCTTCATCATGAAGGGAACGCAAGACCTGCAGAATATCAGGACCCAACCATGGCTCCGTTGTACGTCCAGCGCTTTGCCAGCCAAACTGCCAGTTGGTCAAGTTCAATCTGTCGGCAATTGCCTGAGAGGTTTCCAAAAGCTGCTGCGGATAAGGATCCCCTGTAGATAAAATTCGTTCAGGCAAGCTATGCGCTGTAAAAATAACTCTGACCTGTTCATGATCGACTTCGGGAAATAGTTTAAATGCTTTTTCGACACGAATGGTTAAGGCATCTATGAGCTTAGGCTGTAAATGATAGCTTTCAATAAACTGCATATTCAGGCCGAGCTCCGCGACAGTAGCTTCTGCACGTTTAATATAACTACCGACACTCATGATGGAATAGTGGGGGGCAAGTACAACACCAATCGCTTCGGTTATCCCATCCTTCAGCATCTGCTCTACGCCTTCTTCAATCAACGGATGTGCATGCTTTAACCCTTGATAACAAACATATTCTGTTGTTGGATAGAGACGATTTAACGTATTCTCCAATGCTTGTACCTGCGCAATCGTATTCTCGCGTAAGGGAAAGAAGCCGCCAACAATCGCCTCATACCTGCGTGTTAAATCGGCTAACATTTGTGGTGTTGGTGCGTTTCCGCGACGAATGTGCGTATAAAAGGCTTCAATTTGATCTAAATTTTCTGGTGTTCCATGCGACATAACCAAGACACCGATTCTCGGCTTGCTCATTCGACTACACTCCCTTTAAGCTGCTTGTGAATAGCTTCTGCAGAGTAAGCGTGGACAAACTCGGTCAAAAGCTTTATTTTATCAAGCGACGCTTCCGGGAATAAACCATGACCAAGGTTAAAAATAAAACCAGGTTGCTGTATCCCTTCGTCAATAATCTTGGATGCATAATCCTCAATGACCGCCATGGGTGCAGTCAGAATGGTCGGATCCAAATTGCCTTGTACTGCAAAACGATTGCCAACCCGTTTACGTCCTTCCGTAATCGATACGCGCCAATCCAAGCCTATTACATTTGCTTCAATTCCCGTTAATTGAGGCAATAATTCACCTGAGCTTACACCGGGAAAATAAATTTTCGGTTGCGGCAAATAGGCCAGCTCTTGAAAAATTCGCGTGATTGTAGGCAATACAAATTTTTGGTAATCAAACGGAGACAATGCTCCTACCCAGCTATCAAACAATTGAACAGCTTTAGCCCCTGCTGTGATATGTGCTTTTAAATAGGTAATCACCATATCACCCAGCTTATCCATTAAGGCTTGCCATACCAAGGGCTCGCTATACATCATCTGCTTGGTGCGCAAATAGCTTCTCGAGGACTTCCCTTCGATCAGATAGCTCGCGATGGTAAAAGGGGCTCCAGCAAATGTGATCAAAGGTACAGTTAGCTGGCTGTCCAAAATTTCAATCGTCTTGATCACATGCGATAAATCTTTCTCAACATCAATCGGAGTCAGCTTTTCTACATCAGCCGTAGACCGAATTGGATTGTGGATCACAGGACCGATATTCTTCACAATATCAAAATCGATACCAATGGAAGCGACAGGATTCATAATGTCAGAATAGAGAATAGCTGCATCAACACCTAGCTTTTTGACTGGCATCATAGTGATTTCGGCAGCAAGCTCAGGCTGTCTGCAAATTTCAAGCAGGCTGAACTTTTCTTTGATTTTACGGTAATCCGGATCATAGCGACCCGCTTGGCGCATGTACCAAACCGGTACCTTTTCGATCGGTTGCTTCAAACAAGCTGCAATAAAAGCTGAAGTTGTAGTCATTTATTCTCCTCATTTCTGAAACTAGCAATATCATTAATTATGCCCTAATCCTCTAAACACAACAACCGTGAAAGCGTTGAAAATCCGACAAATGTTTGACAAGAAGGAGGTTTTGCTAAAAATAAACATTCAAAAGATAATGATAGCCGCTTTCGACGAGCCTTTACTTCATTTCGATTCGGTAATAAAGTAAATATGTAGGATATAAATTAGATTCCTTAATGGGAAAATTTCTCCCAACTCCAATTTTATAGTTCCAATTCAACGTCCAATAAATCCCATACATGCAAATATGGAATCGTTACCTTCAGCGCCATGCCTTTTGATCCCGCAATAATCTCATATGACAACTCGCGAGGTCGTCCCATCGATGAATCCGTAGAGGCAATAAAAATCTCTTTCACCACCACATAGTATCCTTGTGTCAATACAGCATTATCTTCGCCCAGCAGGAGATGATAACCGCCATTGGCAGCAATCACCGCCGTCAGGAGCAAAGCGGAAAAATTAGCCCTCTCCCTGCTTTCCTGTGCTTCATCCTTAAACGGTTCAAGATAAGCTGCTAGAATCACATTTTTGCCACGACTCATATATTTCGCCCAAAACACAATTTGCTGGATATGATGATATTTGTCATAAGGTTTCCATACCTCGATATACACTACACCAAATCCTGCGGGGCACGGGCAACCGCATCTACAGGCCAATTGCCAACAATAACCCAAGTGATGTCCTACAAAGATCCACTGTCCAAAGATGAAACCTTTACGCTCTTCGCGGAGATCGTCAAGATTTTTCAGATGAATATGCTGCCCAATGAAGATCAATTTAATGAGCATGACATCACTACTAAAATGAAGGAATACATTTATGCGCTATTCAGATCCAATCAGTCTGGCTGAGCAGGTCGGCTATTTAAGCGTCAAGCACTTTTCCTACGTATTTAAAAACCATTATCATATGCCTCCAAGTGAATTCCAGGAAATGCATCATGCCAAGCTTAAGCACTCGGAGCATTAAGTTACTGGGCGTTTGCGGCATTATTCAGGATGCGTTCGGTTAATTTCGCTCACACTTACTCTAACTGCAAGAATACAGTTACATGGAACGTTTCACCCTATTTCGGGGCTTCTAAATGCAAAAATACAGTATGATTTTCGACTTTTCATCAAAAAGTGCTTACATATCCCAAATCTATGAATTCTAGCTGTATTCTTGCAGTTAGAATGCACCAAAACGTAGATTTCGACTTATTTAACTGTACTTTTGCAGTTGATTCTGAAAAATGATGAGGCTCTATTCATTTTTTAGATTAAATTCTCTTAGGACAGGTAATATCCGTATAAGTGACAAAAACTCATACATTATTATTTGAAAAAACCTTCCCACTGGTGCTTTGACCGTTGGGAAGGTTTTCTATTTACTACCGCAGCCAGCGAGCTACATCTTTGGCAAAATAGGTGAGGATAATATCAGCCCCAGCACGTTTAAAGCCGAGCAGTGTTTCCAAAACTACAGCCCGTTCATCAATCCAACCGTTCTGGGCGGCAGCCTTAACCATCGAATATTCAGCGCTCACATTATAAGCAACGATGGGTAGATCGAAATGATCCCTCAAGGTACGAATGATGTCCATATAAGCCAGTGCCGGTTTAACCATCAGCATATCTGCGCCCTCAATGACATCTGCTTCTGCCTCACGTAAAGCTTCGCGCGCATTGGCAGGGTCCATTTGATAGGTTTTGCGATCACCGAATTGTGGAGTAGAGTGGGCTGCTTCACGGAAGGGACCGTAAAAAGCAGATGCATATTTAACGGAATAGGACATGATTGGAACATGATCGAAACCAGCCTCGTCCAAGCCATTGCGAATAGCATGAACAAAACCATCCATCATGTTCGAGGGTGCTATAATATCAGCACCTGCTTGTGCTTGGGAAACTGCGGTTTGGACTAACAGTTGTAGAGATAAATCATTATTTACTTCGGCATGGTTGGTTAACGGATTATGATGTACAACCCCACAATGACCATGATCGGTGAATTGGCAAAGACAAGTATCCGCTACGATCAATAGGTCTGGGTTTTGTTTTTTGATCAAACGAGTTGCTTGCTGTACAATGCCATCCTCTGCAAATGCTGAAGAACCTTCTGCATCTTTAGTGGCAGGAACACCGAACAATAATATGGCTTGTATCCCCAAGGCAGTTACTTCTTCGATTTCCTCTGATAAACGATCCAATGAAAAATGATACACACCTGGCATAGAAGTAATTTCTGATTTAATGTTACTGCCTACAGTCACAAATATCGGATAAACCAAATCATGGACGGAAAGCTGTGTTTCGCGAACCAAGTTACGCATGGCTTGCGAACCTCGAAGTCTACGGTTACGGACAATGGGAAAGCTCATTCAGTAAAACCTCCTTAGAGTTTTCGCCAGAAAACTGGCTTCGTAAGCATTTGCTGAGTTTTCGCCAGAAAACTGGCTTCGTAAGCATTTGCTGAGTTTTCGCCAGAAAACTGGCTTCGTAAGCATTTATATCAAGAAAATAAAAAGGGAATCGGAAACCGTTAAGCCTTCGCTGCAATTAGGGCTTGGATTAAGGAAGCCACTGTGGCTTCTTTGGCAATATAACTCACTTTAAGTCCCATGGATTCAGCTGTTTGTGCAGTAACCGGGCCAATACAGGCAATGTCTATATGGGCTAGCAGCTCTAGCGGCTCAATAACTCCAAGATGCTTCAGCGCTTCGAATAAATGGGTAACCGTTGAGGAACTCGTAAATGTGATCACGTGAACCGCTTGTTTACGCAGCAATTCTAAGACTTCGACCCCATGATCTGTACAAACTACATTTTCATACACATCTACCTCTGTAACATGTAAGCCAAGCTCCTTCAGCTTTTTGGGTAAATAATCACGTGCAATATCTGCCCGCGGGAGCAATACATTTTGCCCTGACTTTAGGTCTGGAAGCAAGGATTCAAGCAGATCTTCGGCTTGGAATTTACTCGGCAATGCTTCAGTAACTAAACCACGCTCTCTTAAAGCCTCAGCTGTCTTTGGTCCTACTGCTGCTATTCGCGCCTTACTCAAGCTTCTAATGTCAATCCCATTCTCTGTTAAACTGCGAAAAAAATATTCCACTCCATTAACACTCGTCAACACAACCCAATCGTAGTCAGGGAGTTTGCTTAACGCATGTTTTAAATGCTCTTTGGTCGCTAATTTAGTAGGAGCTTGCAGCTGAATAACTGGAAACTCCAAGGCTTCACCGCCTAAATCATCTATTGCATCGACCAATTCACTCGCTTGATTCCGAGCACGTGTGACAAGTATTCTTCGACCAAATAAAGGTTTTTTCTCAAACCAAGCTAGCTTCTTTCTTAATTCGACGACCTCACCCACTATAATGACTGCAGGAGACTGAAAGTTAGCTTCATGCACTTGATCCACGATTGTTTCCAATGTACCTGTCAATGTTTCCTGCTCCATCCACGTACCCCAACGAATAAGAGCAACCGGCAAATCTGGAGACCTGCCAAAACGAATGAGCTCGTCGCGGATGTTCGCTAAATTCGTTACTCCCATTAGAAATACTAAGGTGCCTGTGGAATTAGCTAGTTTATCCCAATTGACATCGGAATAGGTTTTATTCGTGTATTCGTGTCCCGTTACTATGGTAAAAGAGGATGTATAATCGCGATGGGTAACAGGAATACCTGCATATGCGGGTACCCCAATCGCTGAAGTAATACCGGGTATGATCTCGAACTCAATTTGATGCTGAGCTAATAATTCAGCTTCCTCCCCAACACGGCCAAAAACGCAAGGATCCCCACCTTTCAACCTTATGACGATTTTACCTTGGAGCGCTAAATCAACGAGCAATTGATTGATCTCTTCTTGCTTCAGCGTATGTTTGTCAGGTAATTTACCGACGAAGATCTTCTCTGTACCGGGCTTTGCATTCATTAATAAGCGGGGGCTGGCTAGCCGATCGTAGACGATCACATCCGCCTTCTTGATGGCCTCCATGCCGCGGATGGTAATTAGCTTTGGATCCCCGGGACCTGCTCCAACTAGAAATACTTTGCCTTTGTTTATTGGATTCAACCCCTCGCTTCAGCTAATATCTGCTCGGCTCCTTGTGCTTTTAAGATTTCGGCTAGCTCGATACCGAGCTCTTCGGGCAGCGTGCCGCTGACTGTGGCACGCAGAAGCACTGCACCGTCGGGCGAACCGACGATGCCCGTAAGCGTGATGACGTCGGCATCGCCGCCCGACGTCACGACTTCCGGCGCGATGCGGCCATAGGCGCCGATAGGCACCTGGCAGCCGCCGTGCAGGCTGCGCAAGAAGCTTCGCTCGGCGCGGACGCAGCGGGCAGTGGCTTCATGCTGGAATCTGCGGAGCAGATCCAGCATGAAGCCATCGCCCGCGCGGCACTCGATGCCGAGCGCGCCCTGCCCGACCGCCGGCACGCAGGCCTCGGCGGTCAAAAACGCGCTGACGCGATCGGTCCAGCCCATGCGGTGCAACCCCGCCGCAGCAAGCAGGATCGCGTCAAAGCCTTCGGATTCGAGCTTCTTCAGCCTCGAATCAATATTGCCCCGGATCGACTCCACCTCGAGATCCGGTCTGTGAAACTTCAGCTGGCATGCTCTGCGCAAGCTGCTGGTTCCTACACGTGCTCCTGCAGGCAGCGCGTCCAAATCAACCCCACCGCGCGAGACAAGGCAATCACGCGCATCCACACGCTCTGGAATGGCGCCAATCGTTAGCCCTTCCGCTAAATCCGCTGGCATGTCCTTCATACTATGTACAGCAATATCAATCACGTTGTCCAGCAAGGCTTGTTCAATTTCTGTGACGAACAAGCCTTTACCGCCAACCTTAGAAAGCGTAACATCGAGAATCTGATCCCCTTTTGTAACTATTTTATGAACAACAAACTCACAGTCGAGTCCGTCACGTTGACAAATTTGCTCCAACTGAGCAATCACTTGATTTGTTTGCGTTAAGGCCAATGCACTTTTTCGAGTACCCACAACAATTTTACGCATGCTCTACCTCCAATTCGCTAGCTTATCTTGTTTTACTTACAGCGACATTTCCTCCACCAATCGCGCCAACCACTGCTCCTTATCGAAAGTTCCCTCCCGAATCGAAGTCAACATATCCAACTCCAGCACTTCTTTCATAATTCTCCTGCGTTGCATCGGGTGTGCAATCCGTTCCTGTACCAACAAGCGCAATTCAGCTAGAAAGTCCACATAAGTCTCATACTCCTCACCATATGTCATCTCTAGCTTTTGTCGAATTTCTCCAGCCAATGATGGGCTTGCTCCTGAGGTTGAAACCGCGATAGCCAGCTTGCCCCGGCGAATAACCGCAGGTACAATAAAATTGCTTTGCTCCGGACAATCCACGCGATTTATCAACTGCCCTCTACCTCTTGCATCCCTATAGACTTGTTCATTCACCTGTGTAGAGTTCGTTGCTGCAATAACAAGATAAGCTTCACTACTATATTGGGAATCATATCCTATTAATATACTCTTCACTTGTTCTTTTTCCAACCATTCAGAAATAATGGGTGTGACCTCGGGGCTAATAACCGTCACATCAGCTTGAGCCTCTATTAAACTAGCCACCCTGCGCTCAGCCAATTGACCCCCACCCACAACTACACAGCTTTTCCCCTTCAAATCAAGCCAGATTGGATAATAACCCATTACGCTCACAACCCTATGTATTGATGGAATCCCGATAAAAGATTGATCAGCAAAAAATTAATAATCATTAAAGCAAAAGCTCCCATATTCCACCAAGCCAACCGACTGCTAGAGGATTGTGAAAACTTACGAAGAGACAAGTAAGCCAGATAAATCAGTAAAACAAAAGTAGAATGTAACACCTTCGGATCAAGCAGCAAATAATTTTCTCCACGCAACGCAATAAAAATCACACCTAATACGAGCGAAAGCAGCAATAAAGGAAAACCACAGAGGATGGAATAGAAGGTATACGTTTCAATTTTCTCCAAGCTAGGCATACGCTTCATCGCCGGGGACCAATTCTTTTCCTTTAGCTGACGATGGAGAAATAAGTACATTCCCGATAAAATCGCTGCAAATGTAAAAGCAGCATAGCTGCAAACAGCAAGCATAACATGAATAAACAATAACTCGTTCAAAGCTTGTCCTTGTTGAACCTCCGGCGTCCCAAGGGGATGGCTAAAAAAGTGAAGTGCCAAAACGGCAAATCCGATCACATTCGCAAAGAAAACCAAGGGCTCAATCCGGAAAAACCGATTAAGAATGAGAGATAAGGTCACCATAAACCAAGAAAATAACAGCAAAGCTTCAAACCATGTAAACACAAAATGGATGCGTATTTGCACAATATTAAATACGAGATAAATCGTCTGCAAGACCCAAACAAAAATAAGAAGCCCTGTGCCTATCCGTTTTGCCTTCCGATTCGCACCAGCAAAATCAGAGAAATAAAACAACAGGCTCAAGGCATATAAATAGAGTATAGCGTCAAACATCCAGCCTTGAGTGACCATCCAGTCCTCCTGCCCAAGCCTTAAGAACCTGCTAATAAATGCTGCCCCTTAAATGATAATATGGCAGGTTGCTCTTCGTTTTCTATCTTTTGCAGATTTCCCTTTTGTATTGCAAGCTCATCCGCTAGCTTCTGCTTTGCTACTTGTTCTTCTAAGGCAAATAATTTAGTGAATAACGCCAAAGCTTCATCCGCGTGTCGTTCTCCCGAAATTTCTTTAATGCGCAGAATCGGATCTCGCAGCATTTGATTAACAATGCTTTTCGTCAGCTTACGAATAATTTTAACTTCACGGTCATCGAGATCTGGAATTTTCTTCAACAAGCTGTCCATGGTTTCTTCATGAATCAAGCTTGATTTAAGCTGTAAGGCTTGGATGATTGGACTCACACCCAACGTTTTGATCCATTGCTCATAAACAAGGATTTCCTCGCAAATCATAGCTTCGATCTTCACGACCTCTTGGCTGCGCTCTGATAGATTGCTCTCAACAATGGCTTCTAAATCATCGATGTCGTTTAAAAAGACATTCGCCAAATCACCAATCCCCGGATCCAAGTCTCTTGGCACTGCGATATCAATCATAAATAAAGGTCTCGCTTTACGTTTGAGCAGGGCCTTTTGTACTTGCTCCTTGGTTAAGACCATTTCGGATGATCCCGTCGAGCTAATCACAATATCAACATACTCGAGCTCTTCATGCAGCTTTTCGAATAACACTGCCTTACCCTGAAATTTCTTTGCAAGCTCCCTGGCTCTTTCATGCGTGCGGTTTGTTACTAATATTTGCTCAGCTCCATTAGCATGCAAATGCTTGGCTGTCAATTCGCTCATTTTTCCTGCACCAATAATCATCACGGTTTTATTAGCAAAGCTGCCAAAAATCCGTTTGCCCAGTTCAACGGCAGCATAGCTAATTGAAACTGGGTTTTCGCCAATCGCCGTTTCCGAATGGGCACGTTTGGCTAAAGTAATCGCTTGTTTAAACAACATATTGAATAAAGTACCTGTCGTTTTTACTTCTTGTGCTAAGAGAAAGGCATCTCTGACTTGACCTAATATTTGCGTTTCACCAATAACCATCGAATCCAGACTACAGGTAACCTTAAATAAATGCTCAATCGCTTGTTGGTGCTCGTACATATATAAGTGGTGGGAAAACTGCCCGCGCGAAACACCAAACCATTTTTCAATAAAGCCAAGAATATAATGATTACACATGTGTATGCGGTCAATGACAGCATAGATTTCCGTACGATTGCAGGTACTGACGACTACACATTCCATTATACTTTTGGTTTCCTTCAGTTCCTTAAGCGCTTCTGGTAATTGTTCTGCTGCCAAAGTAAATTGCTCTCTAATTTCAACAGGTGCTGTACGATAATTTAAACCCACAACCAAAATATGCATGTGTATCACCTGCCTTTATCTATAAATCTGTAACAAACTAATGCTTATTATAACATAATTCATTCGTTATTAGGATCGTGAATATGAATAAATTATGACTGAATAACTTATTGCAACAATTTCCGACTAAATAGCTTAACTAAATCTTGATCCACTTTATGCACTTTTACATTCTGCGATGGAATGATTTCAATATGGTTATTTGCCATCAGCTTAGCAAATTCCTCATGCAATTGTATAAATAATAAACCCGCATCCACTAAGACTTGTATTTCATCCGGCTTTAAGGATCGCTCTCCACCCATTTGCAGACGAAGGATATAGTCCATTAATCGTTTCATAGAGAATAACTCAACAGCCTTGTTAGAGCCTAGTGCAATCAGAAACCGTTCATGTGTATAATCAACAGCATATGCCGCCTGCTTCAAAGGCGTTAATTCCCCCGGGCTCTTGAAATGAGGGCTGTCCGCTAATACGTTATTCAACATTTCGATTTGAAACAAGGTAACCTGATACAGCAAATGCGAATCGCTTTTTTGCTCATCCGATTTTTGAATAACCTGATAGACCGAATGAAACGACCAGCCAACCATAAGTGATACGATTATAATAATCGCATTTTGATTCCCTCTCATTTTCCCCAACTTAATCCCTCCGTATCCATATGTTTATCATTTTATTGTATGGACAAAAGGTACAACAAAAGACCATGGATTTCTCCATGGCCTTTTAATAAACTATTATATTCGTATCGCACTACTTTTACTTCGCCAATACGGCTTGTTTGATTACAGGTGTTTCAACCTGAAGTTCGCCCATACCGCGGATCAATTTCTTCGCATAAACCGTTTCCGGCCTCAGCACTGAAATCATATGATCGATCGCCAATTGGGGATCAACCGTTTCTCCACAGGTATAACAATCCAATGCAGCGAAACCACGTTCAGGATAAGTGTGAATCGAAATGTGGCTTTCTGACAACAAGACTAATACAGTTGCTCCTTGTGGTTCAAATGCTTGTGCTTGCACCGATAATACGGTTGCTCCGCATACCTCTGCTGCTTCGATCATTTGAGCTTTTAACCATTCTGCGTTGTTGAGAAGTTCAAAATCGGCTCCCCAAGTGTCCACAGCAACGTGTCTTCCGAAAGTTGAGTATTCCATCTCTCGGTTCCCCCTTCCTAGGAATAAAATTGTTTGATTTCATCCGCTAGGACCTACGTCATTCACTTCCCGAGGGAAAAGCCTCTCGCAACATATAATGTCCTGAGTGAATCCTGGTTCCTATATAGTTTTTTCAACGAGATTAAAAATAACATCTATTGCCGAGAAATGCAATACTTTTTTTGAAATCTTATTTATCACCGATGTTATTGTATGCAAAAGACAGCAAAAAGGAAGCCTCACAGCTCCCATCGTTAGAAGAAATCAATAAAACCTATTAAGCCTCCAGGGTGAAAAGACGATGTGACAATAGCTGTAAACGTTGATCAATTTGCAGAATAAATGCTGCATCCATAGTCAAGTTGCGTAAATCGAGGATCTCATTGATTTGCCCATAGATCGCTTGAATTTCGGCTTCAACTTCTTGATTAAGATAAAGAAGCTTTAATAGCTCGACAGTATTTTTAAATTCATAAATCATTTTCTCAACATTATTCTTCATTTCAGTAATTCTTATTACAGCACCACGGTTATAATGATAAATCATCGTATAACTGGGATAAATGCGATTTACTATGGCGCTGCCTTTAAACTCAGCTACTGCTTTGCGCATAATATGGACCAAATTCGGGTTGCTAAGCCGGCATGTACCTGTAAACACATATTTACAAGCTGTACGTTCAAACGAAAGCACAATCTCATCTTCACTTCCATCGTGAAACACGACGTTTTGACTTCCATTTTCAAACACTTTAACTTGCAGTTGTACCTGATGATCGGCAAATAATTGGACGAATTTCAACATTTCGGCTTCTGTTAATACCAGGCAGGTTTTGACATATTCAGTCGCTAACCTTTGAGCCATAAAAATCCCTCGATTCTGTTTTTGAAACCCTTTGGAACCTATACTTTTATATTATACACCATCCGATATAAATATTCCTATCAGCAAAATACCAAGATATTTAGCCATATAATAGAAAATTACGCGGATTTCCACAAGGAAGTCCACGTAGCCTTAGTTTTACTCTCTAATTGCTGAAGAAACGATCAAGGCTTGCATTATTCTTCAACAGGCTGGATTGCATCCGTAATAACCTGCCAGAGCTCATCCTTGCCTAAGCCTGTTTCCGATGAAAAAATAATTAAACGATCCGATGGATCGAAGATAAGTGCATCACGAACTATTTTTAAATGCATCTGCCATTTGCTTTTTGGAATTTTGTCGGCCTTGGTAGCGACTACACAAATGGGTACATCCACGTGCTTTAGCCATTCATACATCCCGATATCATCTTTAGAAGGGGGGTGGCGCAAATCTACCAATAATAATAGAAGCTTAATCTCTTCACGCTTTAATAAATAATCTTCGATAAACTTGCCCCAAACCTCACGTTTCGTCTTTGAAACCTTAGCATACCCATACCCCGGCAAGTCAACGAAGTAGAGATCCGTGTTTATTAAATAGTAATTTAATGTCTGCGTTTTACCAGGCTGAGAGCTTGTCCTAGCCAAATTCTTGCGCTGGATTAAACGATTTATCAAGGAGGATTTACCAACATTCGAACGACCTGCCAGAGCAATTTCTGGCAGGTCATCCGTAGGGTATTGACTCGGTCCAACGGCGCTTATTACAAATTGAGCTTCATTGACTTTCATAGGTTCACACTCTCTCTAATGGATCTCAGCAGGCTCTGGCTTTACCAGTGCATATGACAATACTTCATCCATATGAGCAACCGGGTAAAAAGTGATATCCTGACGTACGCTTTCTGGGATATCCGATAAATCTTTTTCATTGTCCTTGGGCATTAGAATAATCTTAATTCCAGCGCGATGAGCCGCCAAAGACTTTTCTTTCAAGCCGCCAATGGGAAGAACACGACCCCGAAGTGTAATTTCACCCGTCATCGCAACATACCTCGAAACAGGAATCTGTGTAAGCGCAGAAATAAGCGCAGTTGCCATCGTTATACCTGCAGACGGTCCATCCTTTGGAATTGCACCTTCTGGAATATGAACATGGATATCATTCTTTTCATGGAAATCTGTTGGAAGATTAAAAGATGCTGCTTTTGAACGTGTATAACTAAAAGCCGCTTGTGCAGATTCCTTCATGACATCACCAAGCTGGCCTGTCAGCGAGAGCTTACCTGTACCTGGAAGCACAGTAACTTCAATAACTAAAGTATCGCCGCCAACCTCTGTCCAGGCCAAGCCAGTAACGGCTCCAATTTGATCTTGCTCCTCCGCCGTTCCATAATGAAATTTAGTAGGCCCTAACAGTTCCTTCAGCTTCTCATCTGTAATCCGGACAGATGTTCCTTCATTAGAAACAATAAACTTGGCCGTTTTACGACACAAAGCGGCAAGCTGCTGCTCTAAGTTGCGTACACCCGATTCTCTTGTATACTCGCGAATCAGCTTCATTAAGGTTGGCTCCAACAGCTCTAACTGCTCTGGTTCTAAACCGTGATCCTTCTTCTGCTTAGGTAACAAGTATTTTTGGGCAATTTGCAGCTTTTCGATTTCGGTATAACCGGGGATAGAGATCAATTCCATCCGATCAAGCAAGGGACGTGGAATGTTATGAACCGTATTGGCGGTCGTAATAAACATGACCTTGGATAAATCATAAGGGATTTCAATGAAATGATCGCTAAACGTATTATTTTGCTCCGGATCAAGCACCTCAAGGAAAGCAGAAGAAGGATCACCACGGAAGTCCATGGCCATTTTATCGATTTCATCCAAAAGAAATACGGGATTGCTAGATCCTGCATTCTTCATCCCTTGAATGATTCGACCCGGCATCGCTCCGACATAAGTCCGTCTGTGTCCTCTGATCTCTGCTTCGTCTCTAACTCCACCTAATGAGACACGCACAAACTGTCTGCCCAGAGATCGCGCGATGGAACGTGCAATCGATGTTTTACCTACCCCAGGAGGGCCTACCAAACAAAGTATTGGACCTTTTAACTTTTTGACCAGCTTTTGAACAGCTAAATATTCCAAAACGCGTTCCTTTGGTTTTTCCAAGCCATAATGATCTTCATTGAGAATTTCTTCTGCTTTCACGATGTCCAAATCATCCTCAGATTCCTTGGACCACGGCAAGATAAGCAACCAATCGATATAATTGCGAATAACCCCGCCTTCTGCAGATGCAGCAGGCATTTTTTCCAGACGATCAATTTCTTTTTCAATTTTCTCGTGTACCTTCTCGGGTAATTGTGCGGCTCCAAGCTGACTCCGCAGCTCTTCAACCTCACCAGCGCGTCCTTCCTTTTCGCCCAATTCCTTCTGAATCGCCTTCATTTGCTCACGCAAATAATATTCCTTTTGGGTTTTTTCCATTTGTTTTTTGACACGCTGGCTGATCTTTCGTTCAAGCTCCAGCACTTCGCGTTCATTATGCAAAATATCCAAAAGCTTTTTTAATCTTTCGCGAACATCTACAGTTTCGAGGATTTCCTGCTTATCTTTCATTTTTAACGCCAAGTGACTGCAAATCACATCTGCCAGTCTGCCGGGCTCTTCAATGTCTGAAACCGCCACAAGTGTCTCTGGTGTCACCTTCTTCGATAAATTAATATAATGCTCGAATTGATGAAGCACCGTGCGCATTAGCGCGTCCGTTTCCGGGTCTGCTACCTCTTGCTCAGGTAATTCTTTTATGTTCACTTCGTAATATTCTTCATTTGTTAGAAACTCAATGACTTCTGCACGAATAATCCCTTCCACCAATACACGAATCGTACCATTGGGTAGTTTAAGCATTTGTCTCACCTTGGCTACTGTCCCAATGCGATAAATATCCTCAACCGTTGGCTCTTCTATATTGACTTCAGACTGTGAGCATAACAAGATCAAGCCATCTTCCACCATCGCTTTTTCCAAAGCTTTTACGGATTTCTCACGACCCACATCCAAATGTAAAACCATACTCGGGTAAACAAGCAAACCCCTTAAAGGCAACAAAGGCATACGTCTAACTTTTGTCTTATTCATTCCCATCTTCAACACCTCCGTGATCATTCCTGATGTACTGCATGACTCCAACAAAGTTGTAATCTCAGTATTGATGTAGCTACATTCTAGCAAATGTAAAATCAAAACACCAATTCATGGGAACTTGATGAAGCGATCAGAACTTCATTTGTGCTAGGAATGTGAATAACCGGCTCCATGCTTTGGGTTTTAAAGGCTGTCTCCAGTACTTCTTCAATGGTATCGACCGCAATCACAAGCAAGCCTTCGAGGTTTGCAAATATATCCTGCCAATTCTCACGAGGGATAATAACTGTAGTAACCCCTGCTTGAAAAGCAGCCTCCACTTTAGCAACAACGCCACCGATCGGCTTCACTTTACCATGTATGCTCACTTCCCCAGTCATGGCCAATTTATTATCTATTGGGATTTGGCGAATCGCTGAAGCAATGGCAGTCGCCATCGAAATACCCGCAGAAGGACCATCAATTGGCACGCCGCCTGGGAAATTAATATGCATGTCATAATCGTTTGGTTTATAACCCAAGCGTTTTAAGACTGTCAACACATTCTCAACAGAACCACGCGCCATGCTCTTACGTCGCAAAGTCCTGGCGCCGCCATTAATTTCCTCTTCATCCACTACACCTGTAATCATATAACTACCCATTCCTGGTTTATCTGTTGGGATGACTGTAACTTCAATTTCCAATAGTGTTCCCAAATTTGGACCATACACGGCTAAACCATTCACAAAGCCTATACGTGGTTCGTTTGGTATTTTACGCTCGGGACGGGGTGAAATTTGGCTGCTGTTTACTACCCATTCCACATCGGCTCCAGTCAACTCTGTGCGTTGGTCTGTTAATGCCAAGCCTGCTGCTAGTTGAATCACATTCACAGCTTCTCTCCCGTTCGACGCATAACGCTTCACAACGTCAATAGCCGCCTTACTTTCAGGGAATCCAATCTTACGTATTGCATTCATCGCAATTTGGCCAATTTCATCTGGCAGCAAGGGACGAAAGAATATCTCCATACAACGCGAACGAATCGCTGGGGAGATATCCTGAGGTGTACGTGTCGTTGCTCCAACCAATCTAAAGTCCGCTGGCAGTCCGTTTTGGAAAATATCATGAATATGACTCGGGATATTGGTATCCTCCGAATTGTAATAGGCGCTCTCAAGGATTACCTTGCGATCCTCCAACACCTTAAGCAGTTTATTCATTTGAATCGGGTGAAGTTCACCGATTTCATCGATAAATAAAATTCCGCCATGTGCTTTCGTAACCGCTCCAGGCTTAGGCTGAGGGATTCCTGCCACTCCCATGGCACCTGCGCCTTGGTAGATTGGATCATGCACAGAGCCAATCAAGGGATCAGCAATCCCACGCTCATCGAAGCGTGCTGTAGTGGCATCAATCTCTGTAAACTTAGCATCGGCGCGAAAAGGAGATGCCGGATTTTTCTTAGCTTCCTCCATCACAACCCTGGCTGCTGCCGTTTTGCCAACTCCCGGCGGACCATAAATCAGCACATGCTGTGGATTAGGCCCACAAATCGAGGCCTTTAAGGCACGTAAACCTTCTTTTTGTCCAACAATATCACCCATTGAAGATGGCCGAGTCTTCTCCGCAAGCGGCTTCGTTAAGGAAACAGAGCGCAGCTTGCGCAGCTTATCCAACTCCTTTCTTGATTCTTTTTCGAGTGCTGATCGATTGGATTGCTGGCTACGCAACAAATTCCAGAAATACATGCCGATCACGACGGCAAAAAACATTTGAATGGTCATTAACACGATACTTATGCTCATGGGTTTCCTCCAAGTGACTTGTTTCATTGGCTTATCAAAAAAGCCAACTTCGTATATTAAAATTAGTATTGCCTTCCCTAAGGCAATGTAATCTTCCTAACTGTGAAATCTGAAGTTTTGTTGAGCGTTTGGATTTCAGTACAATATGAAAATAAGAAGCCCACAACCGATTAAAGGATGTAGGCTTCTTATGTTTGCTTTTCCGCTTTCTTCTGCTCTTTAACAGATAACATCATTTGCAAGGAGACGAAATCGACTTTTCCCGCATATTGGCGGGAAGCCATCTTGATCGCCTCTGCCGTTTTTTGCCCTGGCGGACCGACATGGCCGATTACGACGCATTCATCATGCTTTAATAAGAACTTATTGATTTGAGCAACTTGTTTATTGATATGCTCTCTTGTGTATTGATCATCTAAAAAGATATGATTATCCAGTGTTCTAACCCCAAGTTGATTCGCAATTTTGGTTACAACGCTTTTATAGTTGGTACGGCTATCTAAAAAAAACAAACCGCGGTCATGGCATACCTCTAGAACGATCTTCATTACACGAGAGTCTGCCGTCGCCTTGGAGCCCATATGATTGTTCATCCCAACGGCATAAGGCACATCATCAATCGCTGCATTCACTCGGGTACGAATCTCTGCATCAGATAACGAAGTAGTGATCGCACCAGGTCCAAGCCAGCTTTTTAAGCCGCGAATAGGCTCCATCGGGAGATGCACCATCACATCATGTCCCAAGCTGTGCGCCCATTCTGCATCGCGATGCGTAGTGGGCAGAAACGGCATCACAGCTACGGTAAATTGAACCTTCAATTCCATCATCTCGGTTGTACCTCTCATATTATTGCCGAAGTCGTCAATGACAATCGCTACTTTTTTCTTCATCAGCTCATCTTGTGTGTATTCCTGCGCAGAAACAACCGAATCAAACGAAGGAATCCCACTTAAAGCCCCATACAAAACAACAACCGCACACCCCACGCCAACAAAAAGACGCCTCCACCGACAAATCATCACATTAAGCATTTTCTACCTCCATTTAGGTTCAAAAGTACTTATGTTATTTGTCTGGCAAAGCGAATTTATGCAAAGCTTTAAAAAATCCAAGAGTGAAACCATTTTAGAAAATGATCCACATACGAACGACTGACTACAGCACCTGACAATATCGGATAGAACATAAGAAACAAGAGTAATACAATGGCATGATATCCAACGACTGCACCCTTCATAGCTTGACTCGGAATGACTTCTTTAAGATGGCGAATCACATACACAATACAGAAAATCATAAACGGCAGCATGGCGAAAAAATGATAAATAAAGGTTAATCTTGCTACGAGCATCCATGGAACATAATTCGCAACCATGGCGATGAACAAGAACAGCACTGTCTTGTCTTTTTTCTTCAATCCAATCCACAACGTACTAAAAATTGCAACAATTCCGACCCACCATACCGCAGGATTACCGAGAGCCACGATCAGGGAGACTTTTCCTGCCGGAACTTGACCGCCATAATACCATAACGGTTTCTGCATGATCGGCCATTGATACCAAGTGGAAGAGAAAGGATGAGTCGCCTTCAGATTCTTATGGTAATCATACATATGCTTCTGGTAGGTCCAGACATCATGCAAGCCATGTCCGGATCCAGGTACTTGCATAAATGGAATGTAAGAAAGCACATAGATGACACCTGGAATAACAACGAAAAACAACAAGCACCATGCAACTGTTTTTATTAAATGTGGTTTAAAGGCTCCGATAATCTGTCGATAATAGCTTTGTGTGATATTTTCTTTTTTCACAATATGTTTGGTAACCAACAGCTTTTTAGCCGACTCATATTCCCGATACCGTTCAAATAAAACAAGCAAGAAAATCACAGCTAGTCCAGCACCTGCATAGAGCGCAATCCATTTACTAGCCGCTCCAAGACCGAAAAACAATCCGGACAACGCTAAGGGTGTCAATGTTTTGCGCAATGGAGTGTTGTAGAAGCTAAGCCGATAGTACTTATACATATAGTAATACATCAAAATGATGAAAAACACACCATACACATCAATGGTCGAAATTCGAGTTTGTACAAAGTGCATTAAATCAAAGGTTAATAAAAATGCACCCATAAAGGCATACTCCGTTTTACGAAATAACTGCTTTCCAAATGCATAAAAAATCGGGATCATAGCTACACCGAAAAGTGTGCCCATAATCCGCCAGCCGAAAGGATTCATGCCGAAAACGGCCGTTCCGAATCCAATAATTATTTTGCCCAAGGGTGGGTGGGTGCTTTCATAAGGTTCAATGGCATGCAATTGCTCATATGCCGTTCTCGCATGGTAAATCTCATCAAAATAGGTGCTATTCAGATAAGAAGGTTTAAATGCTGCTTGATCTGGTTCATCGAAAACATAGGAAGGTCTTCCCTTTGACAGCTCACTCTTCGTCCCTGGTACAACTATCTCTACATGCAAAGGCTTCGATGTATCCTCGCCATACAAAGCTATTTCATTCAATCGGAAGCCCGGTTGGGTCGAGGTCACTCTTACATACTTCGCTTTTACCTCAATATCCATGCTCGTCCAAGCAAAAACGACTCCACCATTCCGAATGATTGCTCGGGCATCATGCCAAGTCTTCAAATCGATGGAAAAATCCACATCGAAATTCCCGTCACCAGGCCCTCCAAAGGTGTTAATCTTCTTAATCGTCTGCTCCGAGCCAAGGTCGACATAGAAGCTTTCTCCTGCATTGGCAGGCTGCCAATAGGTTTCAGGTGCTTTGAAGGAACCCAAATTAATTAAGGCAAATACCAAATAAACAAGCGTTAATCCCGCAATCAACCAATAATCCAGCTTATTCAGTTTGGTTTCAGGCTCTTTTTCTCGGGTTAATTGCATTGCCGGCCCTCCTTTTTTTGGGGGGGTTCAAAGGTATTCCTCCTAGAGTTGTTATTTTACCTTTTACCAGCACATCCCAACCTACTTTGATCATGTAAATGAACATGAACGTATTCGCTAAAGACGTATAAATTAATATCATCCCATAGCGATTCAACTTAAAATTACTCGTTAAGCTGTACCCCAGAATTTCATCCGTATTGAAAAAATGGGTTAAACTAAGTCCAAAAAAGAGGTACAGTATCCTGCGATCCTTGAAATGAATGAAGCTCATCAAAGCAAAAACCAAGGCATAGAATAAATACCTCTCATGCATTTTCACAGTAATCATGAAGACCGCTGTCATGAAAAAGAAGGCAATCCAATAAAGCTTCGTATCATCGGCCTTGCTCTTAAAGTACAGAACCCCAGAATAAATCAAGCTTGCAAAAATTAAAACATAACTCCAATTCGTATAAGATAAAAATAATATCTTATCGGTAATCGGCTGCCAATTCCCACCCACTAAGGTTATTACGTTATAGGCGTTTAGGGAGGCATAGTTATAAGACCCTAGTGTGCTCGTGTACAAATCAATTAAATAAAGCGGCCCATTATGCTGATGAATCGTAAACGGGAGCGGAACGATCAATAGGACCAACAAACCGCTTACCATACTTATCAAAATGGTTTTATAATCTTTACGGATGCGAATAAACACGAAAAGCAATAACGGTCCAAACATTAATGCCTGCGGCTTCAAGAGTACAGCAACAGCAAACAAAGACGTGGCTAATGGTACTTTACCATTTACAAGTATAATGACTGCAATAAGTACAAACATCGTGAAGAAGGAGTCTACCTGACCCCAAGCAGCAGAATTCAGTATGATCGCTGGATTAAAGGCATACAAAGCTGCCAAACCAATTGCTGCTGTTATCGGCAGCTTCTTTTTCGCTATGTAATAAATGATATACGTGGTAATTAAATCTGCAAGCATGGCTGGCATTTTATAGAGAATTAGGGAGGTATCAGACTTATAAACCATGCCAAGAGTATGCGTAATCTTCCCTAGTATGTAGAGAACAAACATGTACCCAGGTGGGTAATCTGCGAGAAAATCGGGCCGCCCATAGAAATGAGCCATTCCATTCGTAGATACATCCTGCGACCAGCTCATGAAGCTGTAAACGTCTGAAGCGAATCCAACCATGCTTGGAGCAATAAGAAGCCTGAAAAAAGCAGCTGCACAGAGGAGAATGATCATAACTACTTTGGCTTCTGGGATCGAATAAACGACAAACTGCCTACGAATCATCAAGCGATTAACAAAGATAAATAAGCCGATAAAGATGAGTGTCCACCAGATCATTCTCGTATAAGAAATTACAACACCATTCCCTAGCAAATTATCAGACGCATGGACGATTTGATCTGTACCGACGAACATAACCCCACTGCAAATCAACGAACATAAAACGGTCATGATTCCAAGCTTTAATCGAATCGGAAACCCTCTCATAATTTGAATCAAATCCACCTTCCACACCGCTTAAATATGTATCAATTCCCTTCAATATAACATATAATTGTCAATTCCTATATATAGTTCAATGTTCTCAATTCCTTGCTGCTTTGCTTCACGGCTTCAATGATTTTAATCGTATTCATTGCATCGAATGCCAGAACGGGCACAGGTGAATGATCTACAATGGCATGATAAAGCTCCTTATAGAAGGTGTCATATCTGCCATGGATGGTTTCAACCTTGCTTTTTAGATCGAGCCCTCCCAGTTGAATAGTAAGCTCACCGTAGCGATCTTCTCGGTCTTTGCCCCACTGCGAACCTCCGGGAATTCCCCCTGCTTTTAAAGCCTCTTCTTGTGAGTCTAAGCCATACTTAATAAAGCTGCCTTGACTTCCATGGACTTGAAAACGAGGACCTGATTGCTTCACAATGCAGCTGGAGTGCAGAATAACGCGCAATTTCCCATATCCCAATACAATATGAAAATAATCATCTGCCACTCCGTATTCTCGCTGTACGCGCACATCCCCTTGAACTGTTTCTGGCAATCCAAATAAATGAAGCGCCTGATCGATTAAGTGTGCCCCCAAATCATAAAGGATGCCTGAGCCGTCTAAGTCCTGCTCTCTCCAACGCTTAGTAACCTGTGGGCGATAACGATCAAAATGAGATTCAAACGAAAAAATCTCACCCAATGTACCCGATGCTATACATTGTTTGACTGTTAAAAAATCGTTATCCCAGCGTCTGTTCTGAAAAACAGTTAAAACCTTATTGGACTTTGTCGCAATCTCGATTAATTCTTCTGCATCTGAAGCATGATTAACAAATGGTTTTTCAACCACAACATGCTTGCCTGCCAACAAAGCTTTTTTAGCAAGCGCATGATGTGTCGTATTCGGTGTTGTAATGATAATGAGATCTATTCGCTCATCTTCCAAAAGCTGTTCAACTTCTAGAACCACTTCCACCTGTGGGAAATGTTTGCTTACCTTCTCAGGATTGGATGAGACCACTTTAGTTAGCTCAAAGCCTTCTATTGCTTTAATAAATGGAGCATGAAAGATCTCTCCAGAGAGGCCATAACCAATTAAGCCCGTTCGCAAAATTCTCATATAATAAAAACTCCTTCACTCTAAAATGAAAAAAAGACCGCCAAACCAGATCAGTCAGCGGTAGTAAATTTTATAAGTGCTTTCTTCCAGGTATAGTTCCAGTTAGCTCAAAATGGTCAACTATGATATCAATTTCTTTTTTCAATTCTGTTAAAAGCTCATCTTCGGGTACTTTACGAATCATTTCCCCATAACGAAATAACATGCCCTCGCCGCGAGCTCCCGCAATCCCAATATCCGCTTCCCTAGCTTCTCCAGGTCCATTCACGGCGCAGCCCAGCACGGATACTTTAATCGGTACCTTAATCTTCGATATATATGCCTCTACTTCATTTGCAAGGGTGAATAAATCAATATCTAAACGACCACAGGTTGGGCAAGAAATTAAAGTAGCCGCGTTGGAGATAAGTCCAAATATCTTCAAGAGCTCGCGTGCTGCCTTTACTTCTTCTACAGGGTCTGCGCTTAGTGAAATACGCATCGTCGAGCCAAGTCCTTGCGCAAGCAAAGCACCTAAACCTGCCGAGCTTTTTATTGTTCCGGAATATAGAGTTCCCGATTCTGTAATCCCCAAATGTAATGGATACTTAAAGCTTGCAGCTGCTTTGGTATAAGCTTGAATTGCCATAGGTACATCGGATGCTTTTAACGAGACTATGATATCACGGAAATCTAACTCTTCTAAAATTCCAATATGAAAAAGCGCACTCTCCACCATAGCATCAGGAGTAGGATACCCATACTTATCCAAAAGGTGCTTTTCTAATGAACCTGCATTAACACCAATCCGAATGGGAATGCCGCGTTCTTTACAAGCACGGACAACCGCTTCAACCTTATCGCGTTTACCGATGTTTCCGGGGTTGATTCTTACTTTATCTATCCCATTCTTAATTGCGGTGAGAGCTAATCTGTGATCAAAATGGATATCTGCTACAAGTGGAATGGTAATTTGCCGTTTAATTTCTTTAATAGCATCTGCAGCTTCATTATTATTCACAGTAACACGAACCAGCTGGCAGCCTGCTTCTTCTAATCTATGGATCTCAGCTACAGTTGCTTTCACATCCGCGGTTTTAGTTGTGCACATGCTTTGAATCAGCACTTCATTACTTCCACCAATAGTCAAATCTCCGACTCTAACGGGTACTGTTTCCGTACGAAGAAACATAGATTTCTCTCTCCCTTGATACCAAACATCCTCCGCTCCGGAAACAAACCGAATTGGAGGCATCGTTTGGTATACATAGTGTATATTAGGCGCTTTCTTCTTTCTTCTTAGCGCTTTCCTTTGGCTCTTTGGCTTCTTTCATCTCTTTGCCTGCCTTAAGAGTTAGCTGAGGAAGTACTTTTTCCAAAACAACTTCTTTCGTTACCAAACAGCTAGTCACATCCGTACGCGAAGGGATATCGAACATCACATCCAGCATAATCGCTTCGATGATTGCTCGTAATCCACGTGCGCCTGTATTTCGCTTAATCGCTTCCTTGGAGATGGCTTCCAATGCTTCATGATTGAATTCCAAAGCAACATTGTCCATTTCCAAAAGCTTCTGATATTGCTTCACTAATGCATTCTTTGGTTCGGTCAGAATACGCATTAACGCATTCTCGTCCAAAGGCTCTAGAGAAGAAATAACGGGCAAACGCCCAACAAATTCAGGAATCAAGCCGAATTTCAATAAATCCTCTGGCAGCACCATGGATAAATATTCGCCTGGCTTCAAATCAATTTTATGCCCATCATTGCTAAATCCGATCACCTTTTTACCGATACGACGCTTAATGATCGATTCTAAGCCATCAAACGCCCCACCGCAAAGAAACAAAATGTTAGTGGTATCAATCTGAATGAATTCTTGATGGGGATGCTTACGTCCGCCTTGCGGTGGCACAGAGGCAACAGTGCCTTCAAGAATTTTCAATAATGCTTGCTGTACACCTTCGCCCGATACATCACGAGTTATCGAAGGGTTTTCAGACTTACGTGCTACTTTGTCAATTTCATCAATATAGATAATGCCGCGTTCGGCTTTTTCCACATCATAATCAGCAGCTTGTATTAACTTCAGAAGGATGTTCTCGACATCCTCACCAACATAACCAGCTTCCGTCAAAGAAGTTGCATCTGCAATCGCAAATGGAACGTTCAAGATTTTAGCCAAGGTTTGAGCCAGCAAGGTTTTACCGCTGCCTGTTGGACCCAATAGCAGAATATTACTCTTCTGCAGTTCTACATCCTCTAACTTATTCTGCGAATTGATCCGCTTATAGTGATTATATACGGCAACAGCCAATGATTTTTTAGCTTGATCTTGACCAATCACATATTGATCTAGAATGGAGTTTATTTCCTTAGGCTTAGGTACATCTTTCAGATCTAAATCTTCCTCATGTCCTAATTCCTCTTCCACAATCTCCGTGCAAAGCTCGATACATTCGTCACAAATATAAACACCTGGACCCGCTACGAGCTTACGTACCTGATCCTGAGATTTACCGCAGAAGGAGCATTTCAGTTGTCCCTTTTCTTCATTGAACTTAAACATCGGATCACTCCTTTTTATTCGAATCGATGCGAGTGATAACCTGATCAATCAAACCGTAGTCTTTCGCTTCTTCGGCACTCATGAAATTATCTCTGTCCGTATCGCGTTCGATTTTATCAAGTGGTTGGCCTGTGCGTTCTACATAAATTAAATTTAGTTTATGTCTCGTTTTCAGAATCCAATCAGCATGAATCTTAATATCTGTTGCTTGCCCTCTAATGCCACCGAGTGGTTGATGTATCATCACTTCACTGTTGGGAAGCGCAAAACGTTTTCCCTTAGCACCGGCAGTTAACAAAAGCGATCCCATACTGGCAGCCATGCCTACACAAATCGTAGATACATCTGGCTTAATAAATTGCATCGTATCATAAATCCCCATACCAGCAGTGATTGAACCGCCAGGAGAATTAATGTACAAATGAATATCTTTCTCGGCATCCTGTGCTGAAAGAAACAAAAGCTGTGCAATAACCAAATTGGCTACATCATCGTCAATCGCACTCCCGATAAAAATGATGCGGTCCTTGAGTAAACGCGAGTAAATATCGTATGACCTTTCTCCGCGCGCCTCCTGTTCCACAACCATAGGTATTAGATTCATATAGCCAACTCCTTTGCCTCTAATTTAAAAGCTTCTTAATTTTATCATGTTTACAGTGCAATGTCATTTTTCAAAATATCAGAAAGTATAATTTTTATACTTCCTGACACTTCCAGAAAATCGCGCACGTCCTTAAAAGACGGGATAAACGTTTACCCTCGAATGTCATAAAATTTTCCGTAAACCAAAGGCACGTTTAAACAACGTGCCTCCTCGATCTGGTCTATGCTAAAACTGGCACAACTTTACTGTGATCCAGTAAGAAGTCAATGGTTTTCTTCACAACCAACTCTGATTTCATACTATCAAGGTTGCCATTAGCAGCTAATATCGAACGAATATCATTTACTGTGCGTTTATAGGTTTGTGCCATCTTCTCCAATTCTTCGTTTAACTCTTCCTCAGAAGCTTCAATGCCTTCAGCTTTAGCAACAGCTTCAAGAACCAAATTGTTACGAACTCGCTTCTCTGCATCACCAGACATTTGAGCTTTAAGAATAGCTTCATCTTGTCCGGAAAATTGGAAATACATCTCCAAGCTCATCCCTTGTTGCTTTAATCGATTAGCAAAATCATTCATCATCAACTCAACTTCCGCTTCTACCATCACTTGCGGAATAGCTACATCAGCCGCAGAAGCAACTTGCTCAACGATTTGATTTTCTTGATCACGTTTAGCTGCTAGTTCGTTCTTCTCTGCTAAACGTTTTGCCAAATCCGCTTTGAATTCCTCCAAAGTATCGAACTCACTTACGTCTTTAGCAAATTCATCGTCCAAGGCAGGCAGGTTTTTGCGTTTGATTTCGTGAAGCTTTACTTTGAAGATCGCCATTTTACTTTTCAAGTCCTCCGCTTGATAGTCCTCTGGGAAGGTAACCTCGATATCCTTATCATCACCAATCATCATGCCAATGATTTGTTCTTCGAAGCCAGGAATAAAGCTATTGGAGCCAAGCTCTAGCGAATGTCTTTCACCCTTGCCGCCTTCGAAAGCAACTTCATCGACAAAGCCTTCGAAATCAATAATTGTGGTGTCGCCATGTTCAGCCTGTCCTTCTTCAATGACGATGAGCTCTGCATGTCTTTGTTGCAGCTTTTCTAACTCAGCTTCTAATTCTTCTGCGCTCACTTCTACAGAGGTGTCTGTTACTTCAATTCCTTTATAGTCGCCTAACTGAACTTCCGGCTTGACTTCAACCTTAGCGGTGAACTTAAGAGGTTGTCCTTTTTCCATCTGTTGGACATCCACTTCTGGACGATCAATCGGATCGATTTCCGTTTCCTTGACCGCTTGCATATAAGCTTCAGGAAGTAGGATATCCAATGCATCTTGGTATAAGCTTTCAACGCCAAATTTGGCTTCAAAGATGGACCGTGGCACTTTCCCTTTGCGGAAGCCAGGGATATTAGCTTTAACAACTACTTTCTTAAAAGCTTTGTCTAACGCAACGGATACTTGATCCGCATCAACCTCAATTGTAAGAACACCTTGGTTCTTCTCTATTTTTTCCCAGCTTGCTTTCATTTTATGCCTTCCCCTCCAAAAATGTACCGATCTTTTTTCACGGTTCGAATTATAACCATTCTATTATATCACAACAAATCCTCATTTCAAGGTGAGAGGAAATAGGTCAGCAAATTGGTGTAAAGCTTGAATGGCCTGCTTCCCCAATAGCTTGGATTCTTCTGGAATTTCATAGAGACTTTGAAGGTCGATTTCTTCGACGTTCCCCGTCATCAACTCCCTAATCATACTATGTAAGGCAGATGCCCAAACATTGACGGAAGTTTGATCACCCTGAACGAATTGTTCGTATAGCGCTGTACCGTAAATATAAGCTAAGAATTGCTCCCAGATCTCTTCAGCAAAATACACGAGAGAAGGTTCATTGATTTCAGCCACCTGTTTAAGCTTGCTTAGAACCAAACCAATTTTTTCAGGATATTCCTCTAGTCCTAATGGAACAGAACCAATATCCAGTTTCAGCTTGACGCCCTCTTTTGAAATACTGATTTTCCCTTGATACCTGCGGATTTTTAACACTTGCAACGCTTTGAATTGTACCCAGGGTGAAATGGAGCCTGTTTCTAACCATGCCACTAAAGCTTCTGTAATATTAAATTTGGTATTCGCTGCTTCTTCCATATAGGCAAGCTGATCCAGAGCTAGGATTTGTTTACTGGCTGCAACATGGGGCTGGAGCATCTCGATAAGTTGAGTGATATACTGCGGATCTTGTTCCGTTTTCATCTGCAAATGCTGACGAAGTAAGTCGGTTTCCGTTTCTTCAAGATCTTCTAATCGATCCACTTCAGCGCCACTCGGCCTCATAGTTTCCAACCAAGCCAACAAAGCCAACCACTCTTCATTCGTTCTAGGATCCCCACTGTCACAATTCCCTAGGAAGCGCAGCAAAGAGATGGCTTCATCATACCGCTCTGTTTCCAGCATTCGCGTAATTTCGATCTGGTAAAAATCGATGGTTTTCGGTAATAACACCACGTTATCCTTCGATTGGTCTGTTATCATAATCTCCACCTTTAAAGTAGGATAATCCGTTTCACTCCATTCGATGGTATCGCTTTAAGCACTAAATTGCAAAGGCACCGGTAAAAATAAGCGGTTGATTTTCTTTTTTTCCTGTGATATTATTACTCATGCTTCACCGGAGCGGGTCTAGTTCGTTACTAGAATGCATGCTTCACAAGCTTCAGTTCTATGTCTCAGTAGCTCAGCTGGATAGAGCAGCGCTCTTCTAAGGCGCTTGTCGGGAGTTCGAATCTCTCCTGGGACGCTTATTGCTTAATTATGTTCAAGTTTAATAGAGCGATAAAACCCCAGAAAACCCTTATGCATAAAGGTTTTCTGGGGTTTTTATGTGTGTGTTTGAAACATGTGAGAATACGATTGGAAACGTTTTGATTTTAAATAAAGTTACACAAATATTACACAGTATAAAATCATTTTTTTCGAGTTGCTTCTATATAAGTTGTCGTGGTAACAAGTAGATATTCATCATGTCCTTGAAACCGTACCTGTAAGAATGCTTAACCAACAATGCAGCCATCAATAAAAACAAACCTTCTAATTCTAAATATTTAGAATCAACATTAGACTCCTTGTCTTGCTCACATAATATAGCCATAATTTTTCCGTTTAACTCAAGGTACTCTTTACTATCAACGAACGAATCAAATGCCTTGTCTATTCCTTTTTCTATCGAAGGCTCCAACCATTCCATTAACAATAAAATCATCTCCTAGTGGTTTACTTATGATAGATAAA
>JBBDSZ010000029.1:0-35917 GCA_040904685.1 Paenibacillaceae bacterium | reverse complement strand
CTTCGGCGCTCTAATGCTGATTTTCAGCATTGCAGGCTGACTTTGATGTTACTTCGGCGCTCTAATGCTGATTTTCAGCATTGCAGGCTGACTTTGATGTTACTTCGGCGCTCTAATGCTGATTTTCAGCATTGCAGGCTGACTTTGATGTTACTTCGGCGCTCTAATGCTGATTTTCAGCTTTGTACGCTAAATTAGAATTTAGATACCGCTTACCCGCTTCACAGTTCATATACTGACAATTAGATTCTTTAATGCCGACAATATAGAAGAAATTTAGATTTGGATTATATGGTTCAAAAAGCTAAACTCGACTTGACCTTGTCCGTTTCCAATTTGTCACTCTACCAGATCACCATTCTCGCCTAAACCCGCCTGTTCCAGGACAGGGAGAAACATGCATCTGTTAAATCCATTGCCGGCGAAGCCACTTTTTGATTACGGATCAAGCTTTTGGGTGCCATGAGAATTAAGGGACGCGCTTACTCGCTTTGGGTAGTTGCCGCCTGCCAGCGAAGCAGATGGAAATATTGCGCAGCACTTGTCAAATTAGCAACCGTCCAATTTTCTTCGGCTGACGCCTGCAAAAACTGCTCCAGCCTTGCGCTGGAATGCTCGGATCCTTGTCCTTCATAGCCATGGGGCAGCAGCAGGACAAGGCTTGATTTTTGTGTCCATTTTGCTTGACCTGCCGAAATAAACTGATCAATAATCACCTGAGCACAATTAACATACAGTGGACATGGTAAAAAAAAGGAGGGGAATTGGGACATTAAATCAAGTTCAATTTTAGTAGAATATCGCAGCCGATCCAAAAAAATCGAACTATTATTATTGCTCCGTCATTTCATGAACTTTCTCTGCGTAGAACAATTGGTAAATGTGCACGGTGATAATTTTGACAATCATGTAAACTGGCAAGGCAAGGAGCATCCCCATAATACCTGCAAGACTACCTGCAATCAATAAAATGATGATCGTGGTGAAAGGGTGAATATCGAGTTTTTTACCAAAGATGAATGGCGACAAGACGTTATCTTGAATCTGTTGACAAATAAATACACCTACAATGACCCATACAGCCATCCCAGGCGATTGTGTAAAAGCAACGATCAACGGTGGAATTGCTCCAAGAAAGCTGCCGATCAACGGGATGAAGGATATAATTGCTAACACGATGGATAGAAGAAAAGCATAAGGAACACCAATGATAATAAATGCAATATATGTCATCACTCCCAATAACAATGTGCTGATCATTCTTCCCGAGATATAACCGCTTAATGCACTGTCGATCTCGTCAATGGCCTCTTTCGCGTCCGAACGGTAACTTTTAGGAATGATATGCAAAATAATTCGCGGAGCCTTCTCACTCTCACGCAACAAGAAGAAGAGAATAATTGGAAATGTACCAATGACCACGATGAAATCAGAAATAAAGCCGAATATTCGATTGGTATAATTCATCACCAAAGAAAAACCTTGATTTGCATACTCGGATAGCTTCGCGGACAAACCGTAATCTATAGATATTGCTGAAAAATAGCTGTTTTCTTGAAGAATACGGATCTGTTTGCCCAAGCTTTGAATCAGATTCGGGACATTTTTAACAAAATCAGTAATTTGCTTTTGCAATGTCGGCAAAACCGCATAAATTAAGATAGTGAAAAGCACGACAATACATACATAAATTAAAATCACAGACACCGTCCGATTAACTTTCCATTTATCCAATAAATAAACAACGGGTCGCAAGAGATAATAAAAAAAGCCAGCTATCACAACAGGAACAAGCAACATATTGAAGATTGTAATCAATGGAATAAATAAAAAGTTGATCTTATGAATCATATAGATGATGATCAATACAGAGATCACACAAGCAGATTTATATAAAAAGCTTTTTCTGGCCAAATCCCATACCCCCCACTTTATTGTTAAATGATCTTTCTATTCTCCCCCGAAAAAGCATTTGGTTACATTGTTTGTTTACAACGCCCTCTGCCGCCCGGCCTCAAATAAAAGCACGGTTGCTGCCATCGCTACATTAAGTGATTCCGCTTTCCCCCGCATGGGAATGATAATTTGCTGATTTACAAATGGCAGCAGTGATTCCGAAACACCGCTGCCTTCGTTGCCAACAATAAACCAAGTCGCCCCCGTCATATCAAGCTCATAACAGCTTTGCTCGACTTGGAGGCTAGTACTGACAAGCTGAATCGCGTTCTGACGAGCAAGCGGTAGCAGCTCTTGCAGGTCGTCTTCCAAAATGGGCAAATGGAAGAGCGAGCCCATAGTTGAACGAATGGTTTTCGGGTTATATAAATCGACCGTTCCTCTACCAAGCACAACTCCAGTAGCTCCTACAGCATCTGCACTGCGAATAATCGTTCCTAAATTCCCGGGATCTTGAACTCCATCAATCACAATTACAAGTCCATTCTCTTGCTTAAGCAATTGTTCTTTGGACCCTTTCAGCTTCGAAGCTATAGCCAGAACACCCTGTGGAGTCTGCGTATCCGAGCATTTAGCCAGCACTGCATCACTTACACCCATAATCTCGCAATCGAGACCATTTGGATCAGGCAACTCGGAAGGGTATCCCTTCTCCAGTGAGAAGAGTATGACCTCAAGCTCCAAGCTAGCGAGCAAAGCTTCTCGAACCAGATGTACTCCCTCCAAAATAAACTTACCTTGGGCTTCCCGTCCACGTTTGCTTAGCAATTGACTCCAGAGCTTTATTTTCGGATTATGTAAGGATGTAATTTCTTGTATGGGTTTGTTGGGATTGTACCTTTTCATTTAAGTGAACTCCTCATTGTAATGACTCTTTCATCCAGTATACCAAAAAGTATAATCCCACGCCTACTTGAGCATATTAGCGAAGAACCTGATCATGAAAATGGAGGATGGATTACCTTGAATTTAAATTTACGTCAAGCTATCGTACAAAAAATACAAAATAAATCTAGCGACGAAATCACACAAGTTATTGCGGATTCCATTGGTGGGGATGAGCACGTTTTACCGGGATTAGGCGTTTTATTCGAAATCATCTGGGAGCATAGTGAGGAAACTACGAAACAACAGCTGTCCGAGACACTCAAGAATCATTTAGAGTGAAAAAAAAGCGCTCGCCCTCTGAGAAAGGCAGAACACGCTTTAGTATCCTTATAGCTTTGTGAGAATAAACGGCCCTTCTTTGGTTATTGCCAGGGTATGTTCATACTGGGCGGATAATTTTCCGTCCTTTGTTCGTGCTGTCCAGCCATCGGCATCGATCTTGCAATGAAAGCTGCCTATATTTAGCATAGGTTCAATCGTCAAGACCATACCTTCTTTCAAAAGCGCTCCTTGAGCGGGCAAACCAAAGTGTGCTACTTGCGGAGCTTCATGCATGTCTTGACCAATCCCATGTCCGCAAAAATTACGTACCACCGAATAACCGGCTTTCTCAGCATAAAGCTGAATGGCGTTGGATATATTACCCACCCGATTTCCGATGACGGCTTGCTCAATCCCTTTATACATCGCAGCTTCCGTTACCTTCAACAGATTATCTGCTTGCTCAGATACTTCACCAACCCGATAAGACCATGCCGAATCCGCTAACCAACCATTCAAATTAACGACAAAATCGATCGTTACTATATCCCCACTTTTCAAAGGTTCTTTGTTCGGAAACCCATGACAGATCACATCATTCACTGAGCCGCAAGTAGCAAAAGGATAACCGTGATAGCCTTTTTGCTCTGCGGTTGCTTCGCGGTCGAGTAGGTATTGCTCAACAAACTGATCAATTTCATGCGTACTTATCCCAGGCTTAATCAGACCTGCAATTTCTTGATGGCAGTTCGCTAATAGAATCCCCGCCTCGCGCATCAGATTGATTTCTTCCTGCGTTTTAATAATGATCATGTAACCACCTCTACCTTGCACGAAAATGAAAAACATTACTATCAAATATACGCCAAAGTTCAATGAAATGCCACTTCTACACAACTTCCCAACAGCCAAATCCCTAAAACATGCTGGACCAGCATCAAAGTATTAAATTATGGCTGAGTTCAACAAGATTGTTGCTTAGGAATCTACATTGTGATTATGCAACCCCCCGATATATCCTTACCACGCACTCCGCATGTGTCGAGACGAGTTGGTCAAGATGGCTGCACAAAAAAAGGTCAAACGACAAAGTTATACGTGATCGTCACTTTGCCGCTGTCATGAACCTCGATGCGCTTCACCAGCGCTTGCAGCGTTTCCCGGTCCAGTCGGTCGATCGGCAAGAGCTTGGTGATATCTTTCAGATTCATGGATTCGCGACTTCCGCGTTCCTTGATGAGCTGATGCAGCTTGCTTCGTTCGTGCGCCAGTTCCTTGTCTAGCCGCTCAATCGTTTCGTGGTACTGCGCTTTGTTCCATTCACCATCCAGATACTTGTCCTCCGACACGCCTTTGCGTTTTTCCAACTTGGCGATTTTCTTGCGCAAGATGTCCTCGGCCTTATCGTACTTCCTTCGTTCCTCTTCGGCTTCCTTGCGGAGCTCGGCAGTCAATTCATCCATGTTGACGTGGGCTTGCGTCAGTTCGCTGAATAGCATACTTCTCAGCTTGTCCTCACGGATCGGATTGCGGCGATAATGATGCTTACCGCGCTTCTGATAGCGCCCGCAGACGTAATGACTGTTGCCGTAATTTCGCTTCGTGAAGTACATGCCACTTCCGCAATGAGCGCAGTACAGAAAGTTGGTAAACAGGTTCACCTTGCCTTTGGTTTTGCCGAAAGCTCTCCGGGAAAGCAGATTGTTCACCAGTTGAAACTGTTCGCGGGAAACAAGCGACGGGTGGCTTTCCTTGAGAAAAACCCACTCCTCTTTCGGCTGACGTTTTCGTCTGTTGCTTCCGAGGGCTGCGACCGTTGTCCGCTGGGCGATCATGTCGCCGACGTAAACCGGATTTTGCAAGATCAGCTTGATCGTGCTGAGATGCCAGTAAGAGGAAGCGTTTTTGCGGTTCTGCCGTTGGGCCGGAGTTTGAACCTTTTCGTCCGTTAACTGGTTGGCGATCGTCTGCAAGCCGATGCCCTGCTGATACAGGTTGAAGATACGCCGGACGATTCCAGGGCTTTCATCCTGACTGATGACCAGCAACTTGTCCACTTTATCGTATCCGTAGGGCGCGAATGAGCCGGTATATTCACCGCGTTTGGCGCGGGCTTTCTCCGCCATCTTGACCCAATCGGACCGTCGTCTGGCTCGTCATCTGGTACACCATCGAATACATCGCCAGCTTGCTTTGCCAGCCCGCCTTATCGGTATCGATATCCTCCGCAAGAGCGATAAAACGAATGCCTTTCTCCACCAGTTCCGGCACGACCGTATTCAACTCTCCGATGTCCCGTCCAAACCGGCTGAGCGACTTGACCAGTACGACCTGAAATCGCTTGGCACACCGTCCCGGATCAGGCGCTGAAACTCCTCCCGCCGCTTGAAGCTGGATTGCCGTTCACTGTACGTATCGAACAAGATCCAGCCGTTTTTGCGGATATAATCGTTCAGCCCTTCCTCCTGATTGATGACCGACGTGTCCTGTTCTTCAAAAACCGTCGAAACCCTGATATATGCGCCTACGTTCATCGGTTTTCCCCCGTTTCCGGGGATAGGGGGTGCAGTCGGATTATACCTCATGATCGGCCACCATTGAAGCGCCTTTTCAACAAGGCACATAAGAGGAAGGTTAGGCTCTGATCGCCCTCGAACCGCCGTTCTATTATCCAATCCGCATGTTTTCGATTCCTCATCTCCATTCTTCCACGCTCCTATCCGTAAGCAAATAAGTGCAAAAAAAGAAGACCAGAGCAGAAGCTCCGATCTCCCAATAAAATCTCAGTATGATCTTATACCGGACTAAGCCCTTTTTCTTTTCCAATAAACATTTTCCCGCTTATGTTTAATGCCATTTATCCAAACGATAGCTTCGACTTCGTCGACCTCAAACACGAGAATAACTTGGTAAAGCCCCAGCCTTACCCATAGACCTTTCAATTTGCCTGTCTTGATTTGTATGGCGGTAAGAGTTGGTGTAAATAACAGCCGGGTAAACGATTCCAGATAAATTCTTTCCTTCACATCCGGCGGATAGGCGAGAATTCGGCTGAGTTCATCCAAAGCCGTTTGCGTCCAATAAACGCTATACGTTTTGTTCATGCTCGAATTCCTTAACCTTGCTGCGTAAATAGTCAAGTCCTGCTTCTTTACCGTATATGCGTCCATGCTCACGATCTTCGCGGCTCTGCCCAACTTGTCGAATGAGATCAGCGTCCTCCGCAAGCGAAGCGACATCCAATTTTTGCAGATCGTTTCTCTCCCGCTTCATATTCAAATACCCTATAAAATCGTACACTTCGAGTGCATCTTGTTCGGGGATTTGATCGATCATTTGCTTCAGCTCTTCCCGGTCTACACTCATACCGTTCACCGCCTTTCCATTGCGCCAACAACGTATTGTTCCCATTATAACACAAAAAGAGCAGGGCAAAGCCAGAAGCTGCGAAGGACGGCCTTAAGGCAGATGGTTTGATGTTGTGTTATAGCGGCTCAAGGCATTTGCGGTTGTAAAGATGTTGCGGATTTTGAATTCAACCGGGCTTTCCACCAACAAGATAATACGCAAGTTCCCTTTGGCATTGAATTCCTTCGCCAACTCTATTATTACATAATTAACAATTTTTACTTGATTGGATTATTAGGAGATCGTAAGTGGTAACAACTCCTCCCTGTATACCGAATTTTTCCTCGTATTCCTTATACATGTTAGTGAACAGGCGTCGCAAACTGTGCCCCTTCATAGTAACTGCTTCTGAAGCGCTAGCTCCCATTGCTTTAACCGAATGAAGAAGATCCCTTGCGGAAGCATACTTTTCAATATGAATAGAACGGTTATAATTGAAACTTGAAAATCCTGATATATCGAGGATGAACTTCCATTGGAGCGGCGAATGAAACGACAGTCCGTGACGTTGTGGCTCCATTCCGAATGCTCGATAAACTTCAATAAATGACCTATGCATCTCACTGAATGTATCCGGCCCGAATGTGGTAAATATCAGTAATCCTCCAGTTCGCAGCATTCGCTGAAGGTGTCCGAGCGTTTCCTCGGGATTGCTTAGCCATTGAAAACAGGCGTTGGAGACGATGATATCGAACGAGGACGTCGGAGCATCAGCCGCCCACCTTTCTATATCCGCATGAATAAAACGTATACGATCCGATGTACTATTTCCGGTGCCCAGATGATCCTCTGCTGAAAGGACACGTTTCACAGCTATTTTAATCATCTCGGGTGCAACATCAAGTGCAGTAATATACGCGCTAGGCCATTCCTTCACTACCATTTGGGTTAGAGCCCCGGTGCCACAACCGATCTCAAGAATTTTAGGTTCATCTATGAACCCTTTGTTTTTCCATCCTATGAGAGATTTTACAAGCTGATCAGCCATTGTACGCTGAACATGGGCATGAGTATCGTATGAAATGGAACTACGATTAAATTGACGTTGAATAGCACTAATTCTGCTGTTGGTCATGCCACCATCTCCTCAATTCTTCAGCTATATGTACTTCCCTTTCTAAAAAGGGCACATGCCCGCAGGCGTGTAATGTAACTAACTTTGCTTGAGGCAACTTATCCTTTAGCTCCAAAGCAGCATTGTAAGAACAAATTTTATCCTCAGTCCCGTGGATTAGAAGAACAGGACAGGTAATATTTGGCAATCTAGACAAGCATTCCTCGCTTCGTAAAATCTGAAGTCCTGAAATTAGTGCTGGGGCTGTCCAACTACCGATTGGGGGAAGGTTTGCAGCAAGACCGCTCTCCCATTCTATATCCGTAAACATGAACTGTCTGAATTTCGTTTCAACAGCTGGCTGATCCTTTGAGATTCCTCTGATCATCTGCCGAACGCAGGCATCTGCCCAACCGAGGATACCTTCTTCTTTGGAACGAGTGAAACGAGCCGTTGCACCAAATAGCACAAGGCCATCAGCGTAACCATTAGCCGCTAGTCTCAGCGCCAGTAAACTTCCGAGTGACCAGCCTGAGATCAGTATCGGACCTTGGAACCGCCTTTTGCTACAACCTGCCTCATCCACAAACAGGATCTTCCTAGCTACTGTTTCCGTGATGTGCAGCATGTTCTCTGGAGAGTCCGCATCATTGTATTCTACGGAAACATGAGTGTATTCCGGCAATAACTCACGAAGCCTATCAAAAACAGTATCCGGCAGGCTCCATCCAGTTAGCCACAAGATTATACCACTCGATGACGCATTCTCTATGTGCACTGGAATGTTGTCCGCTGCATTCATGAACGAATCACCCCTAACTGATGTCCGATTGTGCAGATTATCGCGACCGCATTGAGCAATTCCTTATCTTTATGAGCTGCTGTTAAAGAGAAACGAATTCGCGCTGTACCATCAGGAACCGTAGGTGGTCGGATGGCCACCGCTTCAATCCCTTTCAATTCAAGTGCTTTACTGAAACGAAGGGCCACTTCATTATCACCAACAATCACCGGTACAATAGGAGAATCCCCCCTACCGACATTAAAACCAGCATTAAGAAGCGAAGATCGAAACAACATGCTTAACGAGAAGAGTCGTTCGCGGCGCCAATGATCAGCTTGGACTAAGGCGAGCGATGTTGAAATACCCGTTACTAAGGAAGGTGGTAATGCCGTCGAATACATGAGCGGTCTAGCCTTGTTAATTAGCCAGCGAATTAATGTACGACTACCGCAGACATATGCACCATATACACCAAACGATTTACTAAATGTTCCCATATGTACATCCACCTCATGCTGCAGACCGAGCTCAAAGCACAGTCCCTGACCTTGTTCCCCGTAAATCCCCCCGCTGTGCGCCTCGTCCACCATCAACATCGTTCCGTACTTGCGTTTGAGCGCAGCCAGCTTACATAAGGGAGCTGCATCGCCATCCATTGAGAAGACGGCATCCGTAACAATTAGCTTGCGCCTTTTATCACGATGCTTATATAGCAAAGCCTCCAAATGTTCCATATCGTTATGTCGGTACCGAGCTTGCTCCGCGCGGCTCAATACAATACCGTCGACAATACTTGCATGGTTTAACTGGTCGCTGAAAACCACATCGTTACGACCCACAAGTGCACTAATAACACCGGAATTAGCCATATATCCATTTGCAAAAACAAGTGCCGCTTCACTCCTCTGCCAATGTGACAGCTCTTCTTCAAGACCTCTATAAGGCAATCGATTGCCTGTCACAAGACGTGACGCTCCTGAGCCGCTTCCTTCGGTAAGTAGCGCTTTGCACATTGTTTCAATAATAGCAGGATGTTGAGCTAGTCCAAGATAGTCATTAGAGGCCAGATTGAGCAGCAAGCGTCCTCCTCTCACCGTATAGCCAGGACACTGCGGAGCTGGCGCACTGTCACGTAAAAAGCGCTCTAGCGAAGCGTCATGTAATAACTCAAGTTCTTTTTCCATCCAGTTCATGATCCGTACCACCTTAAAGGGCATTCATTTGAATTTTAAAGAGCATTTAACTCAATCTCAAAACCCAGATCTTCAATGATTTGATGATCAGCCGAAATATCTTGACCTGCAGTCGTTAAATAATCACCTACAAAGAGTGAGTTGGCAGCGTATAGCGATAATGGTTGCAACGTACGGAGGCTAACTTCGCGACCGCCCGCAACACGAATCTCTTTAGACGGACAGATAAACCGAAACAATGCCAGTACCTTAAGCCCTTTCATAGCCGTGGTGCGCCCTGCTTCTTCCAAAGGAGTTCCAGGAATAGCATGTAAGAAATTAATCGGAATCGAGTCCGCATCGAGCTCACGGAGCGCATAAGCCATCTCAACAATTTCCTGATTACTTTCACCCATACCGATAATTACACCGGAGCAGGGGGACATGCTATGTGCTTTTACCTTCTCCACAGTTTCAACTCGCTGTTCATAGGTATGCGTAGTCGTAATAGACGAGTAATTATCTTTACTTGTGTTCAAGTTGTGGTTGTAACGGTGTACGCCTGCTTCTGCTAAACGTTCGGCTTGACCTTCCTTCAATATCCCGAGACATGCGCAAATTTTCAGCGGCATCGTTGAACGTATTTCTTTAACCGCGTTTACGACTTGGTCCAGCTCCTTTTCCGTCGGACCTTTCCCCGAAGCTACAATGCAATAGGTTCCTGCTTTACGTGCCATAGCCTCATGTGCTCCTGCAAGAAGTGTATCTTTGTCGAGCAGGGTATATTTTTGTAGGGGCGCCGTCGATACGATGGACTGTGAGCAGTAACCGCAATCTTCGGGGCAATGTCCACTTTTAGCGTTAATAATCATGTTCAGTTTCACTTTTTTGCCGAAAAAGTGTTGTCTGACCTGAAAAGCAGCTTGCATCAAGGACAATATGCCATCGTTATCTGATTCAAGAACAGCAAGCCCTTCTTCAACCGTTAAACATTCACTCTTTAGCGCTTTCTCGGCAAGTAACGACCACTCTATTTTCGATTTAATTGTTGTCATTTCACTCATCCCTCAATTTGTTTGAATTGTTAGTGCCTGTACTATCGTTTCCAATTGAATCTGTTCTCGAACCACATGGATCAGCGATACTGTATTTATTTCGTCCTTCAAACAGGGGAAATGCCCGAGAAACTTGATGCCGCTATAACGTTCAATCAATGCTGCATTGGTTGTCACACTTGGGTCGCCATACCTGTCAATTGATTCTCCATCATTGATAATAAAGCCTATAATCGGAACGCCATGTTGTCGTAGATAGGACACCGTGAGGAGCGTGTGATTAATCGTTCCGAGACCCGAACGAGCTACGATCAGAGCCGGAATCCGAAGCTCCGAAATCAAATCCACCATGAGAGAATCATCGGTTAGTGGAACAGCTACGCCCCCAGCCCCTTCGATGAGTAACGATTCATAACGATTTAATAGATCTTCACCAGCGGCTGCTAGCCCCTGCAATGTTAAGGTCACCCCCGCTTGTTTGGCTGCGAGTAGCGGCGTAAGCGGGGCTTCAAATGTGAATGTCGCTACCGCCTCCGGCTGCTCATTTAGTCCGGTGTATTGTAGTAGACGCTCAGCGTCGGTAGCTCCGCTACCAAGCAACTCACCGGACTGCATAGGCTTCCAAATACCGACATTCATATTTTCGGCGCGAAGAGCTGCAGTAAGCGCCGCAGTTACAATGGTTTTGCCAACGCCAGTGTCCGTACCTACCACAAATAATCCACGCATCAACCTCATAGGATGGTTTCTCCTTCAGTGACGCTGAGAATGGCCTCCACCAAAATATCCGTCATAACATCAAGCTCGGACTCTGTACTAGCTAGTGGAGGGATGAATACGACAACATTGCCTAGCGGTCTCGTAAGCATTCCAAGCTCTCTGGCCTTTTGGGCTACGCGAACACCGACTTGTTCGGCCCAATCATACGGTTCACGCGTAACCTTATTGCGTACGAGCTCAATTCCAATCATCAGTCCCTTCTGCCTAATGTCACCGACATGCAGAGAATCATGTATGACTGCGAGCTTACGCTCTACGAATGATGCCTTTGATCGTACTCCTTCAATGATGTTGCGCTCTTCAAACAGCTTCAAGCTAGCCAAAGCAACGGCACAGCCGAGCGGATTACCTGTGAAGGAATGACCATGGAAGAATGTTTTTTGCTCTTCGTAATCCGCATAAAATGCGTTGTACACCTCGTCTGTCGTAAGCGTCGCTGCCACAGGCAAATAGCCACCTGTAAGGCCTTTTCCGATTACCATCAAATCAGGTGATACATCTTCAAGATCACAAGCAAACATTGCGCCTGTCCGCCCAAAACCTGTCGCCACCTCATCCGCAATGAACAGTACACCATACTTACGGCAAATTGCTGCCATCTCACGTAAACAGCCTTCTGGCATAATAATGATGCCACTAGCCCCTTGTACAATCGGCTCCACAATGAGAGCTGCGATTTCATCCGCGCTGGTCTCGAGTAAATGACGCAATTGTATTAGCGTAGCTTCCTTTGCTTCCTGTTCACCGCCATCATGACGGTAAGCATATGGATACGGAATGACATACGAAGGAAACAGCATTGGGCGAAACACGTCATGATACAGCGGAATAGCACCTACGCTAACTGCCCCAATTGTATCCCCATGATACGCTTGATTCATCGTAATAAACTTCGTTTTACCCTCCTGTCCTTGGTTTTTCCAATATTGAAACGCCATTTTGACCGCAATTTCAACACCCGTTGCTCCAGAATCAGAGTAAAACACTTTATTTAATCCTTTGGGGGAGATCCCTACCAATTTCTCTGCAAGTTCAATGGCAGGCACATTAGCCATACCGAGAAGGGTAGAATGCGCAACACGTCCTAACTGATCCGTGATCGCTTGATTTAGCTCAGGTACGTTGTGTCCGTGGACATTAAGCCATACCGAGGAGAAGCCATCATAATAAGCACGCCCACTGACGTCATATAATTTGATGCCTTCAGCGCGTTCGATAATTAGAGGATCGGAGTTATTGTAGTCTTTCATTTGAGTAAAAGGATGCCATAAATTTTCCTTATTTATGGCAGAAAGTCGTTCATAATGCATTGTCACAAGATATTACCACCTTTAGTTTGATACATTCTATTGTTAACCTATAATATTTAATTTTGGTTAACAATAGAATGTAGCTAGTTTATCACACATAAATTTTCCTGTAAAGATAATCATTCCAAATTTTTTTCAATCCATTTCAAAAACTTTTACTAGATAAATACGACGCGAAAGTGAATTAGCGTTCTTCGAGCGGTAGATTTAGAGTCAAAATCTATAATAGGACTCTACCAAAACAATAAAAAAACCACTTCCTAAAGTGGTTTGAGTTATTGTTTTAGTTTAGTCTTACGAACTGAATCCCGAGGTATCAAAACTCTCATTTAACTTCCAAGATGTTATTACAGAGATGCATATCGCAGCGATAAATTTCAATGCCGTACTCCTTCGCTATCTCTGCGTCCGTGCGGACTGAACCCCTGACCTCATCGCTGCTAGTTGGTCTAAGCCCAAGATACCTTCTCAACGTATAATAGAATCATTTTAAATCTGAGAAAAACAGAAAAAGCTCAAGCACTATCTCTGCTTAAGCTTAATAAAAATCAGGTAAATGAGCTACTTATTCAAAGCATCCTCACAACCGACACACAGCACTCCACATGTGTAGAGACGGTAAAAGAACATAAACGATCTGCCTATTGAAATGCCAATTTTTTTAACTATTCCTCAATTGTAATAACGTCAAATAAAAATGCATCATAATCTGTAGTAAGTTTTAAGTTATTAGATTGGTTTTGGAGATGATGGCAGAACGGGGTTTACATATCGCTCATACAACGATCATGCGATGGGTTCATGAGTCCGGACCGGAATTAGACAAGCGAATTCGTTCCTATTAGAAGCCGACAAATGATTCCTATAGGAAATACGATTGATTTCATGCTGTCTGAAAATCGAGATGCACCCGCGGCTAAAACGATTTTTCAAGAAAGCGTTGGCTTCACCCCACAACCAATCGCCGCGCGTGATCACCGTCGTAAGCTGTTATACGCAACAGACACCCGAAGTTTTAAGCGCGCTTTCCCATTAATGCGCCAAAGTGAAGATGTACGAACACTGACGTGCTTTATACTAGATCTATCGTCGGCAGCTCGTTTACAACCGTTACTACCGGCTGTATGGCTTGCCCATTGGCACGTACCAATGTGTAATATTCATAGTTACCGATAACCGAGTAGTCTCCCTCCATTACACCGGGATAGGCACGATTTACCGAGTACACCTGGCTCTTATGTGCTTGTAATGCCTGACCCTTGTGAATTCGATAGTCGCTAATATCGACTTTACTTGTTATGAGGCACCTGTTTTCTGGCCCTGAGTTCTGACAATGGTTGTAATAGTGGGGAATCGAAGTATACAAAAACCTGGGAAGTTGAGAAGAAGGGTACTGGCCTTCTGCTAAAATGACGGCTTTCTCCGTTACCAGGGAAATCGCAATGTGATCCGCATGTCCGGTTACCCCATCCGGCGGAAACGTTACAATCACGTTAGGTTCCAGCTCTAAAATCGTCGTTTTGATTCGATCGACTAACACATCCATGTCCTGTTCAATTAAAGTCCCGTCGGCATAACGATATAAAATTAAATCGATTACTCCTAGAATCGAACAAGCCTTTCGCAATTCTTCTTCGCGATGCATTGCTAGTTGTTCTCGAGAGGTGAATTGGAACTCCCCGGATTTACCTTTACATCCCGAAGTGGCGCAAAGCAAGGAAACCTCATGCCCAAGGTGATGAACCTTAGCCATGGTTCCCCCCACTGCAAAAGATTCATCATCAGGATGGGGAAATACGAATAGCAATTTTTGCTTCAAGTTCTTTTTCAATTTCTTTCAGCTCCTTGCCTTAATTTCTGTTCCAAGGAATGTGGATTTCAGATAGGATAATCCCATCGCCATAACACTACGTCCCTGCCAATCCCTTGATAATTACAAGAACCGGCTTTTCCTTGCCCCAGCATATTGCCCATCGCATCCATGATACGACGAGACACTTGGTTCCTCCCCCATCAATAGCTAGTAGAGGAATTTCACATTTTCCCATCAGGCTTCACTCCACCCAAGAATCACTTGATCCAGATGTTGGAGGGCACGTTGATTCTTCTCGCGAGTTTCTTGCAGCCATTGAAGTTGAGAGGTTTGCTGGTTTTTCCGATCTTTGATCATTCGTTTCATTTCCTTTGGACTCGGGCCTCCCGGTAAAGAACGAATTTCTACAAAATATATAGGATCAAGCGCCTTACGTAGCGTATCCGCTTGTAACGATACATCGCGAGCAATAACTAGCTGAGCGATTTCATTCACTAATGGCAAGGTGATCTCGTTGGCAGCCAGCCCGTCGGATAGTGCCTTTTTCACAACACCACTGACAATATGATGCGCCGTTCTAAAAGATAAAGCATCCGTTCTTACTAATGTATCCGCTAGCTCCGTTACGGTTGCAAAGCTTTTTTGTGTACGCTTGAGAAGCACTTCTTTGTTTACTTCCATCGTTCCGATGACCGCCGCCAACAAACGGTACATTTTATCCATAATATCCATACTCTTCCAAGCGTAAGGCTGCATATCGTCTTCAGTATCCACGATATCGCCGAACGGCGTATTATGAATCATCGTCAGAACCGTATTCGTGTTCCCCACACAGCTAGACAATAAAGCGCGCATATGTTCCAACGAAACAGGATTCCGCTTTTGCGGCATGATAGAGCTAATTTGGACGTAAGGAGCAGCTACTTTCAATACAGCAAACTCTTGAGTGCACCATAATAAAAGATCCTGCACGACCCGCCCTAAATGGATAGCCGCCAGTTGAATGGTCGTTGCCACTTCACCTAGATAATCGGCTCCGCTTATCGCATCATACGAATTTTCGATAAGCTCATCAAAAGCCAATAATTCCATCATTTTTTCCCGACTAACGGCAAAACCCGATGTTGTCAGTGCCGCAGCCCCCATGCTACTCCGATTACAGTTGCCGTAGGCCGCCATCATGCGGCGAATATCCCGGTTCAATGAGTCGACTACCGCCATTATATAATGAGCGAGTGTCGTAGGTTGCGCTTGTTGAGTATGGGTATAACCAATCATTATCGTCTCAACATGATCCTGGGCAAACAAAAGAAGGTGTTCCTTTAAGTAAAGGACAGAGGAAACAGTAATCAGCAATTTCTCTCTCAGCACCATCCGATAAATAGATATTCCCATATCATTTCGGCTTTTGGCGAGATGCAGATTGCCAGCAACATCGCCTGCAAGATCCAATAGTTGATCCTCCACTTGAAAGAATAGGTCCTCAAATTCTCCAGTATAGCTGGAGTTGCGCAGAGCCTCCAAATCGATCACTTGAATGGCTTTGGCTATTTGTTTCGAGTCGTCTTCGGTTATCAAACCTTGTTCCAGCAGCATGATTAAATGCGCTTTATTGATTGCCATCATAGGACCTAATAAATGTTCCTTGGCCTCATTGAATGCCGGTTCCAATACGACTTCTGTATAGGTTTTCCCAGGAAAAGAGGTTCCTTCCGTATTCATCAATTCTTCACGATATCCCATGCTGATCATCCTCCCCGTTTTCCCCTTTTCTCATTTCCAACCATTTTTTTATAAGCTGATTCATATTTTTTGTTGCTTCATCTACAATTAAATGGCCTGCGTCTAGGGAGGTCTGTTGAATTCTCCCTGTATAGCCATCCCAGCCTTGCGGCGTACCTTCCACCAATACATAAGGCAAGAATGATAAAGGAGGGCATGAATCTAATTCCAAATCCGATTCCTGTACGGAAACCAATTCTGGACAAAAGGCTTTTACGGCAGACATTTCATAGGGACCACCGTGTCCTCTCCCCGCGGTTCCTTGGAAAATACCCATTTGCTCCGAAAATTCGATAGTTGCCATCTGCCACCAGTTTATTAAGAGAAAGCTTGCATCTCTATATTTGCCGGTAACGGACTCTGCAACCGTTCGGGAAGGACCCATATTGGCATCATGAGCATTTAACAGAACGATATTGCGTAATCCCAACTGACAAATCCCCTCTACGATGTCTGATAAATAGTCGATAAAGACAGATGGACGAACAGATACCGTACCTGAATAGTCTTGGGTTTTTCCAGGACAAGAAGTGTATGGAATCGTGGGATAGAGTAAAGGCCCAAGGGCAGGATCGATTCGATCCGCAAAACCCTTTGCCAAAATAATATCTGTCCCCAATGGGGAGTGTGGCCCGTGGTATTCCACTGAACCTAAAGGAACCACCGCAAATTGAACCCCTTCCATCACCCGATTGATCTCTCGCCCGTGAACGTTTATTACATTCATATACCCCTTAAACCTCCGCAACTTGGTAAATTTGGAGGACCCTAGAGAAGGCCCTCCAAATGGAAACTTGGTTACTGCTTTTGGCTAATCATATTGACGAACATCCGGATGGAGCCCGGAACAAGATTTGGAATTTCACGATACCACACCAGTGTACTGTAAGTATATATTCCTTTACCGTATGGTGCGGTTAAGAAGGTGCCCGTAAATTCATTTTCGCCCGGATCCCCGGTAGAAATAAGCGAAGTATACTCTTTGCCCCATTCTGAAGGATTGTACGCGGTACGATCTTGAATCCAATTGTTCCAATCTGCAGCCATAATCTTGTTGGGATAATTAAACATCGGATGCTCCGGTGCCAGCATAGTGACTTTTGAATTTTCATCGGTTACACGCCATTCAATAAGCGGCGCTCCAATTTTGATAGGATATGGAGCCAATTCCGGAGTCCACTTGTCTACCGCTCCATCCTTGTGGTATTGAACAACAAGGTTCCCTCCATTTTCAACATAGCTGATCAATCTCTGGTTGCTTGGAATTAATTCAGGACGGAAAGCATAGGCACGAATGCCGAGTACAATAGTATCGTACTGGGATAAATCACCAAATTGAATATCCTTCGCTTCCAACTTCACTACATCTACGCCAAATTGACTTAGATACTGATCAATGTTGTCAAATCCGCTGGATACATAACCCACTTTTAAATTTTCAGGAACCACTAGATCGAAGGCTTCGATTTTGAGTTCCGCAGGTTGAATCATGTAGGTTCTTCCAATATGCGGATATTCAATCACTTGAGCCCCTTCAGTGCTTTCGACATCCCCGTTCTTAGCAACCGCCGTAACCGTGTATTTACCGGTTTCTACGTTCGATGAGGCTTTGACTGAAAATGCAACGGATTTCGTTTCGCCCTTAGAAGCAAAGCTTACTTCTTCTACTGCAGGCTGAACAGTCCATCCTTCCGGTACATTCAAAGAAATGGATGCCTTGGATGCGCCTGGCGTATAATTGCGCACCGTTATCTTCACCGGAATTGGTTCTTCCTTCTTCAGTGTATTCAATACGGTCGCGCTTGGATTGAGCGACATCGAATACGGAGGAAGAATGGCAACTGCATTCTGTGGGGTCACTCTAAGCTTGCTCGCCGTATCAAACGCTTGATATGTGACATCGGCACTAAGAATCGAAGCATCATAAGGCTTAAACTCTGCTGCGTTTTTAGGTATAGTCACATCAAAAGTCGTCGAAGCCGTCTGGTTGTAGCTCAATTGATCAAAGCTGTCTGCTCCCGCTGGTTTCGCTGTCCAGCCCTCAGGAACATTCAGACTTAAGTTTATTTTATTCAACTTCACGGAGCCGCCGTTATAGGCAGAGACCTTGACTTTAGTCGTTTGGCCTGCCACTAGCTCACCTGTAGCCGGTGTTACTTTAGCAACTACAGATGCCGCTTCCATGCTGGCTGTATTCAATTGCCCTTCTTTTACATGAAGTCGATATAATAAGTCCTCTTTTGTTGCATTTTTCAGATCAGATGAAAGTACATCGGTTAAAACGGTTTGCACATCCGCTTTCATTTCATGCACTTCACGAACTACTTTAGCAAAGTTTGGATAGGCTGCAATCACTTCATTCGCATCTTTGTGAAGTGCACGCAAACCCTTAGTCACTTTATTATCCTTACCCCGGGTCTCAACCTCTTTTGCCAAATCCTCAAAGGAATAAGCAATGCCGTCGAAGAAATTGCCTTCTTTATCCTTGGATTTTACAGTAGTCGCGTCCAGCTTGTAGTACTTGTTGACAGGACCTTCGTCATAATTCCTACCCATGCCTTGGCTTTTGTGCATAAACCGCGATTCTTCCCCAAGCTGCAAATAAGAAGCCCCATAGTATTCATCATAATCTCCTACAGGGACGACTACGCTGTAATCTTCCGAGCTAGCGGGCAAATACATCTTCTTTACTTGCCAAGGCTGTAATCCTTTTTCCAGGTGCTCAGGGTATATATCTGGATTTGCAGCGTCTTTAAATGCTCGAACGGTAATCACGTTGATGGCTCTATGATGCCCATGCGTAGAAACCTCGTTTAAAAATGAAGGAATAATGACATCCGGACGCAATTCACGTATTTTACGAATTAACCTTTCATACACCACGGTTTCGCCCCATTTTTCTAAGGTCTCATCCGGACTTTTAGAAAAACCGAAGTCAAAAATCGGGTCGTTGATGTCTTCACTCAGCATCCCTAGAGTAACATTGGTAACTTTGGAGGCTTCTAGCAATTCGCGGGATCTGATAATACCTAAAGCATTCCCCAGCTCGCTGCCGATTTCGTTCTGCCCACCTTCCCCACGGTTAGCAATAATGCTGGAGGTGTAAACCCCTTTTCCCAAGGTGAGATATGCAAGTGTTGCGCTATGCTCGTCATCCGGGTGGGCACCTGTATTCATGGCGCTTGCAATAGTCGTTAGCGGTTTGATAGATTTCCACAGATCGGCTACTCCCCGGTCTGCGTGGACAGGCTGTACCGCTATCAAGGATAGCAGCAGACTTCCTGTCATTGCCACACTCGTGACAATAGCAAACCCTTTCAAGATCGACTTTTTCCTTCGCAATCTAATTCCTCCTTTTATTATCCAAATCTTCTTCAAACGTCAGGAAATGGCCATTTCCTGTATATCATGACGTGGATGTGAACCCCTAGCCTAGGCTTACGAAGCAAGTTTGCTTACGCAGACTCTTAGGTGTTCCCACGATATGACCAACATTTACAAGGCTGTACCTGCTTTATCTCCCGTGATTTTCCTGGAGATGAAGAGAACAATGATGATTAGGGTTATCTGCAGTACACCGTATGCACAAGCAGAGCCAAACTCGAAGGAATACATTCGCTGAAAAATTTCAACTGAAATCGGCGTCGTTTTACCTGTAAATAAGAGAATAGAAGCGACAAATTCGCCAATGCCTTGCACAAACGCCAGCAGTGCCCCGGCAAGAATCCCGCTTAAGGCCATCGGGAAGACAATCCGGCGGAAGCTGTACCACCAGGACGCGCCCAAATTGCGAGCCGCCTCTTCCATAGAGCTATCCATTTGCATCAAAGTGGCTGATGTGGACCGAAACACCAAGGGCAAATGACGTACGAAATAGGCAAGCGGAAGCATCCAGAAGCTACCAATTAATACCTGGTTAAAGCTGAAAATGGTAGGCTCGCTAAATGCCGTGATCAAGTTCACACCGACCACCGTTCCAGGTAAAGCCCAAGGAAGCATAATTAGAACATCCAGCAACGATTTCCCCTTAAATTTCATCCGAACCATGGCATAAGCGGCCGCTACACCAAAGATGATATTCCCAACCGTTGCGATAGTGCTCATCTTAAAGCTGTTGGCAATCGGCCGCCAAGTCTTGCTATCAGTAAACAACTGCACATAGTACTTACCTGTATATTCAGGAGGAAGAATCTGCGTTGTCCAGGTTCCGTTCGTTGAGAAAGAGATTAGTACCAAAACCAGGATGGGCAGAAGCAAAATAACAACGCCAAGGAATGAAAGGAACATCGCTACGTATTTACCTGTTGTACTCTTCACTTCTGTTCTGTGAACACTTACCCCTTTGCTTAGGTTCTGATAATTACGCAAGCCTTGATACCATCGCATAATCATCAAAAACACAACGGAAACCACGGATAAAATGGTCGACTGCGAAGCAGCCATATCTAAATTCCCATTCGTTCTGGACAAGTAAATTTGCATTGTCATCGTTCGCTCAATTCCAAAAATAAGCGGAGCAGTATAAGAAGCCATCGAAACCATAAATACAAGCAAAGAAGAAGCAATGATAGCAGGTGTCAGCATCGGCAGAATGACTCGCCGCCATACATACACCCGGCCTGCCCCAAGACTCGATGCGGCTTCCTCTAAAGAAGGATCAAGCCCTTTGATCGCTGACGAAGCCGTCATATAAAAATAGGTGTACATCGTAAAAGTATGCACCATGAGTACGCCCCAAATGCCTTTTAAGGAAAAAGGAACTTGATCTAGGTCAAATAGCAGTTTTAACGACCGGGGTATAATCCCGCTTTCCCCATACAGAAAGGTAAAGGACAAAACACCGACCAAAGGCGGTAACGCCATGGGAACCATCACCAAAACCGCGAGGATTTTTCGTCCCGGAAACTCATAGCGTTCCAGCAAGAAGGCCATGGAGACACCTACGATCGCACATGTAATTACACTTAGAACAGATATATAAACACTAGTCCACAGTGCTTCGAGGTTGGAGGTATGCTCCAAACTAAAAAATTTAACGTAATTTTTCAACGAAAACTGATCTTCTACCTGTATACTTTGGACTAAGGTCTGGAATAAAGGATAAACCACGTAAGCCAAGAGCACTAGAAACAACGGAGCAACTAAAACATAGACGAAATGCCGTGATGTTGTTATAGCAGTCCAAAGATGAATAGGCTGTGTTGACGGTGATTTCATTATTGGTTTCATCATTCACCCCCCACCTATCCTAAGAAATAGATACTTTCTTTTGGGATAAAAAAAGCAATCTCTTCTCCGCTTTGGCGAATCCGATGTCCTTGATTAACGAACATGGCTTTCAACTGAACCGAACCGATTTGAGTTATATAATTTACACTTACACCCGTAAATTCAGAAATCATCACATTTCCTTTAACAACATTTTGCTGCTGCTGTTGCTCAGATCCCACTTCAAGGACCGATTCCGGACGAATGGATGCCGTGATCTTAGCACCTGCTTCAAGAGTGCATGTAGTCGATGAATTGTCGACCAAACCGTATAATAGCAAATCTGGCGCAAAACGTACAACGACTTCATTGCCTTCAATTCGTTCCACTGTACCTTCCCATAAATTCGATTCACCAATAAACGAAGCGACAAATCGGTTCACAGGGCGATTGTATATTTGTTCAGGACTTCCTATTTGTTGGACAACTCCACCCTGCATAACCATAATTCGGTCAGACATCGTCATGGCCTCGGCCTGATCGTGGGTAACATAAATCGTTGTTATACCAAGCTCTAGTTGAAGTCTCTTAATTTCCAATCTAGTTTCTTCTCTTAATTTGGCGTCTAAATTCGATAAAGGTTCATCCAGCAGAAGAATTTGCGGTTCAATAACGAGGGCTCTTGCTAAAGCGACCCGCTGTTGCTGCCCGCCTGATAATTGATCGATACGACGAGTCCCGTATCCCTCTAAATGCACTTGTTTTTGTGCGCGCTCAACCCTTTGCACAATTTCCGGTTTTGAAATTTTCCTCACCTGAAGACCAAAAGCAATATTCTCGAACACGGTCAGATGGGGAAATAAAGCATAGTTCTGAAACACCATTCCGGTATTCCGCTTGTTCGGAGGTAGATTCGTTACATCTTTATTACCAAAAAGAATACGTCCGGCACTAGGAAAATAAAATCCGGCAATCATACGGAGCGTAGTTGTCTTTCCACACCCACTCGGTCCCAAAAACGTAAAAAATTCCCCCGGTTTAATCTCAATATGAACGTCTGCAACTCCCTTTACATTTCCGAACTGTTTACTTACATGATCCAATGTTACATCAATCAAACAAGGTTCCCCCTTTGGTGAATTACCGAGCGGAGAAGTCCTTCCGCCCGGATGGAATTATTTCGAACCTTTGCCTTTGATGCTTTCATCCCAATACTGCATCCAGTCTTTCTCTTTATTCGCCATTACAGTCCAGTCAATTGTCAGTGGCTTTAATTCGATTCCCTTCAACCAGGCAGGAAGCTGATCTTTACTAATATCTGAACGGGTTGGAATTTGGAACAACTTCTCCGCTAATTCTACCCGCAGCGTGGAATCAAAAAGGAACTCATAAAATTTCTTAGCGGCATCCATGTTCTTAGCACCTTTGACGACACCCACACCGTCTACTAGAATGGGAGCGCCACTAGCAGGATAAATAAAGTCAAACGGTTGTTTCTGCAATTCTTTTTGGATCATGATATCCTGTAAATTCCAAAGCGATAACAAGCCTTCTTCACGAGCTAATTTCAGATACAAGTTCGTGGGATCCTGTGCGTATTCCTTCGTGTTAGCATCTAGCTTTTTCAGCCAATCATAGCCTTTTTTCGGATCTGCAGCGTCTTGACGGAAAATCATCGCGGAATAGATCGTTCTCATCGTTCCGGAAGCCAATACACCGCGGATAATAATTTTATCTTTATATTTCGGATCCAATAATTCGTCCCAATCCTTAGGCGCGTCTTCCTTCTTCATTGCTTTGGAATTATACATGATGACTTCCGGCAGAAGCATTTCACCATACCAGCGGTCTTGGGGATCTTTGTAAAGTGCAGACACTTTATCTGCAAAGCTAGGCTTTACACTTTCCAACAGACCTTCATTGGCTGCAGTCATAAGTCCCGATTGTGTACCGCCCCACCAAAAATCGGCTTGAGGGTTCGCTTTTTCCCCACGTACCCGCTCCAAAATTTGTTGAGCACCCATGGTAAGAACCTCAACTTCGATTCCTGGATTCTTTTCCTTAAACTTAGGCATAATTTCATCAACCACATTCTTATCTCTTGCAGTATAAATGACGAGTTTTTGTTTCTCTGGAGACTTTGTTGCTTCTGCTGCTGGCTTTACCGAATCTGCTGGCTTCTGGGTGTTGCTGGGGGACGCCGCACCACCACAAGCTGTTACTGCCAGCATCACGATACTAAGAACCAAACCTGTCAACCATGCCGAACCCTTTTTCGATGATTTCTTCATGTCTTATTTCCTCCTTTTTAATTTACCCTCTGGATTTAAGTGTGGATGGGAAAGCTTCTAATACACTGTGGATTGCCCCTATGATCGATATGGATCATTTCTCCACTAAGGATCAAAAGCTCTGGATCCATCACACTTGCTATATTGGCAATTCCATAGGCCCAAAGATGTCATTGAGAAGCAACCTCGCCTCAGCAACAAAAATAACAAAACGCACAGGGAGCCTCCTAACAATAGCAATCGTTTTTTCACTTCATATTTCATTCCTCCATATGTCCCATAATATGTATTTTCGATACATTGTGTATCATTATAGAATGAACAAAGGTTCTTGTAAAGCAATTTATTACATTTAATGATGGGAGTCGAACCCACACTATCAGCTTGGAAGGGTGGTAGCGGGTATCGTTTCTGTTAGTGTTTAATCCGAAATGCCTTGGTACAGTTGGGTTTTACATGTTCGTATGTTGTTCTATTTGACTGGAGTATTTCACTTATTGAATAAAAAAGAACTGATAGTCGACTTTCCGTTCCCGAGGGAGTCCGAAAGCCGTTATCAGTCCAGTATTGGAAAGCATATGTTTTAACTCAGCGAATAGTTCTCGGTGCAAAATACTCGATATCCATTTCCCCGATTAATTTGCGGAGTTCTGAAAAGGTGTTAGAATTCAATAATAATCCGTTCTCCTTTCATACATACTGAACCTTTCTTCTCTTTATTTAAATTTCTTTCAAAGCCACTAATATCAATCGATAAAGAAAATATACTCCAAGGTAAGATCCCGTTATAAGGAAAAATGGATTCAAAAAAATAGCGTGAATGTTTGTCATAAACACAGTATTATCTTTTATTATTTCATAAATGGATAGGGCAGCAATGTTACCTATAATAAATGCAGATAAAATAGATACCACGTTTAAAAGTATACGCCACTTAATCCAATATTTTTGCATCAGTAACATGAGTATGGGAGTAAAAACACTGCCCAGAATGATAAGGATTTTCATAAGGTCACCTCATTACCATTCTTGACCTATTTTAGCTGATCAATACTAATACAGTGTCAGAAGTTGTGTTGTTTCACTATACTGTCGATTAGCTAAAGATAATTCAAATCTAGGTACTATATGGGTTTCATATTTTGATGGTCGTTCCATTAACTTTGCAAATAGCGCCATTTTTACCCCGCATTATTTTAAGTAAAAATCCAGACAGCGGAATACTTAGAATCTGACCGCAGACAAAACCGTGCCACATCCCACGTTTTTGACGATAGACCACGTCTGCAGCCGAAGGACGAGAAAGCTATGAATCAAGAAACATTACTACGACAACAGAAATATCTAAACAATATTATTGAACAAGATCATCGATTCATAAAGAAAGTCATTAAACCAATGCTGGGATTCAAGTCTTTCAGTACTGCAGAGAAAACAATTGCCGGAATCGAAGTCATGCATATGATAAAAAAAGGGCAGGTCGAATGCAATCATTCGTCTATCCTTTCTGCAGTAGAATTAATCAATAAAATGTTTGGTTTGACAGCATAGTCAAACAACAATATGGCGACTATCTTTGATCTTTTTTAATAGTTGCACCAAAACCTTTGCTTCTAATGGGAAAGTATTAAATAAAACCCAGCATACATTTAGCAATAAAATTAATTTTCGCAGTTTCACCCACATAGTAATAAAAATTAGCTGTATCCGTAGAGCACGGTTTAGAAGCACTAACGGCAGATGTGTGATATTCCAACTCTCCGAAGCTGCCCATTTGATTGCCGTCGTAAAAAAACTGTGTACACGAGCCCAGATAACTGGGACTGTTATCCGGATAATCCGGATAAACCGAAGAGAGATTGAGCTGATATTCTTTAATAATTAAACTGCTCTTGTGAGCATGGATCGGCTTAATATAACCCATTCTGCCCGTGGAGTTAAATACATCCAGCGATAACTTAAATTTATTGTTTCCTTGATAGGAAACTCTCAATTCACGATCCCCTTTAACCATAGGAACTATGCCTGGATCCTGAAACATAATCAAAGGCTCGGGAGCTCCCATAGTTGGAAACAAAACCGTACCTCCCTCAGGTACTTGAGTGATGGACCATGCGTTGCAAATAAACTCCTCTTGCCTATCCGATGTGCTTGCATACGTTGAGCTTAAGGCTAAATCTGTCACACATTGATAACCCACATACGGCACATCTAGAACGTAATCGAATCTGGAATGGTAGTTGGCTTTAAATGGATTCTCCAGCAATGAGTAGGTTTTCTCTAATTGTAGCTGCGCACTTTGATGAGTACGCTGATTAGTCAATTCCATAATCTGCGCAGTCTTTACGTAGTCTTTAAATGCTTCCAGCTTATAATGACCAGGATCAAGCTGATCTGGAACCTGATACTCATGGTTACTATTCATAAAAAAATCAATCTCCGGACTAATCCAGGTTCGTTCCCCGCCGACATTCCATTCCTTATTGGCAAATGCAGCTTCATTCGTCCACAGAGCAAGTGGTTCATCTGAATTCACCCTAACCTCGTATACTCTTGAACCATTTTCCAATACCGTAATATAACCTCCAGTTGGATTCGTTAAAGTCCCCTGATTTAGATTTGATTCGTTCATGTCAACCCACTCCTCTATGATTAATCAAAGCTGTATTCAATGATTGTATTAATTAGGAATGATTATTGCATCATAATTCACACTCCTGGTTATTGTCAACAATCTATTGAAGTTTAACTTTCACAAAAAACCCGACTTCTTCTACCCAGTGCGATCATAGGTTAAGAGTCCAGGTTGTGGTGCAAGTATTTCATTCGTGATAATATTGAATGAATTGACAACTTTGCTATTTCAGGAGAATATTCATGTACCCATCTCATAATAGTTGTGTGAGTAATAGATATACCACGTTGTGTCTCTTAAATTATATGAAGAAGAGCTTTAATTTTCCTCTTTGCATTTAATTTTAATTATTGTATAATGTGTAATGTTAACAATTTATTTAACTCCATTTTAACCCGATAAGATATGGTTTATAAATAGTTATTTGTATATATTTTCTTGACACATCTTTTCGCAACACGTAACTTGTATATTGTAGATATAACAGAACGGAGATAGACTCATGACAAATTCCATAAAGCCTTTTCAATTTAAAAAAAGCGACAATATTTCTTTACGGCAATTTGTTTATAAAGAAATCCGTGATGCGATCATTAAAGGACATCTTGAACCGGGAAGTCGCATATTAGAAGTAGAATTGTCCAAACAGTTTGGGGTAAGCAGAGGACCCATTCGTGAAGCAATGCGTATTTTAGAGCAGGAAGGACTGGTTATTTCACACCCTTATCGTGAAACAGTGGTAGTGGATATTCCTGAGAGTGAAGTGCTGGATATTCTTGTGCCTACCCGCCGTAATTTTGAAATGTATGCAGCGCAAAACGCTTCAACAGTATTGTCAGAGGACGACTTTGCTAATTTGGATAATATCGTACGTGAAATGAAAGAAGCGAGTGACCAGAAGGATCTAGACCGTATCTCCGAGCTAGATCTCAATTTTCACGAGTTTATTGTGAAGAGGTGTGTCTCGCCTGCTATGTTTCGTATATGGACGGGTATCTCTGGAAAGCTCCACTCCCGCTTTTTAATTCAAGGATACAACCATGTATCGCTGCAAGGCGTAGTGGATGAACACGAGGAACTGCTTCGACTCATTCGTGAAGGCAGTAAAGATGAAATTGAGCAGCATCTTAAAAAGCATATAAGTTAGCTATCCTCAGAAAGCTTGTCCATGCAAAAAGTTCAGAGGGTAGTTTTCTTAGATTGAAATAGATCGTTTTAGCCTCTTAGAAGGCTTAAACGATCTATTTCATATTTATGCGCATAAAAAAGTAACTATTTCTACCAGACGATGGATAGGCCACCGTCTACTCCAATAATTTGCCCCGTCATATACTGGCACTCATCTGAGGAAAGAAACAGTATTGTAGAAGCTACTTCTTCAGGTTTTCCCGGTCTGCGTAAAGGGATTTTTCCCTGTTTTACATATATTTCTTTAAATAGCTCGGTTTCTGTCTCATCAATTCCATCAATGACGGACATTGCCGTATGAATCACGCCAGGGGCAACTGAATTTACCATTATATTATAATCAGCCAGCTCGAGAGCAAAACAGCGGGTAATTTGAATGATTCCGCCTTTAGAAGCATTGTAATGCGAGCTGCTATGTGATGCCCGATAACCTTGAAGAGAGGATAAATTAACAATCCTCCCATAATTTTGTTCTTTCATTACTTTTGCCGCTGCTTGAGAAAGAAAAAACACGCTTTCTAAATTAATTCGATGTATTCGTTCCCAATCATTTTGAGTAATTTCAAATACATTTTGGGGAGATTCGACACCTGCGTTATTAACCAGTATATCTATGCTCCCAAAACAATCGACGGTAAAATCAACCAGGTCGGGAAGTTTATCCAATTCACCGACGTCTTGTTGATAGAATTTCACTTGATAACCCTGACTCACCCATTTATCAACCAGACTTTTTCCCTCCGGATTGATATCAATGGCAACAACCTTTGCTCCTTCCTTCAGGAATCTTTCCATCGTCGCTTTCCCTATCCCGGATGCAGCTCCTGTAATGAGAGCAACTTTATTTGCAAGTCTCAAAGTAAGGTTTCTCCTCTCATCTTAAAGAAAATCAACAAATACCGATGCATAACTTAGTAACCAAAAAATTTAATATTTCTTTTTTTCACTGTATCTTCAGCAGTCCTTTTAAATCGTTCCAAAGCATCCCGATTAATTTCAATACCTAACCCAGGTTTTTTGGGAAGTTGGATTTTTCCGTTAATCATCTCAAAATCCTCCATGAGTAGTTCCTTTCGCAAGGAAGATTCACATAGACTTGCAGGTAAAAATTCAATAAAAGGGATATGTGGAGCAGTCGCTGCCAAATGAATTCCGGCAGCTATAGAGATACCGGTTTTCCAAATGTGTGGAACAATTTTAATTCCTCTTTCCAAGGCAAGATCACAAACTCTTTTCGCCTCGGTGAGACCACCCACCCTGCCAATATCCGGTTGTGAAACTTGCACTTTCCCACGGTCCATTAAATCCAAAAATTCAAACCGAGTGGTTAACCACTCCCCAGCAGCAATTGAAATCGATTGCTCTTTTGCTAGTCTGGCATATCCGTCTAAGTCATCAGGAGATAGTGGTGTCTCAAGGAAGAACAACTTAAATTTCTCCCAATTTTTAATCGTATTCAAACATTCTTCTACATTGGGAAAGGCATATTGAACATCGACCATTAATGTAAAGTCATAACCGACAGCTTCTCGAACAGCTGCTATAACTTCCGTTGCTTTCTCATTGGATTCATTCAACCCTTTATGTGCATATGGACCAGATAACGTACATTCAGCTTTAGCTGCTTTGAATCCTAGAGCCTTTGCTTTTTTTGCCCATTCTGCTAAGGAATCGCGGTAAGCGTTAAAACTGGAGACTTCCGGTTGCAAAGAAGCATAGGGTGTAATTTCCTGTTTTACCGCTCCTCCCAATAGTTCGTAAACAGGTACTCCAAGTGCTTTACCTTTTAAATCGTGTAATGCGATGTCGATCGCTCCAATCGCATTAATGACAGCCCCACGTCTTCCATTCATCGCACTGCCAATATACATTTTTTCCCACAAAGCAGAGATATTAAGCGGGTCTTCCCCAATCAGCATTTCCGCCAAACCTTGTCCCATGGTATGTGTTCCTGGAGCCATAATACACGCCTCAGCAATCCAAGGATTCAAGTCACATTCTCCTACACCGGAGATCCCGCTATCTGTATGAATTTCAACTACAATATTATCCTGTGCCGAGCTGGTCGCACCGATATCCATATTTGGATCCAACAATACGTGAGTTTCTACACGTGTAATTTTCATAAATGTTCTCTCCTCTTTTGTGATAAGAATTAAATAAATTTAGCTCAAAATACATGAAGTGAATTCGTATAATACTCGCCACTTTCAAATGCCTCTAGGTTAGTTTGGAAATGTTTGTGAACCCATTCCCGTATATCCTTTTCTGACATTAGAAATCCAACTTCAGTTTGGAATACACGCTCTTGAAAGGGTTCAATATAATCAACATTACCTAAACGCAATTCTTCTACACGTCCATTTAATCCACAATTGGCCGGTTCAAATCCAAGACAATAAATACCTTCACGAATTCCCTTCCATAGAGAGAATTCGGGAAATTGACACGACTTGAACTTGATATAAAACGCAAAATTTCTCAGCGAATTTACCAACACCACCATACATGTACCATCTTCAAAAGGCTGCAAATCAAGATGAATCACTTCTTCGTCCACATTTGAACTAGGTGGTGGCATTTTGTAGAATTCTTTCAGATTCGTCTCACTTGCTCCCGACCATGCCCTTACAGACTTCGTGTTACAAACCAAAAAGGAATTTTCATTGACAATAGGAAAACCTAAATTCATATGGTAATTGAGCATTAAAGGAGTTGGTTTTTGCCCCTGATTAACAACCTTGTCTTCTATAGTGAAAGACATAGATCCAAATGTGGTTGAAATTGTTCTAGTCATTTCCAATGTTTCTCCGAAAACGGAGCTCTCTTTAACTTTACCTTTGACAACCAGATGGTAAATTTCTTCTTCCCAGTATTCTTCATATCCGGTTTGATACGATGGTGTATTTGAAATTCTGCCATGAAGTCCCCATTGCTCGCTACCTTCCTGACAAGGTTCTCCTGTTTGTGTAAGTCCACAAGTTGTCAGTAATCCACCCGAGAAATTTCGCAACCAACCACTGCCATCAGGTTCGTAAAAGCAAGGCGAAGCATAACCTACTGATGACATCCATGCGGCAGGCACTCCGTCAATTTCAATTTGTCCAATATCCATACCGCGATCAGCCAAAACATGAAATCTCAGTCTTGAGTTTCTTACATCAAAGACTGACAAACCTTTTGCTCTACTATCATTAAATTGCAGGGCTTGTATACCGGCAAGCTGATTTATTCCGCCAATTTTTTTCAATAGTTCAGCTTTTGGCAGTTTATATAGTGTTTGCATGCTAAAAACCTCACTTGCCATTTACAAAATTTTACTTAAGTGTTGTTGATTCTTTTTTCAAGAAGATACCTCTGCTAGTAAAAATAATAATCAATAACGAAACGATTACCATCAGTGTGTAAATCGCATTTATCTGTGGCGTGTACCCGTGGCGAATCATTGCCCAGATTTGCACCGGAAGCGTACTGTCGGTACCAATCAGGAAGAATGTCACTATAATCTCGTCGAAAGAGATCGTGAGTCCCAGCAAAGCTCCACCCAGCAAAGCCATACGAATATTGGGAAGTACAATGAGAAAAAACGTCTTAATCGGCGTTGCGCCCAAATCCATCGATGCCAATTCCAAATTCCTATCAAGCCGTTTCAACCGATCCATCACCAGAAACATGACCAAAGGTGTGATAAACGTTATATGCCCGATAACTACAGTCATTAAAGATGCATCAATATTTAAAAATTTAAATAATAAGCTTAGAGCAATACCAATAATAATTCCCGGCAATATATAGGGCAATAAAATAAAAAATTGTAATAATCCCCCACCACGAATCCGATACCTTTGAAATAAAAAAGCGGCAATTGTGCCAAATAGAATCGCAAACAATGTAGCAGGTAAACTTACCATTAAACTATTTTTTGCTGCCATCCATAACTTTGAATCATTAAATAGCTCAACATACCAGTTCAAGGTCAATTTTTTGAATGGAAGAGCTTGGATTCTTGACTCATTAAACGAAAACAAGATCGTCACCAGAATCGGTAAGTACAAAAACGTATATACGATCAAGGCAAATACATAGGTTCCTAACTTAAATAATTGTTTCATCTCGTTCACCCCTATTAATCCTCAAAGATCGCTTGCACGTCCCCCAATTTGCGTGTCACGGTAATGATCAGCAAAATGAATACCAACATTATCATCCCCAATGCCGCACCCAATGGCCAATTGAAGCTATTACCAAATTGGCTTTGAATCACGTTTCCAAACATAATTCCTGATGTACCTCCAACCAGTGTTGGTGACATATAATCTCCAAAGGAAGTAATAAACGCTAACATAAAACCAGTCACCACACCTGGCAAGCTTAATGGAAACATCACTGTCATAAATGCTTTACGTCCATTGGCCCCAAGATCTGCAGCTGCTTGGATCAAATTATGGGGGACTTTTTCAATTGAGCTGTAAATCGGTATAAAGGTAAACGGAATCGAAATGCATAGCATAGTAACCACTACAGCAAAGCTATTGAAAATAAACGCTGACGATGGTTCTTTTAAAATTCCTAAAAACATTAGAAAAGAGTTTACAAAACCGTTTTCTCCTAAGATTGTTCGCCATGAATAAATACGCACCAAATAACCGACCCCCAATGGGGCTAAAACGCCTAAAAACAAAATCGTCTTGTAACGACCGCCATAATAATGAACAAACATCGCTAACGGATAACTGATCAACGTTGACATCATTGCAATAATCATTGCAAGTTTGATAGTCTTAATAAACAATTTGAAGTAAATCGGATCTTTAAAAAAAACTGAATAATTATGAAGTGAAAACGTATGAACGATTTTAAAATTATCTACCGACCAAAAGCTATATAAGAACATAGTTCCGATTGGAACCACAATAAACATTAGTACCCAAAGGGAGATAATGAACAACATCAAATTTTTGCTTTTCACCTTATCCCTCCTGTTCCTTCACCACGACAGCGTCTTCTGGACGAAAGTACAGTTCAATCTCCTGTCCCAGAGATAAGACCTGTTCACTTCCATCTTTGGTCTGCCTGAGCAGCATCTGAATTCCGCCAACTAGTTCAAGAGTGATTTCTTTTTCCGCTCCGTAATACGTTTCATCGATACAAATTGCTTTCACTCGGTTGATGTAATGTTCATTCTCCGCACGTAATCTTAGCTTCTCTGGACGAATAGAAATATACAGATTTTCTTCTTTTATTAAATGGTTATTATCTAATGTTTGAATCCTAAGACCGCGATCACTAACGAATTCGTGTGCTGAGGCCATTCTTCCCGCCAATAAGTTAGTTTTTCCGATAAAACCAGCCACAAATTTTGTTTTGGGCGTTTCATAGATTTCTTCAGGTGTCCCCACTTGATGTAAAATCCCTTTTTCCATAACAGCGATTCTATCCGACAAGCTTAGCGCTTCACCTTGATCATGTGTGATATAGATAAAAGTGATTTTTACTTCCCGCTGAATTTGCTTCAACATACGTTGCATATCCTGACGCAAATGAAAGTCCAGCGCTGAAAGCGGTTCATCTAAAAGTAGAACTTCCGGTTTATGAATTAATGCCCTTGCAAGAGCAATCCGCTGGCGTTGTCCTCCGCTGAGTTGGTTTATTGAACGGTCAATGAATGGCGTCATGCTCACCATCTCCAAACTCTGTGCAACGCGTTTTATTATTTCATTTTTCGCAACCTTGGCAATCTTCAATGGATATGCAACATTTTGAAAAACATTCATATGTGGAAACAATGCGTAATTCTGGAATACCGTATTCACATTTCGTTTGTACGGCGGAAGATGTTTGACTTCTTGTCCTGACAAGATTATGGATCCTTCTGTGGGATATTCAAATCCTGCTATCATTTTTAACGTCGTCGTTTTTCCACAGCCACTTGGACCCACGATCGAAAAAAATTCGCCTTTCCCAATCGTTAAGTTCAATTGTTTGACTGCTTCAAACTCGGCAAATCGTTTAGTAACCTGATGAAGTTCAATTGCTGCCTGAGTCATATTAATCACCTTTCTGGAGGGTGTTCTGCATCTGTGTACAGATACACCCTTCAGCCTCTTTATCTTGATTAGTTTGCTGCCTTTACTTCATTCCACAATTTAACGCGCTTCTCAAAACTCTCCGGAAACGCAACATAGACCAGATTGTTAAAATAGTTCGGATCGTCCATGTGCACAATACGTTTCTGTTCATCGGTCAACATTTCTGCAGCTTTGCTGTTGACTCCACCGTAGTTTGTCTTATTTATAAATTGGGTCTGAATGTCCGCAGAAATCAAATAATCGATATAGGTATAGATCAGTTCGGGATTTTTGACACTTTTACCCATGACTGCGTTATCAATCCACACCAATGCTCCTTCTTTCGGAATAACTTCTTTAACGTTTACGCCATCTTTCTGTAAATCGGTAATCATAGTCGGCCCCATGGTATAACCGATCCAGGCTTCACCACTTGCCATTAGGTTTTTTCCATCTTCAAACCCTGCGTAATAAGAACGAACCAACGGTTTTTGTGCAATCAATTTTTGTTTGACTTGGTCAAACTGGTCATCCGTCAAGTTGTAGGGATCCTTAATACCTAAAAGAAGAGCAGTCATAGCAATTTGGTTACTCGCATCATCTAAAGTTACAATTTTTCCTTTATATTTTTGATCCCACAACGCTCCCCAAGAATCAATCGGTTCTTTAATCTTATCAACATTGACCATCATCGGCAAGGTTCCCCAAGCAAATGGAACAGCATAGGTACTGCCGTCGAGAATGACATAACTGTCATTAAGCTTTTTCAAGTTAGAAATAAGCTCCGACGCGCTTTTCAGTTTACTCAAATCGATTGGTTGAACCAAATCCATCTTTTGATATCGTTTGACCGATCCACCGTCCATAAAGATCAGATCGTATTTTACTGATCCAGACGCCACTTTGGAAAACATTTCATCTACACTGCCAGCATAGGTAATATTAACCGTCACGCCGTACTTATCCTCAAAAGGCTTGACCCATTCCTTTTCTTGATACCCCTCCCATGACAACACGTTTATCTTTTCGCCTTTAAACGATTTTTCTCCAGGAACCGGAGTCGTATTAGCCGACGTTGTCGCTGGTTCATCTGTTGTACCTTTTGCCTGCTCATCCTTGCTGCACCCAGCCCCCAAAACCACCAACATTGCCATAAGCATAAAAATTAGTGTGCGTTTTATCATTTTTTCTTCCTCCCTTTTCTCATAAAATTATTGAAAAATTATTCAAGAAAAATCTCGAATAAAGTTTTGCAACCTAATTCCAATCAATAATTGTTTTCAATCCATGTAGTTTACCGTCAAGTAATATTCCCATAGCTTCTTCAGGCTTTACTACATTCTCTACTAATGAATCAAGCCGAATCATGTTGCGGGAAACACATTCAATAGCCCTAGTCCATACGGAAGGCGTATTGGTTCTCCCAATGATCGTTATTCCTTTGAAAATAATATCTCTATGAGGAAATTGTAAGGTATGACTGTCTTTGAAACCGTAAAAAATGATTCTTCCACCCGTACTCACAAATCTCACGCAAGCGTTTACAGTTTCCGAATAACCAACAGCATCAATGACAACATTAAATCCCCCTTGCGACAAAATAACCGGATGATGGGTTAATTTCTCAAGTTCCTCAAATAAGAGAGTATCATCAGCGCCAAAAAGCACTAACAGTTCTTTTCTTTCAGATTGCTTGTGAACAACAGTGATACGACCGGCACCCATCATTCGGGCAATTTGTATAAAATACATCGCTGCCGGACCGTCACCAAATATCAATACTTGTTCTCCTGGATATAATCCTGCAGCATCCATAGCTCCGAAGGGACAAGCCATTGGCTCGAAAATTGCCGCTGAAACATCGCTCATATTAGATGGAATTTTGTGAGCACTTCGTACGGGTACTTTCACGAATTCTGCCCAACCTCCGTTTTCATTAATACCAATTTCACGATAATTAGCACAATACTCTGGCTTTCCCGATCTACAATTGAAGCATTCATTACAAGGGATAGCAGGGTCAATTACTACCCGCTCCCCCTTTTTTAGTTCAATGACTGCAGACCCGGTATCTATTATTGTCCCTGTTATTTCGTGACCCAAGATATACGGAGGGGAATACGGAAATTTTCCATTAATAATCTCAATATCCGTTGCACAAATACTTGAATAACTTACCTTTACCAACACCTCGTTAACAGAAATTTTGGGTATAGGATATTGTTTTAAGCTTAACTTCCCTTTTCTTTCCCAGACAATAGCTC
>JBBDSZ010000028.1:0-36604 GCA_040904685.1 Paenibacillaceae bacterium | reverse complement strand
AGGCGGAGAAAGTTAGTTGTAAGGCTGATTTTCGTGCTTAGAGAGCTCACGAGGCGGAGAAAGTTAGTTATAAGGCTGATATTTAACTTTATAGAGGCCGAGTTATCTAGGGAACTTGCTGTATAGTTCCATCCTGTATAACTCAAATCGTACTTCACATGAGATTTATATTATTCTTTATTGCCGACTATTTCATTACGAAAATTTTTCCTTGAGAGAGGAAATTCACGTATAACGGTCAATAAATGCAGGGAAATTACGAAGGGGGGGGCTGTCCTATGCGGATTATGCTAGCGAGTGAATTTTCGATAACACGGGAAGTGGAATACGGGTCTGAGGCGCAGAATCAGAGTGTAAAGCAGATTATTGCGCGGGTTCGCGCTGAAGGTGATGCGGCTTTAAGGGATTATGCCTTGGAATTTGATAAGGTGAAGATCGAAGTGCTACGTTTGACGGATGAAGAAATTCAAGCGGCTTATGCGGAGGTCGATCCCGCTTTTCTGGATGCGATTAGGCAAGCGGCGGTAAACATCCGCGCTTTTCACGAAAAGCAGAAGCGGCAGACATGGCTGGATTTGCAGCCGAATGGCAGTATGCTTGGGCAGATTCTCCGACCGTTGAAGCGGGTCGGGATTTATGTGCCGGGCGGAAAAGCAGCTTATCCGTCCTCGGTTTTGATGAACGCGATCCCGGCACAGGTGGCAGGCGTGCCGGAGATCGTGATGGTGACCCCGCCTGCGACGAATGGGGAGGCAGGGGTCAATGCTTATATTCTGGTTGCCGCTGCCGAAGTCGGCATCCGTGAGATTTACCGTGTCGGGGGCGCGCAGGCGGTAGCGGCGCTGGCTTACGGCACGGAATCGATTGCGCCGGTGGACAAGATCGTCGGTCCCGGCAACATCTATGTGGCCCTGGCGAAGCGCAATGTCTACGGCGTAGTCGACATTGACAGCATTGCAGGGCCAAGCGAAATTGTCGTGCTAGCCGACGAGACAGCGGATCCCGCCTACGTGGCGGCAGATCTGCTGTCGCAGGCGGAGCACGACGAGATGGCCTCGGCGGTGCTCGTGACGCCGTCACTTCAGCTTGCACATGCGGTGCAAGCTGAAGTTCAGCGTCAGCTCGCGGCGCTGCCGAGGCAGGCTATCGCCACGCAATCGATCCGCGATTACGGGGCGATCCTAACCGTGTCGAGCCTCGATGAGGGCATCGCCGTGGTCAACCAGCTAGCTCCAGAGCACCTGGAGCTTATGGTTTCCGAGCCTTTTCAATACCTCGGTCGGATTGAAAATGCCGGTGCCATCTTCCTCGGCCCCTATAGCTCAGAGCCGGTAGGCGATTATTGGGCAGGCCCGAATCACATCCTGCCCACAAACGGCACAGCACGTTTCTCTTCACCGTTAAACGTTGATGACTTTATGAAAAAATCCAGCGTGATTTACTATAGCAAAGAAGCACTAATGGCAAGCGGTCGGCAAATTATGACGTTAGCCAAACATGAAGGCTTGGAAGGGCATGCTCGCGCCATCGAAGTGCGACTGCAAAAGGAGGGCAACGACAATGAGTGAATTCAATAAAGCAGGATCACTGCGTATGGCAAGCGTTGATCGCAAAACCAATGAAACGAATATACAATTATCTTTTTCCGTGGATGGAACGGGCGTTTCCGCAATTGAAACCGATGTGCCGTTTTTGAACCATATGCTCGATTTGTTTACCAAGCACGGTCAGTTTGACTTAAAATTGCATGCTGAAGGCGACATTGACATCGATGATCATCATACAGTGGAGGATATTGGGATTTGCTTGGGGCAAACCCTGCGCGAGGGCTTAGGCGACAAAAGAGGGATCAAACGCTATGCTAGTGTTTTCGTACCCATGGATGAAGCTTTGGCACAAGTGATTATCGATATCAGCAATCGGCCACATTTTGAATATAGAGCTTCTTATCCTTCGACCCAGGTCGGCAGCTTTTCCACAGAATTGGTGCAGGAGTTTCTCTGGAAATTTGCGCTTGAAGCTCGGATTACCTTACATGTTATCGTCCATTATGGGCAGAACACCCACCACATGATCGAGGCGGTTTTCAAAGGGCTTGGGCGGGCATTGGATGAAGCAACAAGCATTGATCCCCGCGTGCAAGGCGTGCCATCCACGAAAGGAGTGCTTTAGCACTTGATCGCGATTATCGATTACGACATGGGCAATCTGCACAGCGTGAGTAAAGCGGTTGAACGACTGGGCTATGCCTATAAAGTTACATCCGATAAAGAGGAAATTCTGCAAGCTGATAAAGCGATTTTGCCCGGTGTAGGTGCTTTTGGCGATGCAATGGCCTATTTACAGGAAAGTGGCCTGGCTCAAACAACGTTAGATTTCGCAGCTTCGGGTAAACCTTTATTGGGGATTTGTCTTGGAATGCAGCTTTTATTTACGCAGAGCGAAGAGCATGGTATCCATAAAGGGTTAAGCCTGCTGCAAGGCAAAGTCGTTCGTTTTCAAGGGGACTACAAGGTGCCGCATATGGGTTGGAATCGCCTCAACATCGTGCGCAACAGTCCGTTATTTGACGACATGGAAGAAGGGCATGTTTATTTTGTTCACTCGTACCACGTGCTGTCTGTTAACACCTCCGATTTATTAGCGACTACGGATTATTATCAGTCTGTGACGGCTATAGTTGGTCGAGATAATGTATATGGCATGCAGTTCCACCCCGAAAAAAGCGGCGTTATCGGCATGAAGCTGCTGGGCAATTTTCTGAAATTAACGTAGCGCATTCACTTTATAGATAGAAAGGTTGAGATCCCTTGCGATTTAGACCGTGCATCGATTTACACCAAGGCAGAGTTAAACAAATTGTTGGGGAAACCCTTACTCAGGACAATCTAAACGTCGTCGAAAATTTTGTCTCAGAGCTAGACTCCGCCTATTATGCAAAAATGTATCAAAAAGACCAGCTGCAAGGCGGGCATATCATCATGTTAGGTGGAGGAAACGAAGCCGCTGCTGTTCAGGCACTCCTAGCTTACCCGGGTGGAATGCAGATTGGCGGGGGTATTATGGCGGACAATGCTGTGAGTTACTTGGAAAAGGGAGCCTCTCACGTCATAGTCACTTCCTATGTATTCCGTAATGGAGAGCTGAACATGCCTAATCTTCAAGCCATCCTTGCAGAAGTAGGCAAAGAAAACCTAGTCATCGATCTAAGCTGTAAAGAGCGAGATGGGAAATGGTTTGTCGTAACGAACCATTGGACGACCTTCAGCGATTTTGAAGTCAATGCAGCGAATATCCGCGAGCTTGAGCAATACTGCAGTGAATTCCTGATCCATGCTGTTGACGTTGAAGGCAAGCAATCCGGCATTCAGCAAACCTTAGCCAGCCAGCTAGCCCAGTGGGTCAACATCCCGACCACCTATGCAGGCGGCGCCCGTTCCATAGCCGATCTCGACATCTTCAAATCACTCACCAACAGCTCCATAGACATCACCATCGGCAGTGCTTTGGATATTTTCGGAGGTAGTTTACCCTATAAACAAGTTGTGGAGTATTGTAATAAATGATCTTGATTGCTATTTGGTTTGTGAAACATGCAATCAACCAATATTTAAAGGAATCTAACTCAAACGATGCTTTTAACTTTGAATTTAAAAGAAGTGTTATCCCAACGGAATTAAATAATGATTTTTTCTTTTTCCACATCGGAAGTAAATAAGCTAGGTCTTTTAGATGTGGAGAACAAAATGAAAAATCTGAAGCTTGTCACATACAACCACATACAACCACATGCAGAAAATGGTTTGGATGGATTAGCAAACATGTTGATGTTGTGCCCGAACCATCATATAATGTTCGACTTAGGAATTATATCAATTGAACCAAATGATCACAGTTTAAGGATGATTTCACATGTTGATAAAACTGATATCCTTAATGAAAGTAAATTAAAACTCAACTTCCATGAACTATCAATGGAGAATGTGCTTTTCCATTATCAAAATATTCATTTGCCTTTAAAAGATTATTTTGATTCATTAAAATGATATTTTCTACCGTACTATTTATACGTATAATAATACGTGCTATAATTGCAATGGGGAGGTTTTAGGAAATCCTACTCGTCCAGAGATGTTATTAAAATACTCGAAGAGGATGGTTGGTTCTACGTTAAATGTGTAGGCGATCATCATCAATTAAAACATCCTATTAAGCTGGGCAAGGTTACAATAACACACTCAAAGAAAGATATCCCTATCGGAACCTTGAAAAGCATTGAAAAACAAGCAAAAATTCTGTTTCATTAAGGGAGTTGCTAAAAATGTCTCTAAAAGATAAATACATCTACCCTGCTATTTTTAATTTTGCTGATGATGGCATTTCGATTGAATTTCCTGATTTGCCAGGCTGCTTGCCCTGTGCTGATTCTACAGAAGAAGCATTTAAAAACGCAAAAGAAGCTATGGCGCTTCATCTATCATCATCGGAAGAAGATGGTGAAGAAATTCCCACTCCTACGTCGATCGATAAAATTAACTTATCTCAAAACCAAATCATTACACTAATAGAAGTATGGATGCCGCCTTTTAGGGATGCGATAGAAAATAAAGCAGTTAAAAAAACGCTGACAATCCCCAAATGGCTTAATGATATTGCAGAGGAGCATCATGTGAATTTCTCGCAAGTGTTGCAAGAGGCGTTAAAAACAAATTTAGGTGTTGAATTAGATCAGCTAAAGAAACGATAAATTGCTTAACTAAACTATTTATGTGATGAACTATGAACATAGGAAATGTTTTCCCGTTTTTTTGGGCGAGATGTAGGCGTTTCAATTTTTAGTACAAGAAAGGAGCAACCCCATGTTAGCCAAACGCATAATTCCCTGTCTGGACGTTAAAGACGGACGCGTCGTTAAAGGTGTCAATTTTATAAACTTACGTGACGCGGGTGACCCGGTAGAGCTGGCTGCGATATACGATCGTGAAGGTGCAGACGAATTGGTCTTTCTCGACATTTCTGCATCTGTGGAAGGTCGTGCAACTATGATCGAAGTCGTCAAAAAAACCGCAGGCGAGATCACGATTCCTTTTACAGTAGGCGGAGGCATTGCCGAAGTCGAGGACATGAAACGCATTCTCCGTGCTGGCGCTGACAAAATCGGCATTAATACCGCAGCAGTGAAAAACCCGAATTTAGTCCTCGAGGGTGCGCGAAAATTCGGCTCGCAATGTATTGTCGTGGCGATTGATGCCAAGTATAATGAAGCTTGGGGCGAATGGGAAGTGTACACACATGGAGGCCGCAATCCCGCAGGAATTAAAGCACTAGCCTGGGCGAAGCAAGTCGAACAGTTGGGCGCAGGAGAAATTTTGCTGACAAGTATGGATGCGGACGGAACGAAGGATGGCTTTGATTTGAAGCTAACTCGTGCTGTATCAGAACTTCTGACGATCCCTGTGATTGCTTCAGGTGGAGCGGGCAAAAAAGAACACTTTTACGATGTTTTCACAGAGGGTAAAGCGGATGCAGGGCTGGCCGCGACCATTTTTCATTATAAAGAGCTAACGATCCATGAGGTCAAGGACGACCTCAGACAAAAAGGAGTGGAAATTCGATGAACGCACAATCGCTAAATGAACTTACACAAAGCATTCGTTGGGATGCACAAGGCTTAGTTCCAGCAATAGTTCAGGATGCAGCAAGCAAAGATGTGCTGACACTTGCGTACATGAACCCTGAATCCCTGAAGCTCACGCTAGAATCTGGAGAAACCTGGTTTTGGAGCCGTTCACGCAACAAGCTGTGGAACAAAGGCGCAACCTCAGGTCACACCCAAAAGGTTCAATCACTAGCCTATGATTGTGATGCAGACACACTTTTGGTAAAAGTTATTCCCAAGGGTCCAGCCTGCCATACGGGTAAGCAAGGCTGTTTCTTCAATGAAGTCCAATTGCAAACGGGCGAATTAAACACAGTATCATCGCTTGCGCCACTTCTAAGCACGGACCGTTTCGCGATTCTTTCCACTTTGGAAAAGACGATTGCGCAGCGTGATGCCGAACGCCCAGAAGGCGCCTACACGACTTACCTTTTTGAAAAAGGTGTCGATAAAATCCTGAAAAAGGTCGGCGAAGAAACCGCAGAGGTTATCATCGCTGCGAAGAATCACGACAAACAAGAGCTGCGCTATGAAGCGAGTGACCTTATTTTCCATCTTATGGTGCTGTTGCGTGAAGAGAAACTTTCTTTGGATGAAGTTATGATCGAGCTCGACAATCGGCATAACAAAAAATAAGGTTACCTACTTATCCCCAATACAAGCGAGGTTAAATCGATGTTTATTGATTACCACACCCATCATGTACGATGCGGACACGCCGAAGGTGAATTGGAATTGTACGTCAAACGCGGCATTGAAATCGGACTGAACCAATTGGGTCTTTCCGATCACATGCCGCTTCTACATGTCGATCCAGCCACTTACTTCTCAGGTATGGCAATGCCGATGGATGAGCTTCCAAGTTATGTAGAGGAATGCCTGCACTTAAAAGACAAGTATAAGGATCAAATCGATATCCGCGTCGGTCTGGAAGGCGATTATATTGAGGGTTACGAAGCCGAGATTAAACAAATTATCGAAGCTTATCCTTGGGATTATGTAATTGGCTCCGTTCATTTTCTTGGAAAGTGGGATATTTCTGATTTCCGTCAACTGGATGGTTGGCAAACACGAGACAATGATGAAGTTTATCGTCAATACTACGATGCGGTGCAGAAGGCGGCGCGAACGGGATTTTATGATTACATCGGTCATATTGATGTAATTAAACGCTTTGGCTTTCAACCGGCCAACGACATCACTGAGCTAGAAAAGCAAACGTTAGATGTGGTGAAGCAGCAAGGACTGGCCATTGAATTAAATGCTTCAGGCCTGCGCATGCCTGCCAAGGAAATGTTCCCCAGTCGGCGAATGCTGGAATATTGCTTCGCACAAGGTATCCCGCTAACTATGGGTTCGGATGCTCATCAGCCTGTGAGATTGGGGCAATACTTAGATCAAGCGGCCGATTTGTTACGAAATATTGGATTTACGGAGTTGGCGACATTTAAACAGAGAAATCGCGTGATGCTGCCCTTTTGAAATCCTGCGTAAGCAGGTATAATAAGCTAATAGTGTCACAGTAGATATCAAGCTCAGGAGGTACTTATGAAAAGCAATAAGTTAAAAATATTTTCCGGCTCATCTAACCCCAAGCTTGCTGAAAGCATTTCAAGAGTTCTTGGGCAGTCGCTTGGAAAGATCAAGCTTTCGAAGTTTAAAAGCGGTGAACACTATTGCTTATATGAAGAAACCATTCGTAACTGTGATGTGTTTATCGTCCAAACCTTTTCCCATCCAATCAACGAACATTTTGTCGAATTATTGGTGATGATAGATGCAGCCAAGCGAGCATCCGCCCGGACGATTAATTTGGTTTTACCTTATTACGGTTATTCTCGACAAGAACGAAAAGCCGCACCTCGCGAGCCAATTTCGGCAAAAATGGTAGCGGATGTATTGACGACAGCAGGAGCAGATCGTGTGATTACGATTGATTTGCATGCACCCGCCATTCAAGGTTTTTTCAACATTCCGGTGGATCATTTAACCGCATTGGATCTAATCAGTGATTATATTATCAAGAAAAAAATAATTAATCCAATTGTCGTTTCACCTGATGCAGGACGAGCAACCACTGCTGAGAATTTGGCCAATATCCTTTACGCACCATTTGCGATGATGATTAAGAAAAGACCGGCTCACAATGAATCGGTTATTACCCATGTTATCGGAGAAGTTGAAGGTCGCACTCCCATTATTATTGAAGACTTAATCGATACAGGTACAACCATTGTCAATGTAGTAGAAGGTCTCAAAGAACGCGGTGCCAATGACGTCTATATATGTGCAACACATGCTGTTTTCTCAGGGCCTGCTTTAGAACGCTTGGATCATCCGAATATAAAAGAAGTGATTATCACGGATTCAATTGCCATTGCGGAGCAACACTCCTCTCGTTTTACAATTTTATCTGTTGCAGAACTGCTTGCGGATGCCATCCGAATTATTAAAGATGGAGGTTCATTAAGCTCATTATTTAAGTATGGTGGTGTCTAGCTTCCACGGATAAGTTTTAGGCAAATAATTCGAGTTGTGATATACTGCAATTGTACTGGTAACGGTCTGGGAAAACCTCAGATAAGCCGCTAACTAGACATACCCGAAACCATCGGAGGTGCTCTAATGGCAAAGAAAAAGCTTGTTGCAACGGAACAACCCAAGCCTAAACAGAAAGTTATCTCTATTCAGATGGATGCTACATTCTTTTTTGAGAGAGCGGTTCGTTCGTTGGATCGACTTCATTATGATAAGGCGCTGAAGTATTTTCGTCGTGCCGTTGAATATGAACCGGACAATCCAGTCAACCACTGCAATTTGGCAGGAATCCTTTCCGAAATGGGCAATTACAGTGAATCCAATCTAATTTTGCAGCAAATTATAGATGAAGTCGATACAACCATGACGGAATGTTATTTCTATATGGCGAATAATTTTGCAAATACGGAAGATTTCGAGTCAGCAGAAAAAGCGATTATTCAATATTTAGAGAAAGATCCGACTGGTCAATTTCTGGATGAATCCGAGGAAATGATTGAGCTGTTAAGCTACGAGCTTGAACGTCCTACCCCAATCACCGCGATTAAAAGTAGAGAAGGTTTATTCGAGCATGATAAAGCGCGTTCTTTGTTAGAAGAAGGGCGATTTGCTGAAGCTGTGCGGATTTTACAACGACTGATAAAAAAACATCCTGATTTTATGGCGGCCCGCAATAATTTAGCACTTGCTTATTATTATATGGGTCGTTTTGAAAAAGCGATGGAAACGATTGAACAGGTCATCGCTCTTGATTCGGGCAATATGCATGCTTTGTGCAACATGGCAATCTTCTACCAACACGATGGAGCCACAGATAAGCTGGTTGATTTATTGGCGCTATTGCGTAAAACCTACCCTTTCCATCAGGATCATGTTTTTAAGCAAGCGACAACCATGGGGATATTAGGCGAGCATGAAACGGCATACCGGTTATTCAAAAGATTGCTTAAGAGTGGTGACGCATCATCAGATCCTTGTTTATTTCATTACGCTGCTGTGGCGGCTTATAATATTGGACGTTTTAATGAAGCAGAGAAGTTGTGGCTGCAGACTGGAAAACTTGATCCCAAATCCGATATTCCGCGTTTTTATCTCAGTCAGCTCAAGGAAGGCAACCGGATCAAGCCAACTAACCCGCACTGTGGCGATTCATCTTCGATTAGCTATCATTACCACCTTCCATTCGAGGAGCAGTTCCGCATGCTCGAGCGTACCAAAGAAGGCATTCCCGATTACATGCAGCGTGATCCATTGGTAAGATCCTCTTTCTTTTGGGCCTTGCGACATGGTGATATGGAAACGAAGCTGCAGGTTATTCAAGCCTTCGGGATCATTGCAGATAGTGAAGTGGAGGATGCGCTTAAAGAGTTTCTGCTTGAACCAAACGAAGACGACTATTTAAAAAAGGTTGCTTTCTTTGTATTGCGCAGTATGGGAGCCGATGCGCCTTTGCAGGCAGTTTTGGAAGGAGAATCGACATTGATTCACTCCAAGCCCTTTTCACCCAATTTACCGATTTGGGAGTCGGAATGGCAGCAAGTGCTTGAACTGGCTTTACAGCAAATGCACAAGCGTTATGATATGATTCAACAGCATGATCTGGAAACCCTATGGGTAGAATTCCTCACCCGTATTTACCCAAACATGCCGAGAATTTCCAACAGTGCCGGCTGGGCAGCAGCCTTAGAATACTTGACCGCCAAAATGCATCGCAGAGCCATTTCCTATGGCGAAGTAGCTAAGCGTTATGCCATTTCAGCTGCCACTGTTAGTAAATACGTCAAACAAATCGACCAAACCTGCAAACTTAAAGAGAAAATGGATGCTATTTTTCCCAAGTTTACTAACGTAGTGCGTCAAGGAAACGAATCATAAACAAACAGGCTACTACACCATTTAGGAGGTATATCATGTACAAAACGATCGTAATTGGAACAGGTCCGGCAGGACTTACAGCTGCAATCTATTTGGCGCGTGCCAACTTGAATCCTTTGGTTATTGAAGGGCCAGAACCAGGCGGACAATTGACAACAACAACAGAGATAGAGAATTTCCCAGGCTTCCCGGAAGGAATCATGGGGCCGGAATTAATGGACAACATGCGTAAGCAAGCAGAACGTTTTGGCGCAGAATTCCGTACAGGCTGGGTCAATACCATCGACCTATCGAAAAGACCTTTTAAGCTATCGGTCGAAGGCATCGGTGAAATTGAAGCCGAATCCGTGATTATCTCCACAGGCGCATCAGCTAGATTGCTTGGTATTACCAATGAGAAAGAAAATATCGGTCGCGGTGTCAGCACTTGCGCAACCTGTGATGGGTTTTTCTTCCGCGGTAAGAAAATTATCGTAGTGGGTGGCGGAGATTCCGCATTGGAAGAAGCCCATTTCTTAACGAAGTTTGCTACTAATGTTGAATTGGTACATCGTCGTAGTGATTTGCGTGCTTCGAAGATTATGCAGGATCGCGCACGTGGGAATGAGAAGATAAGCTGGGGTCTGAACCGAACGCCTTTGGAAGTTGTAGCAGGCGATAAAGGCGTTACAGGATTAAAGGTGAAGAATAACGAAACAGGTGAGGAAGAAATCATCGAAACCGATGGGATTTTTGTAGCTATTGGCCATACGCCTAATACCGCTTTCCTCAAAGATCAGATTACGACGGATGAGAATGGTTACATCATTGCGAAGCCAGGCACTTCGGAAACGAATATACCAGGCGTTTTTGCTTGTGGAGATGTTCAAGATCATAAGTATCGTCAAGCGATTACAGCAGCAGGCAGCGGATGTATGGCTGCACTCGATTGTGAGAAATATCTAGATAGTGATGTAGTTCACGATTGGAGTAAATCGTTGTAACGATAGGATGAACAGATAAGAAGCTAGTTTTGCTTATGCAAAGCTCTCAGGAAGTCTAAGCAGTTTTTCCTTGAATTATAGAGGGCTCCTACCATGTTATAGAGGTGAAATGAAATGGCTGACAATATTTACATTGGTGTCGATCTTGGGGGCACCACCATTAAAGTAGGCATTTGCGATGAGAAAGGTAAGCTTCTTCATCAGTCGGAAGGCCCCACTGAATCCGAAGGCGGACCTGAGGTTGTTATTAAACATATCGCGGATTATGTCCGCGATATTGTTGCGAGCTCTTTATACCATTGGGATCAGGTTGCAGGGATTGGAGCAGGGATTGCAGGCTTTTTGGATATAGAAGAGGGTATAGTTAAGCTCTCGGGTAATTTGGGCTGGCACAATGTCCCCGTAAAAAAAATGCTGGAAGAACATCTAGGCAAAACAGTGAAAATTGATAATGATGCTAACGTTGCTGCTTTAGGTGAGGCTTGGGGCGGAGCCGGAGCAGGCATTCCCAATCTAGTTTGTTACACGCTCGGAACAGGTGTTGGCGGCGGGATCATTATCCATTCCAAAATATATCAAGGCTCGAAAGGTGTTGCAGGCGAGCTTGGTCATATTTCAATTGTCCCAGATTTGGAAGCAATTCTTTGCGGCTGTGGACAAATGGGCTGCTTGGAAACCGTCTCATCGGCAACCGGTATTATCCGGATGGCCATGGATGCTGTAGAACGTGGGGACAAAACAACCTTATCGCTTGTTGAAGTCATTCATGCAAAGGAAGTATTCGATGCAGCCAAACAGGGAGACGAGGTTGCGCTGCGTATCGTAAATCGCGCTGCCTTCTATCTGGGCAAATCGATGGCTGCTTTAGCTGTAATCTTGAATCCACAGCGCTTTATCCTTGGCGGCGGCGTTTCGAAAGCTGGTGAAATCTTATTCCAGCCAGTACGTGAAATTTTCAAAAAATTCACACCAGATCCTTCGCAAGAAGGTGTCGACATTGTTGCAGCAATCTTGGGCAACGATGCTGGTGTTATCGGAGCCGCAGGACTCAATCTGCATAAAGTTTAGGAGGTCTTACTGTGGAAGAGAGAAGCGCATTGGCTAAGCTAGTCATCATTACAGGCATGTCGGGTGCAGGAAAAACGATTGCGGTGCAAAGCCTCGAAGATCTCGGATTTTTTTGCGTGGACAATTTGCCTCCTGTACTGATTCCTAAATTTGCTGAATTGATTGAACAATCCAACGGTAAGATTGGGAAGGTTGCTTTGGTCATTGATTTGCGCGGTAGAGAATTTTTCACTTCCTTATTTGAATCGCTCCGCTATATTAAAGAAAACTATACGTTAACCTATGAAATTCTCTTTCTTGATGCTACGGATTCTGTTTTAGTCCAGCGGTATAAGGAAAGTCGTCGTAAGCATCCCTTAGCTACGGATGGAGTGCCTTTGGATGGCATTCATAATGAACGTAAACTACTGGAGGAGCTCAAGGGCTTGGCAACCCAAGTTATTGATACGAGTAATTTAAAGCCCAACCAGCTTAAAGAAAGAATCGTTTCGCGATTTAATCATTTAGAAGGCGATATGCTGACACTGAATGTAATCTCATTCGGATTTAAATATGGCATTCCGATTGATGCAGATTTGATTTTTGATGTACGTTTTCTGCCAAATCCGCATTATATTGAAAGTATGCGACCGAATACAGGTCAAGATCCAGAGGTTTATGAATATGTAATGAAATGGGGCGAAACACAAGAGTTTCTATCCAAGCTGTTGGATATGCTGCATTTCTTAATTCCCCAATACAAAAAAGAAGGAAAAAGTCAGGTTGTTGTTGGCATCGGCTGTACAGGTGGCAAGCACCGCTCGGTGGCAATTGCCGAATACATGGGGCGCGTCATGGGCACTAGTGAAACAGAAATTATCCGTATCAATCATCGAGACGCAGAGCGTGACCGCCATTAGGGGGGAGTGAGTCAGATTGGACCAGAAGGAATCTAAGCTTCCACGGATCGTTGTGATTGGGGGAGGCACCGGTCTTTCGGTCATGCTAAGAGGGTTGAAGGAGCGAGAACTCGATATCACCGCTATTGTTACTGTTGCTGATGATGGAGGCAGCTCAGGCATTCTCCGAAATGAGCTGCGAATTCCCCCCCCCGGCGATATACGCAATGTTCTTATCTCCTTAGCTGATGTGGAGCCTTTGCTTTCGCAATTATTGCAATATCGTTTCAAGGTAGGCATAGGGTTAGCGGGTCATAGTCTGGGAAACTTGATCTTAGCTGCAATGACAGATATTACGGGAGATTTTGTATCTGCTGTCCGAGAATTGAGTCGGGTATTTGCAGTAAGAGGCAATGTATTGCCGGCAACAAGTCATGCCATTATTTTAAAGGCAGAGATGGCTGACGGGACGATCGTTGAGGGTGAGTCCAAAATTCCCAAAGCAGGCGGTATTATCCGCAGAGTGTTTATAGAGCCGCCGGATGTGGAGCCTTTAGAGGATGCGCTAAAAGCATTAAGGGAAGCAGATGCTATACTGCTTGGACCCGGAAGTCTCTATACAAGCATACTTCCTAACCTGTTAGTACCCGGCATAGCTAAAGAGATTATGGAATCAAAAGCTGTAAAAATATATATTTGTAATGTGATGACGCAGCCTGGAGAAACCGATGATTATTCGGTTAGCGATCACTTGCAAGCGATTTTCGATCATGTGGGGCATCAATTATTCGATTATGTGATTGTAAATAATGGTGAAATTCCACCGCAGGTTCAACAGAAATATGCTGAAAAAGGTGCGAAAGCCGTTCATTTGGATTTAGAAGAAGTTACAAATCGCGGCTATCAGGTTATTGCGGATACACTTGTATTATTCCGTACTTATTTACGGCATGATGCGGATAAACTAAGCCATCATATCTATCAGCTGGTCAATGACTGGATGTTAAAGAAGAGGTGAGTAACTTATGTCATTCGCAGCTGAAACCAAAAAGGAATTAACACTGATTGAGAGCGGTGCTTGTTGCGAGATTGCAGAGCTTTCAGCATTAATTCGGATGAATGGTGCGGTGCAGATTTCAAGTCAAAAGGTAATCTTGGATATATCCACTGAGAATGCAGCCATTGCCAGACGCATTTATTCCTTAATTAAAAAAACATTTCATATTCATACTGAGCTCCTCGTCCGTAAAAAAATGCGGCTGAAGAAAAATAACGTCTATATCGTACGAATCCCAAATCAAGTGCAGGAAGTACTAAGTCAGCTGCATATCGTCACAGAGGGCTTTCAATTTGCAACGAAGATTGATAAAGGCTTGATCAAAAATAATTGCTGCAAAAGAGCCTATCTTCGGGGTGCATTTCTTGCAGGAGGCTCAGTTAATAATCCAGAGGGGTCTTCGTACCACCTTGAAATTGCCTCCATGTATGAGGAGCATTGTCAGTCGTTAGTGCAGCTCGCCAATCGCTTTAATCTGAATGCGCGTTGCATCGAACGGAAAAAGGGCTTTGTTTTCTACATCAAAGAAGGCGAGAAAATCATTGAGTTTCTAAGCATAATTGGTGCACATCAAGCCTTATTGCGTTTTGAAGATGTAAGGATTATGAAAGATATGCGCAATTCGGTTAATCGAATTGTGAATTGCGAAACAGCTAACCTAAACAAAACCATCGGTGCAGCAGTAAGGCAGTTGGATAACATCCGGCTGATTCAACGAGAGCTTGGTTTAGAGAACCTGCCTGAGAAACTGAGAGTGGTGGCAGAAATTCGTTTGTTACATCCAGATGTCAACCTTCAAGAGGTTGGAGATCTGCTTCATGGAGCGGTTAGTAAGTCCGGAGTGAACCACCGATTGCGGAAAATTGATGAGCTTGCAGACAAACTTAGAAAAAGTTAATGACTAGTGTCTTTCTTCCCTTTCTAAAGAATGGTATAATGATTGAAATATGTAATTTTTATTTTGTTCGCATGAACAGATATTGTCGTTAACAAGTTATTTGGGGGGTAAAGATTCATGTCGAAGCGACCCGTTGTCGTCAAATTAAGAACAGGCTTACACGCAAGACCTGCAGCGTTGTTTGTCCAAGAGGCTAATAAATTTTCTTCTGAGGTATTTGTAGAGAAAGACGAGAAGAAAGTCAACGCAAAAAGCATCATGGGTATTATGAGCTTAGCGATCAGTTCAGGAACAGAAGTAGTCATCAGTGCTGAGGGTGCGGATTCAGAGCAAGCTGTAAACGCTTTAGCTGTTTTGGTGGGTAAAGAGGAATTAGAGAATCAATAAACATAAAGCTGCACACACTTAAAAACCAGCTCCGAGCATGCTTAAGCATGCATCGAAGCTGGTTTTTAAGTAATGGCTTGAAGCAACTATTAAGGTTTGGCGATTATCTCAGCGGGTTGGATAACCTTGTCAATCAAGCCATAAGCCAACGCTTCATCCGCGCTCATAAAGAAATCACGATCTGTATCTTTATCTAGACGTTCAATGGGATTGCCTGAGCGTTCTGCCATGATGCCATTCAATTTCTCGCGCAGTTTGATAATCCGGTTAGCACGAATTTGAATATCACTGGCTTGACCCTCTGCTCCGCCAAGTGGTTGGTGAATCATAACCTCACTGTTCGGCAATGCAAAACGCTTGCCTTTGGCACCAGCAGTTAGCAAGAAAGCACCCATTGATGCTGCCATGCCAACACAGATTGTAGATACATCTGGTTTAATGAACTGCATGGTATCATAAATCGCCATCCCTGATGTGATCGAACCGCCAGGGCTATTAATATAAATGCTAATGTCTTTCTCGGAGTCCTGCGCCGCCAAAAATAACAATTGAGCAATAACGGCATTTGCCACTTGATCGTTAATTCCGCTGCCAAGGAAAATGATCCGATCCTTCAATAAACGGGAATATATATCATACCCGCGCTCACCACGTGCATCTTGTTCCACAACCATGGGTATAAAATTCGAATTCATGCGCAAATCCTCCTTTAGAGCATTAAATGTAAAAACCTATCCCTATCATAGCGAAAAAAACTCCTAAGGTCAAGAAAGGTCAAATGGTAACAAAACATAACAAGGAATCAGATAAAAAAATGTAAACATGAATCTATAATTTGAAAAAGAATTAATACGTTACTAACCAAAAAAACCTCTTAATGAGGCATCTCGTTATTAATTATGGCGCGCCCATGAGGAATCGGACCTCAATCTCAGGCTTCGGAGGCCTGCGTCATATCCATTGGACCATGGGCGCATCGTATGAAAAAGTGCTATTTCAGAGGTTTACCCCATTATAGCAAGTAAAAATCATTATATGATAAGCAACAGTGAAAAGCAAATAATGTAATTGTGATATAAAAAGCAGGAATTAAACAAATAATCTAAAAAGGAAATGATGCTGACGATAGGAGAAATAAATAAAATGCCAAAAGAGCTTGAAGTTGTCATACGTACTTTAGTAGCGGTTTGTGTGCTTTTCGTATTAACCAAAATGTTGGGTAAACGGCAAGTGAGCCAGCTATCAGTGTTTGAGTACATTACTGGAATTACGATTGGTAGTATTACGGCTTATGTTTCTTTGGACTTGGATACAAGTTGGTACTTGGGGATCATTGCATTAGCGGTGTGGATTTTAGTATCCATCGGGATTGAATACTTACAGTTAAAAAGCAAATTCATGCGAAATCTGATTGATGGTACGCCAAGAATTATGATTAAAGACGGAAAGATCATGGAAGATAACTTGAAAAAAGAACGAATCACAACCGATGAGCTAATGATGGAATTACGTAAAAAAAATGTTTTTTTAGCTGCCGATGTTGAATTTGCCGTAATGGAGCCGAGTGGAGATATCAATGTGCTGCTTATGCGTGAAAATCAACCCTTTACCCCAAAGCATCTGGGGATTAAAGTAGCTCCGGAGCAAGCGCCGCAAGCGGTGATTATGGATGGAGAAATGTTAGATAAACCCTTGGCAGCAGCTGGACGGAGTCGAGCATGGCTGCACACCGAGCTAGAAAAGCTTGGAGTCACAGTTGATAATGTTTTTTTAGGGCAAGTGGATGCGTTTGGTCAGCTGTATGTTGATCTGTTTGATGATCTGATTATAGTGCCTCAACCTCAATTAAGAGCGGCCTTATTTGCAACATTAAAGAAATGTGAAGCCGATATAGAATTATTTGGCTTGGCAACGAAAAACAAGCAAGCTAAGATGATGTATGAGGAATGCGCAGAGATGCTTGAAAAAACGATCAAAGAATTAATGCCTTTACTTCATCGCTAAACCTTAACTGAAGGTTGTTTTCAAAAAAAGGCCTACACCTTAAAATTCAGCATATAATCTGACAAGCCTCTAAGGGGAGTTGGGTTGCATGGAATATGTTCTGAAATTTTTCGCGATTGTTATTGGAAGTTTATTTATTGCGGTGGGAATTAACTTTTTCTTGGTACCCTTTCAGGTGCTTGATGGTGGAATGATTGGTATTTCATTAATCCTCAATTATATTTGGGATACGAAAATAGGTTTGATGATGATTATTTTTAGCCTACCCGTGTTTATTATCTCGTTTATTTATCATCGTGAATATTTTTACGAAAGTATTACAGGGATGTTGGTCTCAGCCTTGATCATCGATCTGCTTGCACCGTTCCAATATTATTTTTTATATTATATTGAGTTAACCTCATTTACGAGTTCAGTTGTAGGAGGTGCTCTAGTTGGGACGGGCATTGGATTTATGTTAAGGCATAAGACAAGTACAGGTGGAACCGATTTAATTGCACAATTCCTAGCGAAGTGGGTTCCGCTTAATGTTGGGCTGCTTATTTTTATGATCGATGGGATCATTATTGGCGTGGGGGGACTGTTGTTTTCGCTTGAAACCTTTTACAATTCGCTTCTTACCATCTCAGCAGGGGGAATCACAACAAGCTTGCTTACATTTAAGGGAAGGAGCTAGCTTGTAACGGTTTCAGCCTTGCATTATTAGCTAAAGTTGGTTACAATAAATTTGAAAGTTCTTCTTTTTTCGTTCGGGTGGGACTAATAATGTAAATATGGGTCGGTTTACGTCCAACTGATTTGTAGAGGTGAGATTATGCGTGAGATACTAGACGTACAGAAGAAGCTGCTTCCGGATTTAGTTGAAGTGATGCAGAAACGCTACTCGATTCTACATCTGATCATGATTTCGCGCTTAATCGGTCGGCGCACACTAGCTTCAGCGTTGAATATGACAGAACGTGTGTTGCGTGGAGAGATTGATTTCCTTAAAGCACAAGGGCTATTAGAGATTGATGCGCTTGGTATGCGAATAACGGATGCAGGTCTCCAAGTGCTCGATCAGATGGAGCCGATGATTAAGCATTTATTCGGGTTAACGGATTTGGAAGACCAGATACGACTTGGGTACCATATTGCCCAGGTTATTGTTGTACCAGGGGATTCAGATCTCTCGCTTTACGTAAAGAAGGAATTGGGACGTTCAGGTGCCGCTGTTCTACGCAAAATGGTATCCAAGGATGGTGTCATCGCTGTAACTGGCGGTTCGACAATGGCAGAGGTTGCGAATCATCTTACACCTATTCCACAGTTCAAGGGCAGTTTGTTTGTGCCAGCACGTGGCGGGTTAGGCGAAAGCTTAGAGCTGCAAGCTAATACAATTGCCTCCAACATGGCGAAGAAAACAGGCTGTCAGTATCGCTTGTTGCATGTTCCAGACCACCTGGGAGAAGAGGCGTACCAATCCCTAATCCAGGATCCCAATATCAATGAAATGCTCCAAGTGATTCGAACATCGCGAATAGTGGTACATGGTATTGGTGAAGCTTTAGTTATGGCCAGACGAAGAAAAGTCGATAGTGATACCATGAAAAGCTTGCAGCAGGATGGCGCATTGGCCGAGGCTTTTGGTTACTATTTTGACCAGAAGGGCTTAGTTGTTCATAAAATGCAGACCATGGGGATCAGACTAGAGGATATTCAGCAAACGGAGACGGTTATTGCGGTAGCCGGCGGGAAAAGCAAAGGCGAGAGTATTGCTGCGGTGATGCGATTTGGACATGATGATGTGCTGGTTACGGATGAAGCTGCTGCCAGAGAAATGCTTAAGTATTTATAATAGGGGAAATCATAACAAGCTCTCAGCTGAGCCTGTTTTGAAATATATGAACATATCTTAGGAGGAATTTAGCATGGTAAAAGTAGGGATTAATGGATTTGGACGTATTGGACGTAATGTATTCCGTGCAGCTTTAAACAACCCGGAGGTAGAAATTGTTGCCGTAAACGATTTAACAGATGTGAAAACATTGGCTCATTTACTTAAGTATGATACGACTCATGGTACTTTGGATGCAAAGGTTGAAGTTGGCGAAGGCAGTATCATCGTTAACGGTAAAGCAATTAAGGTGTTTGCTGAGCGTGATCCTGGGAACTTGCCATGGAGTACCGTTGGCGCAGAAATCGTCATCGAATCCACAGGTATTTTTACATCGAAAGAAAAAGCATCGTTACACTTAAAAGGTGGAGCGAAAAAAGTTATTATCTCCGCACCAGCTACAGACGAAGATATCACGATCGTATTGGGTGTTAACGAAGATAAATATGATGCTTCCAAACATACCATTATTTCAAATGCTTCATGTACAACGAACTGCTTAGCGCCATTCGCTAAAGTATTGAATGATAGATTTGGCATCGTTAAAGGGATGATGACAACCATTCACTCCTATACAAACGATCAAAGCGTTCTAGATGTACCTCATAAAGATCTTCGTCGTGCTCGTGCAGCGGCTGAGAACATTATCCCTTCATCCACTGGTGCAGCTAAAGCCGTTTCGTTAGTGCTTCCAGAATTGAAAGGTTTGTTGAATGGTATGGCAATGCGCGTTCCTACACCTAACGTATCTGTAACGGATTTGGTTGTTGAATTGAAAGTCGATGTAACTGTAGATGATGTCAATAACGCATTTAAAGCAGCTTCAGAAGGCGCATTAAAAGGGATCCTTAACTACTCCATTGAACCACTTGTATCCAGCGATTACAATGGTGATCCTGCTTCTTCAACAATTGATGCTTTATCGACAATGGTTGTTGGTGGCAACATGGTTAAGGTTATTTCATGGTATGACAATGAGTGGGGCTATTCCAGCCGTGTTGTAGATCTAGTTAGCTACATTTCCAATAAAGGTCTATAATTCACATACAACAAGGGCAGAGAAGGGGAGAAGAGATTCTCCTCTTTCCCCTGTTCACTATGCAGCACATACTTACGATGCCAGTTTTGCTAAAGCAAAACTCTAGGAGGATAATGGATGAACAAGAAAAGTGTCCGTGATGTGGAATTAAAGGGGAAAAAGGTATTCGTTCGTGTAGATTTCAACGTGCCATTAGAAGAAGGCAAAATCACAGATGATACGCGGATTCGTGAAACCTTACCAACGATCAAGTTTCTGATTGATGCAGGGGCAAAGGTGATTTTGGCGAGTCATTTGGGTCGTCCGAACGGTCAAGTGGCTGAAGAGCTGCGTTTAACACCTGTAGCAGCAAGGTTGTCTGAGCTTTTGGGGAAATCGGTTGCAAAGGCGGACGAAGCCATTGGTGAAGTGGTGCAAGCGCAAGTAGCTAAGCTTAAAGATGGCGATGTCCTATTATTAGAAAATGTCCGTTTTTACGGAGGGGAAGAGAAGAATGATCCGGAATTAGCGAAGGCCTTTGCTAGCTTGGCAGATTTGTTCGTCAATGATGCATTCGGTGCGGCTCACCGTGCGCATGCTTCAACAGCTGGAATTGCTCAATTCATTCCTGCCGTAGCGGGTCTTCTCATGGAAAAAGAACTAAACGTACTTGGCAAAGCTTTGACGCATCCTGAGCGTCCTTTTACAGCAATAATCGGTGGAGCTAAGGTTAAAGATAAAATTAGCGTTATCGAGAATTTATTAAATCTTGCTGACAACATCATCATCGGAGGCGGGTTGGCTTACACCTTCCTTAAGGCACAAGGTTATGAAATTGGCAACTCATTAGTAGATAACAGCAAGCTAGAACTCGCCTTAACTTTCCTTCAAACAGCCAAAGACAAGGGAGTAAGCTTCTTATTACCGATCGATATTGTCGTAGCGGATGCATTCAGTAAAGATGCAAATACCCAAATCGTTGGCGTTGACGGCATACCTGCAGGCTGGGAAGGCATCGATATCGGTCCGAAAACAAGCGCATTATTCGCCAAAACAATTGCTGACTCCAAATTAATTGTTTGGAATGGGCCGATGGGCGTATTTGAAATTGAACCTTTCTCCCACGGCACACGTGCTGTAGCTGAAGCTTGTGCAACAACTTCAGGTTATACCATCATCGGCGGTGGCGATTCCGCAGCAGCAGTCGAGAAGTTTCACCTAGCCGAGAAAATGGACCACATGTCCACTGGCGGCGGCGCCTCCCTCGAATTCATGGAAGGCAAGGCCCTCCCTGGCGTCGTAGCTTTGCAGGATAAGTAATACGGTTTAGTCTTAGCTGTAAAGCTGAATATGCCCTTTACAGAGCGGAAACGGGCGTGAATCTTAGTTGTAAAGCTGTGAATCAGCATTACAGAGCGGAAACGGCGTGAATCTTAACTGTAAAGCTGTTAAACAGCATTACAGAGCGGAAACGGGCGTGAATCTTAACTGTAAAGCTGTTAAACAGCATTAGAGAGCTGAAACGGACTTGAATCTTAGCTGTAAAGCTGTTAAACAGCATTACAGAGCTGAGAAGTAACCGTCTGTTAGTAAGGTAGAAGGTTTTTTAGCGTGTTCGGTGGCAGTTAGAGTTCAGAGTTGGCTCAGTACGACTTCGATACGCTGAAAAACAGCGTAGGGTGATTAAATTAGTTAAAGTAACCGTCTGTTAGAAGGTTTTTAGCGCATCAGTGACACATTGAGTCAAAGCTGACTTTGTTACCAATAATCCACCCGTGCTATGTGGATTAAGCTCTTTGCTGTACGGAGTGAAATGAACGTTTGAGTTATGAATGTATTTGTTTATGAGGAATAGTGGAGTGGAGGATTTGTGTGTTGAGCGGAAAGTGTAGAGTTTTGCATATGCAAAACTTGCATCGGGAGCATATGCTTGGGCCGCCTTTGAAAGTGCATCCCTACAACCTTCTCTAATTTCAATTAGGGGATGCAATTTCAAGAGTGGCTGTAGCCAACATACAAATTCGCAACGGAAGCAATTCCTCAATTAGGTTTTCATTTTTAACACCAAAAGGAGATGAACGAGTTGAGGAAGCCCATCATAGCAGGAAACTGGAAAATGTTCAAAACGGTCGCAGAAACAAAGGCTTTTGTTGCAGACGTAAAGGGCAAAGCAGAAGTTGACGGTGTTGAAAGCGTCATTTGTGCACCTTATACAAGCTTGCCAGCCCTAGTGGAAGCCGTAAAAGGCACATCACTCAAAGTAGGCGCACAAAATCTGCATTTTGAAGACAATGGTGCTTTTACAGGCGAAATCAGCGGAATTATGCTGAAGGAGCTTGGTATAGATTATGTTATCATCGGTCATTCCGAGCGCAGAGCTTATTTTGCGGAATCGGATGAAATTGTTAACAAGAAAGTCCACGCAGCCTTCAAGCACAACTTATTGCCTATTGTATGTGTAGGTGAAAAACTAGAAGAACGCGAAGCTGGACAAACCAAAACCGTCTGCAAGGTCCAAACCGAAGCAGCGTTGCAAGGTCTAAGCATGGAGCAAGCAGCACAAGTTGTCATTGCCTATGAGCCGATTTGGGCGATTGGAACAGGCAAGTCTTCAACATCAGAAGATGCCAACGAAGTCATCAGCTACATTCGTGAGCTAGTCAAAGGACAATTTGGTGCAGCGGTTGCGGATGCCGTACGGATTCAATACGGCGGCAGTGTGAAACCAGGTAACATTAAAGAATATATGGCGATGTCCGATATCGACGGTGCTCTTGTCGGCGGCGCTAGTCTTGAAGGAGCTTCCTATACCCAATTGGTAGAGGGGGCGAAATAAATGTCGAGACCCAAGCCAGTCGCTTTAATCATTATGGACGGATTCGGACTTCGTGACATTGTACAAGGCAATGCTGTAGCCCAAGCCAACAAGCCGAATTACGACCGTTATATGGCAGCTTACCCTCATACAACTTTAACCGCTTGCGGTGAGGCTGTGGGTCTGCCAGAAGGTCAAATGGGCAACTCCGAAGTCGGGCATTTGAACATTGGCTCCGGGCGGATTGTTTATCAAGATTTGACGCGGATTTCCAAATCGATTCGCGATGGCGATTTTTTCGATAATGAAACCTTAATCGGTGCGATTCGCTATGCTAAGGATAACCACAAAAAGCTGCATTTGTACGGTTTGCTATCGGATGGCGGCGTACATAGCCATATTTCCCATCTATTCGCTTTGCTGGATCTAGCCAAAAAAGAAGGCTTAACGGATGTTTACATCCATGCCTTCCTCGACGGTCGTGACGTTTCTCCAGATAGCGGTAAGAATTATATGATGCAATTGCAGGCGAAGATCGCTGAAGTTGGTATCGGCCAAATTGCTACGGTACAAGGTCGCTATTATGCGATGGATCGTGACAAACGCTGGGATCGCGTTCAGCTTTCCTATCGTTCGATGGTCTATGGCGAAGGACCGCAATATAAAGATCCAATGCAGGCGATTCTAGATTCATATGAAAAATCGGTGTTCGATGAGTTCGTATTGCCAACGGTTATTGTGAAATCCGATGGAAATCCAGTAGGTTTGGTAGAAAGTGAAGATGCGGTGATCTTCTTTAACTTTCGACCTGATCGTGCGATTCAGTTATCTAACGTGTTCACGAATATTGATTTCCGTGATTTTGATCGTGGTGAGAAATGGCCGCACAACCTATACTTCGTCTGCTTGACGATGTTCAGTGAATCCGTAGGCGGCTTCGTTGCTTACAAATCACGGAATTTGGACAATACGCTTGCTGAAGTTTTAGCACAAAACGGACTAACACAACTGCACACCGCGGAAACGGAGAAATATCCGCATGTGACGTTCTTTTTCAATGGGGGTCGTGAAGCGGCAATGCCTGGGGAAACGCGGATTTTGATCAATTCACCCAAGGTAGCGACTTATGATCTTAAGCCGGAAATGAGCGCGTACGAATTAGCGGCATCCACAGTGAAAGAGATTGAAGCGGAGCATCATGATGTGATCATTTTGAATTTTGCTAATCCGGATATGGTCGGGCATTCTGGGATGCTTGCGCCAACCATTAAAGCCATTGAAGCTACAGATGAATGTCTAGGTCAAGTGGTAGAAGCGATTTTGGCAAAAGGCGGGGTTGCGCTGATTACGGCGGATCACGGAAATGCGGATGAAGTACGCGATGAACAAGGGCGTCCAATGACGGCCCATACCACCAATCCCGTGCCTTTTATTGTCACTGCGAAACATGTTACACTTAGAGAAGGCGGCATTTTGGCAGATATAGCTCCAACCATGCTCAATTTACTGCACGTAGCACAACCAGAAGATATGACCGGAACATCCATCATTCAAAAATAAGGAGAGTACTGAACCATGACGATTATTTCCAATGTGTACGCACGCGAGGTTTTAGATTCACGAGGCAATCCAACAGTTGAGGTAGAGGTTTACTTAGAATCCGGCGCACTTGGCCGCGCTATCGTTCCATCAGGCGCATCCACAGGTGCATACGAAGCTGTTGAGCTTCGCGACGGTGACAAAGGTCGTTACTTAGGTAAAGGCGTGCTTAAAGCCGTAGAGAACGTGAATGAAATTATCGCACCCGAAGTGATTGGCATGGACGCTTTGGATCAAGTGGGTATTGACCAATTGATGATCGAATTGGACGGAACGCCGAACAAAGCAAGATTGGGTGCAAATGCAATTCTTGCCGTTTCTATGGCCGTAGCTCGTGCTGCTGCAGAAGCTTTGGATGTTCCTTTGTATGTCTATCTTGGTGGATTCAATGCAAAGACATTACCCGTTCCGATGATGAACATCATCAACGGTGGGGAGCATGCGGATAACAACATCGATGTGCAAGAATTCATGGTTATTCCTGTAGGTGCTGAGAGCTTTAAAGAAGCATTGCGTACAGGCGCAGAAATTTTCCATAGCTTGAAGGCAGTTTTGAAAGAAAAAGGCTTGAACACAGCCGTAGGCGACGAAGGCGGCTTTGCACCGAACCTGAGCTCTAATGAAGAAGCAATCGTTACTATCCTTGCAGCAATTGAAAAAGCGGGCTACACACCAGGTGTGGACGTATTCTTAGGGATGGACGTAGCTTCCACGGAGTTTTACAAAGATGGCAAGTACCACCTTGCAGGCGAAGGCAAATCTTACACTTCAGCAGAATTCGTTGATTTCTTAGCGGATTGGGCAGACAGATATCCAATTATCTCAATCGAAGATGGCTGCTCCGAAGACGATTGGGAAGGCTGGAAGCTGCTAACGGAGCGTCTTGGCGATAAAATTCAATTAGTAGGCGATGATTTGTTCGTTACGAACACAGAGCGTCTTTCCACGGGGATTGAAAAAGGCATCGGCAACTCGATCCTGGTTAAAGTAAATCAAATCGGTACTTTGACAGAAACCTTTGATGCGATTGAAATGGCAAAACGCGCGGGTTACACAGCCGTAATCTCTCACCGTTCAGGCGAAAGCGAAGACAGCACGATTGCTGACATCGCAGTAGCTACAAACGCCGGTCAAATCAAAACAGGCGCACCGTCACGTACGGACCGCGTTGCGAAATACAATCAATTGCTTCGCATTGAGGACGAATTGTCCCAAGTGGGTAAATATGCTGGGAAATCCGCATTCTACAACCTGAAGAAATTCAAGTAAGCTTGCATCGTCTGAAATCGAACGAAATCGAACAAATAACCAAATCCAAGCAAGGGTGGCTGCGCATAAACGCAACCATCCTTGTTTTTTACCGTATAGGAGATGAAGAATCATAATGAAAATAAGGTGGTACTCTATGATTAAATGGTCTAAAACAATTTTATATACCGTAGGATCCGCCATCCTCGCGAACTTCCTGCCGTTTTCCGCTTTCTTTAAGAATATCGATACCTTGATTCATGAATTTGGGCATGCTGTTGTGACGTTAGCCCTCTCAGGCAGTGTTATGAATATTGCTCTGTATGCCGATCAAAGCGGCGTAACACGTTCGGCTGTTACCAACGGTTGGTCAATGCTGCCGATTGGTCTGGCGGGCTATATGACGGCTTCACTGTTTACGTGGTACTTGTTTGCCTCTTATGCCAAAGGCAGGCAACGAAGTGGCTTAATTATGATTACCCTCATAGCTACAGTAACGTTGGTGCTTTTTGTGAGAAATGGCTACGGCTTTACGTGGTTGCTTGGCTTTATCGCCTTGAATGTAATTGTGCTTATATTCGCTGGCAAAGGCATAAGTCGCTTTTATTATTTATTGATTGCTTTTCTGTCCTTAGAAGAATCGGTGTTGGGATCGATCTGGCTGAACCTTGCAGCCGTTTTGCGACCGGGGAGAGCTGGAGATGCCACATTGCTTAGTCAAACGACTTCCGTTCCGGCCTTGGTTTGGTCGCTATGGTTTACATTGTTTGCGGTTTGGTGTGCGAAGCAGGCGATTAGTGCTTTTGCGGGGCGTGATAAGGTTCTGTGATGTATTGCTTCGATAGTTGTCTTTTCCGTCTTCTTGTGATAAAATATTCTTGCTGTCTGTGAAGGCTCGCATTGCTAAGAACGGAACCTGCCAGATCGGCGTAGGGTGCCGATTTGACATTTAATAGGAGGAAAAAAACATGGAGATTACTTTAAAAATATTATTAATTATCGTTTCATTGGGTCTAATTACAGCGGTATTGCTGCAAAAAGGGAAAAGTGCTGGAATTTCTGGAGCTATCTCTGGTGGTGCTGAGCATCTTTTCGGTAAAACAAAAGCACGTGGGTTGGATTTGTTCCTATCCCGTTTAACCATGACATTAGCTGGTTTATTCATTATTCTTGCCATTCTTGTTGCTTATATTGTGAAAGCGTAGTATTCATACTTCTTCAAACAGTGGGACTAGCTCCTGCTGTTTTTTATTTTTTTCATGAAGCTGGGTTTGATTCGAGGATTTGTGGTTTATAAATAGTGTATACTAGCAGTACATAGACAATATTTGCAAAAAAAGAAGCTTTAAATTTGGGAGGTTAGTAAATATTATGGTGTCAGAGCAAGAGTTACTTGAATACATGCGATCTACCGCTTATAAACCCTTGACGTATAATGAAATGGAAAAGCATTTTCAGATAGATAACGCGGATGATTTTCGTCAGTTTTTGAAGCTGTTGAATCGGTTGGAGCAAGCGGGTACGGTGATTCGCACACGCAATGAGCGTTATGGCGTTCCGGAACGGATGAATTTGATTCGCGGCAAGCTGCAGGCGCATGCCAAAGGGTTTGGGTTTTTATTGCCCGAGGATAAAACGCAACCGGATGTTTATATTCATGCCAATGACCTTCGTGGCGCGATGAACAATGATATTATTCTTGTACGGATTACGCTAAAAGGTGCTGCGGGCGGGAAGCTGGAGGGCGAAGTCGTGCGCGTGGTGACACGTGCGAATACACAGGTTGTAGGCGTGTTTCAGGATCGGGGTACGTATGGGTTTGTGCTTCCGGATGATAAGCGGATGGTGCGGGATATTTTTATACCGAAGCCTTCTTATTTGGGTGCCGTTGATGGGCAAAAGGTCGTTGTCAAAATCGTCAATTACCCCGAAGGCCATGCCGCTGCAGAGGGTGAAGTGATTGAAGTGCTTGGGCATAAGGATGATCCGGGTGTTGATATCATTTCAGTTATTCGTAAATTTCAATTGCCTGAAGCTTTCAGTGAAGAAGTCAATGCCGAAGCGGAAAAGGCACCGGATATTATTCAGGAGGACGAGCTTGTAGGCCGCCGCGATCTGCGCGGCAAACGGATTGTGACGATTGATGGTGAAGATGCTAAAGATCTCGATGATGCCGTGAATGTCGAGCGTTTGCCGAGCGGGAATTATTCCTTGGGTGTACATATCGCGGATGTGGGCTATTATGTGCGTGAGAATTCCGCGCTCGATGTGGAAGCTTATAACCGTGGCTGCAGTGTTTATTTGGTCGATCGCGTGATTCCTATGCTGCCGCATCGGTTATCGAATGGGATTTGCAGCTTGAATCCAAAGGTGGATCGTTTGACGATGTCCTGTGAGATGGAGATTGATCCAAACGGGATCGTGGTCAATCATGAGATTTTTACGAGTGTGATTAAAACCAGTGAGCGGATGACCTATACGAATGTGCGCAAAATATTGCAGGGTGAAGATGCGGAAGCACTGACGCAATATGATTATATCAAGGATGACTTTTTCTTAATGGAGGAGCTGGCTTTGAAGCTGCGGGGTCGGCGGATGAGTCGTGGGGCAATTGATTTTGATTTCCAGGAAGCGAAGATTAAAGTCGATGAGAACTGCAAGCCGATTGCCATTGAAAAAAGAGAGCGTTCGATCGCTGAGTCGATCATTGAAGAGTTCATGCTGAAGGCGAATGAGACGGTAGCGGAGCATTTTAACCTATTGAAGGTGCCGTTCCTGTATCGGATTCATGAGGATCCGGATGCGGAAAAGCTGCTGCATTTCATGGAGTTTATTACAAACTTTGGCTACGTGGTTAAAGGCATGTCCGGCAATCGAGTGCAGCCGCGTGTTTTGCAAAACCTGTTAGCGGAGATTAAAGGCAAAAAGGAAGAAACCGTTATTAGCACGGTGCTGCTGCGCTCGATGAAGCAGGCGCGTTATGATGCGGAGAACACGGGCCATTTTGGACTGGCAACGGAGTATTATTCGCATTTCACCTCGCCGATTCGGCGGTATCCCGATTTAATTATTCATCGCGTGATGCGGGAGATTCTGGAGAGCGGGACATCCACAAGTGGAGGTACACTGGAAGTAAAGAAGCGAGGCAGAAAGAAGAAAACAGAATTAGCTGTGGATGGAACCTTGATCGATGGCATTGTAAGAGCCGGAACCGCTAGCGGTGGAACGAGTAAAGATGGAGCCGCTATAGATGGAATAAAGAAAATGAGTACACCTCTTGGAGGTGGTCTTTCAGAAAAAAGATTCGAGTATCTTGCTGCACGCATGGTGGATATTGCCCGTCAGTCTTCGGAGCGTGAACGGGTGGCGGTTGAGGCTGAGCGTGAAACGGATGCATTGAAGAAAGCGGAGTTCATGCTGGATAAAGTCGGCGAGGAATTCGAAGGCATTATTAGCAGCGTGACCAGCTTTGGGATGTTCGTTGAGCTTGATAATACAGTGGAAGGGTTGATCCGTCTTAGCGATATGACGGATGATTATTATAATCATCAAGCTGCGCAGCATGCTTTGATCGGCGAACGAACCAGCAAAGTTTATCGCATCGGCGATGAAGTGAAGGTGCGGGTGGCCCGAGTGAGCATTGCAGATCACACCATCGACTTCGAGATGGTGGATATGAAGCCGCGCGGCGAGCGGAAGGTTTTCCCACGCGGAGGCGGCGCGGGGGAAGGCCGCGTACGCGGCGGAAACGCCGGGCGCAGCGGCGATGGTGGGTCTGGCCGCCGCATGCGGGGCGGCGAGGGCTCTAGCGGCCGCGGCGGCGGTAAGCGCGGTGCGCGCGGGGCAGGCGAGCCTGGTGGGGGCGGAGCTGCCACAGGCGAAGGCAAGCGGGGGCGCGGCACGAATACGAGCAGTATCGTGCCGAAGCAGGGCGTTTCGGTAGGCAACCCTCGTGCTGGTACGAATGCAGCAGGGAAGCCGAAATCATCGAAGCGCAGCAAGAAACCTTTTTACAAAGGTATCGCAAGCACAAGTCCAAAACGGAAAAAATAACTAAAACCATTTCTTCAACCCGGGAAACCTTGATTTATCGGGTTGAAGTTGTTACAATTTACTCCTAGTAATCAAGAGTTTCTAGTAAATTCTACGTCAACACATAAGAGGTGATAGCATGGGTAAGACATCAATGCACGACAAGCCGCTCGCACAGAATAAAAAAGCTTCCCATGACTATTTCATCGAAGAAACGTATGAATGCGGCATGGTTCTATCCGGCACGGAGATTAAATCCGTTCGTAAAGGAAGAGCTAACATTGGGGACAGCTTTGCTACGATCCGCAATGGAGAGGCCTTTGTGCATAATATGCATATCAGCCCCTTTGAGAATGGGAATCGCAGCAACCCCGAAGATCCGACACGTACACGCAAACTGTTGATGAAGAAGCCTGAAATTAGGAAGCTGCTCGGTGCTGCGAAGCAACAGGGATATGCAATTGTCCCGCTTAAAGTGTACATTAAGAACGGCTATGCCAAGCTTCTAATCGGTCTAGGCAAAGGGAAGAAAATGTATGACAAGCGTGAATCCGATGCGAAACGAGACGCAATACGCGATATTCAACGTGCGCTGCGAGAGAAACAAAAAAAGGTGCTCTAATCAGAGAGATTGGATCTATCGTTGATTTTCCATCGATATACTGAGTAATGAGTACGATTTTATGCTATACTGAGTGAGTAAGACTTAAGCAAGTTTTTACTACTTGGCTCTTAGGCTATAAACCTTCGAACGAGCCGCTTCATGGGGGCGTTTATGGATTCGACGGGGATAGTTCGGGCATAGGTAGCGGGTAGTGGGGACGCGTCCGCTTTATCAACGCTAAAGCCTATTAAACGGCAAAACTCAAAACAACTACGCTTTAGCAGCCTAAGAACTGTCGGCGTGCTTCTACCCAGCATCGTCCATGTGACTGGAATAGGGGCTCAACAGTAGTGGAATACGCTGTCTCATCTCCGCCTGCGGTGAGCTGAAGAAGATAATCAGGCTGACCCAAAGCGTAGTCGGTTACAGGACGACACTCGGGTGACATCAAATCTGTAACTACACCCGTAGAAGCATATGTGGCGATATTTTCGGACAGGGGTTCGACTCCCCTCGCCTCCACCAAATACCATGTAATGAGACACCTTGATGGGTGTCTTTTAAAGCATGTTATTGCCGCTGCGGCAAGCATATGCTTTAAATAATTCTCGGCAAACACATGCTTTAAATTAATGATTTTAAGTAAAAAAGTCGCCATAACCAAGGTGGAACTATGAATAATATCAACTCCATTGGGGAACGGATAAAACCATCATTTGATGTATTAGTACGTTTAGCCAAACAATATTCAGTGGATATGAATTGGTTAATAACTAACCAGGAGGATGGTCTTCATTCTGGTTTGCAGGATGACGAACTTGCGTTATTGAAGAATTATCGAAATCTTCAAAGTATCGCTAAGGAAGAACTTTTGGAATATTTAAATTTGAGATTATAAAGATTTAAAAAAATGATTACTGATTGTAAAACTATAAATCTTTTCTGAAACTTTCTCAGGTTTGTGCGTGAGTGATCATGCACCTATGTTTAATGTACATACTGGAAGCTAAAGAGGCAGGCTCAAAACATGGGTCTGTCTCTTTGATTACTCCCCTGCTGCATTTATGTGGTGATCTGAAAAAGTGACGCATCCATATTGTTCAAGGAAAATAAAGTATTTTCTTAGTGCTTAGATAAATCTCAGTAACTTATTAAAGAACTACATGCTACCGTGTATGTGCTTTAATTATTAATTGGAAATGGTAATATATGTGGAGGACGTAGCCCAAGCGAAGGTGCGGGAGCGTTCTTTTTTATTGAACTACCGGGCAGAAAAACGTAAATGCCTTATAAAAGTTGAATTTTTTATTATATAGAAAGTTTCCCTAGAATTTAAATGCCATTTTTAGGTAAAATATAAGGCAGAAAAAGCTGAAATGAGTGATGTATCAATGTTAAACAAGGTGGTTATCATTTAAGTCCACAGAAGGATTTTTCATTTTCGGGTTTCTTCTGTGGTAATTTCAGCGTGGAAGTCGTTGCAATAATTTTGACAGGAGGAGATATTATAAATTATAACGAGGTTGTTAAAATCAGTGATGCATATTTACTTCCATTAGTATCAGAGTTGTACGGATTAGAAGGCTATCTAATCAAGCCGGTTAAGGCACATGACGGAGGGCGTAATGTCGTTTATACCTGTAATAAAGAGGGCACCGATGCAAAAATACTTAGAATCGCCTTCTTAAATGACAGAAGCCGGGAAGATTTTCTGGGTGAACTTGAGTATGTCAGGTATTTATTCGAGCATGGCGGAAGTGTTTCGGATGTAGTCAGCTCCCGGAAGGGGAATCTGTTGGAAGAGATAACTCATAATAATCATACCTTTTTTATCTGCCTGTTTAAAAAGGCCAAGGGAAAAATGCTAGTGGAAAATAATTATCGGTACCGGGAAGGAGCTCCAATTACCGAATATTATTATAATTGCGGTAAAGTCCTGGGGAAACTGCACCAAATATCGAAAGGATACACTCCTATCCATCGCCGGTATAGTTTTTTTGACAAATACAATGCTGAATATATCGAAAAACTGATACCCAGTTCGTTACCTCTGCTGAAGGAGAAGCTGTTAGAGCTCCTTAAAACCTTAGAAGGATTGGACAGGAACCGTGAATCTTTCGGTATGGTCCATTTTGATTACAACGATGGGAATTATTCGATAGATTTTGAAACCGGGCAAATAACCGTATACGATTTCGATAATTCATGCTACTGTTTGTATATGTTTGACCTAGCGGGTCTCTGGACACACGGAGTGGGCTGGATACAATTTGAACCAGACGCCGGTAAACGCAAAAAGTTCATAGATAATTATTTTGAAACAGTCCTCGCGGGATACAGATCCGAGACCGAGATCGAAAATTCGATGTTGGATAAATTGCCCTTATTTATCCAAGTAACCCTCATGGAAGGTATTGTAGATGCATTCGAGGTAATGCGGAACAACGGCGAAGAGCGGGAGTGTGATGAGGAGTTGTCGTATCGCATAAAATGTCTGGAAGACGATATCCCGTATATGGGATTTTTCCATGAAATTTACTCGTGTGATGAACCCTTTGAGTATGAGAAACGAAATATTTAGTCTTTTTGTAGCATCCTTTGATAGTTTGAACAAATAACGTTTCGCAGACTGCCGTAAGAGGAAATGGCAGCCTGCGCTGCACTAACGGGGAACGTTAATGCAGTCATTAAGGAGCAGATCACCGCAGTAACTACTCCCTGATTATTGAAGTAACGACGGGCATGATAACTCATCGAACAGCTTTAATCACTCTAGAGAAACATGATAATATATATTTGTACCAGTTAACCCCTGAGTCTAATGTGGAGCCTAAAAAGACTTCTATAAAGTATTTGTGGTGACTGGTACGATATGTAGAAGGATTTAGCCACAAATAGGCGTATATATACTTTGTGCAGTGACCTCTTAGGGAATAACCGCCCAGAATAGGTTTGGAGCCGGAAGGAAACGACCTGCTGGACTTCTTTAACAGAAATGAGGCGCTCCATTTTATTGGCGCTGCACATTTACCGATTATTAGACCTGTCGAAACGGCAGGTTTTTTTGCGTAAAAAAATAAAGAACTTAATAGAAATAGGGAGGAATTTTTTTCTATATGTCGAAAGAACTTAACAGAAGCCCTTTAAAGTTATTGAGGCGTATTCTCGACCTCTAAGTTTATCTTGGGTAATGTACCGACGCTAAAACCTGACATGCTACATTGGGCCCATTGTGGAGCTCTTAAGAAAACTTGGTTAGTCTGGTGCTAATGATACGAATAATAGGTGATCATATGTTGAAAAACATGGATTTAGTTGATTTTTCGATTAATGATGCGGGAACTAATGAACCACAAACATTTTCTAGAGTTTTTTACCCATTCTACGTCGGTATTGATATTGGTTCTGATTTTCATGTTGCTGCTTGCATTCCATTTGAAAAGTTCCGGATTGAGAAGGAATGGAAGCGCAGCAAAACTATGAAGTTTAACTCAGATAGCCAAGGGATTACAAAGTTTATCCGCGCATTAGAAGATATTCAAGGTCAATTCGGGTATAAACCCCAGGATTTCTTTATATTGCTGGAGCCAACTGGTGGCCATTATTCGTATTTAATCGTTCGAGTTCTACTAGATCGAGGCTATTCTATATACCAGGTTGAAAATAAGGCTGTAAAGGATTTTCGTGAACGACAACTAGGACTTAATGAAAAATCCGATGAAATCGATGCTAGGATCATGGCCTATATGGGTTGGCACAAGACCCTTCATCCTGATATGCGTTCGGTGCGAATTGTTCGTCCTGCAAGTGCAGAGCAGGTTTTATATCGCACATTAACAAGGGATCGCTGGTTACTTACTACTCAATTGACAAGACGGAAGAATCAAGTCCAACAATTATTCTCAGTAACCAATCCTGAGCTTAAACGGGCATTTAAAAAAACAGGTGCCTTAAGTGTCCTTAAACTGGCATTAAAGTATCCTACTGCACAAGAAATGGCTAAGGCAACCCAGGATGAACTTAGGCAAGCTCTAATCGCGATTGGTGCAAAATCGGCTGCTACAAAAGCCTCTATGACTTTAGCCGAGCTGTTACCGAACACTTTAGCTTTCAACGTCCCACATCTTGCTGAGCGACAAACATGGCTTATTGAAGAAGCTCTACGCATAGATGAAGCGATAAAAAGCATGGATAAACAGATAGCATCCCTGTTGTATGGAGATCAAGAGAAAGGACATAACCCTCATCCTTATACAAAAATTCTCATGTCCTTCCCGATCATGAGCGAATCAATGGCCTGTACATTTATCGGTGCGATAGGTGATATAGAACGCTTCTCTACATATTTGGAATTCAAAAAATATCTTGGTGTAGCCGCTGAAAATAAAATCTCGGGCACATCAGTTTTTAAGAGCAGACAAACATACGAAGGTGTTAGGGATACTCGAAGAGTTCTGCTTCATTCATCTCTCTCATTGCTTCCGCCCCTCTCGTCCCGAGCCATTTCTGTACGAATTCCTCGAATCCAGCATCCACATCCAATTTTCCGAGAATAATTCTGTCGAAGTAATCTGCGAAAATTTCGTGCATCCTTACCACGAGAGGCAAGTATGAATAAGCACCTTAATAACATTAATAGAGCTTGAATCCATGTTGAAGGAAATTGGCTTGAAAATCATTGAACTTTTAAACAATAAGTCATTATCAAATAAATCATCCCTGGTGCAATCGATCACTGAGTTTATTCATTTGCATTATCGTGAAGACGAATCTGAAAATGAATGATATTGGCGCACATATCGGATATGTGAATTGGTCGACCTTTATTCGAGTTTCAAGCAAGTCACAGGGGTCACACCTACGGAGTATCGGAATCGAGTCATGATTCATAATATTGATTCGGACCAATAGTGAAAATTGCAACTGATTAACAGAATTGTGACTATACATTTTCAAAGTGCGAGTTTAACATCAATTGTGAAGTGGCCGTTCCTTCGCAAAGTAATCTTGATGAATCGCATTGAGAATGGGAGGATGTTCATGAATAGGAAAACGCTTTCAAAATGTATGGCCATTCTGTTTGCTTTTGCCCTAGTTTTTCCGATTGTCGTAAATCCGCAAGAGACAGCAGCGGAAACTCCCGAATTCTTTGAAGATTTTAACGGAAGCGCTTTAGATACTTCCAAATGGTTGGTGGCGAAACGTCAGTGGGGAGGTATAAATGCCAACGGCGGAGTAGTGCCTGAAAATGTGAAGGTCGCTAACGGCAAACTGATTCTTGAGGCGCACGGAGACCTATATACCGGTCCTGTTAAAGGAATCAACAAAGACGGGACGTTAAGGGCTGATGGGAAAAGAGTCGGTGCAGCAGTAGCTACCAAGGACTATTACGGGTCAGGCAGCTATGAATTTTCGATGAAAGTTGCTCCAAAGTTTGGCGTTTGTTCTGCGGTGTGGACCTTCCACTATCAAGAAGTAGAGCCAGGTGATCCTCAGTATCAAGGAAGCGGCGATTACTACGTTGTCAATCATGAGATAGATATTGAGATTCCAGGGCGAACCGGCCCCGAACATACGAATATTGACTTCAACAAAGCGTTACTCAATACATGGCAAGGCGAGAATGAAGGCGAATATACAACGGGGTATACGAATCTCGGGAAATATGTGAATGACGGCCAATTCCATACGTACCGCTTCGATTGGCATACAGGCGGCAACGGGGAAACAAAACGTGTTGACTTTTATCTGGATGGAGTGTTCTTGAGATCCATCACAACACATATTCCTGACATTGCCGGGCGTTTATGGTTGGGAGCCTGGTTTCCAAATGGATGGACGGGAACACCTAACTTTGATACGGAAACATTCGAAATCGACTGGGTCAGGATCACGCCATTCGATGAGCCGGGTGACCGCTTTATCCCAGAGACATACCCAAATGATGGTTGGGCCGATCCCGTGACGGATACGGAGGCTCCATCGATCCCAACGAATCTGAACTCTCCGACAAAAACATCAACCAGCGTAGATTTAAGCTGGACGGCATCGACGGATAATGTGGG
>JBBDSZ010000027.1:0-37310 GCA_040904685.1 Paenibacillaceae bacterium | reverse complement strand
ATAAATAGCGAAAATCAGGTATGAAATAACGAAAATCTTTCTTTATCTTGGGTAAGGGGATAGCCACTAAAGATAAAAATTACAAAAGGATCAAGATCTGGTCACTGCAAAGTGATCAGATCTTGATCCTTTTTCCAAATATAAGTACATAAATCATGCTCCTTTTTTAGAAGCCGGTTCCCCCACATAGAGCTAACTCATTCTGTAATTCCTGATGAATCAGACTATTCGTTGCCATTACATTACGCACATCAAGTTTGTAGGGTTTACCAAGCGTATCCGACACGATACCACCAGCCTCTTGAATCAATAAAGCCCCTGCTGCAATATCCCATGAGTTCAGTCCAATCTCCCAGAAACCACTTAATCGTCCTGCAGCGACATAAGCAAGATGGAGCGCAGCAGATCCTACAATTCGAATATTCCTCACCTTAGGCGCAATAGCATTAATACCGATTAGGTTGATAGGCATCGCGTTATTACGATCAGCAGGAAGCCCAGAACCAAGCAAGCTGTCTATAAGTTTATTCTCTGTCGATACACCCATTCGCTTCCCTTTTACATAAGCGCCTTTGCCTTTTTCAGCTACGAATAATTCGTCACGTGAAGGATCATAAACCACGCCGACGATGACCTCTCCCTTATATGCAAGCGCAATCGAAACCACAAAAAAAGGAAAACCATGTACATAATTTGTGGTTCCATCAATTGGGTCTACGATCCATAAATATTCAGCGTCACTTACATTGGCAAGTGCGGCTGCAGATGCAGCAGGGCCAGGTTCAACGCCTTCTTCCCCTAAAAAAGAATGATGTGGAAAATGAGTCATGATTAAATTACGGATCAGCGTTTCTGATCCTTTGTCCACTTCTGTAACTAAATCATGTGGTGAATATTTTAAATCAAGATTTGCAAATGTACCCAGCTTACTCTTAATCCATTCCCCAGCAGTTGCCGCGGTATTAATCGCTACCACCGTAAAGCTTTTACCGCCTATTTTGTATCCATTATTTTCGGTGTCCGTCAAAACAATCAGCTCTTTCTTTCCAAGACTTACTTTCAGTATAGTGATAATACGCAGAAAATACCACTAAGTTTCCATTTGAAAACAACGATATTTTATTTTACTCCTTGCGCAAATACGTAATTCTTATCCATGTTACCCAGCTCGATGCTCTTCCCGCTATCCAGATCAAATGCAGCAATCCCGGTTCCAACCTGTGAGTCGCCAACCATTTTCCGATAGAGCACGTATTTGCCGTCTACGGAGAGTGCATCAAGCATACCATTAATTGGATAGTGGTGCACTTGGCCCGTTGCGATACTAATATCGAGTAAAGAACGATCTTCACCTGCCGCCACAATTCTGTCATCAACACTGTCAAGCAATCTGACACTACCACCGTACTTCGACCCGTCAACTATCACCCGATCCCCTGTTCCGTCCTGATTGATTACATTTACATTAAAGCTTCCGCCTCCCTGCTTCACAACCGTATCTTTGTTAGTTGCATATGCAATCAACTGCCCGTTGCTCACAGGCATAGCTCTATCAGCCATATACAAATAAACTTTGTTTTCGCCATCGCTCGGGTTAATTTCTCTAGCTTTTCCCCATAGCTGATCTATGGTTTCTTGAGCAAATAGGGAGCGCTCTGTCACCCCATCTGTCGCGATCAATGTAATGTTATTGATGCTTCCATCACGCTTAATCCGCTCTCCCGTTGCTAGAATGTCTGCATGATTAGGTAGAGGAAAGTCCATCTCCTGAATCTTATAAACGGAATCTCTTTCATTTGCCAAATAATAAGCGAATGCGCTTGGCAGCATTTTTGCTTCGGGATGATTCCAGTAATAATGGTTGCCATTCTTATAAATCGTGTCTATGTAGCCAATTGCTGCACCATTATCCATCACGAATCTGTAGTAGATCGGATCTGCGCCTCCCCGCTGCATGTCGACGGTTTGTCCTTGCGCAGTTTGTTGCAACAGGCTTACCAGAAACATCTGACTGCCATTTTCCAACTCGGCAACCGGTTCTACACCATTGTCCATCGGATAAAAGGATATTTTAGAGATCTCGCTATGAACAGCCTCTTCGAATGTCAGTCCCAGCGTCTTTTGTTTGCCATCCGCGATATAAAGCTTATAACCGCCTATTGCTTGAGTATCTTGAACTGCGACAATCTCATGATTAGGATAACCGTCAATTGCACGCACAACCGTCCCTTCTACCAGAAACGCGGCATCGCCGTCTTTCGTTATATAATGTGGGTCATGCACATGGTCTGCCACTTGAAAAGCGACCTTGCCTATTTCTTCGCCAAGCTTACTTACATCCGTAAGGGCGGCTTGCCACGATCCGGTATAAGAAATGTTGTTCAACTTCAGAAAATCAACCCAATCGATAATCGTGTTAGGCTGAGAAATTATTCTTGATATGGGTTTCCCATTGCATCCAGACAAGAACATTATCGCAGCAAGCATAGTAAATAAAAAAGCTATCTTCCTTTTACTATTAAGCATCTCATTCGACTTCCTATAATCCAGATTAGATTTAAAGGTCATTAAAAAACATTTCACCTGCCAACGAAGTTAATATAGCAGACTCATCAATCGTTAGCTCACGAATAAGCTCCATTTCCACTTGGGTTATTTCTTCGCCTTGAAAATTGATCTCCGTAATGGAAGCTATAATTCGAACGATAGCAACCGCTTTATTCGCTGGACTATAAGCAAACACCTTCTGTCCAGTTGGATAAACACGAAAGCCACTTTTTATCATTTTACCGCGACCATACTCCATCAAATCAAACAGCTCTTGTTTAGATTTGAATTTACATACTGTATTAAATTCGGTTTGATACCCCATTTCGTTCGTCTCGCCACCATTCTTTTATTAGTCATTCGCATACTGAATTTGTTGTTTATCCGCATGTCTTTGCACCGCAAGCTCAATCAAATCATCAAGCAATTGAACATAAGGCTTTCCGCTTTCCTTCCATAGTAACGGGTACATACTGAATGGAGTGAATCCGGGCATGGTGTTAATCTCATTTATTAATACTGTACTATCCGCTATACGAACAAAAAAGTCCACACGAGATAACCCAGAGCTATCTATTGCGAGAAAAGCACGGATTGCTAATTGCTGAAGCTGTTCAGCAAGCTCATCTGAGATCTGTGCAGGAATAACCATTTCTGACTTGCCATCGATATATTTGGCTTTGTAATCATAAAACTCATTACACGGTAAAATTTCACCAGGCACAGAAGCTTGTGGTTCATCATTGCCCAGTACGCTGACTTCAATTTCTCTAGCTTCTACATGCTCTTCCACAATAACCTTGCGATCATATTGAAAAGCGAAGCTAATTGCTTGAATCAATTCTTCTTGATTACGCGCTTTCGAAATCCCTACACTTGAGCCCAAATTTGCCGGTTTCACAAAGCATGGATATCCTAACGCTGTTTCAATCTCCAGAAGATGAAAGGCTTGCTCCTTGTTCCACTGCGTCCGGGTAAAATGTCGGTATAAGCATTGGGGAATGCCTTCTTGGGCAAAAATCTTCTTCATCATGATCTTATCCATGCCAACTGCAGATGCCAACACACCTGCTCCAACATAAGGAATATTAGCCATTTCCAATAGACCTTGAATCGTGCCGTCTTCACCAAAGGTACCATGTAAAAGCGGGAAGACAACATCCAGGCCTTGCAAATTAGGTGCTTTTGAAGCATTGAGCTCTACTGTTCCTGCAAATATCGCCTCTAGACCTGTTGATGGTGTTGGCTGAGATACAGTTAAGGCTGTCTGCCCGGCTGTGTTAGCGTCCTCTAGACCTGAAAAAGTTAAGCTGGCAATTTGGTGAACGGGTCCAGGTAAAGCTTCTCCTGCCTTCCATCCCCCTTGCTTGGAGATATATATAGGATGAATTTCGTATTTATTATGATCAAAAGCTTGAATGACTGCCAACGCGGTCTGTAAGGACACATCATGCTCGCCAGACTTTCCTCCGTAAATCAGACCCACGCGTATTTTACTATTCATGATTACCTCCCGATAATGTGTAAAAATTAAAAATTTATTAAAAATGATCAGGCATATGAAAAAAACGATATTGCGTTCGATCAGACCAAGCGTAGGAATCCCGATAATCCCAATAGCGGTTGCTGCTATTCGTAGTATGAGCGCTAACCAGAGGCATACCCTTCGCATTGATTCCACTGACAACCGAACTATGCTGGTAATGCCCATCGCCATCCCAATCGTAGCTAATGACGTCACCAATGGTAAGCTTTTGCGGGGTATCTACCGTTTCAGCATGCCAGCCATGTGACCCTCCGGTTAAATAACGGCGGATTGAATCCGCGACAGCCCAGCTAAAGCTCCAATGCTCTTGATTGCCATGCTTCCCTTGATACCACCAGCCTATGTCTCTTTTTCCAGTATAGTTCATTGGCGCATTGCCTGCAAAGAGGCATTGTGAAACAAAATTTGTACAATCATCGTTTTCGAAAAACAAATAATGTGGATTAAACGAATTCCACCAAGCTTTGGCATAGCTCTGCACTTTATTACGGTCATAAATCAGAGGATCTCGGCTCATATCTATACCCCTTCGTTATTTTCGTGGTTCATCCTATTTAATTTATGATCATCCTGGGTAAATCATGTTTGTCCACGAAGCATGCAAGTAAATATTAAGGAAATAATGTGATGAAGGGGCCAAAAAAGGGTTTACGAAGCAGATGCGAAAATGTATACTTAAGACATCCACTATTTTATGAAATAAGGTTTCACCCAATGAAACTTTAGCCAATTTCTCAGGCACAAACCCAAACGGAGGCGAAGTAAATGGCAAGGAAAGATCATTATTCAGTAAAAAAGAACCTTTCAGTAAACGGTAAAGATTATGTTTATTATCATGTTGATTCATTAGAAGGCAAAGGCTTTGGAACCATCTCAAAGCTTCCATTTTCCATCAAAGTATTGCTTGAAGCAGCTGTTCGTCAATTTGACGGTCGGGCAATTACAAATGAGCATGTGAAACAAATTGCCGGCTGGTCAGAAGGACAAGATTTCAATAAAGAAATCCCTTTTATCCCTGCACGTATTGTACTTCAGGATTTCACCGGTGTGCCGGTGGTTGTTGATTTAGCGGCTATGCGTTCCACAATGAGCCGTGCAGGCGGCGATGCCAAAAGAATCAATCCACTTGTTCCTGTGGATCTTGTTATCGATCACTCTGTCATGGTAGATGCCTTTGGGACAGCGGATGCTCTCAATTTCAATGTGAATGTAGAGTTCGAACGAAACGATGAGCGTTATCGTTTCTTGCGTTGGGCACAAACCGCATTTGATAATTTCCGCGCTGTCCCTCCTGCTACAGGAATTGTGCATCAAGTCAACTTAGAATATTTAGCTTCTGTTGCCACTACAAAAACGATCGGTGAAGAAACAGAGGTTTACCCGGATTCATTAGTTGGTACAGATTCGCATACAACCATGATTAACGGACTAGGTGTAGTTGGCTGGGGCGTTGGCGGTATTGAAGCAGAAGCAGGTATGCTGGGGCAACCGTTATATTTTGTAACTCCTGAGGTTGTTGGCTTCAAATTAACAGGCAGCTTGGCTGAAGGCTCAACAGCAACGGATCTTGCCTTAACCATTACGCAAATTTTACGCAAAAAAGGCGTTGTTGGTAAATTTGTTGAGTTCTATGGTCCTGGCTTAAGCAACATTAGCTTGGCTGACCGTGCAACAGTCGCGAATATGGCTCCTGAGTACGGAGCAACCGTAGGATTTTTCCCTGTTGATGATGAAACCATCAATTATTTACGTGGTACTGGCCGTGAAGAAGAACATATCGCCCTAGTGGAAGCTTACTATAAAGCACAAGGTATGTTCCGTACAGATGCTACACCAGATCCAACCTTCAGCACAACAATGGAATTGGACTTGTCCACAGTTGTACCAAGCTTAGCTGGACCCAAACGTCCGCAGGATCGTATTGAGCTAACTTCGATGAAGGAAGCCTTTAACAGCATCATTCGTACACCAATTGATAAAGGCGGGTACGGCCTATCTGAAGAAAAAATTAATGCAAGCATTGAAATCAAACAAAAGAACAGCATGCCCGAGCAATTAAAAACAGGTGCCGTAGTAATCGCAGCGATTACAAGCTGTACCAACACTTCCAATCCCAGCGTTATGTTAGGTGCAGGACTTGTTGCCAAAAAGGCAGTTGAACGTGGACTTGTTAAGCCAGCCTATGTTAAAAGCAGCTTGACTCCGGGCTCACTTGTCGTAACCGAGTATCTAGTCAAAGCAGGCTTGCTTGAACCCCTGGAAAAGCTTGGGTTCTATGTTGCAGGCTACGGCTGTGCCACTTGTATTGGGAACAGCGGACCTTTGCCAGAAGTGGTAAACGAGGCGATTATCGATAATGATCTAACGGTGGCAGCTGTATTAAGCGGAAATCGCAATTTTGAAGGCCGAATTCACGCTCAAATCAAAGCCAACTATCTGGCATCTCCACCTCTAGTTGTAGCATACGCTTTAGCTGGAACGGTTAATATCGATCTCGCTACAGAACCACTTGGTTATGATACCAATAACCAGCCTGTTTATCTGAAAGATATTTGGCCAACTTCCAAAGAAGTACAAGATGCGGTTCGTACAGCCGTTACCCCAGATATGTTCCGTGCTAAATATAAAAATGTATTCCGTCAAAACGAACGTTGGAATGAAATCCCAATCCCAGAAGGTGAGTTATATGAGTGGGATACGAATTCAACCTACATTCAAGAGCCGCCTTTCTTTACGGATTTAGGTACTGTTTTGGATGATATCGCTGATATTAACGGAGCTAGAGCTTTAGCACTGATGGGTGATTCCGTTACAACCGACCATATCTCCCCTGCGGGCAACATTTCGGTGAAAAGTCCTGCTGGCGCATACTTGATTGAGCACGATGTGCCAAGAGAAGACTTCAACTCCTACGGCTCTCGTCGTGGCAACCATGAAGTGATGATGCGTGGAACTTTCGCGAATATCCGGATTCGTAACCAAGTCGCACCAGGTACAGAAGGTGGAGTAACGACTTACTTACCAACAGGCGAGGTCATGTCAATCTATGACGCTTCGATGAAATATCAAGCGACTAACACACCTCTAGTCGTGCTTGCAGGTAAAGAGTACGGAACTGGAAGCTCACGGGACTGGGCAGCAAAAGGCACCTTCCTCTTAGGGGCTAAAGCCGTAATCGCTGAAAGCTTTGAACGGATTCACCGCAGCAATCTAGTTGGTATGGGCGTGCTTCCACTGCAGTTCCCAGAAGGATTAAGCTGGAAGAACTTAGGAATCACTGGAACAGAAACCTTCTCCATTACAGGCCTTTCCAATGATGTAAAGCCTGGACAAAAGGTAAAAGTCACCGTAACACGAAACGATGGTTCATCGTTTGATTTTGAAGCGATAGTACGTTTGGATAGCTTGGTGGATGTAGACTACTACCGTAATGGCGGTATTCTCCAAACTGTACTTCGTCAGATTATGGCTTAGATTTTATTGCATCGACAAACCATGCATAGGCAAAAACCCCCTTGCTTGAAGCTGATTAATTACGAAGCTTTAAGCAAGGGGGTTTTATATGCGTTTAAGGGAGAACTGAAGTTGTGGTTATATTCATCACTTACTGAAATCTACCTTCAGTTTCGGAAGTCATGTTGAATCTCCACGCAGCATAGTACCCATCCGATGAGCCGCCTCCATAATCAAGGGTACATGTTCCAGCATTTTACTTTGGGTCAACCGATTAGCCGGGCCGGAAACAGCCAAGGAAGCCATAAGCTTACCATCCCTACTGAAGATCGGTGCTGACACTGCGGCAGCGCCAGGCTCTCTTTCTTCAACACTTGTGGCATACCCGAGCTTACGTGTATCTTCAAGTGCTTGCTTAAGCACGTCTCGATCAAGCCCAGACGTTATATGAGCAGCATTCAGTACCCTCTCCTGTACAACTTCCTCTGCGTAGGCAAGCAATACTTTACTGGACGCTCCCACAAAAAGCGGCATTCTAGCTCCTACAGGAGCGACCCGACGAATGGCTTGATTACTCTGTACCGCCTGAACACGTATACGTTCGTTACCATCGTGCACATATAAAGAAATCGTTTCCCCTACCTGATCGCGCAGACGTTCCATCTCTGGCAGCAGGACAACACTCATATCATCACTTTGAATCAGATTAGCCGACAGCTCCCAAAGGCGAAAGCCTAAACGATATTTCTCCGTTTCACCATCACGCAGAATAAAGCCCTTTCCTTCAAGTGAAGCTAACAAACGATGAACGGTGCTCTTATGAAGTGATACTTTAATGGATATTTCGGTTAGACTTAGCTCCCGCACATCCACAAAACAAAGCAATATATCCATCGCACGTTCAACGGCACGAACCGTTAATTTCCCATCATTCATCCGAATAACCTCCATAAAATACCCAAATTCAGGCTCGCCCCATGTTTCACTATATGAAACAAGATTTCTTTAAGTATAACGGAAACGGCTCGTAAAGGTAAAGCATTACATCTATGTTTCTTATATTACAGCCTCTTTACATTTGATTGACATTTGCAAAATACTATAGTAATTGAATTTTGAAATCGCATACAATAATAACACCAAGCTCAACCGTTATTCATCCGTTCGTCAGACCCTAGGAAGGAGAAATACCCTATGTCCGTATTCCCACCCCCATCATCGACATTCCCTTCCTTACCGCTGCCCCAACTAAGAAAGAAGTTGGTTCGCCATAAGAGCCGTGCAAATAAAATGATGTCCGTTGCGATCTTGATTATTGTTAGCGCTTTCATAGTTTCTGTTATTGGGTTTTATGGATATATTGCTTGGATGCTGGGACGCCCAAATCATGATAAACTTCAGTATAATCCTATGCTTGCTATTGGTTTGCCATATGAGAATATCAGCTTTCCAAGCTTAACAGGTAAATCAATACTTGAAGGTTGGTATATCCCAAGCGAAGAGACTTCCAGTAAAACAATCGTATTCTCCCACAGCTATGCCGGCAATCGCGAAGAGCCTTGGATGCCGATCTATAAAATTGCCGCTGCTTTACATAATAAACACTTTAATGTCTTGATGTTCGATTACGCTTATGCGCAGAAAGGAAATCACATTGCCTTTACAGGCGGGCTCAAGGAATCTAAAGATCTGTTAGGTGCCGTTAGCTATGTGAAGCAACGCGGGGCAAATGAAGTCGTGGTATGGGGCTTTTCAATGGGCGCTGGCACTACACTTCAGGCTGCTCTGCAAACCAAGGATATTGATGCGATGATTCTTGATAGTACATTTATTGCAACACCCAATACGATGTTCCAAAACGTCAACCGGTTGCTCGACCTTCCTGAATACCCTTCTAAATGGTTAATCCATTACATGTTTCCGCTTATTAACGGCAGTGGCTTTAATCAAATCCCTTATCAAAAAGTGCTTAGCACAGCATATACCATACCCATCTTCTTCATACACGGCAAAGAAGACGAACGTTCACCCTACTCCATCATTCAGCAATTAGCCGACAATCAGAAGGGAAATGCTTTATCGACCCTGTGGTTGAAATCCAAAGCCAAGCATGAACTCATCTACGATACCGACCCTAAAACCTACTTCAAAAAAACTATGGAATTTGTTGATAAGGTGGTTTACTAAGCTACAAGGGTAAGTGACTGCGCCGTCTTTCCGTAAGAAGATGGATGGATTATAAAAGGGACTCGTCCTGAGAGGATGGCGAAGCCGTTTTTCCTTGAACCTTTAATCTTTAATCAAAGACATGAACTCCGAGCGAAGTGCCGCATCCTTACGGAAAATTCCACGTACACCCGAAGTAATCGTTTTGCTGCCATACTTTTTGACCCCGCGCGCGCACATACACAAATGCTCGCCTTCAACAACGACCATGACACCATGCGGTTTAAGCTCTTTTTCGAGCAAATCCACAATATCGGAAGTGATCCGTTCCTGTACCTGCAGCTTGCGTGTAACTGCATCTACTAGTCTCGCAAACTTACTTAGACCGGCTATTTTCCCACTGGGAATATAACCGATATGAATTTTTCCGAAAAATGGCGACATATGGTGCTCGCATTGACTGTAATAAATGATGTCTTTAACAATTACCAGTTCTTCGTGCTTTTCGTCAAAGGTAACTCCAAGAATATCGGACAAATCCACTTCATAACCCGAGAAAATCTCCTCGTACATCCGAGTCACACGGGCTGGCGTGTCCAGTAAGCCCTCGCGTTCAACATCCTCGCCCACTAAGCGTAGAATGGCGCGAATATGCTCCTCAATCTTCTCCCGATTGTGTGCAACTTTGCTATTTCTATACTCTTTAGATGGCATTATACAGCTCCTAACCCTATTACTTCAGCTTTTGCTTTTTCATCATTTGTTGTACTTTACCCATTTGCTGCTTATTCATGTTATAGCCCATTTGCTTAGCCATTTGTTGTAACATCTCTGGGTTGTTCTGCATATTCACCAACTGCTTGCGCAAATAATACACCCCTACAAAAAAACCGCCAACCCCGCCTACCAATAACGTTACAATCGGAATAATCCATGCCCACATCTTAGAATCCGCCCTTTAGAAGTTTAGTTTAGTTCCATAGCCATCATATCACTTTACCCCAAATTATGATAATACCGTATCGATAAAAACAGTTGTGTGCTTGGCTAAATCAATTTCTTTAATTTGCAGCTCATTGTCAAACTCTTGCTTTACAACACGAACGATCGGACGACCTGGCAAACCTCGATGTTGACCTACAACAACACCGGTTTCTTTAGTCGATAATCGCACTGAAGAACCTGTTGGGTAAATAGAAACAGTACGAAGAAAATGGATCAGGACCTCTTGATCTATTTTTGTTCCTGCTAATGTCATCATTTGCTCGCAAGCATCATGAGGCAGCATCCGTGTACCATCAACTGGATTATATAATAAATTATCAAAAATATTAGCCACTGAAACAATTTTAGCATAAATGTGAATTTGCTCGGCATCGAGCTTTCGCGGGATACCTTCCCCATCCAAAGTTTCATGATGTTGAAAAGCAACATGTGCGATCAAAAGACTGAATTCACGCTTATTCTTCAACAGCTCGAAGCCTCGCCAGGTATGATGTTTTTTCAAATCTGCTGAATTGTCATCCGTAATCAGCTCGATTTTGCCAACGTCATGCAGCAGTGCGCCGATTGCCAGCTCTTTCATTTGGACTTGGTTCAAGCTCATATTAATGCCAATAAGCGCTGAAATCGTACAAACATTTATGGCGTGAACGTACATTTCATTGTCCTTCGTACGAATATCCGAAAGCTGAACAAGCACTTCTTTATTCTTCATCACATCATCCAACATACGATCGACGCTAACACTAATATTTTTCGTGCTAAATTCTTTACCTGAGCGCAAAGAATCAAACGTCTCCCCCAAAAGTTTCATAATAAGACGTTTATTCTCTTCGGAGACGACATCTATAATCTCGACATCCTCTAAATAAACTTCTTGAATATAAATCATCGTGACGCCGATGCGTCTTAGGGTGTTGATCATATAGACAGTCAACTGTACGCCATCCGATAACAGAATAGCTCCATTGCTGGCAAAAATTGTTCTTCCTAAAAACTGTCCCGATTCAACTGATTCAATATGAACATATCTCATTGTCTCACCCTTTTTATGCTAGTATTTCTTTGCTGAACTAAGTGGTAAGCAGGTCTCTTGCTTTTTCAAGTTCGAGCAATACTGTCTGATCCTGCTCTCTCAATATTCCTGCATGGATTGCTTCCAATGCGCGTTCACCGCAAATTTTACTTAATGACCATGCAGCGGTAGCCCGAATTGCAGGTCTGGGATCATGAAGAAGTTTATCTATTAGTATCGGCAAAGCACTCTCATCTTTGAAGTTTCCCAACGCGATAATAGCATTTCGTTGGATAGGCTTCTTGCCGCGCCAGGATGAAGCATTGCGTCCATACGCAATTGCAAACTCTTTATTGCTCAGCGAAAGCAGTGGAAGCAGCAATGGCTTAACCTGCTCTGGGTCAGGCATCAGTTCGGGTTGATGCGTCCAATTCATCCCTTTATTCTTCGGACATACCACCTGACAGGTGTCACATCCATAAAGACGGTTGCCGATTTCCCCCTTTAATTCATCACTTACGATTCCTTTGGTCTGGGTGACAAAAGAAATGCAAAAGCTCGAATTCAACTCTCCTGGACCTACTAAAGCGCCAGTCGGACAGGAATCTAGACAAAGGGTGCAATCCCCACAGCTTTCAGTTATCGGAACATCGGGAGAAAAGGGCAGATTCGTCAGCATCTCACCCAAATACACCCATGAGCCAAACTCTGGTGTGATGACGGCGCAGTTTTTCCCGCTCCAGCCAATCCCTGCACGTTCAGCAACGGCTCTATCCGAGAGTACACCTGTGTCCACCATGCTTTCGACCTTAGTATCAGGTACGCGTTCACGAATGAAATCCTCTAATCGTTTCAACCGGTTACGGAGAACATGATGATAATCCTCACCCCAAGATGAACGAGAAATAATGCCGCGATAGATACCAGTCTCTGAACGCGGTGGATTCGGGGGCAGCTTTGAGGGATACGCGATCGCAACAGCGAGAATAGACCTAGCTTCTGGAAGCGTTAATTCGGGATAGACGCGTTTATGAATATCAGGTTCCTCAAACCCAGATTCATACCCTTTGATACGATGATTTTCCAATTTGGTTTTCAACTCAAGAAACGGATCAGCTGTTGTAAAGCCAATTTTATCAATTCCCAATGAAGGTGCCGCTTCTATAATTTCTCGCTTCAACTGATCCCAATAAGTGCGGCTCCCTTGCGCAGCAGATTGAGTCATATCTTTCACCTCATTTGCTTCCACAATTCATAATAAGTCCATACATGTTCGTCTTGAAAAGGATGTCTTCTCTGATCAATGCGATGATTTAATTCAGCTAATCCTGCATGTATCTTAGATTCCACGATTTTGGGATAGCGGTAACTAATCTTATGGCGATCGTATTCATCCTGATCTACAATTTGTTTATCGCCATTCGACGATACGATCAAATCAAGATCATAATCAATGTAGGTTAGTACATCATGACTACAGTAAACAGGAGAAGCTATATTACAATAATAACGTATGCCTTCGCCTTCAAGCAATGCAACAATATTATACCACTGTCCAGGTATGAAAAAACAGACCACAGGAATTTTACTAACCCATTCCCTGCCGTCCGCTTCACGAATTTTCGTATGACTGTTCACTAACACAAGCATCGCTTCCGCCGCATGCTCAGAATGAAGCAAATGAGCCGGCACCATCCAATTTTCCAGCCAGATTCGATGTAAATGACCATCATGTTTGAAGCTTTTTATCATGTAGTTCGTAAACAATTCCATCGTCATACATCCTTCCGATAAGGATAATTCAAAAGAAAAGCACATCCTCCCATCCATAATCATGGCTTGGGTGAGATATGCTTAAGTATAATTATCCACTAGTAATTCTAAGTCGCTGTCCGGCACGTGAAAAATCTGTTGCACGATAGCCGACGGATTCATAAACAGGTAAAAAGCTTTTATTGTGGATATCACCGGCAACAAAAATTTTACTTACCTTGCGACGAACAAAGCGTTGTTTCATCATTTCAATAAGTTTTTTTTCGATGCCTTGGCGCTGATGATCCGCATGTACCGCTACCCTGTAAAAGTATCCTTTGTTGTTATCAATTGTACCAATAATAATGCCAACAATAGACTGTTCTTTCTCTGCTACCAAAACCAATTCCGAATCCCAAGATAACTGCCGAGCAAAGGCCTCCATCGTGTCATCATAGCACGACGCTGGTAAAACCTCTTCTAACAATTTCGTTACAGTAACATAGTCCGATAATTGAAAAGCACGTAGCTTCATGTATGACTCTCCTTGCTGCATAGAATGGTAACAGTACAAATACGACAAATTAAGCACAATTCCTGCCTCAAAAAGAGAAAAATTAAAAATAAATTTTACAAAATCTATATATTACGCATGTAAACGCTTCATCCCTTCATTTTAAGCGATAATTGAGATTATTTTACAATCTAATCAATTCCAAGATTTATGGGATATTTAAACCTAGGGAACTTCGACTCCCTCTTTACATGAACATCACGGACATAACAGACATACTAATTGCTTTGTTATGGAAAATAAGGGATAATGATATCGAGGTCTACATAAATTCAAGGAGGTTTTTTATTCATGGCACATCAATTACCCGCACTATCTTATCCAAACAATGCGCTTGAGCCCCATATCGATGAGCAGACGATGATGATTCATCACGACCGTCATCACAATGCTTACGTAACGAACTTAAACGCAGCTTTGGAAGGTCACGCAGACCTTCAAGCAAAAAGCATCGAAGCGCTTTTGACTGATTTGAACAGTGTTCCTGAGAGCATTCGTCCAGCAGTTCGCAACAATGGTGGAGGTCATGCAAACCATTCTCTATTCTGGGAAGTCATCGGACCTAACGGCGGCGGAGCACCAACAGGTGCATTGGCTGATGCTATTGCGGCTGAGCTTGGCGGCTTTGACAAGTTTAAAGAGGATTTTGCAAAAGCAGGTGTAACTCGCTTTGGTAGCGGTTGGGCATGGTTAAGCGTCACTCCAGCTGGAAAATTGGTTGTAAGCAGCACTCCAAACCAAGATAGTCCGATTTCCGAAGGTAACACACCGATCCTAGGTATGGACGTATGGGAGCATGCTTATTACTTGAAATATCAAAACAAACGCCCTGATTACATCGCCGCTTTCTGGAACGTTGTTAACTGGAATGCAGTTGCAGCACGTTATTCAGCAGCTAAGTAAGAGCTAGAGTTTGAGGTTGATATAAGGATAAACGGCTTCACCGTCCTCTTAGGACGAGTCGGTTTATCCAGAAATATAAGATCAGTATAGTGTGAAACTAATACTTTCTTATATTTCAAAAAAGCCGGGGCGAACGCGAACGCCTCGGCTTTTTTTTCGTATCGGTGGTAGTGGATGCTGAGTGTCAGCAGGAGTTTGTCGCGGGTAAACTTCAATTTCGAAGATTTACAGAATATGAGCTTTTCTCCGCTTTTCTAAAGAATACTATCGAAGAGAATATGGAGTGTAGTACGCTTTCGGATAATTATCTGAATCACAGCCTGTACTCACTGATAATCCGTAAGAACACATTTGGAAAAGGGTATTGCTCCATTTCGTTGAGATTAAGCCAACGATAATGGGGGGGAAGCGAGCTCGGCGCTTCCCCAGAGGGGCTTGCCGCTGCGAAGCTGCAGCGGTAGACGAGCATGTCCCAATGAATGTGGCTGAACGCGTGCTCCGCGTTCAGCATCCACGCCATTGGGACGATGCCGATGCCGTCGGCTGCCGCGAGGTGCTCCTGCAGGAAAGCCATGACGCTGTCATGGCTTTCCTCGGGAGCACCGCCGCGGGCCGTACGGCGCAGCGCCCTGCGCGCAGGCGCAGCTGCTGGCGCGACATCGCCCGCTGCGTCTAGCGCGGGCAAGCCCTCGCCTTCGGCGGCGCTGCTAGCGCTCCGCGCAGCCGAAGGCAGCTCAGCATGTGGGAGCTCCCACATGCGCGCCAGCAGCCCGTCCTGCGGGCGCTGGCGAATGAGCAGCTGGCCCGCATGGGCGCCGCTGCCCACGACTAGTGCAACCGCGCGCCGTTCGAGACGCGGCGGTTTCGCTTTTGTCTTGACCGGCAGCGATTCCGCAATGCCGGCCAGCCGTCCGGCGCAATGTACCTGCACCGGACAAGTCAAACAATGCGGTGCACGCGGAGTACAAATCGTTGCACCAAGCTCCATCAGCGCTTGATTAAACGCACCTGCTTCTCCTGCGGGAATAAGCTCCTGTGCCAAATGCTCTATTTTAACCCGAGTGCTTGCTTTCGCAATATCGTCCTCCAAAGCAAAATATCGTGAAAGCACACGCATCACATTGCCATCCACAGCAGGCTCAGGTTGATTATAAGCGATACTTAGAATCGCGCCAGCCGTATAAGGCCCGACTCCCTTCAACCCTGAAATCTCGCTTTTATCACTCGGAACAACACCGTTATACTGCTCGTGCACCTCACGAACGGCCGATTGCAAATTACGCGCACGCGAATAATAACCCAGCCCTTCCCAAGCCTTGAGAACCTCAGACTCTGGAGCAGAAGCCAGCGCAGCAACAGTTGGGAACTTCTCAATAAACCGCTGAAAATACGGAATGACCGTATCCACACGCGTTTGTTGAAGCATGATTTCAGACACCCAGATGTAATAGGGGTTCTTACTTCTTCGCCAAGGCAGATCTCGCTTGCTGCGCTCGTACCAGTGCAGGAGCTCCTCTGAAAAATATTGTTTTTGCAGTAGATGATCCAAACCGTTTCCCTCTCTCTATCTTAACTAGGGGCTATCACTTTGCTTATTATACGAGATATCTCATCTTAGCACATCTGAAATTTAACACGACAAAAGGTTGAGCTAAGGAGTGAATTGCTTTAAGATAAGCATAAGCTGCAAATTCGATCGGACGAAAACGAATAGCAGCTACCATCCAAGTTTCCAAAGGACGTGAACTCGTGCAACAAATACGGAAGCCATGGCTTCTATTCTTTTATATATGGGGCTTACAGTGGGTCGCAAGCGGCATTCTCGATTTCTTTAGTGAAGCTTCCACGCTCAAAACAATCCAGCTCATTACCTTATTGCTAGCAGTCATATCCAGCTTGCTGATCCTATCCTTGAATCGTTCTCGAATCAAGCTTTCTCACCCATTAGATAAACAAGATTGGCTGTCTTACAGCATGCTTTTTCCTCTGTTCATCCTAATTGGCTCCTTAAGCTTATTGTGGTTCATTGCTGCTTCGGATACGTTTTTGATACTCCATGTACTCCGCGTACTGCTTTTGGCTTTCTTTTATGTGCTGATCGGTGCTTTCTGGTGCAGTGAGCTCATTTGGCTGGGCTGCTGGTTATTCGCATTAATCGTTATCGTAAGCGTCTGGTATTTGGGCTATGCCCCGTTCGTATTTGAAGGGATGGGCGGACTAAGCTTGCTTGCGGGGGGCTGGGTTTTACAAAGGAAGATCATATCTAACAATTAATGGGGGGGATAATCCATATACATTTACAGCCCTTATTCTTGTTCAAGAATAACATAAGCCGCTGCCATGGATTCACTGTGGGTGATACTCAGGTGAATACGCATAGTCGGTTCCATTGGCAGTCCTAACCGTTTCAAAGCAGCTTCAGCAATTGTACAGCAAGGCTTACCAAGAGCATCAGGCATAATTTCAATGTCCTGAAAGCCAATGCTCTGACCCACTCCAGTACCAAGCGCTTTAACTACTGCTTCCTTAGCGGCAAAACGCCCAGCAATGAATTCGCTCAAACGCCCTTTACGTGCTGCTGCCACTTCTCTTTCAGCCAAGGTTAAAATACGCTCCAAAAACCGTTGGGCTGCTTTGCCTTCTATAATTTTTTTCATTCTACTGATCTCCAGCATATCCATGCCAACTCCGTAAATCATTGCTGAGCCCTCTATTCACAAATTTTCTCAACTGTAATACCCTAGTTTCTTATCAGTTTACCTTATTTGCACCCAAAATCACATCTTGAATTACAACCTCGCAGATCATACAGATTGTGCCTTTTTTTATGTTAAAAAACTCTAGGAGGAATAAATCCACGGAATCAGCGCCATGTATGGAGTGGGATCCTTCAGGAACATGTAAGGATATGAATAGCGGTGAATCCTTTCAAACAAAAAAAGGCAAGTTCAAAGTGACACTGCCTGGCTTCGGTTATCAAATTTTAGCTTTATCTGCGGGTTCAATATGAACATGAACATGATTAATATCATGCTTCGATAACATACGCTCTTCAATCTTTTCTGTAATTTCATGACTTTCTACTACATTGAGCATGCTGTCCACTTCAATGGTTACATCGACTAATACATTATTCCCATGCACACGCGCTTTAATATCCCGAACAGCTTCTACACCCGGTGTCTTATTAATCGTTTTGCTAATTTGATCCAATTCCTCGAAATCGAAGCCGTCCGTCAATGCATGCGTAGCGTCACGAAAAATTGTCCAAGCCGTTTTACAAATAATAACGCCTACCAGAAGAGCAGATAAAGGATCTAACCAAGGCATGCCGAATTGTGAGCCGACAATGCCAATGAAAGCACCAATGCTGACAAAGGCATCCGAACGATTATCCTGCGCTGCTGCATTTATCGCGTTGCTATTAATTTTTTTTGCGAGCCTATGATTATACTTGTAGACCAGGAACATAACCAACGCACAGAACAAGGCTGTCCATGCGGCAAGCATATCGGGTTTTTCGAGTATAGGCTTAAAAAACTTAGCAGCCGCTTGATAAAGAACCTGAAGACCAACCGCTGCCATGATAAAAGAAGCCACCATTGCCGCAATCGTTTCTGCCCGAAAGTGACCGTAGTGGTGATCGGGATCAGGCGGTTTGCGGGATATCTTTAAGCCAATCAAGATGGCAACAGACGCGATAATATCCGTCGTATTATTCAAACCATCGGCAAGCAGCGCTTGTGAGCCGGAAGCCAGACCCACCAGTAATTTTAAAGCGGAGAGCAATAAGTAAGATACAATACTGACCCATGCACCTTTTTCTCCTTGTCTAATCTCATCGTATGCTTTCAACAGTATTCCTCCATGCCAAGTGTTCTCTACTGAATCTTAACAGATCAGATTCGTGTGGGTCTAGAGAAACAGTTTTGCCCTTCCACCTTATTATGTACCACCTTCAACTTTTTTTAGACAGGGCAACAAAAGAAGCTACCGCAAATAAGACAGCTCCTTTACACTGTAGGCATGTATTTATTTAATAAGTGTGGGGATCATTAAAACTGGATTGTGGAAGGTGAATTTCTGCAAGAAAGCGGCTATCGTGCGATGTCTTTCATTATGAATCACCCTGATCGGCCCCTACTGCCTTAATAGCCATCGATGACATCGTCACTTACGGCGTGCTTCAGGCTTAACCGAGCTTGGTTATCGAGTCCTTAGGATCTTGGCAACGAAATTATTACCTTTATCGTTGAAATCCATAATTTCTTTGCTCAACTGATGAGACACCAATAGATCCATTTTTTGTAATAATGACTCCGATCTTCCTAACCTACCTTTTAAACAAGTCAAGGTAACAAGAGAAACCTCCGCCACTTTCATCCACACCAAAGCTGCGTATTGACGTTAATGGAATAAAGTGTTGAATACCGGAGGGTTGTGTGTCTGTAAATACGATAACTCTATGCTCTTTATCGAAGGAAGTAATCGTTCCATGCAGCTCATTCTCTCCTGAACCAATCGTGACTTCGTTCTGATGAACCAATAATTGTTGAATTAACTCGCTAAATGAATGCATCTTTTCATCTCCTTAGAGTTTTGATAAAAACTCACTTCGTAAGCATAACTTGGCTTGCTTTGGCAAGCCAGCATCGTAAGCATATTCTAAGTTTTGATAAAAACTTACTTCGTAAGCATTTGCTAAATTCCCGGGATGCTTGCCCGTTTGTGCTCGGTTTTCAAATATTGTTTCTCTAGCTTCTCGCGAACTATGGGATCAATTTCTTTACCTTCTAGATAATCGCTATTGTCATCGTACGTGATGCCTAACTCATCCTCATCCGTTTGCCCATCCCACAAGCCTGCAGTCGGAGCTTTTTCGAGAATGCTCTGTGGCACTCCAAGCTTCACTGCCAACTGACGAACTTGTCTTTTATTTAAAGAGCTAAGTGGTGTAATATCTACAGCTCCATCACCGTATTTGGTAAAAAATCCAGTTATTGATTCAGAAGCATGATCCGTGCCTACCACAAGTAAATTAAGCTCAAATGCAACTGCATATTGTACAACCATTCTTGTCCTTGCCTTAATGTTGCCTTTGCCTCCACGGCTTAAATGCCTATGTACACCTATATTTTTCAAGCCATATTCGGCTTCAAGTGTGATCTCGTCCACAGCTTCTTCAATGTTCGTCTCCATTTGGTGCTTGATATTAAATGCCCTTGCGACAGCATAACTGTGCTCGATATCAGCTTGTACTCCACTTGGCTGGAAAACACCGACTGTCATATAATCCTTGCCCGTTTCCTGCATCAATTCATTCGTCGCCATCTGGCACAAGCCTGCAGCAACCGCGCTGTCGATCCCCCCACTAATGGCTATCAACAAGCCGGTTGCACGAGCATTAAGCACATACTCCTTTAGAAAATCAATCCGTTTGCGGATTTCAACATCCACATCAATTTGCGGCAATACATTCAGCTTCGCAATAATCTCCTTTTGTAAGCTCATAAGTACCTCCTTAGAGTTTTCGCCAGAAAACTGGCTTCGTAAGCATCATCTGAGTTTTCGCCAGAAAACTGGCTTCGTAAGCATCATCTGAGTTTTCGCCAGAAAACTGGCTTCGTAAGCATATGCTTGTAATATGGATTTTCTATTGTCTTTTTGTTATGATTATTTGAAAATCCTTGGGAAAGGGAGCTTTCTATATGATCGACATTCATTGTCACATCCTGCACGGTATCGACGATGGCGCACATGATTTAGCTGAATCACTTGCCATGGCACGCCATGCTTATCAAGACGGCATTCGTCATATCATCGCAACTCCACATCTTAACCTCCATTATAATAATATCAGAGCCCTTGTGCAAAATAAAACTGAAATCCTCCAAAAAGCATTCGATCAACACAGCATTCAAATTACTTTACATCCTGGGTGCGAGATTCAATTGAAAGATAGAAGAACGTTATATACCCAAGTGGAGCGGCATGAATTTTGTTTTTTGGGCCCTGAGAAGCGATACATTTTATTAGAGCAGCGTTGGACGGATTATGATCCAGAGACCCCTGAAATCGTTGCATGGCTGCTAAATCGCGGTATTACACCAATTATCCCGCATCCCGAGCGACACCTATTTTTCAGACAGCAACCGGAGTTAATTACGAAGCTTGTTGAAGCCGGTGCATGGACACAGGTTTCGGTTGACAGCTTACTGGGTAATAACAATCCCGAGGCGCTAGAGTTCGCAAACCGTCTAATTGATGCTAATCATGTTCACACATTGGCAACAGATGCTCATAACATCAATCGTAAGCCAACTTTAGCTATCGGGTATACTTACATCAGTGATCGAGTTGATAAGGCAAGAGCCGAGGAAATCAACGCTCGCTGTTATGGCATTATTGATTCCAAGTAGTAAGGTGCTTAAGAAAGACGGCTTCTCCGTCCCAAGAGATTTGCGCAAGCATATGCTTGCGAAGCGCACGTTTATTCGGAAATATAAGTCAGTCTTCACATTAAAGAAAAAATTTCGCTATAACAGACTACATTTTCGTTATTTTAGCTATGATGTGGTTAAGTGGGAAGAAATAACGAAACTTTGGCGTTATTAGCGAAAATTTTTCGTCAATAACGCCAAAGTTTCGTTATTCCCGCCACCTAGCCAATTATCAAACTAAAATAAGGAAAATCATAGCACTAATAACGAAATTCTTTCGCTAAAGTGCGCAGAGTGATCAGAACTGATAGGTTACTAAAGGTGATTTTGTTATTTTGGGGCACTTCGAGTTGCTTTGTAGCACTTAAACACCGCATCCAATACGAGCTCCAGAAATGCAACTTTTTTCGCGAAATGAGCAAAAATCGATGAAGCAACCCCCAAATTAAATTACATACTTTCCGATATATTCCTTTTGTAAAAAAAAGCCTGGCATTCTGCCAGGCTCCAGTAACTTCTAATCTTATTGACAGTAATTCTCGAAAGCACCTGCTAGATCCGCCGCGATCTTCTCAGCCGAACGATCTTCAATTTGATGACGTTGGACAAAATGTACAAGCTTGCCATCTTTAAACAACGCAATAGAAGGAGAAGATGGGGGATAAGGTGCGAGATATTCACGAGCTTTAGAGGTTGCTTCTTTATCTTGACCTGCAAAAACGGTAAATAGATGATCTGGTTTTATTTCGTTTTGCAAGGCTTTTGCGATACCTGGTCTGCATTGACCTGCAGCACATCCACAAACGGAGTTAATCACCAAAAGTACGGTTCCTACTGCGTACGGAAGATGCTCAACAACCTCATCGGGTGTACGCAATTCTTGTATTCCTAAACGGGTTAGATCATCGCGCATGGGTTGAATCATATCTTTCATATAATTATCAAACGACATTGCCATATCTTACACTCCTCATCGAAATATATTAAGCTAAAATGTTGCTTAAGTCATATTATACATCCGTTAAGGGTGAAAGCAAAGACTAATGTTAATCAATCGGTATTTTTAGATGGGTTTTCATTCATTTCTGTTTCCTCAACTGCTGGTTTAGTGCTAGCTTCATATGCTACATTTTTATCAAGGTGCATGAATATTCCACTTTGCGGTTTAATACCCTGTTCGAAGTATTCACGATTTTCCGTTGTTTGAAAGCCAACGTCTTTAAAAGGGTGAACCCAATCATCGCCTGCCATTATAGCTGGATCTGTATTCTCTGTCCATTGCTCTAAAGGCGATTGCTCCGAAACGTATTCATGGTCACCAATTACAACACCATACGGATTAATAAATGGTCTTTCCCTGCCTCGTCCCTGACGGAATTGTGGCAAAAAGTTAATTTCAAAGGGATCCAAATCATCTTGATCAACAATAGCATCCAAAGCTTCGAAAGCATCTAAAGTATTCTCGTGCTCCTCTATCCGTTTATGCTCCATTCTCTTGCTCTTTAGGGTCATCCATCTCATCCCGCTCCTTTCTCTCGTTAGGATGTGCAAGGAAGCTATTATCTATGAATTTTAGAATTGGGGTAATGAATAAACCAAATAGTACCAAGCTAACGAACCAAATCTGTTGAACGGTAAGGAATGATTGTGTAGACACTTCGGCGAATAAAGTAAGTAATAACAAACCAAGCCCAAAGCTTATACTAAATCTCTGAGCAACAACCCCCGCTCCTAAAACAAACGGCTTTACGAGCAGCAGCCCTAATAAAACTCCAATCGCTACAATACATAAAGGTACATTAAATTGATTTATTCGCAAGTTGCTAATTTGATAAAAAATCAAGCTGCCAAGCACTCCCCATGGCAATAAATCGGCAAACACTCGTATAGATAGGCGCATCTTCCTCAATCCATACAAGATGACCACACCTGCCGCAACCAGACCATAATAGGTTTCCTGTAGACCGCCCGTGTACAAGAGCAAGCCTAAGGGTCTTCTCCAGATTAAACTGAAATCAGAAAGGACTGCGCCAAATTTCCATACGATTATAAAAATAAAGATCGCATTGCTGATGAGGGCCAATAATTCATTATTCAGCTCGCGATTTGGATGACTTCTAAGACGCCAATACATAAGCCCATATCCAGCTAGAATAGCTGCTATCCAGCTTAACATGCTCCATTGCAGGGTAAAAGGACCCCAATGCAGTTCACCAGGCATTTCAATCTCCTCCACATGATCACTTGGGTTTTTCATAATTTATGAGTACAATAACAAGTATAACAGACATTATGGAATGGAGTATTCAAATCTATGACTTATGACATCATTATTATTGGAGCCGGATCATCTGGATTAATGGCATGTATTGCTGCTAGCTCTAACCATGCAAAAGTACTTTTGTTGGATAAAGGTGATAAACTGGGGAGAAAGCTTGGCATTTCAGGTGGTGGTCGTTGTAATGTGACAAATAACAAAGAGCTCGATGATTTAATCAAGCATATACCCGGGAATGGACGGTATTTATATAGTTCATTCGCTAATTTTAACAATAAAGATATTATAAGCTTTTTTGAGGGATTAGGGATTCCACTTAAGGAAGAGGACAATGGGAGAATGTTTCCAGTAAGTGACAAGGCAAAAAGCGTTGTGGATGCTCTAGTAAATAAGGTTAAGGAGCAAGGTGTACATATTAGAACACTTAGTCCTGTAAAAAAAGTTTTATATGTTGATGATCGTGTACTTGGGGTTCAATTGAGAACAGGGGAAATCATTAATAGCAGCAGGGTAATTATTGCCGTTGGGGGGAAATCTGTTCCGCAAACAGGATCGGAGGGCGATGGATACGCTTGGGCAGAAGATGCCGGACACTCCATATCTGAGCTTTATCCAACAGAAGTTCCCTTAACATCAAGCGACAGCTTCATCCGAAACAAGGAATTACAAGGCTTATCGTTGAGAAATGTTCGTTTAACAGTATGGAATCCAAAAGGGAAAAAGATCATTGAACATCAAGGGGATATGATTTTTACCCATTTCGGCATTTCCGGACCTATAGCCTTACGTTGCAGTCAATTTGTTGTAAAGCTCCTCAAGCAATTTGATGATCCAACTGTATTGATAACACTAGACATGTTTCCAGATAAATCTTTAGACCAAATCTATAATGAAACCAGCGAATTAGCAAAAAAGGAACCAAAAAAGACCATTAAGAATGTTTTGAAAGGATTATTGGCAGAACGAATCATACCACACTTACTAAGCAAATCCGGCTTAAAAGAAGACATCACTTACGACAATATACCTAAACAACCATGGATAGAGCTGGCAAAATTGATCAAATTCTTTCCTATTCATGTCAATGGCACTCTTTCCATCGAGGAAGCATTTGTAACAGGCGGTGGTATTAACTTAAAAGAAATTGATCCTAAAACAATGGAATCCAAGCTTATTAAAGGCTTATACTTTTGCGGAGAAATATTGGATATTCACGGCTATACTGGCGGTTATAATATAACCGCAGCATTCTCAACAGGATATACAGCCGGTATGAGCGCAGCAAAAATTTAAAGTCGGATACCCGCAGTGAAATGATCATAATCACCTTCAGATGGATCGAACACTTCCTCATCGTTAACCGCATGCGCAGGAATCGGGATATAACCGGGATCATCGAGAGCATAAGCCGAGGTGAGGACATCCAGTTCCGAAGCAGCTTGCTTTCCTTCAACTAAACAGCCTCCGTGGGATTGTGTTATTTCCAAGGCTGAAATTAAATCGCTCTGATTCACATGCAACAGCAAAGTTGGCAAATGCTCTTTATGGTCATGATCCAACATTTCCACGTTATACCCCAACTCATAGAGTGTATCATAAGCTTGTAACGCATCCTTCTTTTGGGCAAATTGAAAATATACAGGCGCGAATTTCAAAAGGAACACCATCCTTCATTTTAGGTTATATCGTCTATAGATTAACCGCAGATGAGGCATCCCATACTGGAAATTAATAATTATATCGGTAATGTAACCGTAAACTCCGCTCCCCTTTCTGGTAAATTTCGCACATTAATCTCCCCATCATATGCTTTAATAATCGACTGACAGATGGAAAGACCTAAACCGGTTCCTTCCCCCTTGGTCGTAAAGAAAGGTGTAAACAAATGATTTAGAGAGCCAAGTTCAATGCCTGGACCTGTATCTTGGAATTGAATAATGGCTACTCCTTTGAACTCATTCAAAATGATATCAATCCGCCCATTCTCCGAAATTGCTTCAATGGCATTACGCAATAAGTTCATAAATACCTGCTGCAGTTTATCTTCCGAGCCCCTAACCACAGGCGTATGATTGAGATGCAAACGAATTTGAATATTGCTTTTTAAGGCATCTGGCTCCATTATTAAAACTAATCTCTCCAGTAAAATATTCAAATGTACGTTTTTCCAGGAATCTTTATCCACTGTATGCGATTTCGATAACATCAATACCTCACGTAATAAAGCATCGATTCGGGTAATCTCCGAGCGGATGATTTGAAAATAGCTTTTATAATCCTTTCTCTGTTCATTCTTTTCAATTAATTGCACAAAGCCCTGAATGGAAGTAAGCGGATTTCGGATATCATGAGCTATGGAGGCTGCGATTTGACCTATTGTAGCCAAATGCTGCTGCTGTCCAATTCTTTCGTAATTCTGCTCACGCTCTAGCTTGCGAATTTGTGCCATTTGTAAGTGGGAAATCAAACAAATCTTATGTAATGCGATGACGATAAATAGGATGAATAGGGTCGAAACTGCCACTAAATAGATGTCTAACCCAAGTAGTTTATTATTGTAAAGAAAGATATAGAAACCAACTATGTAACAACTAGAAATAAACCAAATCAAACGCGGCATTAAGTAAAAAGCTGACATAACAATAACCACAATCATATGTAGTATAGGGATAATCGTTTCTGAAAAAGAAACCTGTAAGTACATGGTACAAAAAACGAGACCTAATAATAAGGTATGGCGATGGTATGGAAGTGAAGCGTACCATAATGGTCGATGGAAGAGATAGGCCATTAGAATAAGAAGAAGGGAGCAAGTGGCTAGGGTAAGAAAGATATCTCCTTCTGCAGATTGAATCCAAAACCATCCTATTATTAATTGAATCGATAAACCGATAATAAGCATTTTATCATTATTAAACCTACTGATCAGATGCATGCTTAAACTCAAGCCTCCTTGTAATACAGGTAAACAATAGTTCCTTATCAGTATAATGTGAAACTTGTATTCTCTTATTATTTATTTACAAAAAAAACCTCAACTTCATGAAGAAATTGAGCCCTTACTATACTTATTATTTAGAAGGGATAAACACTATACTAACACAGCAATTAAATTTGTTAAAGGGAATTTCCTCCAGAGCTTAAATTCAAGCTTACAAATAACGAATTGCTCCCTTTTTGTTTGCTTGCACGGCAGCGGGCCGTAATAAAAAGCTAATAAATCCACTAAATCAATATAGCTGTTACGCGGAGTATTCTACCTGAAAGCGAAATTTTCTCCCAATATATCGCTAGGGGATACTTCTGTCATATTCAAGCCTTTCGCCAATTCCATGCTAAAGTAAGCCGATCTTTTCGATTCCATCCCTTCTCGTTCTCCAGCGTGAGTAAAGCTTCTGCAACCAATGTAATCGTTTGCAAATAGGCCGATTTGCTATCCAGCTCCTGCCCCTAAGAGCTTTCTGAAGAAAGCTTGCATCGTAAGCATTTGCTGAGCTTTCTGAAGAAAGCTTGCATCGTAAGCATTTGCTGAGCTTTCTTCAGGAAGTATTAAATCCAATTTTTAGAATATAGAATAAAAAAGATGATAGATAAGAAAGGCAAGAATAATCGAAATGGGAATGGTAATTACCCACGTCATAACCATTTTTCCAACAATGCCCCAATTGATCGATTTTGGTCGAAGTGCGGTACCTGTACCAATAATAGAGGACGTAATTACGTGTGTTGTAGATAAAGGCATACCGAAAGCAGATGCGGTTTGCAACACAACTGTTGCCGTTATATCAGATGTAAAGCCATTCATCGGTTCAATCTTAATGATTTTCCTGCCAACGGTTTTGATGATACGCCATCCACCTATTGAGGTACCGAAAGCCATTGCAAGCGCTGCTAGAATTTTTACCCAGAGCGGAATGGATAAATCCGTGCTATAACCACCAACTACTAGAGCGAAGACGATAATACCCATGGTTTTTTGAGCATCATTCGTCCCATGTGAGAAAGCTTGCATCCCTGCTGAAGCAATCTGCATGATGCGAAAGCCACGGTTAAATTTGCTTGGGGAGCCGTTTCCGAGTAGTAAAACAATACCTTTGACCACATACATGAGTAAGAAGCCAACAATAAATGCAATAAAAGGAGATAGTATTAGTATTTCAACGATTTTAATAAACCCTGTCCAATTTATCTTGGCCATTCCTGCACCTGCCATAACAGCACCTGCCATCGATCCGATTAAAGTATGTGATGAGGAAGATGGAATCCCAAAAAACCAGGTTAATAAATTCCAAAGTATTGCTGTTACTAGAGCAGCAATAACGATCTTTAATCCTAAGTCCTTCAATGAGAATGGGTCAGCAATTCCTTTCACCATGTTTTTGGCTACTCCTTCGAAAAGTAGAGCACCAACAAAGTTCAATATTGAAGCATAGATTACAGCAATCCGGGGTGTTAAGGCTTTGGTGGAAACAGATGTGGCAATAGCATTGGCAGTATCATGGAATCCGTTGATAAAATCGAACATAAGTGCTAAAACAACAATGGTAATGATGACTAACATGCAATGCCTCCTGATATTATTAGACAGTAGTTGTAAAAGATGAAATACATTCAAAATCATAACATAAAACAAGAAAATTGTCGTATAAAAATGTAATTTTTTTCGTACTCTTTCGGCTTAATGCTGGGGAATACGACCTTTGAATTATTCACGGTTATATTCCCCCTTATATCCTACACTATGCATGGTTCTATCCTCATACAAAACGGTTAAGACGGAATATTTCATCAATGAAATCCCTCAGCCAATAATAAGCAGTTTTATCAGCCCATAGCTCGGGTATCCTCGGATCCAACTGAGAAGCTGTACCTATTTTATAGATATCCACATAATAATCATTAAAGGTAGGCGGGAAGTTAATCCTTATCACATAAGGCTCTATGTATTTAATCAATTGAAAATCTTCAATACTTTTGGAAGAAACCAGACCAGGCTCAGCTTTTAGCCATGCAATGATTTGCCATAACATTTCTTGTTTTATTTCTTTGATGAAGCTAGTTCCCGTATTCCATTTGTTCACAAATATGCGTTTCCCATTCAAGCGAAGCGCATATCCATTCGTATCTTTAAAGCTATCAACATTTAAAAGCTGTACAACTTCATCTAAAGAGCTCATTTCGCGTGTGGAAGCCTCCTATTTGTATGCCTACTGTTTGCATTTCTAAGCTTGGAATATCTATTTACTTGATACGGCTGTTAATGAATCCTTAATACGATTTTTATCAAATGGCTTGACAATAAAATCCTTCGCACCTGCCATAATTGCACGAAGCACCATTCTTTGCTGACCCACAGCAGAACACATTATGATTCTTGCATCCGGATAAAGCTTAATGATTTCGGTGACTGCCGTGTAACCATCCATATCAGGCATGGTAATATCCATCGTGAGAATATCCGGCTTTAGCTCATGATAAAGCTGTATAGCTTCCAAACCATTCGTTGCTTCACAAATGACTTCAAAGCCGATATCAGTAATAATATCTCGCAGCATATGCCGCATAAACATTGCATCATCCACGATCATAACCTTGATCATTCTCTATCCCCCAATAGATACATTCAAGAAACGCTGATAAATTCCGATCGACTAAAAGCTTCCTTAGCTAGGTATTCGCCTTTATTATACGCCAAAGATACCCTATACACCAAAGATATAATAATACGCGAGCCTTCAATCTTTATGGTTGAGCTAACCTCTTCTCTCAATCAAAAGTGCCTTGCTTGGAAAGGCGCACTGATTCGAGGGTAAGGGCAGATAGGCTGTTGAAGAACCTAAACGTTACGAATTTGTATGTCGGTTGCGGCCACTCTTGAAATTGCATCCTCTGATTAGACGAAGGAAACGATGCAATATTCAAAGGCGGCACGTAAACTCTCCACTCGACATACAAATCCTCCACTTTTGGTTCCTCAACAGCCTTTTTTGTCTAAATGCTTCTTCAATAATACCCGAAAGCCACTTACTTCGTAGGATTCACGAGGCTGTGCTCTTGTATTGGCTTGCTTTTTTGCGAATTTCAATCTATGTTACTAAGAAATAAACTGCTGCACAATTCTAACAATTTCCCCATGCTTCATGGTTAGATGGAAAGGATAATCTCTCATATCCAAGCCACCCTTTCGGTCGAATAGAGCAATAAATTGCGTTAACGAGATAGATTCATTTGGAACAAGATCGGGTTTAGACTGTTCATTGGGTCGATCGTAAATTTGCATGAAGACTTGAGCATTAGCAGCTATCTTCAAAGACTGCAAATCCAAACTGTCGTTCACAATGTAGTAACCATCTATGGCTACCTGTACTTCAGAATCACCTTCATGCTCACGGAACTGCTTATTCGCTTCTTCCCCTTCAAACCATTGAATATCATCTGCCATAATGGAAGTTGTCCCGTTTGTTTCATTTATTAAATGTATAAATACAGATGTAGTTGTTGTGTTGCTGGCTTCGGCTTGCGCACCATTCCCTTTTGCATTCGTAAAGCCTAATAAGAGAAGTGTCGTTGAAGCCATCATAATCAGCACGAAAAGCATACTCTTTTTCATAGAATCATTATCCCTCCAATATATAGAATATGCGAATACCCCATTACTTACCACACTTTTTTTATTTTGAAACATTTTTAATTTTTTTATTAAAGTTTTTTAATTTTTTAATTTTCGAGGTAATTACTACATAGGAAATCAACCAAGTGAAAACATAAACCCTCGTTGAATGGTAGTTATCTTGCCATCTAACGGGGGTTTTATGTTTGTGCATATAAATACATGTTTGGAGTGGCACATCTTGTTTTAGAGGGTGTGATTCATATCACCTGCGATGCTCATATATTTTGTTAAGATAAAAAATATGTCTCGGTAATTATGCAGTAGGAGGCTTGGAAGATGGAGAAAATTAATATCCTTCAGGGATATGCAAATCGGCAAGTCGTTCTGAGCGTATTCTGGGAGGATGAACTAATGACACGGGACGGCTTCTTATTTGACCGAATCCAACAAAATTCGGATCGTATCTTGTTTATTCGGAATAACCGAACAACGAAAACATTACACAGATTAAACATTCCATTTCATGTGATCACCAGTAGAATCATTCAAGAAACGCTGATAAATTCCGATCGGCTAAAAGCTCCTTTAACTTACCAATTGCCCTTTTTTGAATCCGAGAAACACTCATTTGAGAAATACCCAGTTGCACTGCAATCTGTCTTTGCGATTGACCTTCATTATACACCAAAAATATAATGATACGTTCATCTTTCTCCAACCGAACCATCGCTTCATCTAAATCTGCCCGCATTTCGAAGGATTGATAATCATCTGCCTGTGAACCTATTAAATCTCCAATGGTGGAGCTATTCTCTTCATTGAATAAAGGTGTGTCTAACGATATATAGTTATAGCAATTGCGGCCAGCCATAATCTCAATCGTTTCTTCCACTGATAGCGCTAAATAATCCGCAATTTCATCCATACGTGGAGAACGCTCTAATGACACTGTTAGCTCATCTACAGCATGTTGAATGATTAAACCTTTTTCTTTAATACGTCTAGGCACCTTAATAAACCATGACTTATCTCGTAAATAGTTTTTTAAATGACCGATAATACTTTTCATGGCATAAGCTTCAAAAGGTATTCCCATTACACAGTCAAATTGTTGAAATAATCGAAGCATTGCCATCTGACCGACCTGAAACAAATCCTCGTATAAATCAGGCTTATTTCTCGACATCTTTCCAGCTGCCTTTTTTACAATCGGCTGATAATATATAATCAACTTTGTAGCGATCTCATTGGTATTCGTTTGCTGATATTGTTGAATTAATTCATTCATTTCACCTTGTCGAAAAGAGGATGAATTTAAATTCATGCTGAGTCCTCGATCAGCCCTTCTTTTTTTGGGGATCAATCAAATCAGCAGTGATAATGTAACGATCTGGTGCGTCACCAATATACCTGAATGGATAACAGGTAGTTACCGTTAAAACGGCATGATCTGTTGGTACAATGACTGTCTTATTATCTTTATGCACAATACGTGTTTGTTTAATAACATAGGTAAAGGTGCCTGCTGAAGTTTCTGTAATCAGTTCATCCCCAACCTTTAGCTTGCCTAATTCCTTGAATACTGTATCGCGATGACCCGATAATACACTATTGTCAGCCTCTCCTGGTAATACGCTTTGCACGAAATGACCTACTCCTTTTTTTAACTCATCCTCATCGGCGCCTTGAATGATAGGAATAACTCGCTTTAACACAGGAATTGTTAGATTTCCAAAATTCTCGCCTTTCTTAGGTCGAAGCGGATACAGAACAATGTCCGCTTTAAGCTCGACAGTAGCTTCTTCTAGTATTCCACTCGTACCGAAACTGTCTTTAAATACTGAATGACTGGATACAGTAGGTGTAACGATTATCTCTGTCCCAATTGCGTGCGTAATCCCAGAAGAATTCCCCATATGAACTAAAGCAAAAATAATAAAACCGATCCCCAGGATTATACATCCAAGGGATACGATATGTTTGCCTGTTAACTTTCTATCAATACACCTCATATTAGTCATGCAGCTTCCTTTTTCTCCACATTAATGTACCTAAAAGTAAAATGACAGTCCGGAATTGCCGCTTTAATCATTAGATTACCATTGGACAAATGCCAGATCATAAGTGCAGAAGTTTTCTTGGAAATCAATTTGGCGCCAGCAGGTACAGCTTCAGTTTTCACGATCGCTGCCGTAGCATCATTTAAGCACGGCCCTGGTATTGCATTAGGTGAAGGTGTTGCTGTTGTAGCAGCTACAGGCGTTGGTTCTGGCGTAGCCACTGGTGTAGCTGTTGTTGTAACCACCGGTGTAGCTGTTGGTAAGGATGTCGGTGTTGCTGTGGAGTCGCTGTGAGAGCCGTACAAGCTACACCCGTATTTGTCATGAACGTTTGAATGGCTCCGTTCACCAGCACTTCATTATATTAGTACCTTCTGTTGTTGTGGTAATTTGCGCATCACTATTGGCAGCAATGGTTTGTGAACCTACTTGGCCTGTACCTTGAATCACATAGCTAAAGCTTACAGAAGTTGCATTCGGATTATGCACATTCCATATTCGATTGACATTAGGAGTATCTGTACAAAGAGCACTTAAGACTAAATTTTGTTGTTGAATAACTTGTGGAACTGTAATGGTACTTGTGCTAATCGTTACAGCAGGCTGGGATAACATTCTACCTACTATGTTTGAAGTATCCACTGTAATAGCTGCTTTACTCATTAAAGTACCCTTGAAAAGTGTGTTAGCACCCAATGTCGAAGCTCCAGCAATAACATAAAAAACATTTGCAGCTTCGGCTCCGTTTGTCAACTCAAACACTGCGTTTGCCGCTGTATTAAAAGCTCCGTCAACCTTAAAGATAATTACACCAGGGCCGTCTAATTTAAGGGTTCCAGTCACATTAACTGCACCAGGATAACAGTAAACGCCCGTCTGAAATGTTTGGCCACCAAGATCCGCTCCTGCTTGACCAGTCGAGGTACAAGCTTGGGCATTCGCATTATCAATGGCGAGACCCAAATCCAGATTTGCTGTATGAAACGTGGCATCATTCAAGAAATTAGCACCCACTGTTATCGTAGGGGCAGAAGTTTGACCGTCACTTCCAACACTGCCGGCAACAAAGGTCGGGTTGGTGTTGGAGATGGAAATACCCATTAAACCAAAAGGTCCTGCCGAACCCAAGTTTGGAGCTGTTGTAGCTGCAGATACAGTAAAAACAAAGCTTGAACATAATAAGATCATAATTAACATAAGTATCATTAATTTTGATAATTGGCTTTTCATAGGGCACCTCTAATTTCTATTTTTCCTTGCTCCATCAAAAAAATTGAATGCTTTTGATAAGCATTCAACTTCACATTTCATCACCGCTAAAAATCCCTACTGTGGTAAGCATGTCAACCTGTTGTTCTTGCGTTTTAATAGGTGTTACTGTTGGAGCTATGTCCGCAAAAGCTACGGATGAAAATACGGTCAAAGCCAAAGCCATACTTGCGATTGTTATTATACTTTTCTTCATTCGATTTGCTCCTCTTATTTCCATTTTTGCTGTTGCTTGTTTATATATACACAGCTTAATATGGATTGAAACAGGCATTTTAATAAATCTCACAAATATTGATAGATCCATTCATTTTTCTGCGTAAATTGAATTTTGAAACAACAAAAACGCCTCTATTCAAAATTGAATAAAGACGTTGATACTTACACTATTAGATTAAAGCAAAATGCTGCTCCAGTACCTTCTGGATACTTTTTATCTTAATCGGTTTGCTAATAAAGCCTGACATTCCCAATGCTATGCAATGATCAATATCGGTTTGTGAAGTACTTGCTGTTACCGCAATTATTATCGGGATTTGATCCTTGGGCACTTGCTCCATAATTGCTTTTGTGGCTTTAAAGCCATCCATTTCTGGCATCTGCAGATCCATTAGAATGAGATCAAATGGCTTTCGCTTTACTAGCTCTACAACCTCTAACCCATTTACCGCCAGTTCAACAGAATGTCCAAGCTTTTGCAGGATACGCAGCAGTAATTTTTGGTTAACTTCATGATCTTCGGCAATAATAATTTGCAGCGAAGCTGTTCTTAATATAGCCAGTTCATCAGCTACAGTCTTAACCGTGTCCTGTAAAGTATCTGGATAATAAAGCGTTCTTGCACGGATCGTAAATACGAAGGTGGCTCCTGTTTCTAAATCCTGTTCATTACGAATAGTCCCGCCCATTAATTCAATCAAGGTTTTACAAATGGCAAGACCCAGACCTGTTCCTCCATACTTGCGTGACATGGACGAATCCAGCTGCGAGAATGGCTTGAATAAATGAACCATTTGCTCAGGTGTGATTCCAATTCCTGTGTCCTTGATAATGAATTCAATTTCGAGAAAATGCTCGTTCTGCTCAAGCAAATTAATCAAAACATAAATCGTGCCTTCTTCCGTAAACTTTACAGCATTCCCGACAAGATTAATCAATATTTGCCGTAGTCGCGTGACATCACCGAGGATATGAGCAGGAATCTTTTGATCAATATAATATTCCATCTGAAGCCCTCGCTCACGAGTTTTGGCTGTGAATAAATCAAAGGTTTCTTCAATTAGTGATTTTAATTCCAAGGGAACCTGCTCCAGCTCCATTTTACCTGATTCGATTTTGGAAAAATCGAGAATGTCATTGATAACATTCAATAAAGCATCACTGCTTTTACGTACGATCTCAGCATACTCCAATTGCTCCGTATTTAACCCCGAATCAATCAGCAAATCAGTCATTCCAATAATGCCATTCATCGGTGTACGAATTTCATGGCTCATCATGGCGAGAAATTCAGTTTTTACGCGTGCTGCCTGTTCAGCCTCTTCTTTGGCTTGCAGTATTTCTTGCTCAGCTTTCTTCCGTTCCGTAATATCGCTTATCGTACAAGCAAAAATTGGATTTTCGTCAATCATTGCTTCGCCAATTTGGATCTCAGCGTAAAAGGTAGTGCCGTCCTTGCGAATAGGTTTAACATCACTCAGATTGTCTACAAGATAATGCTCACTCACTTTAAACAATTCGTCATTGTGCTCAGAAATCATGGGCAAAAGCTTGTAAATCGATTGTCCGACCAGTTCATCCTCATGAAAACCAAACATTTGAACAGCTGCTGGATTAATATTAAGCACAATGCCATCACTATTGAATATAACCATGGTATCAATCGACGTTTCCCCAATGATTCGGGCTTGGGCTTCCGTACGGATTAGCTCATAAGTGGTGAGCATCAGCGCTTTGTTCGTTTTCTCCAGCTCTAAGGAGCGTTGGTGCAGCAGTTCAGTTTGAATTTGCAGCTTTTTATTAATAACATATACACTTACAAAACCATCAATTTTCAATTTCAATAATTTCGGAATAAACGGTTTGACCATATAGTCAATCGCTCCAATAGAATAACCAGTAAATAGATGCTCAATCTCACGGTTTTTGGCTGTAATGAAGATGATCGGAATACTCTTGGATTTCTCACGCAGTTTAATTAGCCTGGCTGTTTCGAATCCATCCATACCCGACATTTCGACATCCAACACGATTAGCGCGAACTCATCCTTCAGAATACACCGGAGTGCTTCTTCCCCCGAATATGCGTGCACCAAATTATAGTTTTCTTGTTCAAGGACAGCTTCAAGTGCCAATAAATTTTCTGGATGGTCATCGACTAGTAAGATATTAATAGTGTAATCATATTCCATCAAAAGACTCCTCACAAAAATTCATTTATTTAGTTGAAATCCGTACTAAACAGATATCATCTTCTTGAATGACATCATGATCTCCCCTATTAAATTTTTCCGCAAGATCTGCAAATTCTAAATCTTTATAGCTTCTAATTTGATTCGTAAATACGTCTGACTCCAGCTCGCTTTCTCGCTCTTCTTGTACGAATTCGATTAAACCATCCGTAAATAGTACAATGTCTATGGAATTGTTATATTGTATGGTACCTTTACGGATATCAATTTTCTCAAAAAAGCCGACAGCGCAGCAGCTTTGCTCCAACAGAACAACCTGATCATCCATAAAAACCAATCCCGGTGGATGCCCTGCATTCACGTACTCGATTGTTTTCTCTGCTGTATCCAGCACCAAATAAATCGCCGTAAAATAATAGTTGACTAGCTTATCTGTCATATAAAGTCGGTTCATGTAGCGGTTCAATTCTGAAATGACCTGCTCTGGATCGGTTATTTTCTTAATTGTATCCTGTAAAACCGAAGAGATGAACATGCAGACCAAGGAGGATGAAATCCCATGACCCATCATATCCAATAAAATAATCCCATATCGATTTTCACTAATCTGATACCATGCATAAAAATCACCTGCGAGCTCAAACGAAGGCAGATAAATAGCATCTATTCTTACATTAAGATCATCTATGGGCTGACTTAACACGCCTCCTTGTACTTGTTTGGCCAGCTCCAGCTCCGATTTAATGTGTTTATCTCTTTCTTTATGCCAATTCTTCTCAAATTTCAGCCGCAAAGCAGATCGGATGCGCGCTAGCAGCTCAATTTTGTTGATTGGCTTCATCACATAGTCAATCGCACCCGCATCCATGGCTTCAGCCATTTTATTGGAATCCCCCATTGCAGTCACAAAAACGATTGGAATATCACGAAGATGCGGTTGATTCTGAATGCGACGACAGGCTTCTATTCCGTCAATGGCAGGCATCATCATGTCTAATAGAATTAAATCCACAGGCAGCTCCTGCTTGTTCGGTGTGTCCATTTTTAAATAAGTGAATAGCTCTTGCGCAGACGAAGCTGTCCGTAAGTCTTTGTATCCGGAATTCTCTAAGATACGCAATATAATCAGCTGATTCGTTAAATTATCATCTACAATAATAATGCTCATGGTTATGGCCCCTTTTTAAAAGCAACGCCTCAATACATCTACTTTATTTATAACATACATTATGATTAGCCCCCAAAAAGGTATTTTTGGTTTTGAAGGATTTTGAATAACCC
>JBBDSZ010000026.1:0-133728 GCA_040904685.1 Paenibacillaceae bacterium | reverse complement strand
GATCAACTGGAAATTCTCTTGAATTGAGCTTCTAAACATATTATACGAGGAGTGTGGTTGTAGTGGTTGATGTGGGGGCTTCTATTATAGCAAGACTAAAAACGAAAGGGAGAGAAGAGGGACTGCAGCTACAGCTCTTGCTCAACCTGTTTTGCCAAGAGGAGATTCTACGGAGGATTTCAAAATCTAAGTACTGCGAGAATCTAATATTAAAAGGTGGCTTACTTCTTTATACATTGAGTGAGTTTGCTTCGCGTCCGACCATTGATGCAGATTATCTTTTGAAAAATCACTCCAATGATAGGGCAGCTATCGAAAAAATGATTCATGAGATTACCTATATCCCTTCGGATAATGATTACATTCAATTCGAGGTAAGCGGAATAGAAGTTATAGCGGAGCATAGGGAGACAATGGAGTAAGAGTGAATTTGGTGGGACTCATAAAGAATACCAAAACACCATTCAGTCTTGATTTTGGAGTGGGTGATATTGTAATACCTGCGCCAATAATAAGATTATTGCCTGTCTTATTATCGGGCTTTGAGAAGCCAGAAATTTTAACGTACTCCCTAGAGTCCGTAATTGCTGAAAAATTCGATGCCATTCTATCACGTATGAATCATACAAGCAGAATGAAAAATTTCTACGATATCTATTACCTTGCATCTACCGTAGATTTTGAGGGGAGAAGCCTGCAAGAGGCGTTGTTTGAGACTTTGCAAAATAGAGGCACACCCTATGAACGCAATTCATTAGAGTTAGTTGCCCTGCTTTCAAGTGATATAGATATGATGCATAGATGGAATACCTTTTGTAGAAAGGTTATTAAACAAGAGCTAGATTTTAATGATGTGCTTAGTGTAATTGTGAATTTATTAGAGCTACCTTTTGGCGCCATTTTGAATGAAAGTGAGTTTTTTGGTAAATGGAATGCGGAAGGGAAGAAGTACAAGTAATCCGCATCATGAAAAGATTTTCTGTATCTTGGCATTGAATCTGTCGAATAAAGGAACTTCAAGCAAGGATGTGGAATAAGTCTACAATAGTCAATTGATTGCAAACCGAGTATTGTTTAGTTAACCCACTCCAACAGAGGTGCCTAATGAAACAAGGTCTATACGAGCAAATCATAAATAACCTAACGAAAAAGCAGATCGCCAAGCTAGATTCATCTAGTTATGACATTGGCAAGGAAGCGTTGGATCCAGAAGAAGCAAGAAAATTGCTATCCAATTATTTAGCCATGGTTACACGCAAGGCTTTGAAGATTGTTCGCGAACAAACAAATGATGATGCTGAAGCTGTAATAGCACAAGTCAAGACATGTAACGAGATTATTACGACGTTAAAATATAGCTTGGGTCAAGAAGAATATGAAGAGCTACAGCTGGACGAGCAGGGTGAAGTGTTAACTTATGTGTACTCAAAGCTTAACCATATCCGAGCAATTAGAAGTGAATCGGTACTACGTCCAATTACACCACTCTCGCAAAGCTCGCTTTTTACAGGCTCGCACGCAGAGCCGAATATGCTTAATGAGCTGAAGCGGGAAATTGTAACTTCGGATCGAGTGGATTTATTGGTGTCTTTTATCAAGTGGAGCGGTCTTCGTTGTTTAATGGAGCCGTTAGAGCAATTCACATCTCAGGGTGGACAATTACGAGTGATCACAACTACATATATGGAAGCCACGGATTATAAAGCGATCATTGAACTGAGCACCTTGCTGAACACACAAATCAAGATTTCTTATGACACAAACCGCACCAGACTCCATGCTAAAGCTTATCTTTTTAATAGAGAAACAGGCTTTACAACGGCATATGTGGGTTCTTCCAACATCTCGAATCCTGCGCTTACGAGTGGGCTGGAATGGAATTTGAAGGTGACAGAGAAGGACTCTTACGATGTCATGAAAAAGATTGAAGCTACCTTTGAGAGCTATTGGAATGATAGGGAGTTTAAGAGCTTTATAGCGTCGGACCCTCAATGTGATGCACAACTTCAGCAAGCCCTTCAAAAGAAAAAGGAACACTATACTAACGACCTTCTCTACCAATTCGATGTGATACCTTACGATTTTCAAAAAGAAATTCTCGAAAAGCTTGAAGCACAAAGAACTTTATATGGGAGAATGAGAAACCTGCTTGTTGCGGCTACGGGTGTGGGAAAAACGGTGGTTTCCGCTTTTGACTACAAACGTTTTAAGCAAGTTAATCGCCAAGCAAGGCTATTATTTGTTGCACATAGAGAAGAGATATTGAAGCAGAGTCGGGATACATTTCGCGTTATTTTAAAGGATTTGAATTTTGGTGAATTACAGGTAGGTAACAATCAAGCGCAATCTATGGATCATTTGTTTATCAGCATTCAGAGCTTTAATTCGATGAAGCTAGTCGAGAATACGACGCCTGAATTTTATGATTTTATCATAGTTGATGAATTTCATCATGCTGCTGCCCCCTCTTATCAAAAGCTGCTAGCACACTATAATCCCACGATCCTGCTAGGATTAACAGCAACACCAGAGCGGATGGATGGCAACGATATATTACGATACTTTGATGACACGATTGCGGCTGAAATACGATTGACGGATGCTATTGATCGGAAGCTGCTCAGCCCTTTTCAATACTTTGGCGTTGCAGATAGTGTGGATTTATCCCAGGTCAAGTGGTCGAGAAAGGGCTATGATCTTCAAGAGCTGGAAAACTTGTATACCCATAACAAAATCCGCTCCTCACAAATTATGAATAGCCTGCGAAAATATGTTACTGACCTGTCTGAGGTAAAGGGACTTGGATTTTGTGTGAGTGTAAACCATGCCCTTTATATGGCTAAGGTGTTTGATGAAGCTGGGATTCCTGCGCTTGCGCTGCATGGCGGGTCGAGTGATGAGGATCGTAATCATGCTAAGGGTCGACTGATTCGTGGCGAGATCAAGATGATATTTGTAGTGGATTTGTATAATGAAGGTGTGGATATCCCTGAGATTAATACGATTTTATTCCTGCGTCCTACCGAGAGTCTCACCGTTTTCTTGCAGCAGCTCGGTCGTGGGCTTCGCTTGGCAGAGAATAAAGAATGTCTAACTGTGCTCGATTTTATTGGGCAGGCTCGTAAGGATTATAATTTTCAAGAGCGGTTTCGAGCATTGATTGGTAAAACTAGACACTCCATTCAACATTACGTGGAGCAAGGGTTTTCTAATTTGCCGAGAGGCAGCTTTATTCAGTTGGAGAAGCAAACCAAGGAATATATTCTGAAAAATTTGAAGATGACTTCTTCGTCACGCAAGCACTTTGTTAATAAGATCAAGTATTTTGTTGAGGATACGGGATTAGCGCTGACTTTAGAAAATTTCACTCAATATCATGGGATCAGTTTATACGAGTTATATGGTGGGAGGACGGGGCAGCGTTCTTTTCGGGGGATGATGGTGGATGCTGAGGTGCTTGCTCCTTTCGAGTTTGGGAATGAAGAATATGTAACGAAGCGGATTCCGGCCTTGTTGAATCTTAACTCGAGAAGGTTATTAAAGTTCTTGCTGGAATATCTCGAGGAAGACAAGCCTTTAGTTACTGAAGAGGAACGATTAATGTTAAATATGTTTTATTATACGTTTTATCGGTCTGAACCATTGAAACAAGGATTTACGAATATTGAAGCTGGTGTTCGCTCTGCGCTTTCTTGTCCTATGTTTCGGGATGAAGTGATCGAGATTCTAAAATATAATGAGGCGCATTTGGATTTTGTAGACAGAAAAAACACCTTGCCGTATGTGTGTCCGCTAGATTTGCATTGCAAGTACTCGACCGATCAAGTACTGGCGTCTTTTGGAAATTGGAATGAAGCGAAAGCCCCAACTTTCCGAGAAGGGGTCAAATATTTTGAGGATAAGTGCACGGATATTTTCTTTATTACCTTAAATAAATCGGATAAAGATTTCTCGCCTTCAACGTTATATGAGGATTATGCGATTAATGAGCGGTTGTTCCATTGGCAAACCCAGAGCCGAACCTCGGAGGAAAGCCCAACTGCTAAACGTTATATCAATCACAGGCAATTAGGTAACCGAATCGCTTTATTTGTTCGTGAATATAAAGAAGAGAATAACTTTACTGCACCTTTTGTTTTCTTGGGTGAAGCGGAGTATGTGAAGCATGAAGGCAATAAACCAATGAGCATTGTTTGGCGCTTAAAGGAAGAAATGCCACCAGCGTTAGTGCCAGCAGCTAATAAGGTGATAGTGTAGTGGAGATTCTGACAACTTAATTTCTTCCACTAATATTTAATGCGATTAACGCTTCAACCGTAGGCAAATCCGCAGGTGCCCATTCGAGTGAGTGAAGCTTGTCCGCGGGTAGCCAAAGCAATTTTTCATGTTCATTCGGGAGTGGATCACCACTGACGATTTGAGCATGGTAGGTAATTAAGTGAACGATTATTGTTGGATATGCATAAGTTGTATCTATAACGAGTGTACCGACTTCTATTATACAATTGAGCTCTTCTTGGATCTCACGAATTAAACTCTCTTCTGGTGTTTCATTTGGTTCGATTTTTCCACCAGGAAACTCCCAATGACCTGGCAAGGACATACTTTGTGAGCGGAGCGCACATAATATTTCGTTAGCTTCGTTGTGGATGACTGCTCCGACGACGTCTACTTTTTTCATGAAATGGCTCCTTATAAGTAAGTGTTTAGAAGAAAATTTAATGATAGCTACATTTTAGCACTTTAGAAATAATCTCTAAAGATCGTTTAAATTCAACAAGCTCATCAAAGTCCATCCTTTCCATGTTTTGAATAATATCAATAGTCATATTCTCACCTAAATATTCTGATAAATCCTCCGTATTATGATTGAACGTGAAATCTGATGACTTTAGCAATATGATAGTAATCCCCTCGATTTATTAATAGATAACAAAAAAACCCAACACTTCATAAAGGTGGGTTTAGATTAACCCTTTGGTAGCTTGGCAATTTTTTCAAAGGCATATGAGTATATTGAACTATATTTCAGAGTTATGAATGTTATTGATCCGAAATATTTACTTCCACATGGAAGCTATTGGTTTGGCTTGTTTACTATCTCCCAATAGTGGCAGTTTATAGACATCTTCAATGGTTCTGAGCACGTTATAATGATTGATGTTCTCTGCATATTGGCCTGATTGGATCATGGGTCCGACTAAGATGAATGGAATATGGTTCGCCTTCGCATAATTATCCTCATCCCACGTAACGATTAGCAGGCTATTGTGCGTTTTCGCCCATTGTACATAGGTGTCCATGTTTGTTTTTAACCAGTCGTCTGCCTGCTTTACAGTTCCGTCGTGCATATCGTTCTGATGATTGGGAACGACAAAAGCTACGGTTGGGAGTTTCGTAAAGTCTTGTGGAAAGTCTGAAAAGGGTCGATTCGCTACTGCCGGCACATTGGTGAATTGTACCCAGGGATTATGCTTCCGTGCATAGCCTTTGGATGAACAACCGGTAAAGCCGACTTTCGGTAAATCTTCGGAGTATCCCGTGAACGTCAATTTGGCATCAATCAGCGAGCTGGCCAAGTTAGGGGCCGAGATTGCTTTTTTGCAGGAATTATCCGTAATCCCTTGATTCGAACCCGAGAATAAAGCGAGATAATTCGGTTGGCTGGGATGAGTCACCCCATGGGCGTTGGTAAACAAGGCCCCTTGTTTAATCAGTGAATTCGTATAAGGCGCATTCGTGCTCCCGACAATTTGCTTATACGAATGGTTCTCCTCTATAACAATGACAATATGGTCGATTGGTGGCGTTGATAGATTAGCAAGTGTTGAATCACTTAAGTAAATAGTGTTTGTTGGAGAGTCCCAAGTGACTTTTAGCCCAAATTGCTCACTAATAAAGCGAAGAGGAAGCATGGAGCTGCCTTCAACAATATAAGGAGCGGTTTCAATGGTGGCTTGCTGGCTATTTACGGTTACTTCTGGGTTTCCGATTGTGAATGCGATGAGCTTGTTCGCTTTTTCAACAGTGACCTTCATCTGCTCGGGATCCCAAGTTACTTTTGAACCTAGCCCTTCTGCGATGGCTCTTAAAGGAACGTAAGTACGACCTTTGATAATTTGCGGCGGAATGCTGGTATTCATTGCGGCGCCATTCATGATGATTTGAACGGGATTAGCTGCACTTGTACCCTTTGGAATGACCAAAATAATACTGAGCAGAACGATGATGGAAAGCAGCTTCTTCATGATGCACCTCAATTAATTATTTTTACTCTTATAATCTATTAGAGGTAAAGTGGGGAGAAAAGTTGTGTTTCCCTCATCTTCTATTCAGGTTAAAGTGTTAGAGTGAGAGAGGTCAAGCTGCTGGAGTAGCGTTGCTTACCCTTTCTCTTACCAATTACATCGTAATAACGTAGTGTTCGGGTGCTAACCACCTGCCAAGGCACCTAGCTTTTACACTGTGTATTCCATGATCTAGCCTCCTGATAAGATAACTATACTCCTTTACGCAACGTAAAGGTCAAGGAGTTATTTGATCGTGAAAGCAGAAATGATGTCATTTTTTAAACTCAATGTTGTATTTGGGATTAGGCTCTATGGTCAGAAAGTCATGATCGATGAAAGTTGCGAGAAACTTTTTGCCGAATAGCTCATCGTATTGCAGCTCTTTATATTGTTCTAAGACTTGTTTATCTTTTTCAGGTATCTCTGCATATAAGTTTTGATCCGCATCAATTACAAGATTCGCGAGTAACCCCGGAACCATGCGCGAAACCTCAAAATTATAAGCAAACGGAGCGGGTTTTTTCATATTCAAGGTATCTAACACATAAGCACCTAGGAATGAATTGCTCAGAATAGGGACGTTTTCCTTGGGCAAGGACATATTAGACCACATCACAAATGGCACACTGTGCATTTTTTTGATTTCCTCCAGCGACCATTCATCGGGCTTGCCTGATTGCACAAATCCGGACTGATGGAACACATCATAATCAAACCCTAACATTGGCAGATGATCGCCATAGAAAATAATAATCGTCGGCTCAGCAGATTGTTTGAAGTGATCAATTAACATTTTCAACCCGTGATCCGCATCATGTGCACCTTGGGTATAATTTTCGATTAAGGTTTGTGCTTCAGGAGTGAATTTGCCTTTAACCTTAATGGGCAGCTCGCTATATCGCGTCTTACTGTCATAACCACCATGATTTTGCATGGTTATCCCATAAATGAACATTGGCTCCTTAGTTTTGTCCACTTCTTGAATCAAATTACGCGAGAACTCATCATCTGAAATGAATCCACCCTTGTACTCGGGGTTAATGAAATTCTCCGAGCTCTTGAAGCTCTCGAAGCCGAGGTATTTATAAACATTCTCTCGATTGTAGAAGTAGCTCATATAGGAATGCATGGCTAAGCTTTTGTAGCCTTGATTTGCAAAATAACTAGCTAAGCTAGGAACAGGCTTATGAATATATTGTTGATAAGCAATCGACCCACCCGGAAGAAAGCTAGTCGAGTCCCCAGTTAATACTTCAAACTCTACATTACTCGTGCCCCCACCAATTTGCGGGGAGAGCATATAGCCAGATGTGGTTTCCTTCTGCAGCTGATGGACTGTCGGTATAGGATCTTCGCTAAAAGTAACATTAGTCATCAACGTTGGATCCCAGAATGCTTCATTCATTACGAAAATCACGTTTGGCTTTTTAGTTGTAGCTGTATAGGAACCGCCAACCTTCGCTGAAGCTGACAGACTTTGTGAAGATATGGATGCAGCGAGAGACTTCATAGAATCTTCCCCATAGCCCTTAGGTTTGGCCATCTTGGAATTTTGTAAATTCATCATGAAAGCTAGCGACTGACCGTTAAGGGCATAGTTCTGCTGCTGATTCCAGAGAATATTCGAAACCTGCATTTTTTCCATCAGCCACTTCACTGGCGGACTTTTAACTACGAATAAGTACAACAGAATAAGTGATAAAAGCCCTACTGAGATTCGAGCTGCACGGGGGAGCGATAAACGCGGCAGCAGCAAGCGCATCAAGAATATGGCTCCAATAAATCCGACCAAGACCACAATATATCGAATCATCGAACGATTAATAACCAGTGGCATAATGTTGACAATCTCTTTATTCATGTGGAGATCCCATGGAAAGAAAGGTACGCCAATTAATTTGACTTTAAAATAACTGATCAAGGATCCCACAATTAAGATCAAAGCTGATATAGCAATCGAGGGAATAAGTGAGCCTACAAGGCAATAGATCAATACAAGTAACAAGAAATCGATTATGATATTTAATGTAAGCAGGTTTGAGTTTACCGTCATCCATTGCAAGGTATCGTGAATGGAGCGCCTTTGAATAAATTCAACACCAAAGGTAAAGAGATAAGGAATAATTAATAATGCTGCAAGGATTAGGGTATATTTAAGTTTTGGATTTCGTTCAATCCGGGAAGGTTTTCGTCGACCACGAAAAAGCGGTCGCACCAATTGCGTGATTTGCATGATTTGTTTATACTCCTTTTGCTGTTGTAATCTTGTTTGCGCTACAAGTGTCCATTTCATATTTTAATAGTATAAAGGAAAATTGTGAAGCTAATATGAAGATAAAATTAAAAAAAGATTGTTTAATTTCAAAATAATGAGACAGAAGTTAAAAAATGGGTGGTATAACCCCGAAGTTAGCAGTATTTGAAGGATATTTTCCCAAGCTGCCTTTTGGTAATGGGTATGATGTATTTGCAGGGTTGCAGCGCATTATAGGCTATTTGCAAAGTCTACACTTCGATGAAAAGACGATTCAATACTTGCAGGAGCAAGAGGAGCATATGATGTGGGATTTTTCGAGGAGCTTTGCCACTTACGATTTACAGGAAATATGCATGCGGTCGAAGAAGGGACGCTTGTATTCGCGAATGAACCGTTAATTCGTGTGGAGGCAAGGGTTTTTGAGGCACAGCTTATCGAGACGGCTATTCTGAATTTTATGAAGAGGTGTATCGGATCATTAATAAGCATACAGGCATAGCAGAGGCGGATTATATCACCTTGCTTAAAGAAACTGATGTGAAGAATGGCGAATCTGGTTGATTTGAGTATAAATGCTTGGGAGCTGAGGGCGAGTTTGATTAGAGAGCATACTCAATAAGGTATGGTTTGTGTTGAGCTTCGCTCGTTTAGCGAGGCTGAACGCTTTGTCAGTATGTCGTGGAGAGATCAGCCTCGTAAAGTTCATATTTTGTGTTTAACCTTCGTTACTTAACCCGTCTGAGCTCAGCAATATCAGCTTCTTGTGTGATAGAACGGAAAGAAAGTCTTTCTAAGATTTTTTGATGCTCTTGCTGAATTTGCAGCATGGTTTGTTGATTTTCCTTTAGTTGGGTGATATCTCCTTTTATATCGTGGACATCTTCCTTTACGATATGCATATCCGATTGTACAAGACGAACATCACTGGTCAATTCTTCAAGGCAACTATTGGTAGTTCCAACCGACTTAATTAGACCAATGATCATTTTTTCATGATGATCTAGCTTAGAAAACATAAGCTCGAACTGCTTATTGTGCTCGTTAAACTTGGAAAAGATAAGCTCAAACTGCTTATCGTGGTGATTAAGCTTAGAAAAGATAAGCTCGAACTGCTTATCATGTTGATTAAGCTTGTTTAACATAAGTTCAATTTTTTTATCTTGTTGTTCGAATCTCTTATCTTGCTGCTCGAATCTCTTATCTTGCTGCTCGAATCTCTTATCTTGCTGTTCAAATTTCTTATCTTGCTGTTCAAATTTCTTATCTTGCTGTTCAAATCTCTTATCGATTTGTTCCAGCTTAGAAATAATTAAATCTAATTTCTTCTCGTTCATAAGATTTACTCCTTTTTTATCCTTGTAGTTGTGATTATACCATGTACCATTCTGAAAATTCCATTGGAATATATGAAAGTGGAGCGCAATTTATTCAGGCTTTCACACCTTTCAACCAATAACGTTTGTTCCCCTCTACCCAATAAATGTTGTTTGAAAGCGGACGATGCTCGGAAGCAGTCGCATACTTCGCAAAATAAATCAAACCGGAGCGTTCCGCAATTCGCTTTGCTTGTAAAGCAGATTGGATACTGCCCTCAATGGTTAAAACCACTGCCATGTATTGGCCTGGAAAAGTAACAAGAAATGAGTTAGGCAAATGAACAGATGACATATCTGACAGCAAAAATTGATGATGAAATGGATAGCCGGGAGAATGGAATACATGGAATGTTCCATCTTCCTCAACGTTCATAGCAGGAATAATCATTTCGGGTTCGACCCAGCCTCTCTTGCGTAAATTCTCGTAAGCCTGTTTTTTGATCTCATTTTCATCCATATAAACCAAAACAGGCTTAACCACATCCTCATTGAGTATAACGAGAAAGCCTTCCTTGCGTTCGACGAAAACGGTATCTAATCCAGGTACAGAAGCATCGTTAAAGCAACGACCGATTTGCTCTTTTTGGTCATTGACATAATTTTGAGGGCGAATAGCTGGATAAACATTAAAAATGTCTACACCACGTGGCTGTTCAGTCATTTGTTTCATATATAGCATGGCTTCAATTTGACCGTTTATGAAATTAATAACGATATTCAAATCGCCAGAACGCTGGTAGTCATGCCAGATGTTATGCAGCCAAAGCCAGCCTGAAGCATCCCCGTTTGGTTCGACTAGGCGGAAGGTCAATGCATCCTCCCCTTGTTCAAATGAAATAGCAGGTGCAAATTCTCTTACGCGCTTCATGACAAATTCTGTTAAGTCCTTCTTTCTAAGTATTGGTCTTTTTAACATTTCATTTCCTCCCCAATATGAATAATCATATGAATCGAATGCATGATCTAAGATAGCAAAAGCCGCTCCCCCATCAGCGAATGCTGAAAAGAAGAGCGGCGTGTGCTTCACGACCGATATCAATTTAAATACATATTACCTTAGACTAAGCAAAAAAGTCAATAAGACTTTTTGCTATTTTTGTGCGCCTGGCATGGGCGTTATCTATAGGGTGAAAATCCCGAATGGTGAAGGCAGTAGTAACCATTAGCTCAAGACAAGGGTGTCCACTGCGAAGCGGAATCCGAATTATCCGAGAAATATAATTATCCGAGAAGATTCTAAAACGTCTTGCAATACCGCATGGATAAGGTGTTTTTTCTCGGATAATTAAATCATAAAAATTCTTTCATTTCTTCATCATTTTTAGGAAATCAAGTCTCGGCTTTGTAGTTGCTCCTATGTTTTGTTCAGTAGGAATCATATCGTTTAAAATACTCTTGTTTTTTAAATATCGATTCGTCAAATCGGCACTGACAGTTGCATAAATCATGGTTGTTTCAATCGATGTATGTCCAAGAAAGTTTTTTATTACCGGAAGAGGTATCTCTGATTCCAGCATATGAACCGCAATCGAATGTCGGAAGGAATGAGGTGTATAATGCTTTTCCGGGAATATGTCCTGATTTTGTTTTTTTGCCAGCCTGACATATTTTTTAACAATGCCTTCTATGCAGGAAATACTCATATGTTCATGTGTCTGGCTTGAAAAAACATATTTGTCAGGTTTGTTTGACAGGTCATTTGATTTTAAATAAAATAGCAGAAGCTCCGCACATTTGTCCGGGATGGTAACAATGCGGCCTTTATTCCCTTTCCCCACAAGCTTGATGGCTGTTTTTCCATCAAAACGTATGTCACTTACAGTTATATCACATAATTCCTGTGCCCTTGCACCGCTTGCATAAAGCACACTCAGCAATACACGGTCTCTTGCAGATGCTTTTGTGGATCCATCCGGAAGCTTGAGTAGTACGGAGACTTCCGTCCGGGTAAAGTAGACGGGGGTTCGTTCAGGCTTTTTCTTTTGTGGAACAGCCGAAACATCTGTATAAAATCTTAGTGCCGAAGAAGGGCATTTATTTATTGCATAACTCGAAAAGGATGAAAGCGCCGAAAGCCTTTGGTTTCGGGAACTTATGCTGCAACCGCGCTTTGCTTCCAGCCATGCAAGGAATTCCCTGGTAACAGTCCCTTCAAGATTTTTAAAATCCACTTTTTCCGGGTATGTCTGTTTTTCAGATGCCAGAAATTCAAACAGCAACTGAAACGCATATTGATAAGAGCGGATCGAATTCGGACTGAGTCCCTTTACGATCGGGAGGTATTCCGTGAAGTAATCAGATAATACGGGCAGCAGCTCGTTTCTGTGTTTTCTCATGACCACACCTCTGGAAATATGCCCTCCGTGTAGTCACTGATTGACTTATGGGCTTCTGAATACAATTCATAGGAAAATCTCAGGTATCTGTCCGTTTCCATTATATTTACATGTCCCAAATAAGTGGAAAGTATTGGCACAAGTTCATTTAATGAATCGACCATCCCCTTTGACTGTCGGAATGAATTGAATACAAAGGTGTGTCTTAAACAGTGCAGACAGGGACCCCGCTCGTGCGTTGTTTTCCTGTAATAGTGGATTCCTGCTTTACTCAGAATTGCAGAGAACCATCTTTGTGCCCAACTGTCACTATAAGCTTTGCCGTTGTTGGAAAATACAAAGGCTTCTGCTGTTGGCATGATTCCAATACGCGCACAATAAGCGGACAGCGTTTCTGTCATGGATGGTTTCATGGGAACAAACCTTTGGCGGTTTCTTTTGGCTTTATTGATGATAAGGACTCCCTCTTCAAAATCAATATCACTTACACGGATGTTTAGTGCTTCATTCAAACGCAGACCACAGGTATACAGCAGCCTGACGAGAACAGGGAACCCAATCGGCGTGTCGGATCCTAAGTGTTTTAATAAATAGATCAGGTTGTCACTTGCATTGATAATCCGCAGCCATTCGTTATCGCTGAATATATACGGTGTATATGCCGTCCCGCAGTTACGGGAAAATGATGGAAGTGTACAATGGATTCCTAAGGACTGTAGATAAACCGAGAAGCCTTTTAAAACCGAAAAATATTTCTTTTTAGTTGCATGGGCAACCTGAAGCGTGGATATCCATCCCGTGATGTCTGTCTCATTCAGTCTTTTTTCAGATTTGCCTGAATCAACAAGATATTTATCCAGCCCGGCACAAGTTCTTTCAATGTGAGAAATATACCTTCCTGCATTTTTCTGAAGGGCAATGTATGAAGCCATCTCGTTTTTCAATGGATTTATGAAAGTTCTCATTTCCATGCACCTCCTGAAAGATATATAGCAAACTGACCGGATGGCTTTGGACACTCAAGTGCACACGACCTTAACCTATAAAAATCAATGGCTGCATAACGTTTGGTGGCATTGGGATCCTGATGTCCCAGTATCTTCTGCACTATATAGTAAGGAACATCATTATTAACAAGGTGTGTGGCCAGACTTGCACGTATTGCATGTGAGCCGCGTTTTCTTGAACCAATATTTATGCCGCTTTTCATCAGATATGTACAGACTATTGACCAGATAGAGCTGCGTGAAAGCTTTCTGTAGGGTGCTGAACTACGAATAAAGATATATTCGCAGTCTGAATCAGGCCTTCCATTCTGGATATAATCCTGCAGTGCCTCCGATACCTTGTCCAGCAAATCCGCCTGATACATGACGGATGTTTTTGACTGCATGAATGCCAGCTGCCCATCACTGATTTCTGAAAACTTCAAAGATGAGATATCATTCGCACGAAGGCCATAGGAAACAGACAGTGCCATGATGGCATAGTCGCGTTTCCTAATCCCGGAAGTTCTTTCGATGCTATTCAGCAACTGGATAAGTTCTACTTCCGTATATATGGAAGGCAGTTTTTCCACTGAGGAGTACCGTGGAACTGCTTTTGAAAAATCCATTTCAGTCATGCCTGTCTGATACAGGTATTTAAGGAATGGAGGCAGTTTTTCGCAGAACCCCTGCTTTGATTTAATGTTTGAAAATGCAATGCCTATGTGTATAAAACTCATTGATTTAAAATTAGTGACTGATTGTTTCTCCAAAGACCCGAGAAGCTGTCCAGCATATATACATATGGCTTCAATAGTAGAAGGACTGCAACCCTTTTCTTTCATATATGCCATATACGAATCAATCACAGGAACAAAAATATCCGGACAAACTGCCAGTCGTTTGGTGTGAGTTGTTTCAAATGGTTTGTCTTGTATGTAACCATCCAAACGTCTGATGGCCGTTTTTATGTATTTATACCAACGCTCCGATAATCCCGTTTTCGTCAGTTGTTCTTCAAGAAAAAGCTGACCGACTGCATGGGAATACTCGGTAACACCATGATCTTTCATAAATGTGGCAACTTTTCTTAAAGCACACTGATATGCCGATATAGTTGAACAGCGGTATCCAAGAGCAGTCAGCCCCCTCATCATTTGTTCAATGGCTGAACTTAGCTGTTTTGCAGGTATTGAATTACTCATAAAGAACCATCTCCTTTTACAATGTCAGTCCGGTAATCGGCTGCATAAGGATTATAAAACAAGATGATTTTTTTTTTGATTATCCTAGAAAAAAGTAATAAAAGCTATTATTAAAAGGCTTTTTATAGAAATCCTCGGATAATTATATTTCTCGGATAATTCGGATTATCTGAGTTCTAAGATAATCTGAAGGAAGTCGGCGGCAAATCTCCGGTCTGAGGAACACGAACTTCATATAAGGCTAGCATTCGTTGGATGAGCTTGCAAAACAAAGCAAAGTCCATACTGCCGAAGGCGAATGGGAGTAAATGAAGCAGATAGATGGAGAGAAAGATAACGTTCTTACCCAGGGAGATCTGTACGATAGGCGAAGTGACCTTCGTAACCCTGCTTGTGAAAGCGGGCTGAACGTACAGAAGTCAGCAGACGCCATAGTACGCAAGGTGATGCAACACCGTGCGGAAGGGCAGAACATGTAATAGGAATTGAACATCTAGGCGTTCAGGATGGAGCGATGACAGCAGATCATCCGAAAGGACTTACTTCAAGGAGGAAGCGGTGAATCCCGCGGGGGACTTGGAGAAGGCAGAGTTCCATCCCGGCACAAGGAGAAAGACAATTCACGCAAGGAGATGTAGATGGATGATTGAGAAAGTATTGTCGCGGGAAAACCTTCTTTCGGCTCTAAAACGTGTCGAAGCCAACAAAGGAAGCCATGGAGTAGATGGCATGTCCGTGAAATCCTTACGGGAACACATTCTGCAAAACTGGCATCAACTTCGGCAAGCGATAGAAGAAGGAAGCTATACACCGAGCCCCGTCCGAAGGGTCGAAACCCCGAAACCCAATGGCGGAGGTGTGAGGTTGTTAGGTATACCTACCGTGACAGACCGCTTCATCCAACAAGCAATCGCACAAGTACTAAATTCCGTGTTTGACCCGCAGTTTTCTGAATCCAGCTTCGGCTTTCGTCCCAATAGACGAGGACACGATGCCGTTCGGAAAGCAAAACAGTATATGAAAGAAGGATATCGATGGGTCATTGACCTCGATCTTATGTCCTTTGATCGGGTGAACCATGACAGGTTGATGGCAAAACTAGCGGAGAAAGTAAAAGACAAAGTGATCTTGAAACTCATCCGTAAGTTTCTACAATCGGGAGTCATGATCAACGGAGTGGTGATGGATACCACAGAAGGAGCACCTCAAGGCGGTCCATTGAGTCCGTTATTATCTAACGTCGTATTAGACGAATTAGACAAGGAACTGGAGACGCGGGGTCACCTCTTCGTAAGGTATGCGGACGACTGTAACATTTACGTGAGGACACGTAAAGCAGGAGAACGAGTAAAGGAATCCATTACAGCTTTCATTGAAAACAGACTAAAGCTAAAGGTTAACCAAAGTAAGAGCGCGGTAGACCGGCCGTGGAAACGAAAGTTTCTGGGTTTTAGCTTTACATGGAATAAAGACCCTAAGGTTCGACTAGCTCCGCAATCCATAAAGAAAGTGAAGATGAAAATCCGTGAGATGACCTCACGGAAAAGTCCACTTCCGATGGAACTAAGGAGTAGAAGACTCAATCAATATCTGACAGGCTGGAGGGGCTATTTCTCATTAGCTGACACGCCTAGTGTATTTCAAGGACTGGATGAGTGGATTCGGAGACGACTTCGGATGTGTCTCTGGAAACAATGGAAGAAACCCAAGACCAAAGTTAAAAGGCTCTTATCCTTAGGAGTTCCTAAAGACAAAGCCTTTCAATGGGGGAATACTCGTAAGGGGTATTGGCGTACTGCCACTACGCCCTGACTTTCGAGTCTATCTTTTTGGTGAACTAAGCGAAGGCATCGGCACGCCTAAATTACCTAGTTCTTAACCTGACAATTTGGACTAGCCGTCCCCTCCTACTCGATTTCTGTTGATCAATTTGTTAACTCAGCTTAATAGCTATCCACGACTACTTTAATATGACCTTTGCCACTTTCTACTTGTTCTATCGCCTTTGCAAAATCATCGATTGAGAAACGGTGTGTAATCATACTGTCAACTTTTACTACACCATTTTCGATGAATTTAAGCGCTCTGTCAAAACAATGAGTTTGGGCGAAAGAGCCGATTACTTTCAATTCTTTACGAAATATTTCGTAGGGACTAAGAGTGATTCGGTCCGCTTCGGAAGCGACGCCATAGATCACAATTTTCGCCCCGAATTTTGCGAATTGGGGCAAGTGCTGCACGACTTCCTGCGCTCCCGTGGCATCGACAACGATATCAAACCCTTTTGGGAACAGTTCGAATAATTCCTTCTCATGTTTGGAATAGTCAGAACGATCCATTTGTACGGTATGATCTACTCCCAATTCCTTCGCAACCTCCAACTTTCGGATATCCGAGGCTACTACCACCACATTCCCCGCTCCGGCATGTTTAAGCAGTTGGGCCAGGACTAATCCGGTCGGACCCGTGCCAAACATGAGAATATCATCTCCTGGTTTCACGTCAATGACATCCAAGCCGTGAACGGCGCATGCCGTCGGTTCGATCATAACCGCCTCATCATAACTAAGCTTGCCAATTGGAAATACTTTGTCATGGTTAACAACAACGTATTCCGCATATCCTCCAGGTCCGGTTACACCTAAAGAATAGAAATTTTCACAATAGAGGGGTTGATTGCGTTTACAGTAATAACAGTGTCCGCATAATACAGTGTTATCCGCTGCGACACGGTCTCCCACCTTAAGGTTGATTGCATTTTTACCGACTTCCACAATCTCCCCAACGAATTCATGCCCTGGAATAAGAGGAAAACCGGCCATAAATTCTCCGTGATGAATGTGAATATCCGTTCTGCAAACCCCGCAAGATTTCACTTTAATCAGTACCTGATGATCCTTTATCACAGGCTTTTCAACATCAAGGACAGAAAAATCCATTGCTTTCTTATATAATACTGCTTTCATGGTAGATCTCCCTTCAAATTTTGGTCTGCTGTTCATTTGGATTTCGGGTTAAGGATAGATCACGATTTTGATCGTACTGTTTTTCTCGTGGATCGCCTTTTCAAAAGCTAAATGCACTTCTTCCAACTTCATCTTATCCGTTATAATCGGCTCTAACTTGACTTCACCTGACGACAGAATATCGATTCCTGCAGGATATGTGTTCCTGTAGCGAAATACACCCATGATATCAATTTCATTATCTACAATGTGTGGAACATTCAATGGGGTCTCGCTCTGTGGAGGAAGTCCGACAATAACCACTCTCCCGCCTCGGCGTACCGAAGATAAGGCGGATTGAAGCGCTTTCCCATTGCCCGCAGTTTCAATCGCCAGATCGGCGCCTCTTCCATGCGTCAATTTTTTAATAACTTCAGTGGAATCCTCATCCCGAATATTGATGACGTCCGTAGCTCCCATTTGCAAAGCTTTATCCAATCGGAATGATTCCAGGTCCACTCCAATAATTCGCTTTGCTCCGTAAGACTTGGCAGCAACGGCTGCCAATAAACCGATTGGCCCCATTCCAAAAATGGCAACCGTCTCGCCCGGAACCAAATTCCCTCTTCGAACAGCGTGAATGCCGACTGATAACGGCTCAACCAATGCTGCCTCTTCATACGACATGTTATCCGGTATTGGGAATACGAAATCCGAGCGAATGGCGATGTACTCGCAAAACGCTCCATCAAATGGCGGGGTCGCTAAAAATTCAACAGAAGGGCATAAATTATACCGTCCGGCTTTGCATTGTTCGCAACGTCCGCAGGTTACACCGGGTTCAATGGCAGCCCGTTGTCCTATTTTAAGGTTTTTTACATTACTGCCCACAGCCACAATGTCACCGGCCGCTTCATGGCCGAGAATAATAGGTTTTTCCACTACATAAGGGCCGATTTTTCCGTGCTCGTAGTAGTGTATATCGGATCCGCATAAACCGACGGCTTTTATCCTAATAAGCACCTCATCTTCTGTGGGGACCGGAATTTCCCGTTCCACGATTTCAATTACACCTGGTTTCATTAATAGTGCGGCTTTCATTTTGTTTTCCATACATCTCACCTCAGTACTTTATTAATCGAACTCAGACACCAAAGTTTCTAATTTTTTGAGATAGATAAGCCCATCCTTGGCTATTTGATCTCCGCTGGGTGCCACTTTTCTCCAAATTGCCGTTTCGCGGGCAATAGTTTCCATCTCAGGCACGAAACTTTCTATCGTGAGCCTTCCGGAAAATTCAATATCTTTTAATGCCCTAAAAATACCTGGCCAATCTACATGACCCGATCCTGGGATACCTCTGTCATTTTCACATGCGTGTACATGCATTAAATGTTTTCCAGCCAGGCGTACAGCTGATGCCAAATCTTTTTCTTCTGTGTTCATATGATAGGTATCCAGTAAAAGACCTACCCATTCATTATCAATCTCTTCAACTAAACGTTTTCCCGATTTCACAGTGTTAATAAAGTGGCTCTCATAACGATTTACCGGCTCCAAAGCAAGTTTTATTTGCATTTGCTGAGCATACTCGGCTGCAATTTGCAATGCTTCTACGGAACGTTTCCACTCATCGGCTGTCGGCGCAAAACCGGTGAGATTCCCCCATGCCGAACTTAAAACACCGCCGAGTATAGGGCTGTTAAGTTCACGCGCGCGGCCAATAAATCGCTTGATTGTATCGATTCCCCGATGCCGTGCGCTGGAGTCTGCACTGATAATATCACAGTCCTTCGGAAGTCCGGCACATGTCGTGCAATTCAAACCTCTGGATTGCAGTGCAGCAGGAAGCCTGTTCCACGGTACATATTCCTCTAAATTAAAGGGCACTTCAATTCCGTTGTAGCCAAACTCCTGAGCTTTGTCGAGAATGACTTCCAGGTCCAGATCAAGCCTTTGTGAAAAAAGATAGGTGTGAATTCCATACGTGTAGCTCATTAACCTTTTGCACCTCCGTAGTTTTGTATGCGATTCCAATTCTTCATAAGAAGCTTCCCAAACCACTTGCTTCTAAATAACGTGTGGATGTCCGGACGTCTGTAACAAACATAAATTTTTTTTGAGAAATTGTCAATAAAATTTATTATGGATTGACAGGGAAAACGATTACATTTATAGTTTAGTTACAGACGTCCGGACGTCCACAATAGACCACTTCCAGTTTGGAGGATTAACTATGAATGAGTCAGAAAATAAACAGATAAACTTGGGAAATCTAATCGGCAAAGAATGGGTAACGACGGATGAAGTGATCACTGTATATAACCCGGCGACAGGAGAAAGTGTCGGAACAGTGCCCTCAGCCACTGAATCTATGGTTGAGGAATCCTTACTGGCTGCCGAGCGGGCATTTCAATCATGGTCGGCATTTACCGTGCAAAAGCGGGCGAGACTCTTGCATGACGCTGCGCAAAAGGTACGCGGCAAGCAGGAACAATTGGCAATCCTGCTGACCCTGGAACAAGGGAAGCCGCTCAGGGATGCGCGAAAAGAAATTGCGGAATCCGCTTACGTATTGGATTATTTCGCTGAAGAAGCCGTTCGCGTTTATGGTGAGGTGATCCCTCTCGACAGCAAGGACACTCGATCCATCGTTATCCGTCAGCCAATCGGACCTGTCGTTGCCATCACTCCCTGGAACTACCCGGTATCGCTCTTGGCGTGGAAAATAGCTCCTGCTTTGGCGGCGGGTTGTACGGTAGTCGCTAAACCCGCATCTGAAACGCCGCTAGCCGCAACGGAATACATTCGCTGTTTGGTAGACGCCGGCATTCCCGAAGGCGTAGTCAATGTGGTAACCGGCAAGGGGTCTGTCGTCGGCAAAGCTTTAATTAACAGCCCCATTACCCGAAAAATCGCATTTACCGGTTCTACAGAAGTTGGCAAAGACGTAATGAAATATGCTGCCGAGAATATCACCAAAGTTTCATTGGAACTTGGTGGCCATTCACCCTTTATAGTTATGTCTGACGCAAATCTCGAACAGGCAGCTTTTGACGGTGCTATGAGGTCTTTCCGTGCGATGGGCCAAAACTGCAATGCAGTAAACCGGATTTTTGTTCATGAATCGATCTACGAACCATTTGTTAACAGACTTGTTCATCATGGCTCCACATTAACAATGGGGGATGGATTTAAAAATCCGGACATCGATCTTGGACCGATGTTAAATGAGGCTGGAATTCGCAGAATGGAAGAGCAGATAGCAGACGCATTGAAGAAAGGCGGCCAATTGCTGCTTGGCGGAAAAAGGCCCGAGGCAAGGGAATATAAAGACGGATATTTCTTCGAACCTACGGTTATCGCGAACGCCGGCTCTGATGCTAAAGTTCTTCAAGAAGAGTCGTTCGGCCCGCTGGTTCATGTACAATCCTTCAGCACGACAGAAGAAGCTATAAAACTAGGCAACAATACAAAATATGGTTTGGTATCCTATCTGTATACGAACGATTTGACACAAGCTTTCAAAATATCCGAAGCCATTGAATCCGGAACCGTTTGTGTCAACAATACGGCGGGAAGCACGGTCGAAGCCCCATATGGCGGCTGGAAACAAAGCGGTATAGGCGTCGAGCTCTCTCATCATGGCCTGCAAGGCTATCTGCAATTGAAACATATTCGACTTCAGCTAAGGGAAATGTAGGATGGATCCAATTTATAAGATTTTGGTCACTTCCGGATCTTTTGGAAAAGCCGACCCGAGTGTATATCAATTGTTTGCTGATGCGGGATGTGAGATTATAGACTATCCCATTCAAAGACCTCTGCATGACAACGAGCTGGCATCGCTCGTAAAAAAACTCCAAATCAACGGCATATTGGCGGGCCTTGACGAAATAGGTCCGGAAACCTTGGGAGCATCCGATTCTTTGAAGGTCGTCTCAAGACATGGCACCGGAGTGGATAACGTTCATTTTGAATCTTCAAATCGCAATGGAGTGGTGATCACGAACACCCCTTCGACGAACGCTTCCGCGGTAGCGGATCTGGTATTTTGTTTGATGCTGGCTCTGTCACGCAATCTGATAGAGGTTCATCAAAGCACCCAGCAGGGCGGTTGGGAACGGCCTATCGGGCTTGAACTTACCGGGAAAGTATTAGGGATTGTGGGATATGGCCGGGTAGGGCGGGAAGTCGCAAAGCGAGCTAAAGGATTTTCTATGGCGGTTAAGGTCTATGATCCGTTTCTCTCGGAGGACAAAAATCAAGCTGAAGATGTTATAATTTGCTCCTCTATTGAGGAGGTGCTGTCTGACTCCGAAATGATAACCCTGCATTTGCCAAAAACGGAAAGCACCATTGGCCTTATCAACGAAAGATCCCTTCAATTGATGAAAAAAGGGTCAATTTTGATCAATACTTCACGAGGGGAAGTGGTGGACGAAAAAGCATTGGCGGAAGCGGTTCTTTCCAAGCACCTTCGGGGAGCCGGTGTCGATGTCTATTGTTCAGAACCGCCGCTCGGGAGTCCACTTCTCGGAGTTCCCGGCATTATCACCACTTCGCACATTGGGGCTTTGTCGGATATTTCCCTGAAAGAAACCGGCCGGATCAGTGCTCTGAATTTGATTTCCGTTTTAAAGGGAGAGTATTGCCCTAATATCATAAATAAAACATAAGCAAAAGGGGAGAGGGATCTATGACTGTCAGCGGTGTTATTGTGGCATTGCTTACCCCGTTCGATGATGAAGGGATCAAGGTGGATTTCGAGCGCTTGAGAAATCACGTGAAGTTTCTGTTGGATCGTAAAATCCATGGTTTTTTTACGACGGGAACTGTAGGGGAGGGAATCCTCCTCGACGTCGAGGAAAGAAAGCAGGTCCTCGATACAGTGATCCAGACCTGCGACAAACGTGTTCCCGTAATCGCTCATGTGGGTCATGTGAATACATCAATTGCTGTGGAACTGGCGAAGCATGCTCGGGAATCAGGTGCGGATGCAATCGCAACCATTCCGCCGTACTATTTTCCGCTGGATGACGAAGCCCTTCTGCAGTATTTTCGTGATGTGGCTGCTGCTGCATCACCTGTCCCTTTTTATGTATATAATTATCCGGATGCGACAAACAACTCCATTTCGGCGGCTTTACTTCAGCGTTTGGTAGAAACGGTCCCGAATTTGAAGGGTTTTAAAGACAGCAGCAAAAGCCTGGAGTGTTTTGAAGATTATCGAGTTCATGTGCCCGGGCTTGACGGCATAGTTGGATCGGATACATTGATTCTGGAAGTGCTGAAGGCTGGAGGTCAGGGAGTAATTTCTACAGTGGCCAACGTCTTTCCCGACGAGGTATTGAAGGTGTATGAATGTTTTAAATCCAATGATTTAACAAAAGCCAAAGCCTACCAGGCACTGGTTGATGAGGCGAGAAAGCTGCTTAAGAGCGGACCGTATATCACAACCTATAAAGCGGCCATGGCTTTGCAGTACGGAAAACAGCTGGGTGGTTCAAGAGTGCCGCTCAGGGGCTTGGATGAGAAGGAACGGAAGAAGCTTAAGCAATTACTGGCGGATTTTAATGTTCTCCGTGAAAGGGTGGTATCGTGATCTTTGTAATTGACCTTGGAACAACAGGGGTTCGCTGTATAGCCTACAATGAACAATACAACCGGAGAGCTTCCAATTACATAGAAATCGGTCATTCTGCGCCGCAACCGGGTCATTTTACCCAAAATTTAAGCGAGATCTTGGAACTGACGATTCAGGTTATTTATAAAACATGGTTGGATGCCGGATCTCCGCAGCAGGTAACGTTAGGGATTACAAACCAAAGGGAATCCATTGCGGTATGGGATGTTTTTACGGGTGAGCCCCTAAGTCCGTCCTTAAATTGGCAGGATATGCGTTTTGGTAAAGCTATGGAAGAGATGCTGCGGGACGGTCGGGAACCTTATGTACACGCTGTTACAGGCTTGCGACTTTTTCCCTATTTTTCCGCAGGTAAAATGTCATGGGTATTCGATCATGTTCCGGGACTGAGAGAAGCTAACTATCGCGACAGAATCGCTATGGGCACCTTAGATAGTTGGCTTATCTGGTCACTTACCGGCGGACCTGACGGGGGACTCCATGTGACGGACGTAAGCAATGCCAGCCGAACATGCTTGATGGATTTGAAAACCCTTACATGGTCACCGGATTTACTGCGTATGTTTGAGATATCGGAAAGCGTGCTGCCAAGAATCGTACCCTCCGGGGATCCTTCAGCCTACGGGTTTTTACGCCATGAACGACTTCCGTTCCAAGGGCAGATTGTAAGCGTTATCGGAGATCAACAATCCTCTCTTCTGGGACAGTCCTGTTTGGATATGGGAGCAGCGAAGAATACTTACGGTACGGCCAGCGCGATTTTAATTAACACACAGAATAATATTCATACGGAATGCAGTGATCTCCTAAGCACAGTATTGTATCAAATTAAAGGAAATGAGCCCTTATATGCGCTTGAGGGATCGACGGGTGCTACCGGAGGCTTGATCGCATGGTTGAAAGACAACCTCGGCATTCTATCTTCAATAAATGAAGCAAGTGAATTGGCTGCCAGTGTGGAAAACAGCGGAGGAGTCGTCATGGTTCCCGCTTTGTCCGGTTTGTTTGCGCCTTATTGGGATTTTCAGGTTCGAGGTTCCATTTCCGGTTTAACGATGCATACGAATAAAGCCCATATTGCCAGGGCAGCTTTTGAGTCCATTGCTTTTCAAACGGCGGATGTATTGCAAATAGCAAAAGCCCAAGCGGGGGTTACGATTCGAGAAATCAGAGTCGATGGCGGCGGTGCCCGAAATGAGTTTCTGTTGCAATTGCAGGCCGACATCCTTGGCATTCCCGTCATGCAATCCGATGAGCTGGATTTTACGGCTCAGGGAGCGGCTTTTCTTGCAGGAATGACGATAGGTGAGCTCAACATCGATGATATCAGGACGCATTACAAATTGAAAAAGACATTTGAGCCTTCATGGAACGCAGACCGCCGTGAAGAAGCTTATCATACGTGGCAGAAGACAATCATGCACGCTAGGAACGGGAAATAAGCATTTTCTTATGAGTGAATGAAGGCGCATCCGTACAGTAATTTAATTAACTACATACTCTTTGAAAGGATGGAAAACGCTATGAAATATCGAAAATTGGGTAATTCTGGTCTCGAAGTATCTTCTATTTGTTTTGGCGGCTGGGCGATTGGAGGAGACTCCTATGGACCGGTTAGGGATGAAGAATCCATAGAAGCCATTCATGAAGCTCTGGATCAAGGAATTAATTTTTTTGATACTGCCCCTATTTATGGTAAAGGGCATTCGGAAAGTGTAGTTGGCAAAGCAATGAAGGGCAAGAAAAGAGATGAGGTAATCATTGCTTCCAAATTTGGACTTGTCTGGGACGGAGAAGGTCAAGTTTCTCAAGATATCAGCCCAAAAAATATACGAAGAGAAATCGAAGACAGCCTGAGGCGGTTAGAAACCGATTACATCGATTTATACCGAGTCCACTGGCCTGTTCAGGATGATCCTTTTGAAGAAACGGCGCTTGCTTTGGATCAACTGAAGCGGGAAGGGAAAATTCGTTATGTAGGGGTTTCCAATTTTTCCATTGAACAAATGGAAGCCTTTTCGAAGGGGACGGAAATAAATTCCCTGCAACCTCCCTATTATTATATTATCTCGGGACATTGAGGAAGAAATCTTACCCTACTGTTTAAACAAAGGCATCGGGGTAATCCCTTACGGACCCATGGGCCACGGGCTGTTCTCAGGAACCTTGACAGCGGACTCCGACTTCAGAGACAAGGACATGCGTATTCGTAACGATTTGTTCCAAGGGGACAACTATATTCGCAACTTGGCCATTGTGGAGAAATTAAAAGAAATTGCGTCAGAGACGGGGCATACCCCAGGGCAGTTGGCCGTCTCCTGGGTGCTTCACCATCCGGCGATCAGCTCCGCCATTGTCGGAGCAACGAATAAAGACCAGGTCAAGGAAAACGCAAAGCGGCGGATTGGGAGCTTTCGCAAAACGTACTGGAGCAAATCGAGCAAGCGTTTACAGGTGTTCAGACTTACAAACCTTATTATTTGGGGTAAGCTAGTTTCGGGATTTGAGGCGGAAAGGGGTAAAACGCGCGTACTTCCGATGCCTTTTCCATATACCTTTTTACACAAACATATTAAAGGAGAAGTGATTGTATGAAGAAGTGGGTTCTTTCAGTATTGATGCTTTCAATGGTAACACTTGTAAGTGCTTGTGGAAACACGGGAGGAGCGGGAAGCTCAAAGACAACAGAGGCAACTGCAACTCCGGCAGCTCCAGCAGCAACGGCAGCTCCAGCAGCAACGGCAGCTCCAGCAGCTTCCCCGTCCCCGTCGCAGGATGAACCGATTTATGTAGTAGAAGGCATCCGGGATATGGCCAATGCGTATTACGCAAACTGGATCAAGGGTGGCAAGAATTATGCGAAAAGTGCTGGAATCCCTGACGATCATTTCATAGTGATTCAAAACCAAGGAAGTTCCCAAAAACAATTGGCTGATATTAAGGCAATTGTCGCCAAAACAAAAGGAAATGTCGTTTTTAACCTAGATCCAAATGAATCGGCGGACGTTCCTGCGATTGCCAAATATTTAGGAGAGCAAAACGTGCCTTTTGTGACCTGGTGGAACAAGCCTGAAGATAGTTCGCCATCGCAATATCCGTCATGGGTAATGCACATCACTTTCGATAACTACACCTCGGGCTCGAAAATGGCAGAGGAATTAATGAAGAACCTGAAGGAGCCATATAAAGGAAAAGTTATTGCGGTGCAAGGAATGCTTGGCAACACAGCAGCGATTGAACGTTACAATGGCTTTAAAGATACAATCGCCAAACATCCGGATGTGAAACTTGTCAGTTCACAGCCCGCAGATTGGGATGAAAACAAGGCGTTTTCTGTAGTTTCAACCCAACTTGTATCTACCCCAGATCTTAGTGGAATTTGGTGTGCCAATGATCAGATGGCTATGGGTGCAATCCAAGCGTTAAAGGCCAAAAATCTGAACGGTAAGATTCCGGTAGTCGGGACAGACGGAACCTCGCAAATGTTTGAGGCAATCCAAAAGGGAGACGCAACGGCGACAGTAGTGTCGGATTCTTACTTACAAGGTGGTTTGGGTCTTGCAATCGCAGTGGCTGTCAAACAAGGGAAACTGAATCTCAAAGATTTGACAGAGGACAAGAGATCTTGGATGGCTGTAGCCCCAGTAATTACTAAGGCTAATGTCGAGGAAATGAACGATCAATTCTATGTTAATGAACCTAAATATGATTGGACTAATTTTTTTGATAAGTACCAAGGCCCTATAAAGAAGAAATAGCAGCAAGAGATTAGCGGGTAATAGGCAGGGTCCTTCACAAGGAGTTCCCTGCCTACCGCTTATGAAGGGATTTGAGGTGAGAGAATGTCGGAAAAGCCTTTAATAAAACGTGAAAGCCGTTTGCCCAAAGAATGGGGCCCTTTAGCCATTCTTGCAACTTTATGCATTATTTTAGCTTTAATCTCTCCGCGCTTTTTCACAATGCCTAACTTACTCAACATTCTAATGCTTATGGTGATCCCATTAATATTAGCGATTGGGACGCATTACGTCATTTTAACGGGATCCGTAGATCTGTCGCTTGAAGGCGTTATGGCGGTGTCGGGTGTTGTAACAGCCATGCTGGTTGCAAACTCGATGACTCATTTGAATTTTGGCATTTGGGGTATTTTGGCTGGAGCGATCGTAGGCGCTGTGCTTGGAACATTGAATGGGGTCCTGTATGTCAAATTGAAGATCCCCAGCTTTATTGTCACATTGGGAATGTCGTTGGTTGGGATTGGGTTGGCGACTTTGCTGTACCGCGGAAATCCAATCACTGTAAGGGCAATGGATATGCAGCAATTGGTAATTGGGCAGTTTCTCGGAATGCCTTCGATTTTTTGGTGGGGAATCTCATTTTTTGCCATCATGATCTTGTTTGAGAGATTATTACCCTTCACTCATCATGTTCTCGCGGTTGGAGGAAATGAAAAAGTGGCAAAGCAAGCCGGTGTACCGATCATGAAAATCAAAATTCTGGTGTTTACACTGGCCGGATTTTGCAGTGGTCTGGCGGGAAGTTTAAATGCACTACGTTTGGCGCTCGGAAGTTCGCAAACGTCAGCCGGATTTTTATTCGCATCACTGACGGCCGTTGTCGTCGGCGGAACCGTCTTGACTGGCGGGCGTGGTAGCGTCTTAGGGGTGTTAGTCGGCGTATTGATTGTCCAGGTGATCACAAATGGCATGATTCTTCTTACTATTAATCCATTCTATCAGCAAGCAGTGCAAGGCATCGTGCTTGTTTTGGCAATCGCCGTCACCCTGAGCCGGCGCAGAACACAATTCGTCAAGTAAGGGAGGTGCGCGTATGTCGGGGCAGAAGGTTTTAGTAAGCATGAAAAATATCGTAAAAAAATATCCGGGCACCGTTGCTTTAAATAACGCAAACATGGATATTCATCAAGGGGAAATTATCGGTTTATTGGGCGAAAACGGAGCCGGGAAATCGACCATGATGAAAATATTGGTGGGCTATGAAACCGCCGACAGCGGAGAAATTATCGCAGGTGGGGAAAAAGTCCGGTTCCACAGCACCCGCGATGCCATGAAATACAACATTGGCATGGTTTATCAGGACCAATCCTTACTCCCAAATTTAACTGTCGTTCAAAATTTATTTCTGGGATACGAAAAGCTTTTTACGAATGGCGGATTTCTCAACCATCGAAAAATGAAAGAAACGGCTCAAAAAATACTAGATTTGATGCAGCTCCGCTGCTCGCCTTGGGAGGAAATCTCCAACCTTCCTCTAAGCACCCGGGAGCTTCTGGAAATCGGACGTTTGCTTTGGTTGTCTGAGGTTTCCGGCTACCCGCCGGTTATCGTGCTGGATGAGCCGACAACCGTATTGGATGCCGGGGAGGTTCAACAATTATTCCGGATTGTTCGGGGAATTCGTGACAAGGCCGGAATAATTTTCATTTCGCATCACCTGGATGAAGTGCTTGAACTCGTTGACCGGGTGGTCGTCTTTCGCGATGGGCGTGAAATCGCCTCAGAGCCGGCAGAAAGCCTGACAGTTCCTGAAATTCAATCGATGATGATTGGCAGGGAACTGAATCCGGAATATTATTTGGTGAATCAGCAAAAAGATCCCGTCGACAATGTAGTGTTAAAAGTAGATCGACTTAGTAAACAAGGCGTTTATAACGACATCTCATTCTCGGTTCGCGAGGGTGAAATTGTGGCCATAGTTGGTTTGGACGGTTCCGGTAAAGAAGAAGTGTGCCGTTCGATATTAGGAGCCATTAAAGCGGATCAAGGAGAAGTCTGGTTAGCCGGGAATCGCTTGGATCCAAAACGTCCAGATAAGACGATCAAGCAAGGACTGGGTTATGTTCCGCAGGACCGCCGCGAAGAGGGAATCTTTTTGCACCTCGATCTTACGTCCAACATTGTGATGAATATTTTGTCCTCGATCTCGAAACTGACCTTTGTTAATACTAAGAAGGGAAATCAAATTGCAAGGAAATGGATGGAGCGGCTTCGAGTAAGAGCTTCATCGCCAATGATGCTGGCGAGCCAGTTAAGCGGTGGAAATCAGCAGAAAGTCATACTTGCGAAATGGCTCGCATCCGACATAAAAGCGATTATTTTGGATCATCCAACCCGGGGGATCGATGTGGGTGCCAAGGCTGAAATTTACGCGATCCTGCGGGAACTGTCCAATCAAGGTGTAGCTATTGTTATGATGTGCGATTCCTTGGAAGAGGATATCGGATTAAGCCATCGCCTGCTAATTATGAAAGATGGTAAATTAGTAGGTGAAAAACTAGCTGATTCCAAACAGAAGCCTACCGTTTTGGAGATCATGCAAGCATTATGACAAGGAGGGTTTTGATTGGCAGAGCCATTAATTACCAATAAAACGCATAAATCGTTAATTACACTGGCTTTTTTGACAAAGTGGGCATCCCTGATCGTTCTCGTTCTTTTGCTGGCGGTGATTGGAATTTGGAATTCCTCCTTTTTCCTATACGGAAATTCCGAAACTGTTCTCATATTGACCTCGTTTTTCTTGATGGCAGCTTTGGGGCAAACTTGGGTGATTATGCTCGGCAGCATCGATTTGTCGGCAGGCTTCATGATTTCCTTAAGCTCAGTTGTTTTTGCCTTAACCATTTCAGATTTCGGATATTGGGCAATTGCGATCGTTTTTTTAATGGGACTTGTCGGAGGAGTGCTCAACGGGGTTGTGTTTACTTTTCTGCGGATTCCCTCTTTTATCGCAACGCTCGGTACCGGCGGCATTTTTTTAAGTTTAGCTTACGTCTTATCCAAGGGCGGTACAGTCAGCATTAGAGACACAAATTCTCCCGCTCTTACGATATGGAAAGAAACCGTACTCGGAATTCCGGTGCTTATCTTATTTGTGCTGTTAGTTTGGACGATTTGTTTTATCTATCAACGTTTTACAATCGGCGGCAAAATGATCTATTATATCGGAAGCTCCGAATCGGCAGCGTGGATGTCAGGCATACATGTTTTGCGTCATAAAATACTCGCGTTTGCGATGTCAGGAATAACTGCTGCTCTAACGGGAATTTTGCTTGTCGGCGAGATTCAAAACGGCAATCCCACTATGGGCCAGCTTTATCTTTTGAATTCAGCCGCAGCTGTAGTGATCGGCGGAACTGCTTTAACCGGCGGTGTCGGGGGGGTCGGCAAAACACTTATCGGCGCGCTAATTATTGCTATTCTGAGTAATGGAATGAATGTGGTGGGAGTGGATGCCTATTTTCAGAGTATTGTAACCGGCGTCATTATTATTCTTGCTGCTGCAATGTCCTTGGACCGAAGTAAAATATCCATGATAAAATAATCCAGTTCTAATTATCATATAGAGGTTTGTTAACCGGGGAAGAGGGAGAAAATATGTCATATATCCTCGAGGTTCCGCCTAGGATCGTGAGCGGTTGGGGAAGTGTTTCCACGATTGGTACTGAAGTTGCGGCTCTCGGCCGTCATGCAATGCTTGTCTACAGTGAACGCTTGGAGCATTCGGAGCTTTTGCGGCAAATGATCGGCTATATGGAAAATCAGGGTGTGCGTGTGTTTCGTTCCGAAGTTCCAACAGGAGAACCGACCATTGATCGTGTGGAAACGATTCTTCGGGCTATGGAAATTAACAAGGTGGAAGTCGTAGTTGGAATAGGCGGGGGAAGTATACTGGACACAGCAAAAGCGGCAGCCGGGTTATGCTTTTCAGGACGAAAGGAGGTAAAAGAGTATTTCTACGGCCTCAAACCCGATAATGTCGGAATTCCATGGGTGGCTGTACCCACCACTTCAGGAACGGGAGCTGAAGCTACGCCTAATTCAGTATTGTCCGATGAAAAGAAACTAAAGCAAAGTATCCGTGGGGATGCAAGCTGGTTGCCTCATGCCATCCTTTTAGACCCTATGTTAACCGTCAGCTGTACTCCAAAAGTTACTGCATGGAGTGGTATGGATGCCCTGACCCAAGCGATTGAGGCCCACACATCCAAAGGCGCAAATGTCTTGACTGAGCCATACAGCCTGAAAGCATCGCAGTTGATTGTTTGCAGTTTGAAGCAAGCGTATGAAAATCCTAAAAATCAGAAAGCCAGAACGGATATGGCTTATGGCAGCTTATTGGCTGGAATTGCACTGGCAAATGCCCGGTTGGGAATTGTCCATGGAATTGCCCATTCCATAGGGCTGCATTACAATGTACCTCACGGACTGGTCTGCGGAACCTTATTGCCATGGGCAATTAAATACAACAATTCCGTTAGCGCACATAAATACGGGGAACTAGCGAAAAGCACGGGGATTGGGTCAAAGGCAGAAGATTTAATTGAGTGGGTTGTCCACCTGAATAAAATCCTGCGCATACCGCCATCATTAAAAGAATTCGGGTTAGACAAAAAAGATTTCCCAAGAATTGTTGAAGAGAGTATGCCTTCGGGTTCGCTTAAAGCGAATCCGCGCCATACGACCGAAATCGATTTGATTGATTTTTTGCAGGAACAGCTCATTTAGATCTTACCAAGGGAAAGCTAATATATTTTCAAGTTTCAGGAGGATTTTTAAGTCATTTTGTCGAAATTACAAGAAATATATAACGGAAATGTCGAAAAAGCAACTAAGGAACAATCAACGCCCGATCCCCTATCGTACGGCTTTTCGAATAAAAGAACCAAGGAGCTATTCCTGTAATGAAGTAATATGAGCTTTGAAAGAAAAATGCGCCTCTAGTATACTGGGAAATGTTCAGGCCGAACAAATCACCCATACGAAAAGAGGCGCACAAATGAAGTATAAGATGAAACAGAAACAGAATCAACGTATTACACGAATTAGCGAAACAACCCTTGTTGTAGGTGCGGACATTGCGAAGAAGATACATGTAGCACGTGCTGTGGATTACCGAGGGATTGAACTAGGCAAGGACGCACATTCTACAATGATCGAAGGCCTAACGAAACTAGTAACGTGGATGAAGGCGTTACAACAGGCGCATCAGAAGACAGAAATTGTTTTTGGTATTGAGCCTACTGGACACTACTGGTTTCCCTTAGCCGCATTTTTAGAAGAACAAGGCATCAAAATTGTCATTGTTAATCCGTTTCATGTAAACAAAAGTAAAGAGCTTGAGGACGATTCACCTACGAAGAGTGACTACAAAGATGCGAAAGTTATTGCGGATCTGATCCGAAATGGGAAGTACTCAGAGCCTAAGTACTCAGAGCCTAAGTTACCAACGAAGGAATATGCAGAACTACGCATCCTGATGAATCTTCGTGAGAGGGTTACAGTGAGTTTGATTCAAGTAAAGGCTCGGATACAGAACTGGTTTGACCGGTATTTCCCAGAGTATTTGAGTGTATTTAAAGACTGGGAAGGCAAAGCATCCTTGATGACCCTACGACAGTTTCCAACTCCAGAAGAGATTGTCTCGAAAGGCGCCAGAGGCATTCTTGAGCACTGGAAAACGGAAGTCAAACGCGGTGTAGGTATCAAGAGAGCTGAACAACTCTACGCAACTGCAACGTCTTCGATTGGGCTTACAGAAGGATTGAGAGCTGCTCGAATGGAGCTTACGGCTTTACTCGAACAATTTGAGCTTTACTGCAAGCAAATCGAAACCATCATAAATCAAGTGATGGAGATATTAGATGAGATTCCGGGAACGTCTCAAATGTTAAGTGTTCCTGGTGTGGGTGTTGTTAGCGTTGCGGGGTTTCTCGCCGAAGTAGGCGATCTAAGCAGTTACGATCACGGACAACAGATCATCCGTTTGGCAGGTCTCAATCTGAAAGAGAATAGTTCGGGTAAACGGAAGGGAAAGACAGGCATTACCAAGCGTGGACGCTCTCGTTTGAGGGGCTTGTTGTTTCGTTGCGTAATGCCCATGGTAGCAAAAAATGAGGAGTTTAAGGTCCTTCATAAGCACTTTACAACACGAAGTCAAAATCCGCTGAAGAAGAAACAATCCCTTATTGCACTCTGTGGAAAACTAATACGTGTCCTGCATACGCTGGGGACAAAGCAAAGAGAATACAATGCAAACGATGTTTTAGGACCTGTACGACAAGAACAGCTAAAAAAGAATGCAGCCTAAGATCAAAGAAGTACCGCTTGTAATCTAAACTTATTCACATGTGTACAACTTGACAATTGAAGCACCGGAGAAGTCGAAGAACTAATCAACATAAGGGCAACGACCCTGTAAAGGAGCGAGAATCGGCCTCCACCCCTTGAGAGGTAGAACGAAGGAATGTAAGGGCATAGACCCAGTGTGACATGGGAGGGTAAACCCCAAGGGTGAATGTGGAGATCCACTGTGCGATCATAAACATTATCCACAGTTTGGATTAAAGCGAGTCCAAGCTCTATTCCCGCCACGACCTTTATAGAAATATATGGTTCTAAACCAACTATCCTCCATCACCCTCAAGGTGTCAAAGTTGAAAAACTAAGAATAAGCGAGAAAACAGGCGAAAACATTACTTTATAGTGGGAGGTGAATATATCATGCTGGACGAAAAGTCTGGGGTACCCTTGTATGTTCAGATTATAAATATACTGCGTGAAAAAATGGAAAGCGGCGAGTGGCCCTCAGGGCATAAAATTCCTTCGGAACCAGAGCTGCAAAGCGAGTATAATGTAAGCCGGTTTACGGTCCGTCAATCGATTTCAAGTCTTATGCTAGATGGTTTGGTTACCAAAACCCGCGGAAAAGGCACTTTTGTTTCTTATCCGAAAATTAAAGAAGATCTGCCTGATCTGATTTCTTTTTCGGAAGAAATGAAGAAATTGGGTAAAGTTCCTTCAACCGCGGTTCAATCTGTTGAGATTATTATTCCTCCAAAATTGATCCGGGACCTTTTGAAACTGGACGAAAATGAAAAGGTACTAAGAATCGAGCGTTTACGCAGCGCCGATAATATTCCGATCACTTTGTTGGTTTCGTATTTGCCTATGAGATTGGGATTGGATCCCGGCGAAGATTTCTCTCAATCTTTATTCGATCTTTTAATTAACAAGTATAAGTTCGAAATTACTAGAGGAGATCAAGAAATTGAAGCTATCGCTGCAAACAGCAAGCTAGCTCACCTTCTGGAGATCCCTCGAAATAGCCCGCTATTGGTCATCCGCAGGATTACATTCGACCATGACTCCAGGCCGGTTGAATATGTGGAAGGCTTCTATCCGGGCGGAAGATACAGTTATAAAATCGTTCTTTCTCGCAATACCATTGACCCGTCTTTTTAAAAATGGCTGCCGGGAAAAAAATAGGAGCAGGAGTGTGGATATGGAACCTTATGTTAAGCATACCGATATGCTTGGAATGATGGAAAGTCCCGATCGGTCGATTATACGCCGAATGGAGGATATCGCCCACCTTTGTGCGGATGCACAAACCGCACAAAAATTAGTGGAAAGCGGGAATCCTGTAATTTATGAAATGCTGGAAGCGCATGTGCCCGAAACTCCCGGTGAGATCGCCTTCTGTACAACCAGAATGTATCCGGGCCTTATAGGAAATGAATATTATATGACTAAAGGGCATTTTCATGTCGACATGTCAACCGCAGAAATTTATTATACTTATTCCGGCCATGGTGTTTTGCTTGCTGAAACTAAAGATAAACAAACGAAGTTGATCGATATGCCAAAAGGGTCCATCGTTCACGTCGAGCCCGGATGGGCGCACCGGACTTATAATATTGGAGATGAACCCTTGGTCTTTCTGGCCGCATATCCGGCAACAGCCGGTCATGATTATTCAACTATTGAAAAAGATGGATTTTCCCATACTGTTATAAAAGGTGAGAAGGGTCCGGAATTAGTACCTAGTCCACGTTTTAGGGCTTAACTATATCGATGATCCATGCGATGAGAGCGAGTTAAAATCTAACTGGGTGAATCTTATTTTGCTGCCAAAGGGATAGACCAATAGATACGGGTCTATCCCTTTCTATAGGTTAATAGAGTGACCTCAGAGAAATATTCAAGGCGACCATATATGATTTATATGTTTTTAAGGGGAGAGCCATAATTGGTTTTTAAGTCATGATTCGAAAGAGGGTGGATTCGCATGGATAGAACTAATCGATTTTCAGGTGAGCAACGAATGGAAATATTAGATGACATGGAGCTGGAAACCTTTGATCTATTGATCATCGGCGGGGGAATAACCGGCGCAGGTATTGCTTTGGATGCTACAGTTCGCGGAATGAAAACCGCTTTGATTGATATGCAGGATTTCGCAGCGGGGACATCCAGTCGTTCAACAAAGCTTGTGCATGGCGGACTGCGTTATCTCAAGCAATTTGAGTTTAAAATTGTCGCAGAGGTAGGCAAAGAGCGTACAATTGTTTATGAGAATGCACCTCATGTAACCACACCAGAATGGATGCTGCTGCCGATTATTGAAGGCGGAACGTTCGGTAAGCTCGGTATCTCCATTGGTTTAAAGGTTTACGATTTCTTAGTTAGGGTTAAGAAAGCAGAAAAACGCCAAATGTTAAGCCGCGAAGAGACCCTGCGTTTCGAGCCATTGTTGCGCAAGGAAGGACTAAAGGGCGGCGGTTATTACGTAGAATATCGTACCGATGATGCGCGTTTGACAATAGAAGTGCTGAAGGAAGCGGTCCAACGCGGAGCCAAAGCGGTGAATTACGTAGAAGCTGAACAGCTGATTGTCGAAGATGAAAAAGTTGTCGGTGCGCAGGTGAAAGAACGATTCACTGGAGCTCGTAAACAAATTCGCGCGCATCATGTGGTTAATGCGGCTGGTCCATGGGTGGATACCATTCGAGAAATTGACGGATCCAAGCAAGGCAAACGAGTCCACCTCACCAAAGGGATACATCTTGTTTTAGATCAAAAACGGTTTCCGCTTAAACAAGCTACATATTTCGATACGCCGGATAAACGAATGGTTTTTGCCATTCCTCGAGATGGAAAAACCTATATCGGCACAACAGATACAACTTATCATGGAGATATTGTTCATCCTCAGATGACAACAGAAGATCGCGAATATATTCTTCGAGCAGCCAATTTCATGTTTCCTACATTGGATCTAGTTCCTGAGGATATCGAGTCCAGCTGGGCTGGATTAAGACCTCTGATTCATCAGGATGGCAAATCACCTTCAGAGCTTTCACGTAAGGATGAAATTTTTATTTCACCTTCAGGACTTATCTCCATTGCGGGCGGTAAATTAACCGGCTATCGTAAAATGGCAGAACGAATTGTTGACCTTGTAGCGAAAGCATTAAACTCCTCTTCCCGCAGCTTCCAATCTAGCTCCACTTCGCATATTAAGCTTTCCGGTGGAGAGGTAAGCGGCTCTAAGCATTATGCGCAATTCATTGCAGATAGCATTCGTATAGGCATTTATGCTGGTTTTAATGAACGTGAAGCCGAGTTATTGTCTCGCCGATATGGTTCTAATGTAAATAAGGTATTTGCATATCTTAAGGAGTATAATAGCTCGTCTAGCTTTCTTTTATCCAAGGTGATCTATGTCTCATTGCGTTATGCCATTGAAGAAGAAATGGTCGTCTCGCCTCAGGATTATTTTGTGCGACGAACGGGTGAACTTTATTTTGATATTCAAGCGGTTCACCAATGGAAAGAGCCTGTGCTTGATTTCATGGCTCAGCAATTTGGTTGGAATGAGTCGGAAAAAGAAGGGTACCATGCTCAACTGGAAAAACTGTTAAAAGATGCAGTGATGCCCTTGGATTATGATATTTAATTCTTCTCATATAAGAGCTGTCCCATTAGTAGTTAAAACTACATAAAGGGACAGCTTTTGCAACAAATTAAAGCACATATATGAACTTAGTTAATTGAACAATTAATAGAATGATGTTGGAAGGAAAATGATAATGCTGAATGGATAAATTAAAACGCCTATAAAAATCAATATGGCTATGCCGTTAGCTCAGTGATAGTGCCCTTGTTTGCCAAGTCAAGGAAAGAGCGATGAGCAGTTTGAAGGTGTGTGTGGTGAAATCCAATGATCGTAGGAACTTCACACTGAGCGGATAACATTACTTCGTCTGACGTATTTATCGGAGTTGCTGCCGGTTCTTCCATAGCAATAGCTTTTTCGATTGTTTCAAATTCTTTCGTGTCATCCCACATTAATCCCATTTTGTGGTAGTATTCCTTCTCTTTTAGGGCATTTTCACTTTAAAGGAGTCTATTTTGAAGAATTTCGTATGCACATTTATGAGCATACGGAAGCTATCCTCTTCGTTCGTTTGTAACGAATAAAAGGATCCTTCACGACACTACCCAGATTTTTCACCATGAGTTTCACATTGATGGCCATTCCTTTCAATTTGCCCGTGATGCTCAATTTGTTGTGACCACGTGTTCGTGGTTTACGCAATCCGTGGTGATTGGCTAGCTCATGATTGGTACGTTCAATCTTGTTGCGTGCGTTAAGCGCGGCCTGTCCAGCTTCAGTTGAATTGAATAGGAGGATCGGACAAGCTCATGGACAAACGAAAAATCCACAACCTCATGAATCTTACGAAGCAAGTGTGTTTCGGGTATGAGTTTATATAATTCTGTATGAAACGAGGCAGTTATTTACTTATTTGATTGCAGCATAAGGATCATACTTTACTGAGAATATGTATCTTTATTATATCAAATTAACGCGGTGAATCGAAGAAGCATTTAGACAAAAAAAAAGCTGTTGAGAAACCAAAAGTGGAGGATTTGTATGTCGAGTGGAGAGTTTACGTGCCGCCTTGCATCGTTTCCTTCGTCTAATAAGAGGATGCAATTTCAAGAGTGGCCGCAACCGACATACAAATTCGTAACGTTAAGGTTTCTCAACAGACTATCTGTCTTAGTGATTGAACTTATTTACAAAAAAAGGAAACGTTTTGCAACACTCTCCTATGGGAGGGTCTTACATGCTACCTAAAAACAAAAGCGCATCGTTTGACAGTGAACGTATGTACAAACGATGAATCCAAAATGAAGTCCTTGGTTTTACAGCGAGCGGCGGACGTGATGCGAGAGATTGGGAGGGCAGACATTACCGATTTTGAATGGGTGGCGTATGAGGAAAAGCGGAACGTTTTTAGCCGGTGTCGCCCGATGATTGCACAGTAGGAAGAAGTACACCTACTTACCTACTTTTTCAGAAAAGCCGACACGAGGCAACGTGGGCCGCGACAAGTTCATGACAGCGAAAAAGGCTAGCTCTGAAAAAATGTGTAGCATGCAGCTCGGATCTCATTTAATCTTCTGGCTGCTTTAACCATCGCCATGGGTTGATCACACTTTACTGTAGGAAAGACCAGCAAAAACCACACGACGACGTGGCGAAAACCAAACGGTACGTTGACTCCTTACACTTTTAGGGTTTAGATCAAGAAAAAAATAGATGGATAATTTTAAAGTTCCTTTCATAACGAAAATACGAAGGGAACTTTTCTTTTTTTCAGGCACAAAAAAAGATTTGGATGAAGGAATAAAAAAAAGCCAATCATTCAATGGCAAGTGGACAAGTAACGGTTCATATGTATAAGTAACGCAGCACGGAGGAGGGAGTGGGATGAACGAAAATCAATCAACCGCACCTGATGATAGGAATACTAACGTACCCTATATGGATAATACTTTAGAGATCGAGAATTTTGATCTAAATGCAGTTGAACTAATTACAGAAATACAAGGGAAGCATGGAATCATTAGAATCTTAAAGCAGAATCGAGACATGACAGAGGTTGATGAAGATATTCATGCCTTAATCGCAAGAATTTTGCTAAAAAAAGAAAAACGCTTAGCCTTGGGTAGAGAACATCCTGCCTGAGGCTTTATTTTTGAAGAACGTATATTTAGAAAGCAAATCAATAATAAAATTAGTAGTATCATATAACTATAGATGAATAGGAGCAGGTTTCTCCAAAGGGCCCAAATAATCGTCGAAGGAAAGCTAAACAAAGAGCTTTTGCTGGAAAGTGGTGATGTGAGAGAAACAGAAAAAAAGCTTGTAGCGATTCGAGGAATCGGACCATGGACAGCGAATTATGTGCTTATGCGCTGCTTACGATTTCCTTCTGCCTTTCCGCTTGCCGATGTCGGTTTACAAAATGCGATCAAGCATCTAACAGGATTCATCGACCAAACCATCCTTGGATGAAATTCGCTAGCACCGCTAGCTTGGACAAATTGGGAATCCTATGCTACGTTCTATCTATAGAGAAGCCCAGGTGATATGTTGTGAATGGATATGCCGCTATTTATGCTGACTTAACTCCTCTCGATGCAGGTAACTTTGTATTTCGTGGATTGAACGAGCAAGGTGAAATTATTTTCACAAAATGGTATTAAGATTTAAAAAATATGCTGCAGACGGATGTGTTATCAAGTGAACCGAGTGCTAATTACAGGGTATAAAGCAACTGAGCTTGGGATATTCTCACAGAAGCATCCAGGGATAGAAATCATCAAAAAGGCTATAAAAAAACAGATTGTTACTTTGTTGGACGAGGGACTGGAATGGATTATTGTCAGCGGTCAATGGGGTGTGGAGATTTGGGCAGCGGAGGCTGTGCTTGAACTGAAGAAGGAATATAAGAGTCTCCGATTAGCTGTAATAACACCTTTTTTAGAGCAGGAGGAGAAGTGGAATGATCCCAAAAAAGAGCTGTATCAAAGCATTCTGACACGTGCTGACTACGTAAACAGTGTGACGAAAAGTAAATATGACGGTCCCTGGCAATTTAAAGCAAGGGATACGTTTTTACTACGCAATTCCGATGGATTGATTCTGATTTATGATGAGGAAAATGAAGGTTCGCCCAAATATATCAAAGCGCAAGCAGAACAACTAGCATTTACGAAAAGCTACACCATCTACCAAATCAATGGTTATGATTTGCAAAGCATTGTGGAAGATGAGCACCAAGAATATATATAAGATATTGGTTTTGGAGGAGGATGTTTCTGGTGAAGCTTTGCGTTTTGGATCTCGTACCGCAGCTCGCAAATGTAAGCAGTGTTCAGGCTATTGGTCATGCACTTAAGCTAGCTCAAGCTGCTGAGCAATGGTGATATGAGCGTTTACAGTTTAGCTATTCATACTCTTCCGGTGTCGAATCTTGGAAGGTTTATGGGTTTTAATTAGAATTGGTTTGAAGGTTATCTGCAAATCTAACTGGAAAATCAGCGTGTAAATGATAAATGAATCATGGTATAATAAAATCGTTCTTATTTATTTTTCTGACCTGAGGTAAGGATTTTGCTGCAGGTCTTCTTAGTGTTATTAAAGGGTGGGAGGCAATCAAATGAAAGCCGTACTTGTAGAAGAATCGACAAAAAAGCTGTACATGGGGGAAGTGGATGAACCTGTGATGTCTGATCAAGATTTGCTTGTTCAGGTCAAAGCAACTGCACTCAACCGAGCAGACCTTCTGCAGAAACGAGGCTTATATCCTCCACCTAAGGGCTCTTCCCCCATTATCGGGCTTGAAATGTCTGGTGTAATAAAGAAAGTAGGCAGCAATGTTACAGGATGGAAGCAAGGGGATCGTGTATTTGCTCTTCTAGCAGGAGGGGGATATGCAGAACAAGTCAGTATTCCAGCGGGTATGGCGCTCCGAATCACTGATGCTTTTTCATTTGAAGAAGCAGCGGCGATTCCCGAAGCTTTTTTAACCGCTTATCTCAATTTGTTTGTGCTGGGTGGATTAAAGGCGGGTCAAACGGTGTTGATTCATGCAGGAGCGAGCGGTGTAGGAACGGCAGCGATTCAGTTAGTTAGAGAAGCAGGCGCAACCTCGATAGTAACTGCAAGCAGCGAGGAAAAACGCAACGTATGTCTTGAACTTGGTGCTGGTTATGCGATTGACTATAAAGATGAGCCTTTTGCCCCAATTGTCAAAGCTGCAACGGGTGGTAGAGGTGTAGATATCATTATGGATTTTATCGGTGCCTCGTATTGGGAGCAAAATATCGAATCATTAGCAATGGACGGCCGTCTAATTATAATTGGGATGATGGGGGGAAGCAAGGTAAAGGAATTGGATCTGGGTGTATTGCTCAGCCGACGTTTGCAGGTCATTGGAACTGCCCTTCGCTCTAAATCGCCTGTTGAGAAAATAAACCTTACCGAACAATTCGCTGCCTTTGCCATGCCCCGGTTTGCAGATGGTCGGCTCAAACCGGTCATTGATTCTATATGGGATTTGGACAAGGCAAACGAAGCACATAACTACATGGAGCAGAATAAAAACACAGGTAAAGTTATACTCCGAGTTAATTCCTGATATAATGAAGATTGGGGTTTAGAATGAAAGATCAGCAACAGCTACATCTGAGAGGCAATCTTTTGCTTTTACTTGCCGCATTTATTTGGGGATTTGCGTTTGTGGTGCAAAAGACGAGCATGGAGCACATTGGTCCGTTTACCTATAATGGCTTGCGATTTGCCTTAGGGAGCTTTTCCTTGCTTCCTTTAATTTATTTTTTAAAGAAGAAGCCCTTGTCTAATTCTACTGCCCAGTTGGAAAGAAGCATAGGAAAGCTGGAAAGGCAAGCGGGCTTTAGAGCAGGTTTAATACTTTTTGTTGGATCTTCCTTGCAGCAAATCGGATTAATCTATACGACAGCAGGTAAAGCTGCTTTTATTACGGGGTTATACATTGTCATAGTCCCTTTGTTAGGGCTTTTTCTGAGACATCGGCTAAATCTGAATATGGGGCTAGGTGCAATTGTTGCAGCTATAGGCTTGTATTATTTGAGTGTTACCGAAGATTTCACAATATCTAATGGAGATTTATTAGAATTAGTTGGGGCTGTGTTCTGGTCCATCCATATTCTGATGATCGATCGCTATTCACGTAAAGTGGATATTTTCAAACTTTCCTACATTCAAATGGTTACTTGCTCGATATTAAGTTTAGGTGTTGCCGTAGTTGCGGAGCACATCGCATGGAGCACAATCAGTCAAGTAATCATCCCTATCCTCTATGGTGGGATTCTATCTGCGGGTGTTGCCTATACCTTGCAAATTGTTGGACAGAAAAATGCCCTGCCTTCACAGGCTGCGATTATTCTTAGCTTGGAAGTTGTGTTTGCTGCGATAGGCGGTTTTCTTCTGCTTCAAGAACACTTGAGTATGCGTGGACTTATGGGCTGTTTGTTGATGCTAGTTGGGATGCTTTTGCCGCAGTTGCCTAGACTTAGATTATTTAAAGCTTCAAACTAATCATTAGGGTTTTAACTTTATGCGGATGGGAGAGCGTGTATTTACGCAAGTGATGTATCTCCATATCCGCCACAAACCAAGCATTGAAGACATTTTTCATCTTATGAAACATATGAAACCTATCGAAACTGTGAAAAAAATAAGAAAAGAGTAAAAGAATGCTTGACTAGATACGCAATGTATCATAAATTAGAAGTGCAATATACATATCGTATCTCAGCTGTGATCGTAGCCTACTTGGGGAAGAATAGTATACTACCATCGCAAATCGGTTAAAAAAGTAGGGAGCTGTAAAATGAAAAAAATCCTGTTTATCCAGCCCTATGCAATTCAGGTGGGAGGCGTGGATTCCGTATTATTACAGCTTGTTCAGGGTTTGGATGCAAGGCAGTATAAATGTTATGTTCTACTGTCCACACCAAGTCCTGATGTGGAGCAATACAAGGCGATGGGTGCGGAGGTCATCTATGGTCCCATAGCGGTATTCGGTAAACCGACGAGTATTGGCTATTATCTACGAAATTTGGGTGTGCTGCTTAGGTCCATTCCATTTCTCATAAAGGTTGTCAAAGGGTTGCAAATTGATCTAATCCACTCACATAAAATGGAGGTAATCGGCGCTAATTTCGTAGGCAAATGGGTGGGGATTCCAACCGTACAAACGATTTATGAATTGCCGCACAAGCCCTTGTTTGCTTATAAAATGATTGCTTGGCTGGATCACATGTTGAATGATCGAATTATAGTGCTCTGTGAACGCAGTAAAATTATGTTTCGTTGGTTTAATCATGAATCGGCGAAGCTGATTAAAATCTACAATGGGATTAGCGTCAAAGCTAGAATAAGCATAGAGACTTCAACGGAGTTAAGGCAGCAATTGGGACTTGATTCGGCAAGCAAGCTACTCATTACGATCGCAAGATTTTCACCCATGAATGACTTGGCGCATCTATTCGAGGCAGCAGCGCTTATTCGCCCAGCGCATCCGGAGCTTAAATTTGTTATTGTCGGAGATGTAGGATTTGAGAACGATATGGCACACAAAAATCAACTGCTTAGACAAATAGGAGATTTGGGGCTTCAGGAAACGATTTATATGATCGGAGTGCGAAGAGAGGTGTCTGAGCTGATTGAGCAATCGGATATTCTTGTGCTGCCATCAGTTTATGACATTTTTCCAACGATCATTCTCGAAGCGATGAGTGGCGGATTACCGGTTATTGCTACGGATATAGGCGGCGTGCCAGAAATGGTTAGACCGAGTACAGGGATATTGGTTCCACCTAAGAATGCAGAAGCGCTGAAGAATGCTATTCAGACTATGGTTGAGCTCGACTATAAGGCGATGGGACAGGAAGCCAAACAGGTTTTTCACGAAGAGTTTACCCAAGAGCATTATGTAAATCAAACTGTAGCTGTGTATGAATCTTTATTTGCCACCCAAAAGCTGGTTTTGGTTGAATATGAATAATCGTTTACGGATTAAAAAGGGAATACTAGCCTAAATGCCGAATTATGTAGAGAGTCAAGGGTAAACAGCTATCCGTCCGAAGAGTTTATCAGAAACGAGTATGAATTTAGTGCTTTCTGATATTTCAAGAAGGGAGGTGTGTAAAATGCTAACTGAAATACTAGCAAGCAACAATGAAAATGCCCTTTCAAAGAAGATTAATAAGTTTTTACACGAAATCGAAAACGATCAAATCATTGATATTAAGTTTAGCACAAGTTCCAGTGGTGAGAAGCAAACGTTTGCTGCTATGATCATTTACAAGAAGGTGTAGATTAACCAATCTTCAGATGAGATGTTAATGGAAACTTTAGGGGGGGAACTATATCTTTAATCTCTTGTAAAAGAGATGGAGTAAAAACTATGGAGACTGAATTAGAAAAGCTAGAGGAAAGACTGAAGGAGCTTAATGCTCGGGTTGAGCTTGCTGCTGAGAAGAATATTCAGATCGAGATTAAAGTCAATGCAGTTGTGGCACAAAATGAATTACTTCGTACAGCATTAGCAGCCATTACAAAAGCAAAAGGTTTGGGATCTGCGAAAATGATTGCTCAGAATGCACTTATGGGATTTCACAGCTTCTAGTAGTAAGTATAATAGATCCATTTTTCGAGAGCGTAACCTTAACTGGTTAACGCTCTTTTGCATTTCAGGGGGTTCCGCATCAAGCAGCTGATTAGAACCGTAATTTGTCACATAAGTTTAATGTTTATTCTCAAACTGGACGTTAGCCTACGTTTAGACCCCATCCAAGCAAACGCTATTTTTATTATCAATAAATTCAATTACTGCTATAATAGAAGAATATGATAAAAGGCGAAAGGGTCCTGTTATGAAAAAAATCTTTGTACTTACCGTATCCCTTTTATGTGCAATTACATTTATTTTTACTATTTACTATGCTTATCGTGTGTATGAAAGTAATATGGCAGAGCAAATAAAAGACCAGGTTGGGATGAAGAACAAAACGCGTATTGCGATGATTACACAGGAATTGGAAAGTCCATTTACGAAAGCGCTTGAAGTAGGAATAGAACGAGTTGTGGACAAAAATAATATGAATGTAAGTTATTGGGGAACGTACCATCCGGATCTGAATAACATGTTGAAATATATGGATATTGCGATTGCATCAAAGGTAGATGGAATCATCGTACAAGCCATGGACGGAACGGAATTTGTCCAGATTGTGCAAAAGGCGACGGCGAAAGGAATCCCGGTGATTACAGTCGGTTTCGATGCGTCACCCAACAGTTTACGCAAAACTTACGTGGGTCCAGATCATTATAAAGAAGGGCAAATTGTCGGCGATCAAATAGCGAACGAATTGAATAAACAAGGCATTATCTGTATCGTGTCGGATAATAGGCTGACGAGCTTTGAAAAATTGCGCTTAGATGGTTTAGAAAAAGTATTATTGAACTATCCCAACATTAAGCTTGTAAAAGTGGAAGCTAACGAAAGCGAATTTAACCAATCCAAGCTGTTGGTGAATCGAATTTTAAATCAATACCCGAAAATAAGGGTTTTAATTGGTTTGAATGCCGAAGCGGCGATTGGAATTGAACGAGTGCTTACGGATCGCAGCAGGTCGGAGGAATATTCCGTTTATTCCTTTGATGATTCGCCTGAACTACGTGAATTTGTGGATTCCGGACAGATCTCGGCAACGTTAACAAACGATGGTGCGGCTATTGGCGAGAAAAGTGTTTTATTATTAAAGCAGTGGATAGAGAATATCGAGCTTCCGCTTCCAGAGAATGTGTATACCCATGTTAGCTTTTACAAGAAGAAGGCAAGCTCATGAATACGATCCGTAAAAAAATTATACTATTATCGCTATGCAGCTGGGTGATTATGGCTGGAATCTGGTTTGCATTAACCTTATATAACCAAAGCTCGATTGAAAAGTACAATCAAATCTTACAAAAATATTTATCGATGAATAAAATTTCGCAGTTAAGCTCTTCGGCAGTCATCTGGATGAAACATTATTTGGATGAACATCTGCAAAATGATCGTTCAGAATATCATTCGATCAAGGATCAATTACAACAAGCCAAATTTAATTTGGTTTTACTTGAAAATAAAAACAATGAAAACCTATTGGCCAATTATGCGGGAATGATCGAAAGTCAAATTGAAGCGATGGATTTAACGATCCGTTCCGAGCAAATGAATGATCGTGATGAAGTGAAGCGGAACTTTGATGAAGCCACGAACATTTCCAAATACATCTCAGAGGAAACATTAACGCTATTAAGCACAGAATTAGCTACACATGATCAGTTTTATCAGTCGATTATAGAAGAAAGCAACAATTTGCGGAAAATGGGCTTTTGGACGATGGCGATGGCATCTTGTGTGCTTTTATTATTTTCTTATCGTTTTGCTGATGGCATTACACGTCCGATTCTAGCGCTCTCGCTTGCTGCCAAGAAGATTGCCCAAGGCAACTTTGATAATCCAGTTGAAATTGTTTCCAATGATGAAATTTCATTTCTGGGTCGTACCTTCAATCATATGCGACTTAACATCAAGCAATCTATTCTGGAAATTCAGGATAATGCTCAATTAGAGAATGAGTTGCAGGAACATAAATTGCGGCTGAAGGAAAATGAGCTTAAGAGCTTACAAAGTCAGATCAATCCTCATTTTTTGTTTAATACGTTAAATATCTTAGCGAAAAAGGCCTATCTCGAAGGTGCTGAGGAAACCAGTGACTTAATTAGCTCAGTAGCAGGCTTGCTGCGTTACAACTTAAAGCGCTTGGACAGCCCGGTTACGCTTAGAGATGAGCTTCGCATTCTGGATGAATATTTAATCATTCAAAAAGCGAGATTTATGGATAGGGTGCAAGTCCGTAAAGAGGTAGATGAAGCTTGTTTAAGTATTCATATGCCCAATTTAACGATTCAACCCTTTGTTGAAAATGCATTTATTCATGCCATTGAGCCTTCAGAAATAGGGGGGTGTATTACAATCCGTACCTATAGTCAAGAGGATGCTGTAATCGTAGAAATAGCAGACGATGGAATCGGAATTATGGAGGAAAGACTGAAAGCAATCTTGGAGGATTCCGATGAAGGCAGGGAGAAAGGACATTCCTCAGGGATTGGGATTGGCAATGTAGTGGATCGATTACGTTTATTTTATGGTGTCAAGGATGTTGTTCAAATTACGAGTTCTCCAGGCGTAGGTACCTGTGTAAAGCTGATTTTACCGTTTCAAAAGGGGGTATAACATGATTAGAATATTGATCGTAGACGACGAACAGATAGAGAGAGATGCCTTGCAGAAGGTTATGGAAAAAGGTATTGCAGGTATTCAAGTTGTAGGCCAAGCGGAAAACGGGAGTCAGGCTATCAAGCTTGCCAGCGAGTTAGAGCCAGATCTAATATTGATGGATATTCAAATGCCAGGGATTAATGGAATGGAGGCAATTAAACAAATTAAAGATCAACAGCCGATAATCAAGTATATTATGGTTACGGCATTCGACACCTTCGAATTTGCTCGGCAAGCTTTGCGTTATGAGGTCAAAGATTATTTATTGAAGCCCAGTAAAACGCAGATTATTGTAGATACTGTACGAAGAGTAGTGACGGAAATTATTAAAGAAAAACAACAATTCGCTCATCATGAGGAAGAGCAGCTGAAATTGCAAAAATTGATGCCGATCGTTGAAGCAGATTTAGTAACACAGCTATTGTTTGATCATGTCCATGAAATTCACTTGGATGAAATGTTAAAACTGTTTTCTGTAGCGGAATCAAGTCCTTTTTTTGTTGCTGTAGTAAGTATTCTGCCTGCAATAGAAGACACAGATGTAACGGATGCTTCGTCTGAACAATCCGGCATTAAAGCGAAAGTACTTTATAGCGCTATAAAAAAGCAATTTCATAAGACGGAAAACGGATGGATCGGTCCCATGTCTGGAAGGCAAATTCCGATAATCATTTTTAGCGATTTACAGCGCTCTTATCGTTCACAGGCTGCTTCTATCGTTCGCAAGCTAGATCAGCTTTCCTTTGCGTTAAATTCCACAAGGTTATTTATTGGTATTGGAGGGCTTTACAAGTCTTTAGCTGATGTGCGCAGCTCCTATCATGAAGCATTACTAGCTTCGATTCATTTAGAGCTGCCTTCCAAGCATCAATTTTATGAAGCAAATACCAATCAGCGTGAGGAGTACATTATTTCTGCAGATGTGGAGAAACGAATCGTTGAAGAAGCTAGACGTGGTAATTGGATCTATATACAGCATGAAATTTTGCAAATGGTCAATCGATATGAGACGGCGAAAAAACCCGTTGTTGAAGTGCAGCAAAAAGTATTTGAATTAATTTTTGTCGTTTCGCGCTTGCTGCTTGAAATGGGTGTTCAAGCCGATCAGAGTGTCATATTTCCCCAAATAGCAACCTATCAACAGTTGAAAACGCAAGCATCCGTTTGCTTGGATGATATGGAAAAAGCTTATTTTCTCGTGAAAAATCAACTGGAGCCCGATGTAATGATTCAAATCAAACAATATATTCGTGATCATGCGCATGAGGATATTTCGTTAGAAATCATTTCGGAAAGAGTTCGGCTAAGCCCTTTTTATGTGAGCAAAATGTTTAAGGAGCAGTTCAGCACGAATTATATCGATTTTTTGACAGAATGCCGAATTGAAAAAGCTAAGCAATTATTGGGCGATCCAGATAAAAGCTTAAAGGAAATAACGTATGAGATCGGGTATAAAGATCCGAATTATTTTAGCCGTGTGTTTAAGAAGATGACGAACTTATCACCTAGTGATTATCGTAAAGAGCTTATCGCTAGAAAGCGTTAGGATATGCCTTGCAAAAAAAGATAGATGACACCAATTTATGAAAGGTGATTCTATCTTTTTTGTATTTAGCATTATGCTATGATAAGCGTAGCCGATTTTGTGAAAGCGCTTTATTCTGTCGAGATGTTTCATGTAAGTGAATTGTAAGCGCTTATAAAAAATGCTTGTTATTGCAAAAAAATGAAGACAATACCTTCATTGTAATTTAATAGATAATGGTATCTTATAGTTGTAAGACATTCTTACAAATTTTCTAAAGGAGAGGTTTAGATGAACAAGTGGGTCAAAAAGAGTGGGGTTGCTTCATTAGTACTCGTATTTACTATCGCATTATCGGCATGTAATACGGCAAAAACAAGTACAGATGCACCAGCAGCAACGAAAGCTGCGGATGCACCAGCAGCAACGAAAGCTGCGGATGCACCAGCAGCAACGAAAGCTGCAGATGCAGCAACACCAGCAAAAGATGGAAAGAAAATTGTCATTGGATTTTCAATGGATACGCTTCAAGAAGAACGTTGGCAAAAGGATCGTGACCTATTTATTGCAGAAGCAAAAAAATTAGGTGCTGAAGTAAACGTTCAATCGGCGAACAGTGACGATGCCAAACAAATTTCACAGGCAGAAAATTTAATTAGCCAAGGCGTTGATGTATTGGTAGTTGTTCCTCATAATGCGGATGCTTCAGCAGCTATTGTTGAAAAAGCGCATGCAGCAGGAATTAAGGTAATCGCTTATGACCGATTAATCACAAACTCTGATTTGGATCTTTACCTATCTTTCGATAACGAAAGAGTTGGCGAAATGCAAGCTACAGCGATTACGAAGCTTGTACCCAAAGGAAATTACGCTTTGATTGAAGGCGCAGATACAGATAACAACGCGCATCTTTTTGAAAAAGGTCAAATGAACATCTTGGATCCATTAGTTAAAGCAGGCGATATCAAAATTGTTTATCGTCAATTTACTAAAGAGTGGAGCCCAGCAAACGCATTGTCCAACATGGAAAATGCTTTGACAACAAACAACAACAAAATTGATGCAGTCGTAGCAGCTAATGATGGTACAGGCGGCGGTGCCATTCAAGCTTTAACCGCACAAAAAATGCAAATCCCAGTTTCCGGTCAAGATGCTGAGCTTGCAGCTTGCCAACGTATCGTTGAAGGTACGCAAACCATGACTGTATACAAACCAATAAGCAAGTTAGCTACTACAGCAGCTCAGCTTGCGGTAAAAATGGCCAAAGGTGAAGATGTTGGAGCTGACAAAAAAGTAAACAATAAGAAAATCGATGTTCCATCCGTATTGCTTGATCCAATAGCCGTTGACAAATCAAACATGGACAGCACAGTCATTGCAGACGGCTTCCATACACATGATGAAGTTTACAAAAACGTTAAATAAAAAGCGGTTATACGAGGGTAAATGACTTCGTATGCTTTCTGATATTTTAAATAAATGGCGGGGCAGAGAAAGTGCTGCCCCGCTTTTTTAAAAGAAGGGGGAGACAATCATGACAGATATCGCATTAGAGATGCGCAATATCACCAAGCAGTTTCCAGGAGTTAGAGCGTTAAATGAAGTGACGTTTCAAGTCAGGCGAGGCGAGGTTCATGCTTTATGCGGCGAGAATGGTGCCGGTAAATCAACGCTGATGAAAGTCCTTAGCGGGCTATATCCAGCAGGGACATTTGAGGGTCAAATTTTAATCGATGGGATTGAAAGTTCTTTTCATAAGATTAAGGATGCCGAGCAGGCTGGGGTCGCAATTATTTATCAAGAGTTGGCGTTGGTAAAGGATATGACGGTTGGGGAAAACTTGTTTTTGGGTAACGCTCCATCTAAATACGGGATAGTTCAATGGAATCAAATCTATCAAGAAGCGGAAAAGTGGTTGGACCAGGTTGGTTTAAGAGGAATCAAAGCCGATCGGATTACAGGAACCTTAGGGATTGGTCAGCAGCAGCTGATTGAGATTGCCAAAGCATTGTCGAAAAATGCGAAAATCCTCATTTTGGATGAGCCTACCGCTGCGCTAACAGAACAAGAAGTGGCTATTTTATTGAATATTTTGCGAGCGTTTAAAAAGCTTGGCGTGACATGCATTTATATTTCCCATAAGCTGAATGAGGTTTTCGATATAGCCGATACGATCACGATTTTACGTGATGGGCAAACCATCACTACACAAGCGATTAAAGATGTGACGGAAGATAAGGTTATTGCCTACATGGTGGGTCGAGAGCTGAAAGAACGGTTTCCGCGTGTGGAAACGAAGCCAGGCGAGGTTGTCTTGTCTGTACAAAATTATTCTTTAATGTCATCGGAAATTGCAAATCGCAAGGTGATTGATGATGTTTCGTTTGAGGTGCGAAAGGGTGAGATTCTCGGTATATCCGGATTAATGGGAGCAGGCCGAACAGAGCTTGTCATGAGTTTGTTTGGAGCTTACCCTGGGGATTCAATTGGCAAGGTTGTGATCGATGGCAATCTGGTAAAAATAAAAAATGCCGAACATGCCATCCGCGAAGGATTAGCTCTTGTATCCGAAGATCGTAAAAAATTCGGGCTTGTGCTCGATATGAGTATTCAGAGTAATACAAGTCTGGCCAGTTTAAAGGCAGTCTCCTCAAGGTGGGGTGTCATTCATGAAAATAAAGAGATTAAGAGCGCAAAAACGTATTTTGATTCTCTGAAAATAAAGGCGAATTCCGTTGAAACCATTGTGGGGACTTTAAGTGGCGGCAATCAGCAGAAGGTCGTGCTTGGAAAGTGGCTTATGACGGTACCGAAGATCCTTATTCTCGATGAACCCACACGTGGTATTGATGTTGGAGCGAAGTTTGAAATATATAACATTATGAATGAGCTTATCAAACAAGGCGTAGCGATTATTATGATTTCCTCTGAATTACCAGAGGTTCTGGGGATGAGTCATCGTATATTAGTGCTTTGTGAAGGTAAATTCACAGCATCCTTTAATCATGGCGAAGCCACGCAAGAAAAAATAATGTATGCAGCAACTGGAGGGAAATAGGATGAGCACAAATGTGGGTACATCGGATGTAGTAAGTACGAATCGTAAATTATTTGCTTTTAAAATGGATGTACGTGCCTTTACAATGATTGGTGCATTACTGGCTATTTGGTTATTATTTTCCTTTTTAAACGGAACTTTTTTAACACCGCGAAATCTATCGAATTTATTTTTACAAATGTCTGCGACTTCTGTATTAGCCATTGGGATGGTACTAGTTATTGTCGCTGGACAAATTGACTTGTCTGTAGGCTCCTTAGTTGGATTGACGGGTGGCGTCGCGGCCATATTGAATATTTGGTACGATTGGAGTCTTGTCCCCGTTATTATTGCTACCATTGCATTAGGTGCTGTCATTGGTTTTATTCAAGGTTGGTGGGTAGCTTACAGGGCCGTTCCAGCTTTTATAGTGACTTTAGGCGGCATGCTGATTTTTCGGGGAGCGCTGTTGATGATTAGCGGCAGTAAAACGGTCGCTCCGATGTCTCCGGAAATGAGAAAGATAGGTCAATCTTATTTAGGAAGCAATTGGGGCTTAATTTTAGGTATTCTCACCTTTATTATTACAGTGGTTATTATTTTTCGCAAACGTGCGTCACGGATTCAATACGGTTTTGAAGCACCTTCGATTACCCTAAGTATCGCAAAAAGTATTTTTTATGGCATTCTGATTGTCGGATTTGTTTATTTAATGAATCGGTATCAGGGGATTCCATTTCCATTTCTAATTGTTATCGTATTAGCCGTTATCTTTACATTTATTTCAAAAAATACAGTATTTGGACGTCAAATTTATGCGATAGGCGGTAATCCTGAGGCTTCGCGTTTATCGGGAATTAATATTAAAAAACGTTTAGTCATGGTTTTTGTTTTGTGTAATACTTTAGCGGCAATTTCAGGTATTATTCTAACAACCCGCTTGAATGCGGCTACAGGTACAGCAGGTAATATGAATGAATTGGATGCGATTGCAGCTTGTGTAATCGGCGGTACGAGCCTAATGGGCGGTGCGGGTACAATTCCTGGTGCCATTATCGGTTCATTGGTGATGGCAAGCTTGGACAATGGGATGAGTTTGATGAACCTGGACTCCTACTGGCAGTATATGGTTAAAGGCCTCATTCTTATCTTAGCCGTCTGGGTTGACATTTATAGCAGACAAAAGAAAAAAGTATAAATAAGTCTGAATTTTATAAAAAAAGTTGTTTTATTGGAAAGACGATTGCGATGTGAAAATCTATAATTGCCATAGTAACACATTAGCGATAATGAGAGGGGCAATTGAAATGAAGAAGATTTTTACGGCATGCCTATTATCAATTATGGTATTGGTAGTAGCAGCATGTGGCAGTGCAAGCGATAAAAAAGTGGACACGGTGGCAGCAACGGACGTAGTCAAAGCAGGCGGAGGAAAAGTGGGTATTTCCATGCCAACGAAATCCTCCGAAAGATGGGTTGGCGACGGTGCTAATATGGTTAATGAATTTGAAAAGCTTGGTTATACAGCAGATTTACAATATGCGGAAGATGTCATCGAGAATCAAGTCTCGCAAATTGAAAATATGATTACCAAAGGCGTAAAAATTCTGATTATTGCGCCGATTGACGGTGAATCTTTAACCAAGGTGCTTGAAAAGGCACACGAAGCGAAAATTGATGTCATTGCTTATGACCGGTTGATTAAAAAGAGTGAATTTGTAAGCTATTACGCTACATTCGATAATTTCAAGGTAGGCGTACTGCAAGCTTCTTTTATTGAAGGGAAATTAGGCTTAAAGGATGGTAAAGGTCCATTCAATATCGAGTTGTTTGGTGGATCGCCAGATGATAATAATGCGTCCTTCTTCTATGATGGCGCGATGTCTGTATTGCAGCCCTACATCGATTCCGGGAAATTGGTCGTAAAAAGCAAACAAATGGGGATGGATAAAGTCGGAACATTAAGATGGGACGGCGCGGTTGCACAAGCGAGAATGGATAATCTATTAAGCGCAAACTATGCAACAGATAAGATTAACGCTGTATTGTCTCCTTATGATGGGATAAGCATGGGAATCTTAGCTTCATTAAAAGGTGTAGGTTATGGAACAGCAGCTCAACCTTATCCGATCGTAACGGGTCAGGATGCTGAAGTCGCTTCCGTGAAATCGATCATTGCTGGAGGCCAATCTCAAACTGTATTTAAAGATACTAGAGAGCTAGCTAAAAAAGCAGTAGCCATGGCGGATGCAATTCTTAAAGGAACAAAAGCTGAAGTGAATGATGAAAAAACATATAACAACGGCGTGAAGGTGGTTCCTTCCTATTTATTAGTTCCGGTTACAGTGGATATTACCAACTATGAAGCTGTGTTAGTCGGTAGTGGCTATTATACAAAAGAAAAATTGCAATAGTTTATTGAAGAAGCAAGAGACTTAGTATTCAAGATCAGGTTGTCGTTTCTGTTTCTGGACGGCTTCCCGATCCCATAATGATTTAGGGATAGTGCAAAACTATCTCTAAATCATTTATTACATTCTGGAGGCTTGGTGCATTATGACGAATTCCATATTAGAAATGAGGAACATTACCAAGACATTTCCGGGCGTTAAAGCGCTAAGTAATGTTAATTTAAAGGTAATGGAAGGCGAAATTCATGCATTGGTTGGTGAGAATGGTGCCGGAAAATCCACATTAATGAAGGTATTGAGCGGAGTTTACCCTCATGGAAGCTATACAGGAGATATTTTATTCAAAGGAACGGTATGTGAATTTAAGGATATTAAACATAGCGAGCATAAAGGAATCGTTATTATTCATCAAGAGCTAGCCTTAAGTCCATATTTATCGATCGCCGAGAATATATTCCTAGGCAATGAGCAAGCGAAAAATGGTATCGTCAATTGGCATGCAACGATCATTAAAACAAGAGAATTGTTGAAAACAGTAGGACTAGACGAACAACCGAATACATTGGTGACCAACATCGGTGTAGGCAAGCAGCAATTAGTTGAAATCGCCAAAGCTTTATCTAAAAAAGTACAATTATTGATTTTGGATGAGCCCACCTCTGCCTTAAATGAAGAAGACAGTGACAACTTGTTAAACTTATTGTTAGCGTTTAAAAAGCAGGGGATTTCATCGATTATTATTTCACATAAGTTAAATGAGATTGCCCGGGTTGCCGATACGATAACCATTCTGCGAGATGGTCAAACCATAGAAACCTTGGATATGAAGGTAGACAATGTTACGGAGGACCGCATTATTAAAGGCATGGTCGGCAGGGATTTAACTAATCGTTTCCCGCGAAGAGAGTCGAATATTGGAAAGACCATCTTTGAAGTTAAAAGCTGGAATGTCTTTCATCCGTTACAAAATGATCGCAAAATACTCGACCAAATCAATATTCACATTCGTCAAGGTGAAATTGTCGGGATAGCAGGTTTAATGGGGGCAGGGAGAACCGAGCTTGCGATGAGTATTTTTGGTAAAGCCTATGGGAAAAAAATAACCGGTCAGCTCTATAAAGACGGCAAAGAAGTGAAATTAAATACAATCAGCGATGCGATAGATCATGGTCTGGCTTATGTCACGGAAGATCGCAAGCATTATGGATTAATTCTAATTGACGATATTAAACGTAATATTAGCTTAACGAGCTTAGGCAAACTATCGAAAAACTTTGTCGTTAATGAAAGCCAAGAAATCGTCGAAGCCGAAAGCTATCGTAAAAAAATGAACATTAAAGCTTCGAGCATATTGCAAAAAACGGTGAATTTAAGTGGTGGGAATCAACAAAAGGTCGTTTTGAGCAAATGGATTTTGTCCGAGCCGGATATTCTTATCTTAGATGAGCCGACCCGAGGTATTGATGTGGGTGCGAAGTATGAGATTTATTCAATCATCAACGAGTTGGCTGCAGACCGTAAGGGGATCTTACTCATTTCATCCGAGCTTCCAGAGTTATTAGGCATGTGTGATCGGATTTATGTGATGTGCGAAGGGAAAATAACGGGCGAGCTCGGGATAGGCGAGGCATCGCAAGAAAAAATTATGAAATATATGACTAGAACAGGAGAACTGACGAAATGATAACTTTGGGTAAAATGTTTAAAGGAAATATTCGACAGTATGGAATGATACTTACCTTAATTTTTATTATGTTATTGTTTCAAGTTTTATCAGATGGTATTCTTCTAAAACCGTTGAATATTACCAACTTAATCTTGCAAAATAGTTATATCTTAGTGTTGGCTATTGGTATGCTGCTCGTTATTATTACAGGTCACATCGATTTATCGGTTGGCTCCGTAGCTGCATTCGTCGGTGCCATATCTGCCATATTAATGGTCGATATGAAGGTTCATTTTATTATTGCGATGATTATTTCGTTAATTATAGGTGGCGTTGTTGGCGCATGGCAGGGATTTTGGATTGCCTATGTGAAGGTTCCCTCTTTTATCGTTACTTTAGCCGGCATGCTTATATTTAGAGGTTTAACCTTAGTTATTTTGAAGGGGATGTCTATTGCTCCGTTTCCTGAAGCTTTTCAAAAAATAAGCGCAGGGTTTATACCCGACCTATTAAACGGCTCAACCTATCATAATTTTACGTTATTCATTGGTGTGGGCTTATCCGTTATTTTGGTCTGGAGTGAGCTGAGAAATCGCAATACGCAGAAAAAATACAACTTCGAAATCTTGCCAAAAGGTATTTTAATTGCCAAGCTGGTTGCAATGGTTGCGATTATTAACGTATTCACTTATGTACTTGCCACTTATAAAGGTTTACCGAATATTCTCATTCTACTCTTTGCTTTAGTTGTGATTTATACCTTTATTATGAAAAAGACTGTGATGGGTCGTCATATCTATGCATTAGGCGGCAATGAGAAAGCAGCCAAGCTGTCCGGAGTAAAGACGACGCGCATCACTTTTTGGGTTTTTGTGAATATGGGTGTTTTATCTGCACTCTCTGGTCTGATCTTTGCCGCTCGACTCAACGTTGCAACGCCTAAAGGAGGCGTGGGCTTTGAACTCGATGCCATTGCGGCTTGTTTTATTGGCGGGGCCTCGGCGTCTGGTGGCATTGGTACGGTTATTGGAGCAATCGTCGGTGGGCTTGTCATGGGTGTTATGAACAATGGGATGTCCTTGATCGGTTTAGGGATTGATTGGCAGCAAGTGATTAAAGGGATGGTATTGCTGTTGGCGGTTGGCATCGATCTTTACTCTAAGAATAAGAATGCTTAAAAAATTCAAGGGGGTAGTTTATGAAGCTTTTTAAAGGTTCATTTTCGTTAAGTCGTAAGATTATTGCTTCCTTTATTATTCTGGCATTATTAGCTGGTTCAATTGGTGCCATGTCCTATTATTATATGAAAAAAGTCGATAAGGGTTACAGCACATTATTAGATCACAACTTTGTCATTCTTCAACAGATATCGGACATTCAATACAATGCGCAATTGCAATATAGTCTATTGCTAAGTAATTTGGCTGATCCCTCCAAAGATAAGGAACAGACCATTAAAGATACAAACGTGTTACTTTCCTCACTTATTCAAGAAATATCAGATAAAGATACAAGTGAGGAAGATCAGGTTTTCTTTAAAGCTATGGGTTCAGCCAATTTAACCATTACGGGGTTGATTAAAAACATTTCGGAGAGCCTGAACAAAGATTCTCTTGATTTAGCGAAGGCTGAAGCGCTGATGCAAAGAACGGTACCTTTGACACAAACCGTAACCAAGCTAGCTTCAAAGATTCAACTCAAACAAAAAAGTATCGTAAACATTAAAAAAACAGAGAATCATGCGATAGTGGAAAAAACAATTAGAACACTAATCTGGTTGAGTATCATCGTTTTATTATTCGCACTTGCTATCGGGATCTTACTTTCAAGGATGATCGTTAGGCCAATGAGAGCGCTAGTTAATGGCGCTGTTCGTATCGCTGCTTGTGATTTAACAGTCGAGGATATTAAGGTTAGAAATCAAGATGAAATTCGTGATTTAGCCATGGCTTTCAATCAGATGAAGCAGAATCTTCATCAAATGATTAGTAAGGTGGGAAAAAGTGCAGAGCATGTGGCTGCAGCAGCAGAGGAATTGAGCACAAATTCAGGACACTTGAGTGGAATCTCCGAGAAAATCACTTCTAGGGTTCAAGAGATTTCTGTAGGCTCCGATTCACAGGTGCATAGTGTAGATCAAGGTGTTTCAATCATTGAAGAAATGGTTCAATCGGTAGAGAAAATTGCTATTGTAACCGAATCAGCCAATCGAAAATCGGTGTATACTCTAGAAGCAACTGCGGCAGGTCATGCATCCATTAACATCGCTATATCACAGATGAACTCCATTCATTTAACGATGAAGAGACTCACAGAATCGGTAGAGCGGTTAGGAAATCGTTCCTCTCAAATTTTCAAAGCCAATGATGTGATCTCGAACATTGCCAGACAAACCAATCTATTGGCGCTAAATGCTTCCATTGAAGCAGCAAGAGCTGGAGAAGCAGGCAAAGGATTTGCTGTTGTAGCTCAGGAAGTCCGTAAGCTTTCATTACAAACCTCTTTGGCTGCGGATGAAATTGCACAATTGATTGAAAGCATCCAAGAAGAAACAAAGGAAGTTGTCCTATTTACTGAAAGTGGATTCAAGGAAGTAGGTACTGGAATAACCGTTGTGAATGAAGCGGGTGAAGAATTCGGAAGAATTCAAATTGCAATAGAAGAGGTAGCTCAACAAATTAATGATATTGCGTACCAATCTACACAAATTACTGATAAATCCCAATCGGCTGTCGATGCTATTCGTATCATTGATCAAGTCGCTCGTCAAACAGCCTCGGGTACACACGATGTTGCTGCTAACGTGGAGCAACAGTACGCAAGTATGGAGGAGATCGTTTCCTCATCAAATCTATTAAACGCAATGGCGGAGGATTTACAAAATTTAATAGGTAAATTCCGAGTCTAATAAGGTATAATGAGGTTATAAAAAAGCTTACGATGCTAGGTTTACTAAAGCAAGAATTCTAGGGGGAGCTGGCTTGAAAAAACTTTTATTGGTATATGGGGTTTTAATCGCTTCCTTTCTACTTTATTTTTTGTTTTATCATTATGATCAATCGAATAAGAACACATGGGATCAAATCGATAAAGGCCTCCAAGGTGAGATGGATGAAAAATATGTCATGGTCACCTTCATGTCCGGGATTGATTATTGGAAAAACAGCTTAAAGGGCTTTGAGGATGCCGCTAAGCTGCTCAATGTTTCCGTGGAATATCATGGGGCGACGCAATATGATGTGCACGAAGTCATTACGGTTTTGGAACAAGTCATTGCGAAAAAGCCTGCAGGTATTGCCCTAACCGCAATTAATCCAGATGCGCTTGATGTGACCATCCAAAAGGCGATCGATGCCGGAATCCCTGTAGTCTTGTTTGATTCAGGTGCGCCTAAAAGCAAAGCATTATCTTTTCTAGGTACGGATAACTATAATGCAGGTGTTACAGCAGCTCACAAGATGGCGGAGCTTATCGGTGGTAAAGGGAAGGTTGCCATTATCACTTTACCGAATCAACTGAATCATCAAGAACGGTTTGGCGGATTTAAGGAAACGCTTGCGAAAGAATATAAAGATATTCAAGTGGTGGCTTTAGAGGATGGAAAAGGAGATCAGATTCAATCCCAGATGGCGGCTTACCGTCTTATGGAAGATTATCCGGATTTAGCAGGCATCTTCATAACGGAAGCGAATGGCGGTATCGGTGTTGGGAATGCGATGAAGGAATCCGGAAAACTATCTCAGGTAAAAATTATTAGCTTTGATACGGATAAAGGTACACTGGATATGGTCAAAGACGGGATCATCTCAGCAACCTTAGCGCAGGGAACCTGGAATATGGGCTATTGGTCTTTGCAGTATCTGTTTCATATCCATCATAATCTGATCCGACCTGCTTCTAATTGGAAGGAAGGCAGTGTTCCTTTACTGCCGCCAAATGTGGATACAGGGATTGCAGTTGTAACAAAGGACAACGTAGATAACTACTACGCTAAGTAGAATAGGAAGCTGCGATGCGAGGTGGTTGACCTGAAGTTGAAAATGCTGGAGACCAATAATCTGCCCATCCGTTATAAATTGATTGCCCATTTCTTGCTTATTAGTATATTGCCTTCGATCTTTTTAGGTCTGCTCATTAGTTTGATTGTTACTAACGTCATTAACCGCCAAGTCAATGAGAATACTGTGCAGCTCATTGGAAAAGTAAATAAATCGTTGGAATCGTATGTCAGCGAAATTCAAAATATTACGTATTATATATCCTTTAATCCGCAAGTAAAAAGCTTTTTATACGAGAAAGAAATCGAGGACACCTCCCAAAAGCAAAATCAAATCTATGAGATTCAAAAATTTTTGCAAGGCTTTACTACCTTGCATTCCGAGGTTGCGGGTATTCTCATTCTGAATGACGAGAATCAATATATTAGCAATGAAATGTACGCACGTACAGACAAAAAGCTTACAGAAGAAACATGGTACAAAGATGCTGTTGCGAACAATGGTATATTTAAGCTTTTGGGTCATACAAGTGGGAGAAATGTAACCACCCATTATAATTATAAAGATGATGAAGTGGTTTCAGTTGTGCGTGCTATTCTTGACCCCGATACACAAGAAACCAAAGGCGTTATCCTCATCGATTTAAAATTAAGGGTGATCGCCGAAACACTTAAAGACGAGCGGTTGGGAAAATCAGGTTTTCTGATGATCATTGACGATCAAGGCAAAAATATTTACACTCCGTCAAGTCCATTAATAGAAGGTATTGATGCAGGTTGGTTTTCAGATGAAGCATCGGGAAGCTTCTCCAAGCGGGTCAAGGGGCAAAATCTACAATTTATTTATCGCAAATCTCCCTTTACCAATTGGTCAACGATAGGCGTTTTTTCCACGAGTGATTCGGTTCTGCAGATTCAGGAAATTCGCTTTTATATCATTAGTTTTATTTTTCTTGTTTGTTTTTTAGGGATTACGGCATCCTATTTTCTATCACAATCGATTGCCAAGCCTATTCTCAAGCTGATGCACTTTATGCAAAAAGCGGAATCGGGCGATTTAACGATACGAAATTTAAGCAATCGGCAGGACGAAGTGGGCATGCTTGGCCGCAGCTTTAATGCTATGCTCACACAAATTAATAAGCTCATTTCATTAGTGGAGATGAAGGAACGTCAGAAACGGGAAGCCGAATTGCGTATTCTACATGCGAATATTAAGCCGCATTTTCTCTACAACACTTTGGATACCATTCATTGGCTCGCACGTAAGAATGGGGCAGAAGAAGTAACTGAGATGGTGGATTCTTTATCGAAGTTGTTTCGGATTGGGCTAAGCAAAGGTCAGGAAATTATCCCTCTAATTGATGAAATTGAACATATGATCAGTTACCTGAAAATTCAGAAAACAAGATACAAAGATAAGTTATTTTTTGAAGTCGATGTTTCGCCTGATCTTCATAATCTATTCTTACTTAAATTAATCTTGCAGCCGATTGTTGAAAATGCGATTTACCATGGGATTAAAGAACGTCGAGGTCAAGGAAATATTCTAGTGAAAGCAAGGTTAGAGAAGGATTGTGTTAAGCTGCAAATTTCTGATGATGGGCAGGGTATGGACGAAGCGACCTTACAGCAGCTAATGAAAAGACTTCAGAATACGCTAAATGAAATACAGGAGCAATCGACATTAGCTGATCAAGAGCCGAGTGAGGTAGCTTTGAAGGTAAATCGAATTATCGGGGGCTACGGGGTCATGAATGTCCATTCGCGGATTGTGCTTTCCTTTGGAGAACCTTATGGTTTAACGATAGAAAGCCAGAAAGGAAAGGGCACTATGGTTACCATTATCCATCCGATTATAACGAAGTTAGATGGGGGTGAACGCTCTGGAACAGCTCTGGAAAATCTTGATAGCCGATGATGAATACATTATTCGTGAAGGCATTCGCGCTGCTGTACCTTGGGGAGAATTGAACATGGAAGTTGTGGCTGAGGCAGAAGATGGGGAAGAGGCGCTTGAGCTAGCTTTGCAGCATCAAGTTAATATTATACTGGTAGATCTCAATATGCCGATTATGAACGGGCTTACTTTAATGAAGCATATTCGTGAACAGCATCCAAGCTGTAGAATTGTGATTATTACTGGACATGATGAATTTGCTTATGCTCAACAAGCGATTCGCTTGGAAGTTGATGATTATATTCTTAAACCTGTAAATCCGCAACAATTAACCAAAATATTAGAAAGAATCGCGAAGGATTTAACCCAGGAGGTTCATGAGGAAAAATATTTGAATGTAGCCTCACGGCAAATTGTTAAAAATCTTTCAATTCTCAGAGAGCGCTTTTGCTTGGAGTGGATGGAAGGCAGCTTAAGCGAGGATGAAATTGCAGAGCAGCTGGAATTTTTACAATTGCCTAACGAGAGACCTCAGATGATCGGAGTGCTTCGGTGGTTTGAAAAGGATGCGGGAAAACCGTTTATTTCTGAAAAAGACCGTCAATTGTACTTATATGCTATAGAAAATATTTCAGCCGAGATTCTGGAGTCGTGGAAGCATGTATTATTCCGTGATCATTATGGCGTAATCATCATTCTTGTGTGGGGTAAGATAGCAGATGAAACCTTAGATTTGCTTTCCAAGTCCATTCTGCAGTATTTGAAAATCACGATATTTGCGGCTTTTGAACCCATAGAGGGTGGATTGAATAGCATTTCTTTAGCGTATAATATTGCCCGTACCCATGTCTATAAGATGACCCAGCTTTCACCTATGGTAAGGCGAGGGCGTCAATATGTGCAAGAGCATTATTCGGATTCAGCGTTATCTCTGGATGATCTTGCAGAAGCCTTGCAGGTTTCCCCAGTTTACTTAAGCCGGCAATTTAAAGAGGAGCTTGGAACATCCTTTATATATGTGCTAACCGAAATCCGGATTAAAAAGGCGATTGAATTGCTGGATTCGAACGAGCATAACATCAATGAAATTGCAGAGCTTGTTGGCTTTGATAACCAGCATTATTTCAGCACATCCTTTAAAAAAACAGTAGGTATCTCACCGAATCAATATCGGAGGGGATCTAAATAACAGCTTTCCTCGTTATTCGTAATCAAACCGGTCGCTAGGCCGCTATTTAAGGCGTTTATCCAATCCATGGACGAATGCCTTTTTTGATGTTTTCGAAATTTGTCTAAATATAAAATTTTTCTGAACAAGTAGCTCGAAAGGTATAAGGTCGTGACAGTTGTTACATAATTTTGCTGATTAAGGTGATTTAATAAAATTGTGATGAATACAAATTACAGGGGGATACATCATGGATTTTTCGGTGCAAAGACAGGTATTCCGACAGCCGGGCCGCCTAAAAGGCCATTGCCTGAAGTCGTTGTAGCCATAGAAGATCCATCCTATTTCCGATTGCAGTCTTGATTTAAAGAAAGGGCGTGAAAATGAATGAATGTTAAAAAATTGCAGCTTCCACTTCAAACGGTTAGTTTAGTTATGGGCTTAATGGTCTGGGTCATCCTTTCCTCCTTAATGCCATTCATCAAAGAAGACATCAGACTTACATCTTTACAATTGGCTTGGGTTACCGCCACCCCCATTTTATTCGGATTATTATTCGTATCCTTGTAGGCTATTTGACGAATCGATACGGAGCGCGAAAGCTATTTCTCATCAACTTTCTTCTGTTGATAGGTCCGATCTTTTGGATCAGCTATGCGAATAGTTTCATTGAGTTAATTATTGGCGGTTTATGTCTTGGGATTGGCGGAGGCGTGTTTTCAGTTGGCGTAACCTCCCTGCCGAAATATTTTCCGAAGGAACGCCACGGATTTGTTAATGGAATATACGGGTTAGGCAACATTGGAACAGCTATAACTGCTTTTGGCGCACCTATAGTGGCTAATTATTACGGGTGGGGGATGGCAGTGCGATTGTATACGATCCTGCTGGGGATACTTGTTATTTTAAACTTCTTCTTAGGTGACCGGGAGGAAGCGAAAGTAAAAACTTCTTTAATTACACAAATCAAAGGCATATACAAAAATGAGAAGCTATGGATTCTTTCTTTGTTTTATTTCATCACTTTCGGTTCATTTGTCGCTTTTTCCGTTTATTTGCCTAATTTTTTAGTATCTCATTTTCATTTGCCAAAAGTAGATGCCGGGCTTAGAACAGCAGGCTTTATCGTGTTGGCAACGGCGATAAGACCGGTTGGCGGTTGGTTGGCAGATCGCTTGAATCCTTTCCGAATTCTCATGTTTGTGTTCGGAGGGTTGACGATTGCGGCAATTATATTATCTTTTGCGCCATCAATAGCAATGTATACTGTAGGCTGTTTATTGATTGCTGCTTGTGCAGGAATAGGAAGCGGGACTGTTTTCAAGCTGGTTCCTCTATATTTTACAAAACAAGCGGGCATTGCCAATGGTTTGATTTCTGCAATAGGCGGGCTCGGCGGATTTTTCCCGCCTTTAATGTTAACCATACTGTTTAACATTACCGGACATTATGCCATAGGCTTTATGGCGCTGTCCGAGGTAGCTTTAGCCTGCTTTATTATCGTGATTTGGATGTATTATCAGGAGAAATTAGGGTTTACCCAAAATACTGCGGAAAAGACGCCGTAAAGATTCATGACTCATCAGCGTACTGATACGGGGGAATGTTTTGTTTCGCACGATCGAACAATCGACTCCGAACGACTAAAAGTGATGAATATTACTGCTAGCCCGAGACTTCCAATCTATATTCATTATAGATACAATGAAAGTCTAAGGGAGCAGATTTTTTTGAAACTAAACAATTTAAGTATTGGCGAAGCTTGGATTTATATTTAGTGTATTTTTCGCGATTAATTTAATGGTCTTTTATGTTTTTATCCCTCGTGGAAAGGGAAGGGTTATTCTTCAGGATGAGACGTTTCTACTCCAAGAAGGAATGGTTTATTTAAGGATATTGCTTTACAGCATGGCTTCTCTAGTAGTAACTATCTCTATTATGTATTTCGCAAACGCTATGGCATGACACCGAATCGGTACAGAATCACCAATCGAAAGGATGGATAATCATGGATCCGATTGCTTTACAGTTATATTCGATCAAAGAGCTAACTCAGGTAGATTTTCTTGGAACATTAGAAAAAGTAGCGAAAATCGGTTACGATGGCGTAGAGTTTGCAGGTTATTTTGCCACTTCGGCTAAGGATTTGAAGAAAGCATTAGATACCTTAGGGCTTAAAGCAGCAGGCAGTCATGAAGGCATCGATGCATTGAAAAGCAGACTGGAGGATTCCATTGCTTACGCATTGGAAATAGGTAGTCCGTATATCATTTGCCCGGGTATCCCCGACGAAATGCGAAGTAATAAGGACGATTACTTAAAAACAGCTGATTTGTTCAATAAAATTGGGCAGCGCTGTAAAGAGAATGGGCTTCAATTCGGTTATCATAATCACGATATTGAATTCCAGAAATTTGAGGGTGAGTATGGTCTGGATCTCTTGGTGAAGCATACGGAGCCAGAGCTGCTTTTTGTTGAATTGGATACGTATTGGGTCGAGTATTCGGGCTTGCGTTCGATCGATTTTATTGAAAAATATGCAGAGCGTTGCCGCATCCTTCATATCAAGGACATGAAAAGCTTAGCAGATAAGCGCAATACGGAAATCGGCGCTGGCATTATGGATTTCAAGAAAATCATTCTCGCTGGACAAAAACATGGCGTGCAATGGTACACGGTGGAGCAGGAAGAATTCGAAATCGCGCAGCTCCGCAGTATTGAAGAAAGCTTAACTTATTTGAAGTCGATAACATAAATATATATGGCAACAAAAGGAGAATAACAAATGTCGAAAAAAGTTAGAGTAGCAATTATCGGTTGTGGAGGGATTGCCAATGGGAAGCACATCCCGGGTTTATCCAGATTGGACAACGTGGAATTGGTCGCATTTTGCGACATCATTGAACAAAAGGCCATAGATGCAGCAGCGCTTATTGGCAAGGCAGGTATTCGCATTTATACGGATTATCGCGAGCTTTTGAAGGATGAAACGATTGATGTCGTTCACGTTTGTACACCGAATAAGTCACATTCCTTTATTACAATTGATGCCTTGGAAGCAGGCAAGCACGTATTATGTGAGAAACCAATGGCTAAAACCGCAGCAGAAGCGAGACTTATGGTAGAAGCTGCAAAAAGAACCGCTAAAAAACTAACGATTGGCTACAACAATCGTCACCGTCCTGATTCCGTACATTTGAAGCAAATTTGCGACAGAGGCGATCTCGGGGAAATCTATTATGCTAAAGCGCATGCGATTCGCAGACGTGCCGTACCGACTTGGGGTGTTTTCCTGAACGAAGACGAGCAAGGTGGCGGACCATTAATTGATATCGGAACACATGCTTTGGATCTTACGCTTTGGTTGACGAATAATTATAAGGTGAAGAGCGTAGTTGGTAATGTCTATCACAAGCTGGGTAGTAAAAAAGATGCAGCAAATGCTTGGGGCTCTTGGAATCCAGATGAATTTAAGGTAGAAGATTCAGCTTTCGGTTTCATCACTATGCAGAATGGGGCTACTATTGTAATTGAAGCGAGTTGGGCTTTGAATAGCTTGGATATTGATGAAGCCAAATCGACTTTATGTGGTACCGAAGGTGGAGCCGATATGAAGGATGGTCTACGCATCAATGGTGAAGAGTTTAGCAAGCTTTATGTAAAAAAACCAGAGCTTGATATGGGCGGCGTTGCTTTCTATGATGGCTCTGTAGAAAGAGATTTTGAAAGAGAAGCCAGATTGTGGATCGATAACATCATCTATGACACGGAACCCGTTGTTCATCCTGAACAAGCCTTAGTGGTTACAGAAATTTTGGAAGCGATCTACGAGTCTGCAAGAACAGGAAAAGCTATTTATTTTGAATAATTGTATAGAAGAGTTAAAATGAAGTGTAGAAATACACTTCATTTTTAATTGTGAATATAAATAAGATAGGGGTATTAAGCATGACTGAGATTCGATTCGCTACTAATGAAGAATTAAAACAAGCTGCCGCTTTATCCGATTCCGTTTTTCGGGACTCAGAACAAACATCTATGGGGGTTGCTTTTCCGCAAATATTTTCATCGGGTCTGAATCAATCCATTGCAGCATTTGAGGAGAAGAAATTAGTTGCATTTATGGGGCTCGTACCCAATATAGTCCATATCGGCCATTCTCAGCTGCAAATTCATTGCTTGGGCTCTGTGTGTACAGATCTCGAATATCGAGGTCAAGGGCACGCAAGTCTAATATTGGAACAAATCTATGGATTTATTAAACAATCGGGGTCTTGCTTGCTGCTGGTTTCTGGTGATCGTTCTTTATATACGCGATCTGGCTGTAGAAAATTTGGCGCGATTAAACACTATTCAATAACTAAACATGATGCCGAAATTTACCAACAAGATTATAATGACAAATCAATAGGCTTTAGACTATTTGAAAAAAAGGACGCTTTTGCTTTTCATCATTTACGAAAAAGTCGTAGCGTTGGTTACGAGGAAAGTCTATTTGGTACAGCTCAATTGATCGATAGCGAGGCTATTGCCAGCATCCATAAATTAAATTACCAAGTGTATGTCGCAGAGCTTGATGGAAAATTGATTGCCTGTGTAATTGTTGCCGTTCAGGTTAATCATGTTTCACAAGCAGAACCATTCGTTGTAGAATGGAATGGGGTTGCAAACGTGGTAGTCTCTTTGATCTCCTATGTCGTGAAGCAGTTATCCCTTTCCAATATTAACCTCTATTCCCCTTGGCATGAGTTGGACATGCATGAAGCACTTGAAGGAGTAAGCTTTACAACAGCCCAAAATTCCGGAACCGTAAAAGTCACCGATTCTAAGAAGCTTTGGGAGCAGTTGCTGCCGCATTTAAGAGAAAAAAATCCAAATGCAGCTTGTGTTATTGAATTATTAGAGGATGAAGATGCAGATACGATCTGTTTATCCATTTTAGGCAATGTCATTCGTATCAGTTACGACGAGTTTGTTGCATTGCTCTTTAATCCGGATGCCAATGTGCCTTCACTTCAACCGTTTAAATCTGTATTAGACTGTTTATTTCCTATTGCATTTCCTTATACTGCGGGACTTCATTACATATAATTATCTGCTCTCGGAAATAAATTAGAATATTTTTTCGGCACAGTACTCAATAATATCACTTCTGCGAACGATACCAATAAACTTATCCATATCATCGATGACAGGAACGAAGTTCTGCACCTTAACCAGACGTATCAAATCTTCCATATTAGAGTCAATTCGCACGGTTTTATTGGATACGCGCAAGGTTACCTCAGCTAAAGAATGACGGTGTGCATTCTCGAAGCTTAGCTCTTCATTATTTTTGAAAAACCACAAGAGGTCACCCTCTGTGACGGTACCCAGATAATTCCCAATTTCGTTTAATATGGGAACTGCGGTATAGCGGTGGTGTTCCATTTTTTCTAGCGTTTGACGTAATGTAAAGTGCGGAGTTAAACAAACGACTTCGATTTTGGGTAAAAGAAAAAAGGCAATATTCATCATGATGGATGGAACTCCTTCGGTTTAGGGTATGAATGATAACTCTCCATTTCTATTATAATAAAAGAACCTATCGAATCCAAGTAAAGGGGGCACTCATATATGGAGGGTCAAATAAGAGCAAACATTAAGGCGGGATTGTCTGTAGATATCATTTTGAAGGAAGACCAGAAATCGGGAAAAAAAACACGAGGTATTGTCAAGGATATTCTAACGAACTCCTCTGTCCATCCGCATGGCATCAAAGTAAGATTGACCAATGGGCAAGTGGGAAGAGTACAGGGAATTATGAAGTGAATTCATGGTTCTGTATCTTATGTCTAGGGTTACTTTCCTCGGAATATAGTCGATAGGGTCCAAATTAAAGCTGAATTCTAAATTCAGTTTTTTTCTTCATCGTATCACTCCTCGCCCGATTTCCTTTGTAATTCCGACAGTATAGATAGAATGGTGCACAGAAAAAGTTTATGTTGACATGATACATAAAGTATCATAAAGTGAATAATGTAGATAATGATACGAATAGTATCAACTAAATTGTCTTATTCTAGCGAATAGTGAGAAAAGAATTCCTAAGGAGGATTGCCATGGATAACAATCTTAAAGCGTATTATAGGATGATAATGAAGCGTTGGTGGCTTATTGTTGTTTGTGTTTTTCTGTCTACTACGCTCACTGCAAAATATAGTAATACAAATTATCAGCCCATTTATCAGGTTTCCACCAAATTAATTGTCAATAATACCTTCGAGCAGGGGCAATTGGGCAAGGAGCAAATCGACTATGGGGCAATTGGTGCTAACATCGCACTCATCGCGACCTATAAAGAAATTATCAAAACTCCAGCGATTATGGATAAAGTTGTTCAGCGTTATCCGGATTTAAATTTGTCTGTGGAACAACTCATTTCTATCGTAAATGTTTCCAATTTAAATGAAACTCAAGTCATGACCATCATTGCACGGCACTACTCTTATGAAAAGGCGGTAAAAGTCGCCAACGCCGTAACTGATGTGTTTCAGATGGAAATCCCCAAGATCATGAAGGTTAATAATGTAACGATTTTAAATAGAGCAGAAATGCAGGAAAATCCAACACCAATAAATGAAAAATCAAACTACATGCTACTGAGTTTTCTAGCCTCTTTAGTGGTTGCCATCGGTATCATACTTTTGTTAGAGGCTTTGGATGATACGTTGAGGACGGATGAGGATATCCGTACTGTCTTAGAAATATCACCGTTGGCCTTCATACCCAAAATGAAGGAAAAAGAGTTAAGGTTGGACAAACGGAAGGAAACTCGAATAGAAGAAGGGGAAGCGATATATGTCAGAACCGTCCACTAAAACCGCGATTATCATGCAGGTCAATCCTAACTCGCTTACTTCGGAGAGCTATCGATCTTTAAGGTTCAATATCGAATTCTCCACTTTAGACCGCGAAATAAAAGTAATTACGATTACTTCGGCCAACCGGGGTGAAGGCAAAACCACAATAGCATTAAATTTAGCTGTTGCTTATGCACAGGTCGGAAAGAGAGTGGTTATACTTGACGCTAACCTACGAACTCCTTCGATCCACCTTGCCTTTGGCGGGGATAACAGCCGAGGACTCACGAACTACCTGACAAATCGGAGTGTTATGAAAGAAATTATTGAGAAATCCGATGTTGATAACCTGTCCTTTATTATGTCGGGTCCTCGACCAACGAATCCATCGGAATTGCTGGCATCGGGACGGATGAATGCACTCTTGGCCGAACTGAAGCTAAACTACGATCTGATCATTGTCGATACACCAGCAGTTTTAACGTTAACCGATGCGAAGATTATGGCGGCAAAGTCTGATGGCGTCCTTCTTGTTGTCGAGTACGGTAAGCTGAAACTTAACGTAGCCAAAAGGGTAAAAGAGGAGCTTTTGCTTGCGAAGGCCAAGTTGATGGGGGTTGTAATGAACAAAACGAAAGAAGAAAGGGGGTATATCTAGTGAGAATGAAGAGACTTAGGTCGCATCAAGGAATCTTGAAAAAGGTCAGTATTTTGGCGATAAGCTTAACATTCATTGCTGGATGTACGGAAACAGCACCGGTAGAGCCGGTTCCTAAAGTGACTGCCCAGCAGCAAGCCCTAAAAAGTGTGAAAGTAACTAAAATAATAAAACAAAAAATAACAGATCCACTGAAACGTGCGGCAGACGTACAATCCTCTGTTTCATTTGGGATTATTGTAAAGGCAGGGGGAGACATCAAGCAAATACTTAAGAAACGTGGGGATATGGTTCGCGAAGGCGAGGTCATTGTTAGACTAAATTCAGGCGATGCAAAATTTCAAAAGGAAAATGCGTCTCTTGCGGTCAAGACTGCCCAGGATGCTATAAAAAGGGCAAAAGAACAGGCTAAAGTGGAAATGAACAATAAGAAGCTAGAGCTAAGCAGCACCATTCAGAAAATGGAGCAGGCACTGTTTGATTTGGGGAGAAGTTACAATAAAATGAGGAACGACTACGATGTCGGTTTGGTTACGAAGGATCAGCTTTATCAGACGGAGGTTCAACTAAACAATAACCGCCTGGACCTAGACCAGTTAAAGCTAAAGAAGAACACGCTGGAACTATCAGAGTCCCAACCACCTGAATTGGAAACGCAGCTGAAATATGCCCAAAACTCACTGAAGCAAGTCGAAGAATCCATGACGTACCTTGATGTAAAAGCACCAGTAAGCGGTATTTTGACAGAAACGTCGCTCGAAACAGGAATGACCCTGCAGGCGGGTAATAATATCGGTCTGATTCAAAAGCTGGATCCAATTAAAATCAAAGGCTATCTAACGGAGGAAGAATCTAAACTTGTGAGCAGTAAAACAGAATTGACCTACTATTTGCCAGAAACAACGAAAAAATCTAAAGGGAAGATTAGCTTTCTCTCTAAGGTTATTGATCCTGAAACGAAAGCATACGAAATAAATCTGGATGTGCCCAACAAGGAAATGATTTTAAAACCGGGAATGAAGTTATGGATTCAATTAACAGATGAAGCAGATCAAATTGCTTTGACTGTTCCAACCTATAGTATAGTAAAAGATGGGGATAATGCCTTCGTATTCGTACTTAAGAGTGATTCGGTAGAGAAGCGTAAGGTACAGCTTGGTCGGCTAAATGAGCCTAATCAAGAAGTTCTCCACGGTGTCGATGAGGGTGAAATGGTCGTCATTTCTAATATTAATCAATTGATAGACAAAGAAAAGGTTCAGTGGGTTGCTGTGAATGCGCAATAAAGAGAATGGAGTGAACTGAAATGAAAAAGAAGTGGAAACAGTCTTTAATCTTGCTCATCTTAACGGCCTCCTTGCTGATTCCTTCGGTATCCTTCCAGGCAAATGCGGACGAGATGCATTCCATTTCATCTGTACAGAATGACTATCGCTTGACGAGTTCAATAATAGCAAAAGTGAAAAGTATTCTAAACGAGCAAATTCCCAACGGGACGAGAGTTGCTGCGGTTGTCAGGCTATATAATGAAGGGGTGCGTGTAATCCGGGTTCCGGATTATGAAGTCAGAGTTAAAACTAAAGAAGGGATCGAATACACCTTGCGTCCCAGTGTAGTAAATGCGAAGGCCATTCAACCGAAGGTGACTATAGAATTGAGCTATATGATTGTGGTGGCTCGTGAAGATGCCTTTTCGTTATCTACACTTTCTTGGGTGGATGTAGACGAATATGTTTATCCAAAGCTGGAAAAGCCCGTTCTATCCATTCCTATTGCATCCATAGAATGGAAAGGGGGGAATGCAGTTCTTTCTGATCCCACAGCGAATATTAAATGGGGGGAAGTTTTTGCAATTCCAGTTTTGTCTAGTGCAATTGAATATAAGGCGGTCAGCTTAGATGAGCAGAATACACCTCAGGGGCCTGTTGCAATCATAGGGCTGCTGGCTACTAACATGAGTGAAATGAAAAGATCTTTACCAGACCTTCGGATCGACGGAACATCGGATATGAAGGTATATAACGGCAAGAGACTTGAGTTGGTAAACTTAGTGCTCGATTCGGGTGAACAACGATATTTGCACTATGCGATCCCGTTGGGGAACGGAACCAAGCTAAAAGGTTTAACCATTCTCAGCCCAGAAGACTTTGCTTTAGACGATCAAACAAATGTGAATTACACCATCGGACGATTACATATTACGCTTCCAGACGACAGCAATGCGATGCGTTTCATGGCACCATTGTTACCCTACGAATGGAATAAGCCGATCCAGTTTGATTCGATATACAAGTGGAGTCAACCTGAAATTGATGTATCCATGGTGACACTACGTATGCATGAAAGCGCAGGAGGAGGCATTAAAACGGCAGTCGCCAAGTTCAAACTGCAAAACCACAGCGACCATCCCTTGCCTGTCCCACATTTTCAGGCGCAGTTGAGGAGTACCGGTGGTTACCAGTTTACAGGTACAAGACAGACTACAGGAGTGGAAACCCTCATTCCGAATATAAGCTATGTCATCTATTATTCTTTTGTTCTTCCCAGCACGGAATCAGGGGAACAACTCGTAATGGAAATCATGGACGGTGAAACCTTTGCCCCCTATAACATTCCCATCGCGGCGATTCGGACGCAAGTCCAATTGGAGCAAGGGGATACAGCACTTGCGTTTTATCCATTCAAGGTGAGATTAAACAATTGGTCAGTTGGGATGAATTCGGGTACATCAGTGGGCAATCTGCCATACGCTTATAATCTGAGAATGGATCTGGATATTACTCCTCAGAGCGATGTTGTCGCTGATCAAAGCTTCTCGAAAATAAAGGTGGAACTGGTCGATGCGCAAGGCAAAACAATTGGGGTGAAAGCTCTCTTGTTTACTGGCGAGAACCGGTTGGTTAGCGGCATGCAGACGATCAACATCAACTCGGAGCGATTTGGAAGCCCACTTTCGCTTCGTATATACGAAACGATGGATACGCCTTTCGGCGAAGCGGATCGACTGATCCAAATACTGAAGCCGTAGCTGTGAAGAGCATTTGTAAAGTGTATGCTTACGATGCAAAAACTTTAAGGAGGTGAAATATGGAGAATGAAGTCAGTAACATGAAAAATAGTTATACCCGCCCTTTGGTCGTAAGTCACCAGCCTGTTCGATTTGAAACTGCTCATAGCTGGAACAGAGGAGTGGGAAATAAAAACCCTGGTGGAGATGGGGATGGCGGTATTCAATATCCCAATGACCCAAGACCTTCCAAAAAATATTAATTAAGTTCTTACCTGAGGTCAATGGTTCACTGCCATTGACCTTCTCTTCTCTATCCTAAACCTAAGGGGCTTAATCATGAAACAAATGCAGATCACAATCGGAGAACATTTGATTCAAGTGGCAACCGATTCGCTCTATCTGATGAATATGTTCAACAGGAATTTCCGCTGCAATCCGGTTTCTCCTAACATCCAGCCAGATCTTTCGATTCATATTCATGGGGGATATGGGGTTCCATTTGTTGATTATGAGGTTGCAATTATTAAAGAAGCAAATCAGATTATCTTTCGCAGGGCCGATTACTTGATTGAAATCGATTCAACCTATCAAAACGCAAGAATATCCATGTGCAATGAACTAGCCTTAAAGCATGCTTTAATCAATTTATATAGCTCGTATATTGTTTATAAGAATTGGGGACTTTTACTACATTCCTCCTGCGTGATAGAAAATGGCAAAGCGCACATTTTTGCAGGCCAATCAGGGGCTGGGAAATCAACCGCTGCTGGGTTGTCGTATCCGCGGGAGCTTCTTTCGGATGAAGCGACACTTGTCAAAATCACATCCAAGCAAATTACGGTGTTCAATTCTCCTTTTCGAAGCGAGCTGGAAGTAACGGGTACAGAGAAGTGCGCTCCATTAGCAAGTATCCACCTTTTAAATCAGGCTCAATATAATGAAAGAATTCCTTTAGCGAAGTCCACTGGGCTCCTTCAATTGATGGATAAAGTTTTTTATTGGGCTCACGACCCCGAAGAGACTGGAAGGATACTGGGATTCATGCAGGAATTGGCAAATACCGTTCCCATTTATGAATTGTATTTTCAGAAGGATCATACATTTTGGGAGCTGATATCATGATCGCTTACTACGTTCGGAGGAACCAATATGAAGCCATTCAGATGGATGGCGAATGGATTATCCTAAATACAGATGATTATACAGTAACTCAATTAAATGAAATCGGAGGCTTCTGTTGGTCTCTGCTTCACCAAACGCAGACGCTGCAATCCCTTATTCAAGCTGTGCATGATAAATATGAAATGGTAAGTGAAGATGTTGAACGGGATATCGAAGTATTCTTGTCCGATCTGATTAAATGTGGACTGCTTAAACATGCAAGTTAGTAGGGAGACTATGCAGCTAATATTCAATGTTATGGAACAATATGGGGGAATTGATCTACCAGCCCAAGGCAACAGTATGTTTCCTTATATTCGGGAAGGAGACATTTGCCGATTTAATTTCTGTGACGGTTTACCTTTAAAAAGAGGTGATATCGTTTTGTTCCATTCCTCATCCGAGCATTTGATCGCGCATCGATTATATCAACTGAAATCGATCGATAATCAGCTGTATTACGTTTTTAAAGGCGATACCAATTTCGGCCTCGATGAACCAGTTCGTGAAGATCAGCTTATTGGAAAACTAATTTGCGTTCAAAAAGGGAAAATCGTCCTGCTTGAAGCTGGTTTAACCGCAAAGGTCTGGAGCAAGATGATTCTTACATTACCCGTTCTTACCCTACTTTTGAGAATGTATCTAAATCGAAAAAATAATACATTACCGTAGAAACTTTCTCAGAGGTGTTCTTTGTGATAAAACAATACTTCCCAATAAAATCCATTCACAAAACATTTTCGTTATTATTCCCGTACATCACGCAACAGAAGAAGGCATACGGGGGGCTCTTTCTCTGTTTATTGGTTGATATCTCATTAACATTCGCCTTTGCCTGGTTTTTAGGAAGTATTACGGATGCCGCCGTTCAAAGCGACCTTCAGCGAATCAAGCGATTAATACCACTGGGTACTTCCTTCATTTTGCTAAGTGTTGCTTCAGCCTATTTTAATGAATATTTACAAGCAGTAACAGTAAATGCTGTGAAAAGAGATTTGAAGGCGCGATTATATAAACATATCTTGCTTCTCCCTACACAAAAAGTGGAAAATCACCCTTCGGGGGAATTATTATCTCACTTTACGAATGACATAAATTACATAGATGGTATTATCGGAATGAATCTGATGAATCTGATTAAATTCCCTATTATCTCCGTTGGCATTTTTATTTATTTGGCTCATATTAGTTGGCAATTATCTTTGTTAAGTCTGATTGTTGCTCCTATTGCTGTTCTAGCCGGGGCTATATTCGGCTTATTGCTTCGCCGTAATAGCAGCAAGATCCTGAAGCTTGCCGCTGATACGAATACTCATCTTAATGAAACGTTTTGGGGCTTTTTGGTCATTCGTTCGTTTACATTGGAAAATTTGTTTCACAACAAGTATCTAAGAAAAAACCAAGAGCTCTATTCCTTAGAGTTAAAGGATGCGAAGCTGCGGGGATGGTTTCATGCAGGAGGTGATTTCGTTGGATCCATAGTATTTCTTGCGAGCCTTTGTTTAGGAGCATACTTTGTATGGAACAATCGCATAACGGTAGGCTCATTAATGTCCTTTGTAAACTTAACGAATCATTTGGTGTATCCGCTAACCGGGCTTGCTGGTTTATGGGCTGGCTTTCAAAGATCAATTTCGGCTGTAGAAAGAATTTTGCGTGTTTTGGAACAGCCGATGGAATCGGTTGATTTATCGGTAGATGCTCCTGTAAAACCGTTTCTAAAGTCTATCCAAATCCGTAACATCACGTTCAGCTACGATGGAAAGGTCAAGATCTTGGAGCAATTCCATCTGCAGATTCCAGCAGGAAAAGTGGTTGCATTGGTCGGGCCAAGTGGAGCAGGGAAAACAACCTTGTTTAATCTACTGCAAGGTTTTTATAAACCGCAAACGGGTCAAATTTTAATTGATGATTGTTCAACCGAATTCTTTTCACCTTCTGAACTAAGGCAATACTTTGCCCATGTTCCCCAAGAAACTTATTTATTCGGCGGCACGATCAAGGAAAATTTGTTGCTGGCACGATCCCATATTACCGATGCTGAAATGATGCATGCGGCAATGACAGCTAATATCCACCCATTCATTATGTCGCTTCCTGATGGGTATGACACTGAAGTCGGAGAAAGAGGGCTAAGGCTATCCGGCGGTCAAAAACAACGAATGGCTATAGCGAGGGCCGTATTAAAGGATGCGCCGATCCTTTTGCTGGATGAGGCGACTTCCGCATTAGACAGCGAGACGGAAGATCATGTGAAAGAAGCCTTGGAACGTTTAATGAAAAACCGTACGACGCTTGTTATTGCACACCGATTATCAACGGTTCAACATGCGGATTGGATTATCGTGATGGATAAAGGGAAGATTGTGCAAAAAGGACGGCATGATGAATTGATCCAGGAGGATGGGCTATACCGTCGCTTAAATCGTATGCAATTGCAGAAGGGAGCAGCACTCGGTGATCATTTCTTTGATTCAAGCGTTGTATAATCCGCGCATTCCTCTTCCTCATGATTGGGATTATTATGAACGGGTACTAGAGGATATTGAGTTTTTTGCCATATCGTCGCAGATTTATTATTTATTAAAGCAACAAGATCAACTGGCACAAACACCTCCATTTTTTCAAGCACGATTAAAGCAAAAATATGACGAAACCTTACGTCTGAATATCTTCGTCAAAAATCGAATGGAGCAAATCTTTAGAAAATTTGAAGAAAAGGCTATTGCTGCCATCCCGCTAAAAGGTGTCAGCTTTGCTGAAATATATTATGGTCACATTGGGGCCAGAGGGACTTCTGATATTGATTTATTAATCAAAGAAGGCGATGTTGAGAAAGCCATCGAAAGTGTGAAGGAACTGGGCTATACGATGGAGCAAGCGCGTATCCCCGCTCATTTCCATTGGAGCTTCAGTAAACCATTACCCCATTCGTCGATTCCATTGACGGTGGAGCTGCATTGGGATTTGCTCACTGAAAACACGTCCGATTTAAACATAGATGAGTTCTGGAATCAAGCTATGCCCTTGCAATCATACCGATATATGAAGGGATTATCTGATTTTCATACCTTTTATATGATTTGTCTCCATGGCTGGAGGCATAATATGAACGCATTAAAGTATTTTATCGATATTATTCAACTGATACATGTTCTTCAAGATCAACTAAAATATACTGATTTATTTAAGGCTGCGGCTTCTCACAGAACGCTGAAAAGATTAACCAGAACCTTGGCCATCGTATACCATCATTTCCCCCACCTCGAATGGATTTTAGAGCTTCCATTTCCCAATAGGACCCATCTATGGTGGGATTATAATGCGATTAGAAATGTAAAGCACAAGACAATCAAGCAATATGTAAATTGGATGTACTATGAATTTTTTGATTTTGATACGGTGAAGCATAGCTTCGCAGCATTAAATAATAGGATTCTACAAGCCTTACAAAAAAATCATGTAAAAGGGATTGACAGCCCGTAAAGGGGGTGGTATTCTAATGATGTTCTTTATAAAGAACAATAATAATTAATATAGTTCTATAATAAGATCGACGCATGACGGGAGATAAAATGAGTGCCATAACAGGAATAATTAATTTTAATCAAGTGGATGTAAATATGGAGCATGGCAATAAATTAATGGAGGCTTTAGAGAAATATCCTGCAGATTATGTTCATACGTGGTACAGAGGAAAGCTCTTTCTTGGCTGCCATGCACAATGCATTACACCGGAGTCGCTTGAGGAACGATTGCCTCATTATGATTCCGAAAGACAGCTAGCGATAACAGCGGATGCCATCATTGATAACCGTCAAGAATTATTTGAATGGTTACAGGTTGAGTATGCTCTGAGAAAAAATATGGTTGACAGTGAATTGATTCTCCTCGCCTATCGTAAATGGGGAGAAGAAACCGCAAAGTATTTAATAGGTGATTTTGCCTTTATGATTTGGGATGAACGCAAACAACGGCTATTTGGAGCAAGAGACTTCTCGGGAACTAGAACGCTTTACTTTCACCGAACAAAAACTCGGTTTGCCTTTTGTACTATAATGGAACCTTTATTTACGTTACCGGGCATTGGAAAAAAGCTTAATGAAGATTGGGTTGCAGAATTCCTGGCCATTCCTTATACATTTGATGCGATGGACTGTTCTGCTTCAGTATATAGAAATATAGAACAGATTCCTCCTGCTCATACGATTTCTGTAGTGGATGGAAAAGCAACAATTACTAGATACTGCACTTTAACAGCCGGGGAAACGTTGAAACTAAAGTCAAACGAAGAATATGTAGAAGCCTTTCGTGATGTATTTCAAAAGGCAGTAACAGCGAGAATACGAACCCACCGTCAAGTGGGCGCTCATCTCAGTGGAGGACTCGATTCGGGTTCGGTTGCAAGCTTTGCGGCAAAAACACTGAAGAATGAGAACAAACAATTACATACTTTCAGCTATATTCCGGTTGAGGATTTCACGGATAATTGGACGCCTAGGAGTAGATTTTCCAACGAAAAACCGTATATTCAATCCACTGTACAGCATGTAGGCAATATTACCGACAACTATCTCGACTTTCCAGGAATCAGCCCGTTAACGGAGATTGATGATTGGCTTGAAACGATGGAGATGCCATACAAATTTTTCGAGAATTCCTTTTGGCTAAAGGGAATATATGAGAAAGCTCACCAGCAAGGGATCGGAGTACTCTTGAACGGACAAAGGGGCAATTGGAGCATCTCTTGGGGACCCGCTATTGATTACCAAGTTACTCTGATGAAAAGACTGAAATGGATTCAGCTTAACCGTGAAATAAACCAGTATTGTACCATTATGAATGCAAAGAAATCACGTGTCCTTTCAATAGTCGGTAAAAAGGCGTATCCCTTTGTAGGCCGAATGTTTTCAGCAAAAGAAGAAGAACAATTTCCAATGTTAATAAACCCGGATTTTGCCCAAAAGACTAATGTTCACCGTAAAATTCACATGCATGGATTAGATAACACGGATTATTCCTTTCAAAGCTCCTATGATATAAGAAAAAAACAGTTTGAACAACTCTTCTCTTGGCATTTAAACGGAACAATTGGGACAAAACTATCCTTGCGTTACTCCTTATGGGAACGCGATCCTACAAACGATCTCAATGTTATCCGTTTTTGTTTGTCGGTGCCAGAAGAACAATACGTTCAAAACGGTCTTGACAGAGCTTTAATCCGTAGGGCTACCAAAAATTATTTGCCGGATAACGTAAGGTTAAATCAACGTACTCGTGGTGTGCAAGGCGCCGATGGTGTTCACAGAATGGCTGCATCGTGGAATGTGTTTGTTAATGAAATTCAACAGCTTATTAAAGATCCTGTGGTTTCTGAATATTTAAATATTAAAGAAATAAAGTCTGCACTTTCCAAAATTCAGGAAGCTCCAAAGCCAGAATATATATATGAATTTGGTTTTAGAATATTAATGCGCAGTTTGATTTTTTATCGATTTATCAAAGCGTTGTAAAAAGCCTAACTTTGCTAACTTTTGAAAGGGGGTGAAAAATATGCTTAAAAGAGAATGGAATACACCAACGTTAGAGGTGTTAGATGTGAAAATGACAATGGCAGGACCAGGAATTCGTATGCCCGATGCGGTTCAACCAGATCCAGATGCAAATGCAGCCGATGTGATTCATTACAGCTAGTTCAAGTACTTAATCAGGTAGTTACTGCTGCCCTTATACTGTGACAGGTATAAGGGTTATTCTATTAAATTATCCCTGTCAACCCTTGGAGTGAGAAGAATGATTGAAACTATAAATAAGGTTATTTATAAAGCGTTTGGATTAAGTATGGTGAGTGAAATTTTCTTGCCAGAATTGCCGCAAATTAATCAAGAAAACGTTCCAATAAATGTGCTTATTAAAAAAGCAGATCTATCACAAGTATGGTTTAACAGGGATCATAAGCAAGATAGATATGTAGCTAGTAAAAACTTATTTATGTTTGAAGTACCGGATACCGCAATTTTCTGCATACAAGATGGGGAGAGCATTATCGTTTCGCCGCTGAATGGAGCAGATGAAGATAAAATTCGACTTTACCTACTTGGTACGTGTATGGGAGCATTATTAATGCAGAGGAGAATACTTCCTCTACACGGAAGTGCTATAGCAATTAATGGGAAAGCTTATGCATTCGTAGGTGATTCAGGAGCGGGGAAATCGACATTGGCATCGGCTTTCTTAAACAAAGGGTATCCATTAATAAGTGATGATGTGATCGCCGTAACATTTACTAAGAATCAAATCCCTGTGGTGATGCCTGCTTATCCGCAGCAAAAGCTCTGGCAGGAAAGCTTAACGGAATTTGGTATGGAGACAAGCGGCTATCAATCGATTTTCCAGAGGGAAACCAAATATCTTGTTCCCGTCCCGTCTAAATTTATATCAGAGCCACTGCCTCTAGGTGCGGTTTTTGAACTTAGTAAGATAGCGAGCGAGGGAATTGAAATTCAACCGATCCAGGGTCTGGTAAGGCTGCATACTTTATTCTGCCAAACGTTTCGCAGCTATCTTCTAGCTAAATTTGGATTACTGGAATGGCATTTTAATACAACTGCTAATATTTCTAATAAAATCGAGCTTTATCAATTACGACGACCCCATTCTGGATTTACAGCTTCCCAGTTGGCAGACTTAATTTTAAAAACCATACATAAGGAGGAATAGCAATGATCGAGAGTCAGAGTATCCCATTAAATTGTAGAATCATGCAAAGTCAAGGAAACATCGCAAGTGATATGGATGGAGAGAAAGTGATGATGAATATTCATAATGGAAACTACTACAACCTTGGAATAATAGGCGGTAGAATATGGAGCTTAATCTCAGCTCCTATCTCAGCTGCTGAGCTAGTGAAAACATTGATGTCAGAATATGATGTAGAACAAAAAGTTTGTGAAGCAAATGTGGCATCATTTCTAAATCATTTATTGGCTGAAAAACTAATTTATTTTGGTGAAGAGCTCCATCCCTCATGGTAAACAAGCTAAAAGTATTTATTTCATTGGATACCCGAACCATGTTTCTATTAGTAGAGGCTTATCTTTACTTAGGATGGGCGCGGATTTTGATCAGCCTGCCTTTCGCTAAGATAGCTCCCTCATTGGGAGTCCACATGCAGGAAACATCGGATACGCAGCTGGATAAGAACAGAATCGTCTTGAAGAACATAGCTCATGCGATTGATATTATGAGTCAGCGTACGCTCTGGGAAAGCAAATGTCTTGTAAAGGCCATAGCCGGTTTGAAAATGCTTGCCAGACGCAAGATTGAAAGTACGCTATATTTAGGAATGGCTAGAGATGATTCCGCCAAGATGATTGCTCATGCATGGCTGCGAAGTGGCCCTTTTTATGTTACAGGCAAACAAGGTATGGAGAAATTCACTGTAGTTGGGAAATTCGCCAAACGAATGAGCGGCAAAGGATAAGGGAGAAAATCAATGGGGAATGAATTAAACTTAGATGTAGGCGTCCTACCAAAAGAGCTGGAACTCTTACTTCTGTTTATGAAGTGTGAAGGTGAGGAGAATATTTACTCAAGTCATGAAGAGTTATTTATAAACATGAATTGGGACGTTTTCCTTGAGCTGGCCCGGCACCATCGTGTTTATCCCTATATTTACAATAGAGTTAAAGGGTTAGATGAACAATGGATTCCCCCCTATGTTATTCAAGAGCTAAGCTCAGAATACCGCAAAAATACATTTCATATGCTTCACCTAACCGGAGAGACAGACCAAATATGCCAATTACTAGCCGGAAATGAGATTCAAGTGATCGTTCTCAAAGGACCTACACTTGCATTAGACCTATATGGGGATTTATCAAGGCGAACCTGCAGCGATGTAGATCTGCTTACTCCAATGGAAAATTTGAATAAAGTACACGAGCTCCTAGTAAAGCTGGATTATGTTAAAGAGGATTATTTTTCTACGATATTTAACGAATGGACATGGAGACATCATCATGTTACTTATTTCCATTCGCAAAAAAGGATTAAACTTGAAATTCACTGGAGACTTCACCCTGGGCCTTCATGGGAGCCAAACTTTAATGAATTATGGAGTAGAAAAAGGACACTTTCAACTACAAGCCATTCGATCTATATTTTGGGGAGAGAGGATTTGTTTCTATTCTTGGCTGCTCACGGTGCTCGTCATGGCTGGTCTAGGCTGCGTTGGCTGCTTGATATCGACCGAATGGTATTACATAATATCGATTGGAATAAACTGAACGGTTTGTTAAAGAAGTATCATTTTTCTCAAGTAGCAGGGCAAGCCCTTATTCTTTCCTCTCAATTATTGGATACTCCATTAAAGAAAGAAATGTATACTCTGACAAGTGGTTACCGTCCGAAGCATTTAGCCCAGGAGGCGTTATTCTATATTAAGCAAATGGTTAACCTCCATAGTGAACCCTTACCTGAAGATGTATCCAGATATCACAGACGTCATTTATTCTCTTTAATGTCTAATCAACAGAAGGCTTTATTTATGTTCAGTCTGCTTTATCCTTACCCTATAGATGCAGAGACGCTGCCACTGCCTAGAAGCATTCATTTTTTATATTTTCCATTGCGTCCTTTTCTTTGCGCTTGGAGGAAAGTTCGGAATCTAGCTTTACATAAGGGGATATAATAATGGAACATCTCATGTATTTTGTAAAAAAACTATATGTTTCTTCAGGAAAAAAACTGATTATTAACGTTTTCGGGATGGTGTTGATTAGTTTACTTGAAGGTCTGGGCGTTTTATTATTGCTTCCTATGATAAGCATTAGTGGTATTGCAGATGTAAATGCGGGAGCTTCCCCCCTGTCAGGGATTATGAATTTCGTTAAGGAATTCCCCCAAACATTGGGCTTGCCGCTTATTCTTTGTATGTATATTCTATTAATAGTAGGTCAGAATCTATTACAGCGATCTTTAACCATACGTGACACCAGCATTCAACAAAGATTTGTTCGTCATTTACGATTGGATGCTTATAAGGCTCTACTCCAGTCAAACTGGATTTTTTTTGTTAGACGGAGAAATTCAGATCTGATCCATTTGTTAACTTCTGAACTAACTCGGGTTGGGTTTGGGACTAATTTAATCCTGCAGCTAATAACTTCCGTGATTTTTACTCTCATCCAGATCAGCATTGCCTTTTGGCTGTCTCCTACAATGACGATTTTTGTACTATCCTTCGGGTTACTCTTAACTTTGTTTTCTCGTAAATTTATTAAAAGAGCGAGAGTTCTTGGAGGTCAAACCTCACAATTATCGCAAAGCTTTCATGCAGGCATCTCAGATCAGCTCAATGGGATTAAAGAAATTAAAAGCAATTCCCTTGAAGAATCTCGTTTGACTTGGTTTCATGCATTAACTCGAAAAATGGAAATTGAGCAAGTAGAATACATAAAGCTAAGATCCGCTTCACAACTGCTTTATAAAATCGCATCGGCTGTGTTAATTGCCGCTTTTATTTATTTATCGGTCATGGTATTCCATACACAAATGGAGCAACTGCTGCTCATATTTGTTATTTTTTCCCGATTGTGGCCTCGGTTTACAGGAATACAGTCCAATATGGAGCATATTTCAGCAGCACTTCCTGCGTTTAAGGCAATAATTAAATTACAAGAAGAGTGTATAGCCGCTAAGGAGTTCCATCTAGAAAATGGCCAAGAGTATATAAAGGTTAAACCGATTGAGGTCAACCAAGAAATCGAATGCCGACATGTATCCTTCCGTTATAATCCCAATGAATCAAGATATGCGCTTCACGACATTAATTTTCAAATTGCATCGAAGCAGACAACGGCAATTGTTGGACGTTCCGGTGCTGGGAAAAGCACCTTAATTGATATCTTAATGGGGCTTATTCAGCCAGAAAATGGGCAAGTATTGATCGATGGGATACCTCTTCAGAGTGATCAAATCTTAGCATTAAGGCAATCCATAAGCTATGTTCCACAGGACCCTTTTCTTTTCCATGCAAGCATTAGGGAAAATCTGCTGATGATCGAGCCGGGGGCAACGGAAAAACAGCTGTGGGAGGCACTAGAATTTTCCGTATCTGCCGAATATGTCAGGAGGCTTCCGCAAGGGTTAGATACGATTATCGGTGATCGTGGGGTTAGGCTCTCCGGAGGAGAGCGGCAGCGGATTGTTCTCGCCCGAGCTATTCTACGAAAGCCGTCTATCCTAATCATGGATGAAGCGACAAGTGCGTTGGACACGGAGAATGAAGCGAGAATACAAGAAGCACTGGATCGATTAAAAGGGACGATGACTATTATCGTGATTGCCCATCGCATGTCGACCATACGTAATGCGGACCAAGTGATTGTATTGGACCAGGGGGAAATCGTGCAAAAAGGCGGGTTTAATCAATTGGCAGGAGAAAGAGGAAGCGTGTTCTCTAATCTCTTGGGAAATCAGATCCCGGATCCAACTCGAATTGCCTAATGAGGTAGAGGGAATTTGTTGTTGACTTGTTCTCTATAAAGAACTATTCTAATAATAGAGCACAAAAGTATATTTTTTTATATCATCGTTCTCTATAAAGAATGATTGATTCAATGGAGGCATTTATGAAAAGTATATTAATTTCCTCATTTGATATGGAGGTTGGCGGTGTTGAGAGAAGTTTGATCAGTATGCTGGATCATTTCGATTATCAGAATTATGAAGTGGATCTAATGTTATATAGTCATACGGGTGATTTTCTGCCTATGCTGCCTAAACGCCCTCGGTTGTTGAAAGAAATGAAATCATATAAAACGTTCAGGCTTTCCATCGGGCAAACCATCAAAAGCGGAAGAATAAGTATTGGCATGGCGAGGCTCTTAGCCAAATACAGGGCAACTACTTTAAATAAGTCTTCTGAACAGGGTTTCAAACAAATGCAGTTTATGTGGAAATATTCGCTGCCGTTTTTGCCAAGATTACAAAGGAAATTTGACGTAGCCATTAGCTATTTATGGCCGCATTACTTTGTTGGATATAAAGTGAATGCAAACATGAAGATCGCTTGGATCCACACCGATTTTTCAACTGTGGAAACTAATGTAAAGCTGGATGTGGTTATGTGGAATAAGTTTGACCATATTGTCGCTGTATCCGAAGAGTGTCGAAACGCATTTGTAAGGAAATATCCGGTTCTGAAACAAAAGGTTATTGTGGTTGAAAATATAACCTCTCCTCAATTTGTAAAAGCAATGGCTGATGAGAAAGTGGATAATCCGATGAGCCGTGATAATCGATTTAAGCTACTTTCAGTAGCAAGATTGTCCCATGCCAAGGGAATCGACAATGCGGTTAAAGCCTTTAAGATATTAAAGGACCGAGGTTATGATAATTTGGCTTGGTATGTAGTCGGTTATGGCGGCGATGAAGCGATGATTAAAGACTTGATCAAAGAATGCAAACTTGAGAATGACTTTATCTTATTGGGAAAGCAAACAAACCCCTATCCCTATATGAAAGCAGCCGATCTATATGTTCAACCATCCCGATATGAGGGAAAGGCTGTTACAGTGGTCGAAGCTCAGATTCTTGCGAGGCCGGTGATCATAACGAATTATCCAACTGCAAAGAGTCAAGTGATAGATGGAGTGAATGGATATATCACAGATTTATCGGTTGAAGGAATAGTGAGCGGGATAGAAAGGTTATATGCGGATCATGAATTGAGAAAGACACTATCTGTGAATTGTGAACGAAAGAATTACGGCAATGTTTATGAGCTAGAAAAGCTCTATAAATTGATTAGTTAGGCGGATATGACAATGTTGCCAAAAGTGAGTGTTGTGGTTCCGATCTATAAGGTTGAAAAATATCTAAAGCGATGTGTCAATAGTATTTTGAATCAAACCTACTCTAATTTAGAGATCATATTAGTCGATGATGGGTCTCCTGATCAGTGTGGGGAAATTGCGGAAAGCTATGCCAAGGGAGATCACCGGGTGCAAGTTTTCCATAAGGATAACGGAGGATTGTCTGACGCCAGAAATGTCGGTATGCAATATGTTACAGGGGATTATACATTGTTTGTTGATAGCGATGACTGGTTAGAACGAAAGATGGTAGAGGAAATGGTCAATAGAAGTGTTCAATACAAAGCAGATATTGTTCAAGTCGCTTTTTATTATGCTTTTGATAACTATTTACAATTGGATAATCGCCATTACGCTAGTGATGGTGATCCAATTGTTTTAGATAATAAACTTCTCATGTTTGAGCTAGTCATAAACGAAAAGGTAAAAAATTTCGCATGGGGTAAGCTTTATAAAACCAACTTAATAAAAGATATTTTTTTTAAAAAGGGTGTTCTGTTCGAGGATGTGTTTTGGGCGCATCGAGTCATGCACTATGTCAATACATACGTTATATTACATCAACCGATGTATTACTATTATCAGCGTAGCGATAGTATCATAGCGACTTACACCCCAAGAAACTTTGATATCATCAAAGGTTTAAAAGAAAGACACAGTTTTATCGAGAAGTTCTATACGGAATTAACGAATGAGTCGTATAAAACGATCTTAAAAACGAGTCTTATGCATTATTCACTGCTCCTGGTAAATAGAAGACAAGATAGAGGAGGCTTATATCGGAAGGAAATACGGTTATATATCAAGGGAAATATTAGCCAATTAAAAAAAGCAGCTCATGATGACCAACAGTTAATGAAGCAATTGTATTTGTTTAGTATACATCCTATTTTCAATATTGGTTTTCTTGTGGCACGAAAGGTATTGAGAAACTTGAGAATACTGCCGCAGCCGAATGGGTTAAAGCGAATAAATCTTTAGATGAACATGGGGGAGACGTACATGTACAACCTTATTGCGAAACTGAAAAAATATGTTTTACTGGTCGTTATTTATTTATTTAACTGTCTTCCAATTCAGAAAAATAAAATATTTTTATTCAGTTATTATGGAAGTCAATACGGCTGCAGTCCCAAATATATAACGGAATACATAATAAGGTATTTTCCTGATACATTTGATGTAGTATGGGCGTTTAATGATTTGAAATCGAAGCGGCACTTAAATAGGTTTAGAAAGGTTCGGACAATGTCATTAAGGTATTTTTATGAATTGTGTACTTCAAAAGTGGTGATTACAAATTTTAGAGCAACGGATTTATTTATTAAAAGAAAAAATCAATACTACATCCAAACGTGGCACAGTTCTTTACGTTTGAAGCAAATAGAAAAAGACGTCGAAGATGTTCTGCCACCTCACTATGTACAAATGGCTCAGAAGGATTCATTAAAGTGTGACCTGTTATTATCCGGATGTGAGTATAGCACAAATATTTTTAAAAGGGCATTCTGGTATGAGGGAGAAATTTTCGAGCATGGAACACCCCGAAATGATTTCCTTTTCCATCACAACTTCATATTGAAAGAGGAAATATTTGAACGACTGAACATACCAGCCGATCGCAAAGTGATCTTGTATGCCCCTACCTTTAGGAAAGATAATAATTTAGAAATCTATAATGTAGATCATTCCGTAATACTGAAATCTTTAAAAACCAAGTTTGGCGGGGAATGGGTATTTTTGGTTAGATTGCATCCTCACCTGTTATCCAAAACAAATGACCTGTTATTCAGTGACGGAGTAATGAATGTTACTTCTTATGATGATATTCAAGAATTACTAAGCATATCCGATGTATTAATTTCCGATTATTCATCCTTGATGTTTGATTTTTCGTTCACTCACCGCCCTTGTTTCCTATATGTTCCAGATATTAAAGACTATTCGAATACTGAAAGAAGTTTGTATTTTGATTTAATGGAACTTCCTTACATAAGTGCCTTTAGCAACTCTGATTTACTTAATAAAATTGAAAGCTTTAATGATGAAGATTACCAAAGAGACTTAAATGAGTTCATAGATAGTATTGGATCTTTTGAACAAGGTAATGCTTGTGAAAATTTACTTAAGCGTCTAGATGAAGTTTGCTTTAACGAAAAAGGGAGGCAAGTCTATGAAGCCATATAAAATTGGCTATACAACCGGCGTTTTTGATTTATTTCATGTCGGACACCTTAATATTTTAAAGAACGCAAGAGAACAATGTGATTTTCTAATTGTGGGAGTTAGTACAGATGAACTAGTGATGAAGTATAAAAAAAAATGGCCAGTTATTCCCCAGTTGGAAAGGATGGCAATCGTACAATCGCTTAAATTTGTAGATAAAGTTGTTCAACAGGCCAACCGTGATAAGTTTTCAGCTTGGGAACATCTAAAGTTCGATGTCATGTTTGTAGGGGACGATTGGAAAGGGAATTCTCTATTTAATGAGGTGGAGAAACAGTTTAATCAAGTAGGTGTCGAGATTGTATATTTTCCCTACACGCAAGGCGTTTCATCTACGATGTTGAAGCAAAAAATATCATTATAAGGATAAGAGGAAGCCTGAATATGAGAATAATTGGAGATGCAGCATGAAAAAGAATTTACTATTTGTAATAGATTCGTTAGATGTTGCAGGGGCGGAGAAAAGTTTAGTCACCTTGTTATCCATGATCGATTACGCTAAGTATTCCGTAGATTTAATGTTGTTTGGACATGGCGGTAAACTTGAAGAACTTGTACCTAGTGATGTTAAGATTTTAACTCCACTAAAATATACAAATTTCACAAATTTAAATATAAAAAAAGCAGTAACGTATTCATTAAAGAAACTAGATTTCAAAATGCTTCATGCCAGGGTTAAATATACTTTAAGTATTCGTACAAAAGAATATAGCAATCCTCAAAAAGCCAGGATTTTTTGGCAAAGTGCTTCTCACGTTATTGAAAGCAATCCCAAAATGTACGATATTGCAATTAGTTACGCTCAAGGAATCCCGACCTTTTATGTAGCTGAAAAGGTAAAAGCAAAGAAAAAATTTGCCTGGGTCAATGTAAGTTACAGGTTAGACAAAAAAGAAATGGAATTTCAAAAGAATTTCTATGATCAATATAATCAGATCGTAGCAGTATCGGATTCGACGAAAGAGATTTTTATTGAAACATTTCCCCAATACTCAGATCAGATAAACGTAATATACGACATTAATAATCCGGATTTTATTTCCAAGATGGCTGACATTGGAGAAACTTTTGCCGATCAATTTGACGGCGTACGAATTTTGACAATTGGGAGACTTAATAACCAAAAGGGGTATGATATTGCACTAGCTGCATGTAGGAAGTTGAAAGAATCAGGCGTAAAGTTTAAATGGTATGCATTAGGCAAAGGCCCCCTAAAAGAAGAAATTAAGACATATATTAAAGAACATGACCTGTCCGAATATTTCATTTTATTGGGCATTAAATCGAATCCTTATCCCTTCATTAAACAATCTGACATTTACGTACAGACATCCAGGTTTGAAGGCTTTGGAATTGCTATTGCAGAAGCGCGAATGTTGAACATACCGGTAGTTACCACAAGATTTGATGCCGTATATAATCAAATGACGGATGGAAAAAATGGTCTCGTAGTGGATATGAACGGGGATGCAATATATGAAGGAATTCTAAAATTGATCAAGGATAGACAACTAAGAGATGAAATCGTTCAATACCTCCAATCTGAGAAAAAAGGTAATGTCGAGGAGTTGGATAAATTCTACCGACTGATTGGATAGCAGAAAGTGGGCTGAATTTATGAAGAAAAAGATCTTATTTATGTTGATCAACATGAATGTAGGTGGAACTGAGAAAGCTCTACTAAACATGATAGCTGAACTTCCAGATGAAGAGATAGAAATTACGATTCTGATGTTAGAGGAATATGGTGAATTTTTAGATTTTATTCCTGATCGAGTTCATATCGATTACGTCAAGGGATATAAGAATATAAAAAGATTACTAAATGACCCCCTTCATATCATAGCCTTGGATCTACTAAAAAGGTTTAGGGTGATTAAAGCATTAACTATATTGGGTTTATACTTTTTCTCTAAGTTGATGAGAGACGGAAGTCTTTTCTTTGCTTATCTATTAAATAATTATCCGAAAACAGAACATGAATATGATATTGCCGTAGCTTATGCGGGACCTATGGACTTCATAAGCTATTTTATTGCCAAAAAGATAAAAGCCAAAAAGAAAATCCAATGGATACATTTTGATATTACAAAAGTCGGATTTAATCCTCAGTTTGCTATGAAGACTTATACATTATTCGATAAGATATTTGTGGTTTCCAGTGAGGCGAGAAATAAATTAATTAACAAAATACCAAAGCTTAAGGATCGAATTGATGTATTTAATAACATAGTATCCTCAAAAGAAATTCTTGATCAAACGAGAATAGGGACTGAATTTACAGATAAATTTGATGGGATACGGATTTTAACAGTTGGCAGGTTAGCACATGAGAAGGGGCAAGATCTAGCGATACATGTGCTAGCAAAATTAATTGATGATGGATATAAAGTGAAATGGTATTGCGTAGGAGATGGAAAGTCAAAGGAGACTTATAAAAGTCTTGTAGCCAATTATAACATAAAGGATAATTTTATTTTTTTGGGTTCAACCCCCAATCCCTATCGTTATATGGAGCAATGTGATATATATGTTCAACCATCTAGGTATGAAGGTTTTTGTATAACACTTATTGAAGCCCGATGTTTAAAGAAACCAATAGTAACGACTGACGTTAATGGAGCCAAAGAACAAATTACAAATGGGGAAACTGGGTTAATTGTGAATATTAATGAATATGAAATCTACCAAGCGGTGAAGAAACTGATTGATAGCCCAGATTTGCGCAAGAAATTATCTAGTAACTTAGCTAATGAAAACATAGATAACAAATGGGAATTAGATAAGCTCTTGGTTATGTAAACCTAGGAAAAATAAGGGTGTGAAGAGGATGGACGATGAGAACAAAACATTCAATCTATAATATATCTATAAGTATTTTTTCCCAAGTAATTATTGCCATACTTGGATTTATAGCAAGAAAAGTGTTTCTTGATAGTCTGGGAGTCTCATATTTAGGAATTAATGGGTTATTAACAAATGTCTTGTCCATGCTAATGTTAGTTGAAGGCGGTATCGCAACAAGTATTGTATACAACCTATATAAGCCTTTGGCAGAGAATAACAGAGAAAAGATCATTGCGCTAATACAACTATATAAGAAGGCATACGTTATATTAGCCATAATTACGTTATTTATAAGTATGGGTCTTTACCCTCTTTTAGATCACCTCATGAAAGACGGAATTCCTATACCGCATATTGGGATAATCTATTCCATATTTGTTGCGAAAAATATACTAACCTATTTCAATGCTCATAAATGGTCTTTAATCAACGCGGATCAAAGAGGATATATATTGACTAGCATTAACCTTCTTTTTCAAATAAGTACAATGATTACGAGGATTATCGTACTTATCGTGACAGAAAGCTATGTATTTTACTTGATTTTAGAGCTTATATTATTTGCAATTCAAAATATAATAAATGGCAGAATTGTCAATAAAAGATATTCTTATATTGAAACGAAGGAAAAATACACAATTGATAAAAATACTAAGGACAACATTGTTAAGAATATAAAGGCTATTTTTTTTCATAATATAGGCGGGTATCTAAAATTCGGTACAGATAATATCCTCATATCGTCATTCATTAGTGTTGCAACCGTAGGGCTTTACTCGAATTATACAATGATCACACAGCAATTTTCTGCATTAGTAACCCCTATTCTAGGTGGGATTGGGGCTAGTGTTGGAAATCTGATTGCCACAGAAAGTGAAGATAGAACGTACTCCATGTTTAAAATATCTTACTTTGTAAACTTCTGGAGTTATTCATTATGCGTCATACTTTTATATAACTTATTAGAACCCTTTATTAGTTGGTGGCTCGGGGGAAGTTATTTATTAAATAATTTAGCATTTATATTTATTTTAATCAATTTCTATATAACCGGAATGCATACGGCTATAGGAACCTTTAAAAGTAAAGCTGGACTTTTTGTCCAAGATAAATACATCCCATTAATTGAAGGTTTGTTAAATCTGATTTTATCATTGATTTTAATAAAGTCTTTTGGGCTAGCGGGAATTTTTATGGGCACAATTTTGAGTGCAATTATAACCGTTTTTTGGGTTCAGCCTTATATTGTTTATAAATATGCCTTTAAACGTCCAGTCTCATCCTATTTTCTTAGTTATGGATTTTATCTAGCATTAACATTGGGCACTTGTGTAATAATGACATGGATTTGTGATAACTTTTTTCTCGGTGATACGTTTATCTCGTTAATTGCTAGAGGAGTTTTATGTTTATTTATTCCCAATATCATTTATGTTGCCGTATTTTATAAAAACAGTGAATTTCAATATCTGAAAAATGTTGTGATCAATTTAATTTTAGGCATAAAAATAAAAGTATTCACATCCAAGTTTAATATCGTGAAGAAAAAAGAAGAAGCGCGTTAACGGATGAATGTGAAACACATGAATAACAAATTATTAAATTTTGTGTTCCTTTACCATAAAAGAATGACTGCAAGAATTATGCTGTTACTGAAGGAGTAGGACATATTTGGAAGCGAAGATAATAAAAAGAAGACGGATTGCCCCGTCTTTCTTTCCGAATAAGAGCTTTCGCAAACATCATCGGAATAAAGCCCCGTTAATACAGTTGTTGAATTGTAAATGAGTGCCACCAAGTTTAACTACGGCTTTGTTGACTACATTGTTACTAAAGATGAAATGAATAGAAGGATTTAGTTTGCTTGCGTTTACGCCAACCATCGGCAAATTCGAGGAAAATCTATTTCCCTCTATTAAAACCGATTCGGCAGTAAAAGTATTCGACCAAAAATCAATCATAGCGGTGGTAACTTCAGAATTAGGATATTCAAATACGTTGTTAATCAACTCTATTTTCCCCCCCATGTTCCAGAAGAAAAAGGCTGCATTCTTTTTACCTCCTGTAAAGGTACTATTTTGCACTTTAAATAATGCGGCCTTTGTAGTTGAATTGAAGTAAAATAGATCATAAGAATCCCACTGAAAGGTACAACCATTAAAGTCGAAGGTTGCTTGGGGATTCTGATTAATAACCAAGAATCCCGTATTCCTGAAACTGCATCCCGTGTAAACCCCTGGTGGCAGAACCGTTGCTCTGCCTTGTCGATGTTTAGTGTCAATAAAGGATACATTGTTTAATATCCAATCATGCGTACCTACTGGTACTGTTGTGAATGCTTCAGAGCCACTTCCTTTAAATATACAATTGGTTAAGCTTTGCGGTTCAATGCTGAAGTTTATTGGAGCACCTGGATTAATTGAGGCAGTATAAAAATCATCATCGAAATAAAGCTTGCAATTATTTATTTGAGCAGCAAATGCCTTTTCTTTACTTATGTTAAGAGTACTGTTATGAAAAGAACAATTATCTATAATAGCTTCAGCTCTTCCAAGAAGAAGTAGTTTACTGTTCGATAGGTGATTATTAGAGAATATAGATTCTCCAGTTAGACGAGGGCTAGAATGATGGAAATAATTATTTTCAATTATAGCCTTGTTAACTCCTGAATTAATTGTAAATATTCCCGACTTGATCCTGTTATTAGTTATGTTAATAAACTTGCCTGCTACCGCGATTATACTGTAGCTATTATTATCATATATATTATTACCATCAATATAAATATATTGATTTATGTCATAACCATCTTCCACATCAATAGCCCCTGCGGGAGCAGCTCCAGTAGTATGATGAATCTCACAACCGCAGACATGAAAATGTTTAACGCCGCATATAGCAATTCCGAGCCTTCGGCAATGGTGTAAATTGCATTTTTCAATATATACATGGTATGGAAACTGAGGAGTTCTTATCATAATTGTAGAACCACTTTGAGTAGGTATAGCACCTTGATGAAGAACTACTTTTGCGTAGCTGGCTCCTTCTGGAACCTTGACCTCGTCAAAAAAATGAACATCGATTATTGAGGATAGAAAGAGATTATTACTTTTATAGAAGACAACATCATACGTATCCGTCGTTATTTCACTTCCAATTCCTCCATAACTATCACCGTATAATCCAAAATAACCGGTATTGATTATTTGAGGAACCATTAGCAATTTTATTGAGGTTCGAATGCGGGTTGTACTTGTATATAACTTTCCATCTGAAGTATTAATTCCCCCAGACTCAAGATTTCCTGCTAAACTTGGAAACCCGCCGCCGATACCGCCAAATGATGTGATTGCTATGATAGCATCACCGGTAGTGTTATTAACTTCAAGATTATCAACTGTAATGTTTCTAACTCCATACTTTAATTCAACACCAACACCAAATTCATGAGTCCCGCCACTGGAATAATTATGAGTGTACCGATCGCCTTCGATTTTACCATTTGTAATCCGGGAAAACTGCTGATTATTTCGAAAAGAAACGATGGCATAACCGGTTAACTCATTATCTCTGATTTTTAATGTAGAACCGCCTAAATTCAAAATCATAAAACTTTGTGGTTGGATGGGGTTGTTCTCATCTATCAGATACGTTCCTTTAGGTAAAACAACTTCAACACATCCCTGCTGAGATGCCCAAATTAAGGCATCATTAATGCCTTGAGTAGTATGAATTGCATCCGATCCATCATTTTTAACATTCCATCTATCCAACTCAACAATATATGAACCTGCGTTTGTCATATTGGACTACACCTCCACTTAATAATAATCCAAATCAGTTACAAGTTTCTCAAGATGCCCCTTTTTTTATACAAGTATATTCATTAGAAGTAAGAGTAGTGAAGGCTGGTATTCTATGTCTAATGAATCAATTTATATGAAAGAGGAATGTAAGTAGAAAACAATTAAAGTTGACATGTTCTTTATAAAGAACTAAAATGAAGTAAATAAGATTAAATATATCGCGCCTGTTGATTAACCATTTTCTAGGTTGCTTAGAGACGACAAATAGACGTGTTTATCCAAAACTCTAGCAATAGCGATGACCCACTCCACTTGCAACTGATTATGCTGGATGTGTTCCTTGAACCGAATGAGTGGTACTGACTTGCGTGGAAGAACGAATGATTTATAGCAATTGACGCGAATAACAAGTGATCATACAACCACTTTAGGACGACGTATGTCATGAGCACTGCAAATAGTTGATTAAACACGGCATTCTTCGTTGTACCGAACAAGATAGGCACATTCAGATTTTGCTTGATCCACCTGAAGAACAAGGAAACCGAGTCTTACCTACCGTGATGGTCGTCGAGTCTACTAGCAATGATCTTCTGGTAGGTGTGTCGACGCTTTGTTTCGCGGTTACACTTGGATAGTAGCAAATGAAACAAGCGCTTGAATAATTCGTAGGGTACTTCACCAGCTTTGAAAGAGAAAGTGGAATAGCATACTAATGACAGACCGCAGAACTGGCGTTGCCGACACCTTACCCATAGCCATCCCATTGACCTAATGCAGCGTTCATAAAAAATAAAAGCAACTGTTGGGCTGTGAATTTACGTGCCGTATCTTCATAGTTCAGTTTATCAAAATTAGTTTCACACCGTCTTCCTTCAGAAGAGTTTGAACAAGGTTTGTAAACGTGTTTCAAATTTATACTGTTATATTTTGGTTAATCAACAGGCGTGTAAATATATTAATTATTGAGCATTTTGTTCGTTATAAGAAAATGGTATTAAGTTAATTCAATCTAATAATAAAGGTGAATCCATATGATACATAGAATACTGCACGTCGTAAGCGCTATGAATCGCGGTGGCGCGGAAACGCTGCTTATGAATATCTACCGAAATATTGACCGATGCAAAATCCAATTTGATTTTGTTTCGCATCGAATAGAAATGTGCGATTACGATGACGAAATCACATCGCTTGGAGGTCGGATCTTTCGGATTCCGAGTTTAGGCCAAACAAGTCCGTTAGCGTATATCAATGAACTTAAAAAAATCATGACCCAAACGAAATACACAGCCGTTCATTCGCACACTGATTATCAAAGTGGCTTTGCAGCTTTAGCTGCGAAGATGGCGGGCATCAAGAAGAGGATTTGCCACTCCCATAGCAACAACTGGGCAAGAGGAGGCGGTCTGAAGTCAAGGATAACGCTCAAAGCCATGCAGACCCTGATTCGCTATACAGCAACCAATTATTGTGCTTGCAGTTTAGAAGCGGCTCGTTTTCTCTTTGGTTCTTCACTGGTCGATAAAGGGAAAACGCATGTGATGAAGAATGGAATCGAAATCTACCGGTTTTCGAACCTAGAACCCGATTGCCAATCCAGTGTCAAACAGGAACTAAACATCCCGTCTGAATCGAAAATTATCGGGCATGTTGGATCCTTCTCCCCATCCAAAAATCATGCATTTCTCTTAAAGGTTCTAAAGCAAATGACGGATGAAGGAAAGGATATGGTTATGGTTTTGGTGGGTGTCGGTTCGCTAAGATCAGATGTTGAAGCAGAAGCAAATAAAATGGGCATTTATGATAGGATTCGATTTTTGGGGATGAGAGAGGATATACCCAGACTTATGAAGGCTTTTGATGTGTTCCTCTTCCCCTCAATATTTGAAGGTTTTGGAATCGTTACTTTAGAGGCGCAATGTTCAGGTACTCCCTGTGTGGTCGCAGACACCGTTCCTAAATTTACAGATATGGGAGTAGGTTTAATAAACTTTGTTAGTCTTAATGAAACTTTTGAAACCTGGTCTCGGCAAATAAACAACGCTTTATGGTTGGAAAGACCAGATCATAAAATTATCATGGATAAAGTAATAAGACGTGGATTTGATATCAGACAGAACATTCACGAATGGCTGGATATATACGGAGTCTCTTAGATCCTTGACACAAACGTGATCAAGGTAGGTATAAGCTCAAAAAAGAGTCAAACCGCTTGAGATTCCGGCTATATCTTTATTAAGAACAACTATCATTCCATTTAATGATGAATTTGGAGGTTGAATTGCGTTGGGAGTAAAAATAAAATAATCATTTAAATTCAATGAGAGGTCTTTCAAACATTAGATCTGGATGTGCTTTTCGAGGGAAAAGCATAATAATTGAAAAGGGTTTCCACAAGTGAAAGCAAGAATCTGGGGAAAGGAACTTCATTCATGCAAAGAGTGACTGACTGAATAACCCGTTGCTTGAACTTGCTGCCTTTGTATCATATGGGAGGTTTTTCGACGATATTTTCAAAAGAAAGATCTTGCTTCACAAAAGATGGATGGTACAAATCTGTAGAAATAGAAAATGCCCTGCTACTGCACTATGATGTGGATGAGGCTTTTGTCATTGGGATTCCTGACGAGATGTACGGAGAACAAGTTTGTGCTTGTATTGTTGCCCAAAAGAGGGCAAACCTCACCCTTGAAAAACTAAGAATTGATTTAATTCTCTATATGTCTTCCTTTAAGATCCCTCGATATTTTGTGTTTCTATCCTCTATTCCGTTAGCTTCTACGGGTTTTCAGGACATTCCTTTCCTGTGTTTAACCTTTTTTGAATGCTTGGACGTTACGCTTTTATTACCCTTCAGAGAAAAATATTTTAATATTGACACGTTCTCTATAAAGAACTATTATTAGATTATATCGTGGAATTCTTTGAATTATTTACATAATTTTCAAACAAGGATTTTTTTTGACAAAATTGTTCTTTATTAAGAACTTGTTCCGGTAATGTCTCCTAACCGTTATCAATGGAGGCACTCGAACATGCTGTGGGTTGAAATAGACCTTAGACGCCGGTCGTCGAAAGTGTGGTGTAAGGAAGGGTTAAATGCCCATAAAAGCATTAAAGCTTTTAATTATACGGTCTTTCTTGTAAGACGGTTTAGCCGGTTATCCTCGAAAAGGCCCTATACTTAAGAACTTTATTGAAAGGGTGAATGTATTGTCTTTACGTCAAAGGTTATCATTATTAATCATAGTTGACTCCTGCATTGTATTAACCTCTATTTTCTTCAGTCGATTTTTGTTAAGTGCGGATTTCCATGTCATATCCTTGCCCATTGTCGTCAGCTCAGTCACATTGCTGCTCAGTCATCATTTATTTGCAATGATTTATAAACTGTATAAAAAAGCATGGGAATATGCCAGTATCGGGGAGCTACTATTTATTCTTAAAGCCATTACATTTTCTATTCTTTCTACCGCAGTTATTCAACAGATCATTGTCCATGATATTTACTTCCGCTTACTCGCTGTCACATGGATGCTGCATCTGCTGCTAATCGGAGGTTCGCGTTTTTGCTGGCGATTCTTGCGGGATACCTACATAAAAAGACCTGAGAATAAAAAACGAACCTTGATCGTTGGTGCCGGTTCAGCCGGAACCATGGTTGTAAGACAATTGGTCAAAAATAATGAAGCGGAATTATTACCTGTTGCCTTTATCGACGATAATGCTAAAATTAAAAATCTCGATATTCTCGGAATACCTGTAATTGGTGGAGTCGAACGAATTGAGTGGGCGGTTGAAGCATTAAAGATCGATAACATTATTATTGCGATCCCTTCTTTAAGCAAAAAGGATTTAAACGTTATGTTTCAAGAATGTGCGAAGACAAAAGCGAAGACTCTCATTCTTCCAAAGCTGGAGGATCTAGTCACAGGCAAGCTTTCGGTTAATCAATTCCGCGACGTGCAGGTAGAAGATCTATTAGGTCGGGAGCCAATTGAGCTGGATACGAGCAGTATTTCAGAATATCTGACGCATAAAGTTGTACTGGTAACCGGTGCAGGAGGATCAATCGGTTCGGAAATTTGCCGTCAAGTGGCGAAGTTCAATCCCCAAAAAATAATTTTACTGGGTCATGGAGAGAATAGCATTTATGGTATTGAAATGGAATTAAGGGATCTATACGGACATACACAAATTGAATTCAATACAGAAATTGCGGATATACAGGACGCCAATAAAATGATGTCGATTATGAGTAAATATCGACCCGAAGTCGTATATCATGCGGCTGCTCATAAGCATGTGCCACTCATGGAAAAGAATCCGGAAGAAGCCTTGAAAAACAATGTGATCGGAACAATGAACGTGGCAAAAGCGGCAAGCAAGTATGGGGTGGATACATTCGTCATGATTTCGACTGATAAAGCTGTAAATCCAACAAGTGTCATGGGTGCTACAAAAAAACTTGCCGAAATGATTATCCAACACATGGATAAGAGTAGTGATACGAAGTTCGTTGCCGTTCGTTTCGGCAATGTATTAGGAAGTCGGGGCAGCGTAATTCCTCGGTTTAAGCAGCAAATTGAAAAGGGCGGCCCTGTTTCCGTAACGCATCCCGACATGATCCGTTACTTTATGACAATTCCCGAAGCATCAAGATTGGTTATACAATCGGGGGCTTTGGCTAAAGGCGGTGAAATTTTTGTTCTAGATATGGGGGATCCCGTGAAGATAGTGGATATGGCGAAGAATTTAATTATACTTTCAGGAAACTCTTTGGTAGATATTGGAATAGAATTTACCGGTATGAGGCCGGGTGAGAAGCTTTTTGAAGAGTTGTTGAACGCAAATGAAATTCATGAACATCAGGTTTATCCGAAGATATACATCGGCAAAACCGCGAATCTATATATGGAGGAAATTAGAGAAATGATTGCGATCTATGCCACCCTCGATAAAGCAATCCTAAGGGAAAGGTTATTGAATTTAGCTAATGACAATGTAATCCCGATGGCTCAAAAATTAATTTCGGTTGGATAGGAAGGAGCGTTATAGCTATGAAAATAAGAAAAGCGATTATTCCAGCGGCTGGACTCGGCACAAGATTTCTTCCCGCAACAAAGGCGATGCCTAAGGAAATGTTGCCCATCGTGGATAAGCCGACGATTCAATACATTGTGGAAGAAGCAATCGAATCAGGGATTGAAGATATTATTATCGTTACAGGAAAAGGAAAAAGGGCGATTGAGGATCATTTCGATAGTTCCTTCGAATTAGAGCAAAATTTATTGGGAAAGAAAAAGTTCGAATTATTAAATGAAGTCCAAAAGTCTTCCAAGGTAGATATTCATTATATTCGCCAGAAAGAACCTAGAGGCCTTGGGCATGCCATTTGGTGTGCCCGCAAGTTCATTGGGGATGAGCCGTTCGCGGTGTTGTTGGGGGATGATATTGTTCGAGCCGATGTACCCTGTCTACAACAGATGATGGAACAATATGAACGTCATGATGCTTCCATTATTGGTGTGCAGCATGTCTCCGATGATGAGGTATCCAGGTATGGCATTGTGGATGGATTCGAATTAGAGCAGCGCTTATATAGTATCAACTCTTTAGTGGAAAAGCCCAAGAAAGCGGAAGCTCCGTCTAACCTCGCCATCGTCGGTCGCTATATCCTAACTCCAAGGGTTTTTGAGATATTAAGTAATCAAAAACCAGGTGCCGGAGGTGAAATCCAGCTTACGGATGCAATTGCGGAATTGAATCGGCATGAATCGGTCTATGCCTATGAATTTATGGGTACTCGATTTGATGTGGGTGAGAAAATGGGCTTTATTCAAACGACGATTGATTACGCCTTGCAGCGTGACGATTTAAGATATGAATTATTGCAGTATCTTTCCAAAATAATGGAGAAAGAATTAATTAAATAGGTGATACAGATGATGCGTAAGAAAGTGCTTTTTTGTGCAACCGTTGATTATCATTTTAAAGCTTTTCATTTGCCCTACATGAAGTGGTTTAAAGAACAAGGCTGGGAAATCCATGTTGCGGCAAATGGAACTATGGTGCTTCCTTATGTAGATGAAAAGTTTGATGTTCCGATCCAAAGATCACCCCTTAAGCTGAAAAACATAAAGGCCTACGTTCAACTAAAATCTATTATCGCCGAAAACAAATATGAGATCATCCATTGCCACACCCCCATGGGTGGAGTGCTTGCACGATTAGCAGCCCGTGAAGCAAGGAAGCATGGCACGAAGGTAATCTATACCGCTCATGGATTTCATTTTTGCAAAGGGGCGCCTATCCTTAACTGGCTGATATATTACCCTCTGGAGAAATTCCTTTCTTACTTTACTGATTGTCTGATAACCATTAATCAGGAAGATTATGCTCTGGCGGTTAAACAACGGCTTAAGGCGAAGAGAATTGAACATGTTCATGGCGTGGGCGTTGATACAGAATGTTTCAAACCTGTTGATGAATCACATAAGCGCGAATCGAGGATAAATCTCGGGTACAAATCGGATGATTTCCTGTTGTTTTATGCCGCCGAATTCAATAAGAACAAAAACCAGCAATTCCTCATTCAAACGCTGGCTTTGTTGAAAGAAGATGTTCCTTATGCAAGGCTTCTGCTTGCTGGGGAAGGCCTGTTAATGGAGCCATGTAGGGAACTTGCACAGCGGTTAGGTGTTGCTGAAAGGGTTGATTTTCTTGGGTTTAGGGATGATATTGATAAGATATTGCCGCTGTGTGATATCGCCGTTGCTTCAAGTCTTCGTGAAGGCTTGCCAGTTAATATTATGGAGGCAATGTCCTGTGGGCTTCCTATTATTGCTAGCGATAATAGAGGTCATAGAGAGCTGGTCCATAATCACGAGAACGGTTGGGTCATAGAACCTTATGATAAAGATGCCATGTCTAACCGGATCCATATACTTGCCCATAATCATGAACTGAGATACAAGCTAGGTATGGCAGGACGGGAGATGATTAGAAGAAAGTACAGTATCCAAAAAGTATTAGATGAGCAGAGTTGGATTTATTCCAGATTTATGAATGAAAAGGTGGAGGTCAGGTGGGCAATCCAATAAGAATTTTACACGTAGTGGTAAATATGAACCGAGGTGGCGCTGAAACCCTAATCATGAATTTGTATCGAAATATAGATCGCTCAAAGTTCCAGTTTGACTTTCTAACCTGTAAAGAGGGTGTTTTTGATCCAGAGATCATTGAGATGGGTGGAATCATTCATCGGATTCCCTATGTGACTGACGTTGGTCATTCTACATATATAAAGGCTTTGGATCATTTCTTTATGTCACATCTGGAATACCAAATTGTACATTCTCATATGGACAAAATGAGCGGTTTTGTACTCCGCTCTGCTAAATCAGCAGGGATTCCAGTTCGAATCGCTCATAGTCATAGTACTAAAAATGAAGGGGGATTGGCGACTAAAGTATATAAATGGTACGCAGGACGCTTGATATTACCCTTTGCAACACACCTCTTCGCCTGTTCAAGAAATGCTGCACAATGGTTATTTATGAAAAAGAATGATCAAGCAATCATCTTAAAGAATGGAATTGAATGTGATCATTTCTCGTTTTCAGCTGAAGTTAGGTCACGGGTAAGAGAAGAGTTGAGGCTGAAGCAGGATGATTTTGTTGTCGGACATGTAGGCAGATTCTGTCATCCTAAAAATCATTCATTTCTCTTGGGAATTTTTGCTGAGTTTGAAAAGGTTTATCCGAATGCCATGCTTATTCTGGCGGGTGATGGTCCATTGCGCTTGGATATAGAGAAAAGGGCGGAAAGCTTGAATTTAGGGAACCGTGTACAGTTTCTAGGTGTAAGAAGTGATATTCATCGTTTACTCCAAGCTTTTGACGTTTTTGTATTTCCATCGATCTATGAAGGAGTACCTGTAACTCTAATAGAGGCACAGGGATCCGGTCTTCCTTGTGTAATCTCAGATGTCATTACAACGGAAGTGGATATGGGTATTCAATTGATCGAATATACCTCCCTATTAGATCCCAAGCTGTGGGTTGAAAAGATAAAACATACAGCGGCAAGAAACGTACCAAGGCAATTATCCGCAGAGCGAATATCCCAAAATGGATATGATATTAAAAATACTTCCCATTGGATTCAAGCTTTTTATCTACAATCGAGGTGAATCATTTGAAGCAATTAACGATTTTCACACCTACTTACAATAGGGCATACTGTCTTGACGTTTGTTACAAGAGCTTAAAACGGCAAACCTCTAAGGATTTTGTTTGGTTAATTATCGACGACGGCTCCACCGACAACACCAAAGAATTGGTAGCGAATTGGATGGAAGAGAATGTGATCCGAATTAGGTATCATTGGCAGGAAAATCAAGGCATGCATGGAGCTCACAACACAGCCTATACGCTTATCGATACCGAGTTGAACGTATGTATCGATTCCGATGATTATATGCCTGATGATGCGGTGGAAAAAATAAATGCTTTTTGGGATGAACATGGAAACAATCGTGTTAGCGGTATAGTCGGATTGGATTCATTTGTAGACGGTCGAATCATCGGTTCGAAGCTGCCGGAACACCTGAAGCGTTCAACACTATTTGGGCTTTATAATAAGCACGGTGTAACCGGCGATAAAAAGCTTGTATATCGTAGTGAGTTGACTAGGCAATATGCATATCCTTTATTCAAAAACGAAAAGTATGTTGGCCTTGCCTATAAATATTACAGGCTGGATCAAGACTATGAAATGCTGCTGATGAATGAAGTTATATGTTGTGTTGTATATCTACTCGATGGTTCTTCGATGAATATGCTCAAACAGTATCGGAGAAATCCGCAAGGATTTGCGTTTTTTCGTAAGGAGCTAATGAAGCTGCCGTTTGCAAGCCTGTCCTTTAAATATAGGCAAGCTATCCACTATGTATCCAGCTGTTTAATTTCAAAAAACCGCAGATTTATCAGGGAAACGCCGTACAAAACGTTAACCATTTTGGCAGCACCGATAGGGGTTATGCTCTTCTGGTACATTATGAAGAAAACGAAAATCCTATAGCTTTCGAAAGGGATAGTATCGATGACCATACTCTGGATTAACTTGGCTATAGTTTACAGCTTATCTTTACTTTCAAGGGTCTTAGTTATACCTAAAACAATAGGAGCTACCCTAATAAAGCCCAATAAAGCATTCGTTTTTATTGCTGTTTTATCTCTAGTGCTCATATCCGGACTACGGAAAAATATTGGCGATACCTTTGCTTATTTGCTCACTTATAGACTTGTTCCAGAATACAATTGGGATTTTATTTTAGCCCAAAAAGAACAGGGCTTTATATTTCTGCAATTATTCTTACATAAGTTCTCGGCGAATCCGCAGATACTTATATTTACAGTAGCATTAATTACAAATGTCATTATTGGAATCATACTATATCAATATTCAAGATTCTTCGAGTTAAGTCTATATGTTTACATAACGTCAGGGCTCTACCTCGTGTCTATGAATGGGATTAGACAATTCCTTGCTGGAGCTATTCTTTTCGCCGGTACCAAATACATTATGGACGGTAGTTGGAAGAAATATATGCTGGTTGTTTTTCTGGCGACGACCGTTCATCAAAGTGCACTGATCCTCATTCCCATTTATTTCATAGTGAGAAGGGAGGCTTGGACAAAGACTACACTTTTTCTGTTATTTTTAGCGGTTGTGTTAGCTATCGGATACAACCAATTTTCTGGAGCATTTTTTGAGGTTATAGGGGATAGTACCTACGGCCAATATAAGGATTTTCAAGAAGGTGGAGCAAACATTCTTAGGGTGATGGTGCAAGCTGCCCCGCTTCTTCCTGCTTATTTCGGTAGAAAGAAGCTGCGGGAGTTATTACCGAAAAGCGATTATATTGTAAATTTGTCGTTATTGGGATTGGTTTTTATGATCATCTCGACTCAAAATTGGATATTTGCCAGGTTTATTATTTATTTTGGACTTTATAACTTAATACTAATTTCGTGGGTTGTACCCTTATTTGCAAAGCAATATCAAAAATTAATTTATTATGTAATTCTCGTAACTTACTTTATTTATTTTTTTTACGAAAGTGTCATTAGTTTGGGGATTATCTACAAAAGTGATTATTTATAAATATAGAATTTGAATTTGGAGGTTTAATCTTATGGCAATATTAGTTACAGGTGGAGCTGGTTATATCGGGAGTCATACCTGTGTGGAATTATTAAATGCAGGGTACGAAATTGTCGTTGTCGATAATCTGAGCAATAGCAGTTTAGAAGCTTTAAAGCGGGTAAGAGAACTGACTGGGAAAGTCTTCAAGTTCTATATCATGGACTTATTAGATCAGAATGAGCTTGACCAAGTATTTGCCCGCCATAGCATTGAAGCCGTTATCCATTTGGCTGGACTTAAAGCGGTCGGTGAATCGGTTCGTTTACCGCTCTGGTATTATCATAATAATATCGCGAGTATCCTTGTACTTTGTAATGTCATGATAAAATATGCGGTTAAAAAAATGGTTTTTAGTTCTTCTGCTACTGTATATGGATTGCCGGAACGTGTGCCAATCTCCGAGGGGTTTTCGCTTCGTGCAACCAACCCATATGGGCGTACCAAGCTAATGATTGAAGAAGTATTGCGTGATCTCTATGTATCCGATAACGAGTGGAGCATTGCCCTTTTGCGTTATTTTAATCCAATAGGGGCGCATGAAAGCGGTCGGATCGGAGAGGATCCCAATGGTATTCCCAACAATCTTATGCCCTATATTACTCAAGTGGCAGCAGGGAGGCTTACAGATTTAAAGGTCTTTGGTAATGATTACCCAACTGCTGATGGTACAGGTGTAAGAGATTATATTCATGTTGTAGATCTTGCTTTAGGACATTTGCGTGCGCTAGAAAAGGTTATGGCAACAACCAATGTCGATGCCTATAATCTAGGTACGGGACGGGGGTATAGTGTGCTAGAAACAATTGCTGCTTTTGAGCATGCGTCGGGCATGCAAATTCCATTTACGATTGTAGAACGAAGACCGGGTGATATAGGGGTCTGTTATGCTGACCCGTCTAAAGCTGAAAAGGAACTTGGGTGGAAGGCTCAGAAGGGAATGGATGAAATGTGCCGAGATTCGTGGCGATGGCAGTCTGATAACCCCAATGGGTATGACTTGACAAAGAGGGCGGTTCAATGAATATATCAGAGCTTATTACACAGCAGCAATTTAAAGAGATTCTCATCAATGCTTGCCAAAAAGGGCAAGAGTCAGAATACATGGAAGCGAGAGACTTAATAAAAAAGATTAAGGAAGATATTATGAATGTCATCTCTTCTGCAAACAGGTGATGTTAGGAGGAAGAAATAAATGAAAAAGCGGCTTTTTGATTTGTTGGTTTCCATTTCGCTACTATTGCTTTTATTACCGCTAATCCTGATTGTTGCCATTTTGGTTAGATGGAAATTGGGATCTCCCATCTTTTTCAAGCAACAACGTCCTGGCTTACATGGCAAACCTTTCTTTGTTTATAAATTTCGTACAATGTCAGATGCAAGAGATAGCGATGGAAACCTTTTGCCGGATTATTTCAGATTGACCCCATTTGGACAACGCCTTAGGAAGTATAGTCTGGATGAATTGCTCCAATTGCTCAACGTGATAAAGGGTGATTTGAGCTTGGTTGGTCCAAGGCCGCTGCTAATGGATTATTTGACCTTATATACGGAGGAACAAGCGAAAAGGCATTTGGTAAGACCAGGAATAACCGGATGGGCGCAAGTAAATGGCAGGAATGAATTATCTTGGGCAGAAAAATTCAAGCATGATGTATGGTATGTGGAAAATCAAAGTTTTTTTCTTGATTTGAGAATTTTAGTACTGACTTTTATTAAAGTACTAAAGTCGGAAGGGGTAAGTCATGGGGAACATGTCACCATGGAGAAATTCTCCGGGTCATGAAGATTATGCTTACGAAAGGGTAGAAGATGGAACTTGCTGTCATTGGTGAGGGTGGACATAGTAAAGTAATCATGGAATTGATCCGCTCTAAAGAAAACTACAAGGTAAAAGCCATTTTAGATGACAAATATACAGAGTTGACTTTATCCGACGATGTTTATTTGGGTCCTATTTCGGCCGCTCAACAATTATTGCGCCAAATGAATTCTCTTAAATTCATTGTGGCTATAGGAAATAACAAAATAAGAAAGTCAATTGTGATCAAGCTTGGATTACCTAATCATCACTACATCTCACTTATACATGAAACGGCGGTTATTAGTTCTAGTGCATCCATAGGTCAAGGTACTATGATCATGGCTCATACGATCATTAATGCGGATGCTTATATCGGTAATCATACCATAATCAATACAGGGGCGATCATTGAACACGATAATAGCATTGGGGATTATGTCCATGTTGCACCAAGGGCAACACTTACTGGTACTGTAAGCGTAAAGGAAGGAACGATGATTGGAGCGGGAGCTACTATAATTCCAGGGAAAAGCATAGGCGAATGGACAATGATTGGAGCAGGTGCCACGGTGATAAGCGACATTCCAGCGAACAGCACCGCGGTAGGGACGCCTGCGAAAATAACAAAACATCCGATTGCCCAATTGTACTAATGAACATTTTTTTGGTTTTATTAACTAATCGAGAGGTGTGAAGATAACCCATGTTTACGAATAAAAAAAGAATTTATCTTTCTGCTCCGCACATGAGCGGGAATGAAATTCATTATATCCATGATGCCTTTGAGACGAATTGGATTGCCCCACTTGGTCCGCACGTTGATGCATTTGAGAAAGAGCTTGCCTCCTATGTCGGAGTTAACGAAGCGGCGGCAGTTAGTTCGGGTACAGCGGCTATTCATTTGGCGTTGCGGTTGTTAGATATTAACGCAGGAGACACGGTTTTTTGCTCCAGTCTGACATTTGTAGCAAGTGCCAATCCAATTATTTATTTAGGTGCGATGCCGGTATTTATTGATTCGGAGCCCGAAACGTGGAACATGTCACCGCAAGCACTAGAACAGGCATTGCACGACGCAGCACAAGAGGGGGAATTGCCGAAAGCAGTCATCGTTGTTCATTTATATGGGCAAAGTGCGAAAATGGACGAAATTGTTGCGATATGCCAAATGTTCAATGTGCCTATTATTGAAGATTCGGCGGAATCGCTTGGTTCCACTTACAAAGGAAGAGCGAGCGGATCAATCGGCAGGTTTGGTGTCTATTCCTTTAACGGGAATAAGATCATTACAACTTCAGCAGGGGGCATGCTGGTTTCTAATGATGCCGAGGGACTAGGGAAAGCTCGCTTTTTGGCGACACAAGCACGGGATCCGGCTGCACACTATCAACATAGTCAGATGGGGTATAATTATCGCATGAGTAATGTATTGGCAGGGATTGGCAGAGCTCAATTAGAGGTTTTAGCAGAAAGAGTCAATGCCAGAAGAGCCATCTTTAAACTTTATCATCAGGAGTTATCTCATTTACCAGGCATTCGGTTTATGCCAGAACTGAAGAATACGCGCTCGAATCGTTGGCTAACAGCTTTAACAATAGAAGAGAAAGATGCCGGGGTATTAATCGAGGTATTGTTAGAATCGTTAGCGGAAGAAAATATCGAAGCACGTCCTGTTTGGAAGCCGCTTCATATGCAGCCTCTGTTCGCAGGAACAAGGTATTATCCGCACAGTGACAACGAGAATGTTTCCGAGCTTTTATTTAAAACAGGGATATGCCTGCCATCCGGATCAAAAATGACGGAAGCGGATCAAATGAGAGTGATCGATTGCATCAAAAGGGTTTTTGTTTATCAACGACTATCCAATCGTTCTTTATTAAGAATATAAAGGGGGCAAAATATATGTGTGGGATCGTGGGGTATATCGGAAATCAAGATGCGACAGAAATATTGGTAAAAGGATTAGAAAAGTTGGAATACAGGGGATATGACTCTGCTGGAGTCATTGAAAACTTCAAAGAAATAAATTAATGGCTTATTATGCAGCACTTTATCGAGGTTGCGATGTGGACAAACCAAGAAATCTTGCCAAAAGTGTTACAGTGGAGTGATGAGAAGATGATCGGTAACAATATCTCCGCATTAAGGAAACTAAGGGGATTTACTTTGTCCAAGCTTTCGGAGCGGACCGGTATTTCAAAGTCCTATTTAAGCAATATTGAAAGAAACCTTAAACAGAATCCGTCTATTCACGTTATGGAAAAAATCGCGTTGGTTCTAGATGTTGATCTCAAAACATTACTTAGAATTGCAGCAGATGGGGAAGTTATCCAGAGTCTTGAAAAAGAGTGGATGGATTTTATTAATGATTTACAAAAATCAGGCATTGATAAAGAGCGCATTCATGATTATAAAATTGTGATTGAGTTTATGAAGTGGCATAATGAAAAAAATAACTAAAAAAGAAAAACCTTGGATCTGGTGGGTGACGCTGGTTGCAGCGTTGGGATTCATTTTCATGCTAACTGCTTCTCAAGTTTTTACTGGAGAGCATTCAAAAAATAATATTCAGCAAATGATTGGTATGACTGAAGAAAACGCGTATTTAACCAATGCAATTGTTCGTAAGTCCGCACATATACTTATCTTTGGATTCTTGGGAATCCTATTCTATAAAGTGTTCAGAAAATATTCGATCTGGTATGCGTGGTTTTGTACTGTTTTGATCGCCGCATTAGATGAATGGCATCAGTCCTTTGTCCCTGGAAGATCAGCTTTAATCCAGGATGTATGGCTTGATTCGTTAGCAGCGTTCTTATTTCTAATAAGCATCGCTTTTTTTAGAAAATAAGAAAGTCTATAATTGGAGGGAATAGCGAAAGAATGGCGTTAATTACGAAAAAGCTTCGTTAATAACGCCAAATTTTCGCTATTTATTCCCATTTAATCACATAATAGCTAAAATAACGAAAATGTAGTCCGTTTTAGCGAATTTTTTTCCTTCATGTGATAGTTTACCCTTAGGTTCTATCTATCAGGCGAGTTTGTTCGTTGATAAGAATTCTGCTATAATAACATAAATGCTTACAGGACTAACACTTCGTTTAAAGGAAGATCCGAAATGATTGGAAAACGTGTTCAACAATTAAGGAAAGAAAAGGGGTTGTCTCTTACGGAACTGGCGGAACGTGCCGGAGTCGCCAAATCCTATATCAGCAGCTTAGAGCGGGACATTCAGAAAAATCCTTCGATTCAGTTCCTCGAGAAAATCGCTGCTGTATTAAAGGTGTCTGTGGACAGACTTATTGATCAGGAAGATAAGGGAACGAAGGAACGTGAGCTTGATCAGGAATGGTACAGCATTATCAAAGAAGCTATGACATCAGGCGTAGATAAGCAGCAGTTTCGGGAGTTTTTGGAATTCAATAAATGGAAAATGAATCATCCAAACGACAACGAATAAAATCACTAAGACATGCAATTACTCATTGGCTAGTCGGAATATAAACATTTTGGGCTATGGGAGCGGTGCTCCTTAAGAATGTACGGATATCATCCGTGCTAAGCCCCAATTCATGTGCGGTTAAACAAAGATCGATCCATTCCCGATCAAGCTCTTCGAAATCAATCTGGTTTGCGACACTCACTAGTAAACCCTCCTAAATAATTATTTATGATACAATATGTATCTAATAATGTATTATTGCATGTTATTTCGCTAAAATCAACCCCGATTTTATTGACAATATACAAAACGTATCTAAGATATGGTGTATTTCCTTATTTCCTTCTATGGGTTACAAAAACGAAAAAACCGCCAACTGAAGCCGGCGGAGCATCGTGGTGATATTAATAGCAAAACCAATTTTTCCAGATGTCAAACGAATCTTCAGGTTTATCTTGCCAATTTTCATTCTTTTTCTCCTTTTCAATTTCTTTTTCCATTTCCTTCTGTTTCTCTTTCTCTTTCTTTTTCTCTTTCTCTTTGTCGTCATTTCTCGAATCATTTACAGAGTCATTGTTATTTTTGTTATTTCCAAAGATATTTGAAATCATCTGATTAAAAGACTGGAAAATGCTGCTCTTAGTAGATTCTGAAGTATTACCTTTTGAAGCAAATGCTGAGGTAGGGAATATTAATACACTAATGAGTATAACAATGCCGAGTAACCTTTTTGCTTTTAACATGGTACTAACCTCCTTATAAATTAGGAATGTTCGTTATTAAGAATAATAATACACTAAACTTAATAGTTTGAGAACAAGAATTTACCAATTCATACAAAGAATATTTTTCAAATCCACTAAAAAATAAAAAACAAACAAACCACTTCTTCTTCGAATGCGTTAACTTCAATAGGCGTTCAAAAAGACGCAATCAAAATTGAAGGAGGAGTATTTGAAAAATGAATATGTTGAAGAAATTAGGTTTAAGCTCTGTTGTGCTTTTTGTAGTGATCATGGTTGTATCCGTAATGACGGCGTTGGCAGCAGGGGAGCAAGCAGTTAAATCCGAAACGCAGGTCGTTGCTGATCTTGGCATCTTAATTGGTGATGGGAATGGACTTACTGACGAATATCTTCATAAAGAAACAACTCGAATTCAAGCGGCAATCCTATTTCTGTGTTTAAAAGGTTTGGAAGCAGATGCTAAGGCATTTAAGGGAATCGATAATTTTTCGGATGCCAAGCTTGTTTGGACCGAAGGTCAGAATATTCTAGCTTACTTGAAAGCAAACCCTCAGCTAGGCTGGCAGGGAATGGGTAATGGCGCATTTCAACCACTGTCAGGTATTACAGCTCAGCAATACTATAAAGTTATGCTCGAAGCGCTTGGATTTATACAAGGTATGGACTTCGAATATGCAGACGTATTTAGGGTCGCAGCTGATAAAGGCCTAACTAAAGTAGCAAGTGTTCAGATGTTTAAGAATATCAATGTGGCCACTGCTACGGTTGAAGCTTTAAATGCAACTATGCATGAAGGCGGGAAAACATTAGCTGTTGCATTGTCCGATGCGAAAAAAATTGACGCGAGTAAATTAGAGGCGTTATTGTACGCTAAGCTGGAATTGATGCATAGTGCGACAATAGGGAATTATTTTACGGATGATTTGGGCATGACCTTGTACTACTTTACGAAGGATGCAGCGGATGTGAATTCATGCGTAGGCGGATGTCTTAAGGCTTGGCCGATCTATTATGCCGAGAAACTGATCGTACCAGCTGAACTGAATGCAGCTGATTTTGGTTCATTCATGCGCGCCGACGGCAAAATGCAATCTACATATAAAGGCTGGCCGTTATACTACTTTGCCAAGGACATCAAGGCTGGCGATACACTGGGGGATGGAGTAGGAAAAGTATGGTACATAATTCAATCACCGTCTACCTTAGCTATGGGTACGAGTGCAACACTTGGGAATTATTTAACGGATGCTAAAGGTATGTCGCTTTATTATTTTGACAAGGATACGAAGGGTGTAAGTAACTGTGCAGGGCCATGCTTGGTTAACTGGCCAGCATTCTATGCTGCGGATATCTCGGTTCCAGTAGGACTAAATGCAGCGGATTTTGCAACAATCACTCGCGCTGACGGCGCTAAACAAACCACATTCAAGGGCTTTCCATTATATTACTGGGTTAAAGATGTTAAGCGTGGTGATACTCTAGGGCAGAATGTAGGTAAGGTTTGGTTTGTTGTCGATCCGATAAAATTTAGCGGAACTACAGCGGTTGCACCAGTTCCTACAGCGGTTGCACCAGTTCCTACAGTACCGGTTGCCAAAAAAAAAGTGGGTAAGACTTATAACATCGATATTTCCAATTTCGCTTTCTCGGTGCCTGTCCTGACAATAGAAGTGGGTTTCACAGTAATATGGACCAATAAAGACGAAGTGGAGCATAATGCGGTAGCGGTTGATGGCACATTCTCTCTGCCATTGCTTGCACAAGGTAAATCCGGCTCGTTTACATTTACCAAAGCGGGAGAGTACAATTATTACTGTGATCCGCATCAAGCTCATATGACTGCTAAAATCATTGTTAAATAGGTGGACAATAACCTAACTCTTCTTCAATAATGCACTCATGGGTCCGAACCTGCTGGGAATTTACAGCGGCGTTCGGGCTTTTCGTATATAATAGTTGAAGACACCATGAACTGAACCCTATTTTATAACGTTAACTATTATGAAGGGTCGTTATGGACTCAAGGAGTGCCTATTGATGCGGAATCGAACAGATGAAGAATTGATGCAGCTGATCTTAGATAAGCAGCACTCTGCATTAGATGAGCTTTACGATCGTTATGTGAAGCTGGTGTATTCTTTTGCGATGAAATCAATTCAAGACGAACAGGCGGCTAGGGACATTGTGCAGCAGGTATTTATGCGACTTTGGGTTACTGAAAAAGGATATGACGCCAAGCAAGGCAGATTTGTGAATTGGATTCTTACGATAACGCGTAACATAACCATTGACTATATTCGTAAGCAGCGTAAACAAGAAGTGGTCATCCGTATGGAGCCTCACGAGTGGGAGCGAATAACGGATGTGAATGGGAATGATCCTGAAGCAGAATTATCCCTTAAATGGATAGGTCAGGAAATTAAGCAAGCTTACAGATATTTAACGCAAAGCCAAATCCAATTGTTGGAGCTCTTATATTGGAAGGGTTTCACGTTAAGTGAAATTGCGGCTAGAAACAATGAACCGCTTGGCACCATTAAAAGCCGACTTCATCAAAGTTTATTGATCTTACGCAAACATTTGTCTTCACTAAAGGAGGGTTGACCCATGCAAGAGCATGAAACAAAAGAGTGCCAGGATTTAATCAGCTATTTTACCGGAGAATGCTCGGAATTCGAGCGCGCTGCTTTCGAACGTCATCTGCGTACCTGCGCTTCATGCAGGGATGAATTGCAGGAATTTCGCTCGGTATGGGAAGCCCTCCATTTTGAAATGGATGAGCTGGAAGCACCAGCAGATTTGAAAAACGAGGTTATGCAGGCTATCCATGCGATGCCCTTAGATAAGTCGCATATTTAAGAAGCTTAAGAATCCACAACAGGCGAAACCAGTGCGAAACCACTATTATAAATATGGATGGATTGCGGCTATCGTGATTGGCGTGATTATAGGTGGATTGTGGAGTAATACATTCATGAAGAAGCCAGCAAATTTGGTGGGAGGAGCTTTGAACCAGCCAGCAGAAGTTTTGAAAACCTTTGAATTGAAGGGATTCGATGATTCCATGCCTTCGGCCAAAGGAACAGCGTGGGTATTGAAGCATGGCAATACCAATAATGTGGTCATTCATTTGTCTGGACTGAAGAAAACGCAAGGAGACTGGACGTATCAAGTGTGGTTAATTCGCACTGCCAGTGACAATACGAAAAAGCGTTACAATTGCGGCACGATGAATGTCGATAATCAGGGGAACGGCGTACTGACCTATAACATAAGCGCTAAATATATAGGCTTTGACGCAGTAGGCGTTACTTTAGAGGCAGATGCAAATGGCAGTCAACCACGAGGGAAAAAGGTTTTGGGGACTTGAGCTCTATCTCCATTCCCCCGTGTGAGTATTTGTAATATTATGTAATTATATCACGCCATACTACTTATTCAACGGAAATTTTGGTGGTAACAAAAAAATTAGCAATGGCAAAATGAGCCGCTCCCAATACCGTGGAGTTTGCTCCCAAGCTTGAAAATTCGATGCGCATTTCGCGACGGGAATAAGGGAAGGAACGTTCAGCGATCATCTGTTGAATGGGTTTGAGCAGCCAAGGCTCCGCGGCAGTTAGACGACTGCCGATAATAATCAATTCGGGATTAAAAGTATTCATGATATTAATGATCCCCATACCAAGATATTGCCCCATCTGCACCAGCATCTGAATGACCTCTTGATTTCCTGCTTCAGCAAAGCCAATTAACTCTTGGATTGTAGGTGGCTTATCTGCAGATGCAAAGGATAAAGCTTTTGCTTTCTCCAATAAAGCATTTTCGGAGGCATAAAGCTCCCAGCAACCAATATTGCCACAGCGGCATTTGCGACCGTGAGCCTCTATTGTGACGTGTCCCATTTCCCCGGAAATACCTGAAAAACCACGATAAAGCTCGTTTTTAATAATGATACCTGTGCCAATTCCAACACCAAGACTTACATAGATCATATTCGAACTGGATTTTCCAGCACCAAATTGTTTTTCTCCTACAGCACCCGCATTTGCTTCATTGTCTATCGTAACTGGAATTGAGAATTCCTCAGCGATTATCTGATGAATCGAAACATTCTCCCAAGCTAAATTGGGGGCGAAGACAATGGTACCTGCTTCATTCACCATACCTGGCACACCAATACCAATGCCAATAATGCCATACGGACATTGGGGTGAGCGTTCAATAAGCTGGCGAATGCAGAGTTTTAAATCCGCTACAACGGCATCCACAGATAACGATCTAAGATCCAACTTGATCTTATCCACGATGTTGCCTTCTAAATCTGTTAAAACCCCACTAATACAATGGATGTCTAAATCAATGCCAATCGCATAACCTGCACTTTTATTGAATAAAAGCATAACTGGCTTACGCCCGCCACTCGATTTACCCATACCGCTTTCTGTAACCATATGTGAGGTAATTAAGCTGTTAACCAATGAAGAGACTGTGGCTTTGGTCAGACCTGTAATTTTAGAAATCCGCGCACGTGAAATGGGGTATTGACGCACAATAACATCAAGTACGATGGAGGTGTTTATTTTTTTGATCAAATTTAAATCCCCGGTAATTTTCAATTGTTGGGCCCCCATATTGAGCAAAACGCATTCGTACTTTCTTCGAAAGGAAGGCAAAATCGTTTACCCTTGGCTGTATTTGTGTTCTATTATAGCACATTTTGTCAAAAATGAAACTTAGTTTAACCAATAGACAAACTATGTAAACGGTGTTATGATTGGCTTATTCGAACGATATGGAGGGATTCTCTTGACCTATTTTGGCAACGGTGCAAAGATTCAATTCGAAGGTAAGCATTCTAACAATCCGCTAGCTTTTAAATTTTACAATCCGGAACAAATCATCGCAGGGAAAAGCATGGAAGAGCATTTGCGATTCTCTATAGCGTATTGGCACGCATTTACAGCAAATGGCACTGATCCATTTGGTGCACCAACTATGATTCGCGGCTGGGATCAATATACAGGTATGGACTTGGCTAAAGCACGCGTTGAAGCGGCATTTGAGCTGATGGAAAAGCTTAGCCTGCCTTTCTTCTGCTTCCATGATCGTGATATCGCACCAGAAGGCGACACCTTGCAAGAAACCAATCGCAACCTGGATAGTATTGTTGCCATCATGAAGGAAAATATGAAAACCAGCGGCAGAAAGCTGCTTTGGAATACAGCGAATATGTTTTCAAATCCACGTTTTGTGCATGGTGCGGCGACCACAAGCAATGCAGATGTTTTTGCATATAGTGCAGCGCAAGTGAAAAAAGCTTTGGAAACGGGTAAAGAGCTTGGAGCAGAAAGCTATGTATTCTGGGGAGGGCGCGAAGGTTATGAAACCTTGTTGAACACTGACATGAAGCTGGAGCTTGATAACTTAGGCAGATTCCTTCATATGGCAGTGGATTATGCTCAGGAAATTGGTTTCGAGGCTCAATTCTTGATTGAGCCTAAGCCGAAAGAGCCTTCCAAGCACCAATATGACTTTGATGCAGCAACAGCGATTTCCTTTCTACAAACCTATGGTTTAGCTGATAAATTCAAAATGAACATTGAAGCAAATCATGCCACATTGGCAGGACATACCTTTGAGCATGATCTTCGTGTCTCACGAATTCAGGGGATGCTTGGATCTATTGATGCTAATCAAGGCGACGAGCTATTGGGCTGGGATACAGATGAATTCCCAACTAACTTGTATTCCTCAACCTTGGCTATGTATGAAGTGTTGTTAAATGGCGGGATCGGCAAGGGTGGGGTTAATTTCGATGCTAAGGTAAGACGTGCTTCCTTTGAACCCGATGATCTGATCTATGCACATATTGCAGGTATGGATACTTTCGCTAGAGGTTTGCAGGTTGCAGCGAAGCTAATCGAAGATCGTGTGCTTGAAGATGTGATTGACAGCCGCTATAAATCATTCCAATCCGGAATCGGGCAGGAAATTGTAGCGGGTAAAGCAACCTTCCAAACGCTAGAAGCTTATGCATTGCAGAATCATCCGATTCGTAATGAATCCGGCAGACAAGAGAAAATAAAATCCGTGTTGAATCAATATATTCTAAATGCATAATTTTTAATAATTGATATCGTTCCTTGTCGTAGTTCCAGATGGGCCTACGGCAAAGGGCGATTTTTTTCTTTGCTTCAAACCATCCCTCCCATCCCCAAAAGTGGTGTTTCAGCCACGACAATAGAAAAAACCTCAATTTAATCGTTTCATAATTTCCCCCACATATATTAAAATATCAATAAGATAACCTTTCTATTACAATAAGAGTAGACTGATCGACAACGAGGCGATGAACGAATTTCGTCCCTATCGCTGGGTTACCTAAACCGAGTTGAGAGTTTTTAATTGGAAATTATGAACAAGTAAGTGTAATATCAATAGGTAGTAGTTTAGACTTAGAGTGATTCTGGAGGGCATAATACATGTCAATTAAAGCTAAGCTTTCCTTATTTATCTCGGGTATAGGTATGATCATTTTAATTTTAAATGCGATATTAAGTTATTATTTATCTCAGGACGCGCTTATGACACAAGCCCAAAATCAATTGAATATCGTTGCAAAGGAATTCGGCATAGCTGTCGAGCATGCGCAGTACACTTCCCAATATATTGAAGAGCAAATGGCTAGCAGCTTGCGATTAGCAGCTATTGCAGCAGAACACGAATTACCGCCGAATATTGATGACGTATCGAATGAGCAGCTTGTTGCACTCAGCCAGAAATTGGGGGTTTCTCACATAAGTCTCTACAAACAGGTGGATGGAGATATTAAAGCGCTGAAATCATCCGATCCGAAAGGGATTAATTTAAACACTAAATCTTGGAGTTTCTGGTACGAAGCCCTGCAGCAATTATTTAATGATCAACGGGTAACTCTTTCGGAAGGACAAGCTTTGGCTAATTTTTGGTCGGCTCCCTATGATGTATCCATTCCGAATCCACCCCATATTGGGAAATGGGGCTTTTACTACGATGGAACAACGAATTATATCATAGATCCGTACATGCTGGATACACAAATCAAAGGCTTTGAACAAATCGTTGGGGCTAATTTCGTTTTGGATAAGACGCTGAAGGAGCATAAAGAGCTGTTGGAGATTACAGGTTTTGATCCGCAAGCTTCAGCTATTATACAAGAGGTCAAACGGACTCTGGTGAATGAAAGGACAAGTCAATCAGAGCATTCGATCTTGTTTGGCAGCTATACGTATCAAGATCCGGCGAATGACTTAAAACTGATTAAACAAGCTTATCGAACCCATCAGACGGTATCGGTTGAGGATACAATAAATAATAAGCATGTAATCAAAAATTTCATTCCAGTTATTTCTCAAAAACCGTATGTGATTTGCGTAGTTATTGATTATACGGTCATTCAACAAATGTTAAACACGCAATTGCTTCATCAGATCATCATTTCACTCATTCTCTTAATGGGCATGGTCGTTTTTAGCTACTATATTGCTAGCTATTATATTCGCCCTTTGGATCGTATTCTAAAAAAAGTGAACGAGATTTCAGAAGGACGATTTGAAGATGAACTTCCGATTTACGAGAATAATGAGTGGGGTGTTTTATCCGAAACGATTCGTAAAATGTCGCTGAATCTAGATGCAAATACGAAACAACTCCAACAAACGAATGAAATGTTAAGAAGCACTAAGCAAAATATGGAGTCTTTTGTTAATCATACCTCGGATGCTTTTGTTGTTGTTGGTTTAGATGGAATCGTACAGCAAGCGAATAAAGCGTATATTGGATTATATGGTTGGAGTATGGAAGAAACTATAGGCTTTCCTCTGCATTCAGTCACAGAATCCTATCAGGTTGAAGCAGATGATGTTATGTTAAAAGTGAAGAAAGGGATTCCTGTATCGGCGTTTGAGAATGTGTGTCAAACCAAGGACGGGAGGTTGATTGATGTTAGTACGACGATCTCCGGTATTCGTAATGAGAAAGACAAATTGGTGGCTTATGCCTCTATATCACGTGACATTACCGAACGCAGGAATACAGATGAGCTGTTTCGCAGATCGGAGAAGCTTTCCATAGTTGGGCAGTTGGCTGCTGGAGTTGCCCATGAAATTCGCAATCCTTTAACGACATTACGTGGTTTTGTCCAGTTGCTGCATGCCAAGGCGAATGGAAATCAACAGCATTTGGACATCATGTTATCTGAATTGGATCGAATTAATTTTATTGTGAGTGAATTTCTGATTCTAGCTAAGCCGCAAGCGATTAATTTTCAGAAGAGAGATTTGGTTTTCATTTTACAGGATATTATCTCCTTGCTAGCTTCCCAAGCAAACTTGAATAATATTCAATTTCATTTTGACTTTGCACCGCATATTCCATTAATCAATTGTGAAGAAAATCAATTGAAGCAGGTTTTTATTAATATTATTAAAAACGGGATGGAATCCATGCCAGATGGAGGCGAAATCACAATACAGATCGGCAACCTTGCGACTGATGATGTGATGGTGCGTATTGTCGATCAAGGCTGTGGGATTTCGGAGGATCAGCTAGCGCGATTAGGCGAGCCATTCTATACGAATAAAGAGGCGGGTACAGGCTTAGGCCTTATGGTTAGTCAACAAATCATTGCCAATCATAAGGGCTCGATGCATTTTGAAAGTGAGATAGGCAAGGGGACTACCGTTGAAATTATTTTGCCAATGAGCTAAGGGAAACATATAATGGGTGCTCAGACAAATGAATCACGAAATGCTTTGGCTAAGGTATGGGGGTCCACATTCCACAAAGCAGCAATATCAACAGAAAGTTGCTCTTCCCACCAATCGGCTAGCTTTTTGCGGTTATTGCCGTTTTCGGCGATCCATGGTAAATGAAACACGACTTTTTGGACATAGAGCTGCTCTGCTGCTTTCATTTGATCCTCGTTGATAAAGGTCTTGAGCTTTTTAACTGTGCGATAGAGCTCGCGTTGGCAGGATCTGCGAATATGGCGGAGTGAGGGTAAGGGTTTGGTATGTTTTTCACTGGAGAAGCTTTTCATCGTTATTCTCCCTTCTGTTATTTTTATATGCGGGAGTAAGGTAAAGGGCGACATCGTTCTATGAAATAGTTGAAAAGTGGATTGACAGCCTGCTATAATACGTGGTATTGTGATATAATATAATTCACTTTACTACTTAAAAGCGTAGAAGCGTAGAAGCGTAGAAGTGATGAAGAAAGAGGGAATAGAAAATGAGCAAGGATAAATGCAAAATTTTGGACTGTACGATTCGGGATGGCGGGTTAGTCAACAACTGGGATTTTAGCGTGGAGTTTGTTCAAGACTTGTACAAAAGCCTAAGTGCTGCAGGCGTTGAATATATGGAAATTGGCTACAAAAATTCACCTAAGCTGCTTAAAGGCGAAGCAGGACCTTGGCGGTTTTTGGATGAAGCGTTTCTACGCAAAGTCATTCCACAGAAGACGGAAACAAAGCTTTCGGCTTTAGTCGATATTGGTCGGGTGGATGAGAATGATATTCTTCCGCGCAATGAAAGTATGTTGGATTTAATCCGTGTGGCATGTTACATCGGTGATGTAGACAAGGCGCTTGAATTGATCCAAACCTTTCATGACAAAGGCTACGAAACGAGTCTTAACATTATGGCGCTTTCCCATGTATCCGAGCCTGAGTTAATTGAAGCTTTTGAGGATATTGCGAATAGTCCAGTTGATGTTGTTTATATCGTAGACTCTTACGGAAGTATGAATGCTAAGGATATGGACTTTCTTGTAGATAAGTTCCAAGCCTTGCTGCCTAACAAACAATTGGGTGTTCATACTCACAATAATATGCAGCTTGCTTTCTCCAATACATTAACTGCTGTGCACAAAGGTGTAACCTTTCTTGATTCCTCCGTTTACGGTATGGGGCGTGCAGCTGGGAATTGCCCAACGGAGCTATTGGTCAGTCAATTGAAAAATCCTCGTTATGAGTTGCGCCCGGTCTTAGAGGTTATTGAAAAGCATCTGATTCCAATGCGTGAAACGTGCGAATGGGGTTATATTATTCCATACATGATTTCCGGTGCGCTGAATGAGCATCCACGAGTTGCTATGGCAGTTCGTGATACAGAGGATAAAGATAAATTTGTTGAATTCTATGATAAGCTGACTTCTCCAGAAGTTGTAGTTAAATCCAAATCGTAAATAGTTGTTCTAAGTAACCTCTAAAGCCTAGAATTTCTTGGGCTAAGAGGTTTTTTTTCGTCTTGGGAAGGTTTGTGTTAGAATACTCATAGATATATACAAATATCTACAAGATAGGCTTATTAGAGTATGGGGAGGAGAGGGAAGCTTTGGTTCACGATTTGTTGAATTTTTTTACACAGTTTGGGGCATGGGGCGTTATGTTTGGTTTAATGATTATTATTATTCCCAGTGAAATTGTTTTGGCTTATGCAGGATTTCTTGTAGCAACCACGGATATTAGCTTTTGGGAGGCTTTCATATTCGGGATGATTGGTGGCACCATTGCCCAAATTTTCGTTTATTGGATCGCACGTTACGGCGGAAGACCTTTTTTGGATAGGTATGGCAAATTCTTTCTGATTAAAAAACACCATGTAGATCTATCCGAGGATTGGTTTAATCGCTATGGTAAAGGCGTGGTTTTCACAGCACGGTTTGTACCTATTATCCATCACGCCATTTCCATTCCGGCCGGTCTAACTCGCATGAGGCTGAATACTTTTACTATATATACGGCTTTGGGTCTTGCACCATGGACGTTCTTGTTTATTTATTTAGGGAAAACCTTAGGCACACAATGGGAGAATATCAATCAAAAAGCAGGCCCTTATCTTCTACAATTGATTATTGCTGCAATTTCTCTTACAGTGCTGTATTTCGTGTATATGTGGTGGAAGCGTAAGAAAAAAGGAAATCCGATTCAAGGCTACATTGGCGAGAAGAATACGGCTTTAATGCTGAAGGAATTGGGGAGCGACTTTCGTGTACTGCACGGTAGAAGTGTTCGTTCCCGAGGGGCAGCAGAAGACATCGATCATTTAATTATCGGATCTAATGGTATTTTCCATATTGAAACAAAAAATTGGCATGGCGCGATCCATTTTACAGATCATGGTATTGAACGCAGCCAACCCGAGCATCATGAGGATCCGAATGCACAATTAGAACGGCAAGCCTTTATACTAAAGGAGCTGGTGCGTGCGAATAAATTGGAGGCGGATGTAACGGGTATCTTGAATTTTGCGGACCCGCAATGTGATCTCAAAGGCGGCAGCTCCACTTTCACAACGGTAAAACTGGATCAGCTAGTAGCTGCAATTACGAAGTATAAGCCGGTTAATAGATTAAACGCTGAAGAGATGCGTGCTGTTGCAAAGGTTTTGGAAGAGCATAGCAAGCCGAGTGTTAGGTAAGTGCCATGGGGAGGATTCTAGGGTTGGTTCAAGGCTACAATCGGTTTCATAAATTGGCATAAGAGACCTAATTTGTGCTACCATAAAGTAAGTAATAAAAAGATATATAGGAGGTTTTTATGATATGGCTGTAAATTTAGCAACGAAGCTGAGAACGGGGATTTCACCACAGCAATTTATGGATGGCATGGATAAGAACAAAGAAGCATTTATGAAATGGTACGATGAATATGTGTGGGCTAATGGGGAAGATGAAGCGTTTTTTGCTTCTTTACGTAACCGTGATGATCTGCGTTGCCTGATTCTTTGTGCAGAATGGTGTGGCGATGTGGTGCGTAATATACCGGTAGTTTTCAGAGCTTTAGAGAATAGCGGTATTCCAACTGAGGTTTTGATTTTGGAGCAGCATTTAGAGACCATGGACCAATTTCTAACTGGTGGCGGTCGTGCGGTTCCGATCGTAATCTTCACAGATACCAGTGGAGTTGTGCTTGGACAATGGGGGCCAAGACCTGCTCATGTGCAAGCAGTTATGACTGAATTTAAGAAACAGAATCCGGATCGCGAAGCCGCCGATTATCAAGAGAAAATTACTGTAGCACGTACGGAAATGGGCAGACAATATGGTGAAGGCACGGGTTATCAAGCGGTGATTGTTTCTGAACTACGCAACTTGATTTCCTCGTTCTAGGATAAACGGTATGATTAGTGTTGAATCCCTTTCTTTGGGTCCCTTACAGACAAATGCTTACTTATTGAAGGATACCGAGAGCAATCAAGCGATCATTATTGATCCAGGGATGAATCCAGCAGCCTTGATTCGTCGCATAGTTGATTTGGATGTTGTGGCAATTTTGCTGACTCATGCCCATTTTGATCACATCGGTGGAGTTGACGAAATTCGCAAGCTGAAGAAATGTCCCGTTTACATTCACGATTTGGAAGCCGATTGGTTGACGGATGCGAAGAAAAACGGCTCACTGCGTTGGTCAGATGTTACACCTCCGATTACTACCGATCCTGCTGAATTTGCACTGGCTGAAGGCATGAAGCTTGAACTGTTGGGCATCCCCTTTAAAGTGTTCCATACACCCGGACATTCGCCAGGCAGCGTAAGCTTTCTGTGGGAAAACCATCTTTTTAGCGGGGATGTTCTCTTCAAAATGAGTGTAGGTCGTTCTGATTTGCCAGGTAGCAGTGAGCGTGTTTTATATGATTCGATAAAAAATAAATTGTTTAAGCTTGATGATGCAGTCAAGGTTTATCCAGGACATGGTCCACGCACAACGATTGGCTATGAGAAGGCTAATAACCCTTATGTTTCCGTAAATAAGTCTTAATTGAATATCTTAGCGAAGAATACAAGCTGCATCTCCGAAATTTTATACCAAGGATGATGGGAAACTCTTTAGAATACCAGTGTTAACGAATTCCAATTCGTTATTCCGTCAATACTTGGTATAATTATACCAATGAAAAATTTGATTTATAAAGCGTTCTGATAACAGAGGAATAGAAACCGCATCGCCGAAATGAAGGAAATAAATATATCTGTCCAACGAACTTCCTTTGACGTAAATTTCCATTGAAAGAATAAGGAAAAAATTTCGCTATTGCATACTACATTTTCGCTATTTCAATTACTATTCAGGTGTTTTGGCGGAAATAAGGAAACTTTGGCGTTAATAACGAAACTTTTTCCTTATTAGCGCTATTTTTTCGCTATTTTCTTAAATAGTGCCTAATCCAAACAATAATAAGGAAAAACATAACACTAATAGCGAAATTATTTCGCTAATGTAAGCGGATCACTAATTTCATAGGTATAATTTTCCGGGAATCTAGGATACAAGCTAACGGATAACCGAGGCTTGTTTTTTTGCTTTCGTATACTGAAATAAAGCATCTATGTGAAAACAATAGATGCCTCTTATAGTTGTGAATATTGTTAAATCCCCCATTTTTTACGAGCTTGTTCTAGAAAAGCGTCTCATATTGCTCTTTATCCAACTGGGATCCTTCCAATCATGATCATGTGTACCAATTCGGAGGATGGCCATCGATCAAGCAAGACAGCTTACAATGGATCCTGTGATAAAACATAAAAAAAAACCATGTTCTTCGCCGTTATTGTCTGAATCAGACTTTGCGAAGGACGTGGTTTTTTGCAGTTTACTTATAGGGAAATTATTGCAATTGGAAGGTTGTCCAAACCTGCTGAAGCAGCTTTTCGTTCAGATCGGTATGCACGGCATCATTGATATGCAATTTAAGAATGTAGACGATCTCATTCTTTTTGAAAATATATTGGGTTTCCTTATAGGGACCATCCTTAGGGTTATATGAGATCTCTATTTTTTTCACGGATGTACCAAAGCGAGCTTCTTCGGTAATCTTGTATTTATATTTTGGATCATTTTTAGAGCTTTTCTTATAGTATTCTTCTGCCTTTTTCCAGATATCCTCATAGCTTGTGCTATCGTCGGCCTTAACCTCGACATTGCCGCCCATAAAATAATAAGATTGGGAAGGTAAATCCTTCTTTAGGCCATAGACATTAGAGTACCATGCTTCTGGAATATGAATCGTATACTTGTATTTTTTATTGGAGTAGGCCAAGGTCGCGTTTGCAATGGTAATATCCGCTTCATCCTGGATAAAGCCGATGGAGGAGTCCATCGATTCCTTTTGAATTTTCACAGAATCCATGACTTGATCCACAATAGTTTTCATTTCTGCTTCTTTCTTATGCTCGTCAAAAGAAAATATGAAGCTGATCTTATATTTGTCTTTGATCACATAATACGTTTGAGTCGTTTGCCATGTCTTACTCATAGTCCAAGACGATTGAAACCCTAATGCTAGCACGCCTGCGACTGATTTATCAGACAAAGCATTTATTTTACGATAGGCCGGTATAAAGCTATCTTTAAACAGTTTTTCTTGACGCGACGTCCAAGCTTTCAATGTATCTCCGGAAGAGGCTGAGGTTATTTCTACCGATAACCACTGTTCTCTCGCTTTATCTGCGAAGTTAAGTGCTGTCTCGTTGTAAGTAGGAGTCCATTCCGCAGGAAGATCGAAAGAGACGCCATAATCACTCGTAATAGTCTTGATATCCTTGAACGAAGAGATATCTTTCAATGCTTTGTTTGATTTATCGAAGGATAAGGTAAAGGAGTCCATTAATTGCAGATATCCATTTAATTTAAATGGGTTTTTATAATTCTCTTCACTGTAAACGAACAATGTAATGAAATAGATTCGATCCTCTTGATGAAATGCGTGAGTCACGTAATAACCTTCACCGCTAACTTTACCCGTCACTAAAGCGTATGGTACGAGTGAAGTTTCGACATATTTTTTCTCAAAGACGTTACCTCCGGACAAATTCGCTGTTTTACGCAACAAACCATTTACTGATAAGTCTTTGCTGGCTTTATCCTCCACTTGGATTGAAATGGAAAATTCACCTTTCGCATCACCAAATACCGTGCTTTCGTTCCCATAGCTATCCATTTTCACGAGTTCTGCTGGATAATTCATCGACCATCCGAAATGGCTGTCGCCAATTGCTGTTTTACCTTGATCGGCATCAATATAAGCGCCGTCCTCATCTTGCTTCCATTTGGTTCCTGTCAAATCTTCACCAAGAATTATCTCACGTACGACACCCTCGGAGCCTGATTTCATATTCAGCTTAACTGTATCGCCAGGCAGGTATTTTTTCATGATTTCGTTTAAATCAACCAGAGAGGAGATCGGGTCACTATTCACAGAAATGAGTGTATCCCCTTGCTTGATGCCTGCTTTGGCTGCTGGCGAATCCGGTTCAGTGTAAGAAACCTTCAACGCGGAAACCGTAGGCAACCCAACAACCGCTTCCCAGCCCTCCTCCAGCTCCATTCCCATATAAGGTCGCTTTACCATGCCATAGGACAAAAAGTGCTTCAGCACATATTGTACTGTATCCACAGGTATCGCGAAGCCTAAGCTGTCCACACCGATTGAGCTGTATTTCAACGCATTGATCCCGATGACCTCACCCTTCATATTAAGCAAAGCGCCGCCGCTGTTTCCTGCATTGATAGCAGCATCTGTTTGCAATAGAAGATATGGGGAACTCACTGTACGCTCCATTCCGCTTACAATGCCTTGAGTAACCGAATTCCTTAAAGCAAAAGAAATCGGCGTTCCGATTGCAAGCACAGGATCACCCACATGGATGGATGATTGGAGTCCAAAGGTAGCTACAGTTAAGCCTTGGGCATCAATCTTCACTAGAGCCAAATCGCTCTCTTCATCAAAATGAGTTGTTTTCCCTGGATAGGTTTTACCATCCGATGTAACAACGACTATGCTCTTCATGTTTTTCACTACATGTGCATTGGTTAGAATAACCCCATCCGCTCCAACAATAACCCCTGTTCCATGGGCTAAGTCAAACCGATTGCTTGAATTATCACTATCATAACCATAATAATCCTCTGATTCTGTCGGCTTCCCAATAATTGCAACAACGAATGGTTTAGCTTTTTCGATTACCTGCGGCACAGTCATACCACTTGAACTGTCTGCTGCATAAGCCTGATGGCTTCCTTGAAGCAATCCCAAAGCTAATAAACAAACTGCGAAAAAAATAATTCCTGCTGTCTTAAAATAACTCATCTGTTTTCGCTCTTCCCATCCTGATCCCAATTCCACTGTAACTTCCTCTTTTCTCTAACAGAATTAAACTCACTTGAATTTAACATGGGAAAAATTACTTCGTCAACAAAAATATGTAGACAAGTAAATCTTTTTTTGATATTATCGGTGGTACAAATGAATGTGTAAGACATGTTTGCGAAGAACGCAAACTTACGGAGAGCTTTCCGTAGGTTGCGTTCTTTTTTTGTTTTCAGGGAGGAGGTAGGGAGTTCGGGATGAATAAACGCAAATGGTTTGCTTATGCAATGGGGCTTTTGATGATCTTTTTTTCGCTCTATTTCTATTTTCAATTTATGAATCATTATCAAACGGCAGTTACTACGATACGAACGCTAAAACCACTCAATCCGCTGCAGGTTGGTGACATTATTTCTAATGAGAATGTACAAAGCGTGCTTATTCCTATCACAGCGCATGATCCAAACGCGATTACAGATATGGAAGGTATTCGAGGCAAAAAGCTCAAGGTGCCGCTTAGTACTGACGAAGAATTTATGCCATGGAAGCTCACGGATACACTTTTAGCACCGAATCCGGGACAACGATACTATTCTTTCAAAACAGATGCTTTGCAGAACGTTTCCAATATGGTTCGGCGTGGTGACCGTGTGGATGTATGGGTTGAGTTTGATACACCTCGGCGTTTTGTCGATGGAAAGGGGGCAAAGATTTGGGTAGGAAGTGTAAAGCTGCTAGAAAACTTACTTGTGGCAGATGTGAAAAGTGCGGAGGGAGCTGAAATCGTAGACACCAATGATTATGGTAGTGCCTTTTCGTCTATAGGCGTAGGAATGATCCGTAATCAAGAGCCAGATTTGAATCTGATCAGAAACAAGCCCAACTTTAAGCCGGAGATTAACACCTACATCATGAGTGAAGCTGAGTACAATGTGTACGTAATAGGTGCTCTATCTGGAAAAATCAAGCTCTCGTTAGCTAATATACTGGTTGAGAACGGAGGTGAGTCACGAATCTCAGAGCAATTCGATCAGTTGCAGGATACGAAAGTATTTAAAAAGGAAATGAAGACGGAGGAGGTGGAAGTCCAATGAAAATATTAGCAGCAGTATCTGATTCAGAACATAATGATTTTTTGATTGATCTAGCCAAAGAAGCCGTAGACGTTCAATTGGTTATCGTTCATAGCTATGAACAACTGATTAGCAAATTGGATGGCTTGTACGAACGCATTGTGATTCATTGTGATCTTTTTACGGGTGTTTACCCATGGGATTGGATGACGGAGCTTAAGCTGCGGCAGCCGCAAACTAAAGTGATGATAGCCTTGTCGCTGAAATCATACGATTCGATCTATAACGATGTCATCATTCGCTTAGCGGTGGATTATGAATTTAAGATAATCCCGCTTGGCTTAACGGAACGAGGTATCCTGGAACAATTTCTAGATGGCCTGCTATTGAATCAACCTGTATCCCCCATTCGCAATGGCTCCCTGATCGTCGTTAAATCGGCGGCTCCCAAGGATGGGGCTACAACGGTCGCTGTCAACACTGCTTTAAGCCTAGCGAAGACAACAAATTTGAGTATCGGCTTGCTTGATCTAAATTTAAAATCACCAGATATTAAGGATAATTTCAATATTGTCCAATCGGGTAAGAGCTTATTCTCCTTAAGACCCCAATACAGCACGAACTCGCTCAAATCTTCAGATATTTTGGAGCATTGTTATACCTACAAGGGTTTGAAAAATCTTCATTTGCTGCTAGGCAGTCATCGCCGGGATACGGCAGGGGATTTAACAATGGAGCAAACTCAATATTTGCTTGAAGCTGCAAAGCGTACCTTTGATATTGTCATTGCCGATGTCCATACATTTCCGGATAATGCGGCTACCGTTTGTGCAATCAAGCATGCGGATGAACGGTGGATTGTTGCGCAGCCGAACTATGCCAGCTATAAATCGAGCTGGGCGGATTGGTATGATTGCTTTTGGCGGCATTGCGGGTTGGAGAAAGCGGATTTCTCGCTTATTGTTAATCGATCCAATGCGAATCACTCGATCAAAATAAATGGGATGGGAACAGAATTAGGCATGAAGGTTGAAGGAGTCATTTCCAATGTAAGCGGGGGAATAGGAATTAAAGCTGTAAACGATGGAACCCCTCTGCTGCTCTGCGAAAATAATGGATTATTCACGAAAGAAATGAATTTGCTTACTGCCCAATTACTAGGGCGAATTGGGTCAACACTCTCAAGTAATAAGCCAGCAGACAAGCTGCAAACCAGTCGTTTGAGCAAAATGATCGCAATGATGCTGGCAAAATTAGAGTGAAAGCAAAAATCTTAGGAGGTTCTTATGATGCTTGTTACACAAAGAAAGGTGGCGATGAAGCCGCGGATTCAAATCAATGTGAAGGAGGGAATGATTCAATACGAGACTTTAGAAGTTAAACCGGATAATAAGCTGAAACGCAGAGGAAAGACGAACTTTCAAGTTATCCCTTTGTCGCAGGCGGTGGATCTGATTTATGAGCATATTACCGAATTATCCAAAGGCAATAATGAGCTGCGACAGTACGTGCTTGACGCTGGATTAGGCAACCCCATGGCTCAAGACAAAATGAAGGCGATGGTGGATAATCTGCTGGTGGAGCATCGAATCGAAGTCGAGGAAGCGACATTAATCGAGCCGATGAATGCTACGGAAAGTATTTTTGCTCTGACCTGTGGAGCCGGATTGTTGGAGGATTTGTACCGGATGAAGGATGTTGAAGAAGTACAGGTGGTAGGGGTAGATATTTTTATTATTCGTAATGGGGAATCCTTACCTCACCCTCGCAAGTTTGCTTCCTTGCAAGAGGTGCGACTTTTGCAAGATCGTCTGGCATTGTGCGGCAAGAAACCAATTAACGAGAAGAATCCCGTTTTACAGTCTTATATGTACAACCGATCTCGGCTGGTGATGGCGCGTGAAAACTTCTCGGATGTTCCGTTGATTTGCATACGTAATTTTATTGTCCGGGATGTTACCTTAGATGCATTAATCCAATTAGGTACTATTGATGATCGTATGGCACAGCTGCTGCAATATTTCGTCAAGTTTCATGCTTCAATCATTGTTGGAGGCAGTACGAACACAGGGAAAACAACCTTTTTATTCGCCTTAGCCCAACAAATCCCCATTCGAGAACGGATTATTACCTTAGAAAAAGAATTTGAAATTTCTTTGCGAGAGCGCTTAAATGGCAAGCGTAATATTGTGTCGTTGCGAGAGGTTACGGAAACGGATCTGCCGATGGAGGAGGCTTTTAAACCGATTTTGGTAATGTCGCCTAAGTGGGTTGTGATTGGAGAAGCAAAAGGGGCAGAGGTTTCTCAAATGATCCAAGGCAGCTTGAGAGGACATGATGTTATGGGCACTATTCATACCAAATACCGCGAATCTTTTATGTCAGATGTTGTGGATATGGTTAAGCAGGATGGGAGAATCCATGGGGATCATAATCTGAAGGGGCGTATTGCACGTGCGTTTAATATCATTATTTTTCTACGATTGATTCATATCAACGGGGTTAACCGTCGGGTAGTTACGGAAATTACCGAGCTATACGCAGACTCAGAGGATCAGGTGTATGTGAATCCCTTGATAGTCTGGAATTATGAAACGCAAACTTGGGAAGCAACTGGCAATAAACTCAGCAAATACATGATGGAACATATGATCACCTATAATGCTGATGCGGAAACGTTTCGAAGGTTAGGTGTTTACTGATGCTAGAGTTTTACAAAGGGTTATCTTTAGGCTTCTGGATACTAGGTACAGTTTTTATTACAGTGAGCTTGGTGCGAGCGTTTAATCGGAAATTTGTTTCCATGCAGAGAATACGTATTTTACAACGAAACCATGGTATGATTCGATCATTTTCACTTTATCAATTCAATTGGCTGCAGAAATTCAAGGAAACTGTTGCTATCGCAGGAATACCCCTTTCGCCGACTTCACTTTTTAGTCTATCTATGATTGGGGTTTGTACAGCTTTTTTTAGTGCGGAGGGAATTGTGCGGTGGCTGCAGATGCATTTCGCCGTAGGCATTGATATGAATATGCACCCCAACTTGCTGGTTTTTAATAGCGTCTTCGCTCTGCTTATTGGCTCATTGCCCTTTTTCTATGTGTTTTTTAAGCTTCAGAGAAAAAGACAACAGCTAGCATTATGCATGATTCCTGCCGTTCAGAATTTCATTGGGATTTACAATGATAAACATACATTAGCGGATTTAATTACTAAAGCAAGCCGAACCATGCCAGTGGAGATTAAAGGAGAATGGGATTTTCTCGAGTTGGCTATTCGCTCGCGGAGTATGAAGGAGGCGTTGTACACATTTGCCCGTAGAATCGATAATGCTTGGGCAGAAGATTGGGCTGATATTATGCTCGTAAAAGGTGAGTTTGGCAACGAAATTATTCACTCTTTACATAAGCTGGTGCGCGAAATGCAAACAGCAAAAAGCAATGAAGAGAAACGGCAAGCTGTAATTTCCATTTATCGGATTGGCACGACATTGATGGTTTTTGCGGCAATTTTTATTATTGGCTTCAACATCTACGCTGATGGCAATAACTACAAATATTATTTTCTGGAGACCAAAGGGAAAGCGATCATGACGACTTCATTCTTGATCTTATTCGGCTCCTTGATCACAGTTGTGTTATCTGGACGAAAAAGGATTTGATGCGATATGAATGTTTATTGGATGCTGCAGGTTATTATCCCTACTGCGTTAGCTGGTGGAATTGCTCTGATTGTTTTCACCTTTATTACCAGCTTAAAGTTAACAAGAATTGGGCGACTAGGTAAATATCAGCGCTATCGACCGAAATCCAAGTGGCAGCAATGGCTGGAACGCTGGCGAGAATCTGAAGAAGCTACGAGCAGCGGTCGCAAGCTTAAAGAACGTTTGAAGCTAGCGGGAGATCCTTGGGGACTATCCGTTTTTCGCTACCAATCGATAAAACTTGGCTTGATATTAGGTTGGATCTTTTATTGGGGATGCTTATGGTTTATGCGGATGAGTCTTGGCGGGGGATTGGCTGGCGTTCAGATTTTTCCATTTATGCTTGGTGTGATTGTGATTTGGTTCGTTCCTGATTTAGCTTTAACAATTTTGGCAAAACGGCGAAAGACAATCCTACTTTTTGAAATAGCCCGTTTATCGCACCGTCTCACGTTGTGCATAACAGAAAAATCAGAATTGAGGGAAGTGATTCTACGTGCAGGGAGAACACTTAAAGTGTTGAAGCCTTATCTGCATGAGCTGAGCGTGCAGTGGAACACCAATCAATATGAAGCCATCCTTCAGCTTGGTCATAAAGTTGGTCTGACCGAAATCTATCCTCTGGTAAATACCCTGGTGGCAGTAAGTCATGTAGAACGTGGAGAAGTCGCTCTTATGCTGGAGCAACAGGTCAACAATATTGATAAAACACTAGAGTACGAGATTCAGAAGAAAATTGAGAACGCACCGCTGCTGATTATTTTTCTAATTATGATTCCATTCCTAGTGGTGTTTGTTCTGATGATTTATCCTTGGATCGCTTATTTATCGGATCAACTATCAACATCATTCGGAGGTGAATAATCAATGAGTAAGTTATTGGTTGGTATTGTGCTGACCGTTTTGGTGTTAGGAGGCTGTATTTATGCTATGGGGACTAAAGTAATCCCCGAGATCGGAAATGCGGGCAACTCGGTGAAAACCTCAATAACACAAGCGTTTCAATGAAATATAAGCTGAAGGGAGGTGAAAATACATGACAAAAATCGGTGTGATGATTGTTTTATCTGTTCTATTAATAGGTTGTGCAATATATTTTCTGGGAACCAAAGTAAATCCGCAGGTCGTTGCGAAAAGCAATTCGATTTCAACATCTATCGGGGGTACAAAGGTGGATGCATTATCAGGGGCAGTAACAGCTACTGCACCTTAATTTAATGTTTAGATCATGCTTACGATGCCAGTTTTGCTAAAGCAAAACTCAGATTATGCTTACGATGCCAGTTTTGCTAAAGCAAAACTCAGATTATGCTTACGATGCCAGTTTTGCTAAAGCAAAACTCTTAGCCCAGCGGTGTAATGTCAAGGAGTGATTTTTGACGAATTGGGAATTTCTT
>JBBDSZ010000025.1:46897-134689 GCA_040904685.1 Paenibacillaceae bacterium | reverse complement strand
ACACCAGTTTCAGACTTCGAGAGATTTTTAAACATTTTCATGCGTCAGCTCTGATCCCGTCCATACATCATTGACTTTCTTGTAAAATTGCAAAAGCTGATTTCCTTTTAATGGGAAACCAGCTATATTGGAATAACCTACTTCACAGCACCTGCTGTAATACCGCTGGCAATTTGCTTTTGGAAGAACACGTAGAAAATCAAGACAGGTAATGTGACGATCAAAAGGGCTGCAAAAAGCTGTCCCCATTCCGTTCGATATTGGAACTCGGCCTGCATGACATTTAAGGCAACAGGCAAGGTGTATTTCTCGGGATCATTAACCAGAACAACTCCAAGGAAGAATTCATTCCAATTGCTCAGTACATTCGTGATGGCGATCGTTATTAAACCTGGCTGGGACAATGGAAGCATAACTCGGAAAAACGTACCGAAGTATGTTGTCCCATCGATAATCGCTGCTTCCTCCAGATCCTTAGGCAATGATTTGTAAAATCCGACAAGCACGAAAATACCAAAGGACAGTGACATAGCCGTGTAAACAAGGATAAGTCCCAGCAGTGTATTGACTAAATGCAAATCATTTAATAAAAAATACAATGGAATCAGCGCAAGACTTAATGGGACCATCATTGAAGCGATATACAATAATAATAAGGCATTGCCACCTTTAAATGTATACCTTGCTAGGACATAGGCTGTCGTTGCTGAGAGCAGTAAAGCAAGCAATGTACTACCCAAAGTCACGATGATCGAATTCCCGAAGTAAGTGCCTAAATGGTATCTAGTCCATACATCTGAGTAGTTAGACCAGAATAATGGAATTTTAGGCAATGCCCATGGAGAATTAAGAAAGAATTGTTTGTTGTTTTTTAAAGAATCTAAAAGTGTCCATATTAATGGATATAACACGGATACACTCCATATGAGTAGAAAAAACCAAATAATTATTTTCGTAATCGGATTTTTTATTTTCAGATTCATATTAGACCTCCTTCGCTAGGCTGCACGATTGTTATTAACTCATTTCGACAGTTTCTCGCTTTAATAACCTCTGAACTATGACTGTCGTAATTAGTGATAGGATCAGGATTAATACCCCGATAGCCGCACCATAACCGAAATGATAACGTTGAAAAGCCATTTGATATAAATAATAGCCCAACACATTCGTTGAGTTATCCGGCCCTCCAAAGGTCATAATCGAAATAATAACAAAGGAACCATTCAGTGTTGTTATAACAATGGAAATTATACTTACCTTCATTTGCTCCCAAATGAGTGGAAGGGAGATATATGTGAATTGCTTCCATTGACTAGCACCGTCTATATTGGCTGATTCATAATAAGATTCGGGAATATTCATGATTGCAGCGATCAAAAGAATCATATAAAATCCAATCCCTGCCCAAATGGTTACAGGTAAGAGTGTCCAAATGGCATGCGATTCAGAGCCAAGCCAATTAATATCAACCTTTTCTGCCGTAAATAAGGAGAGAAATGCATTCAATATTCCGATTTGCGGATTATAAATAAAATTCCACAAAACACCCACGATAATGACGGAAAGCACATTAGGTATAAAAAATATGGCTCTAAAGAATCCTGCATTTTTGATTCCAAAACGTGTTAAGGCAACAGAGAAGAATGTAGCAATTGCCATAATGCCAATCACTTTGCCTGCAACAAGAAAATAATCATTACCAATGGAGTTAAAAATAATGGGATCCTTGAATATTTCCTTGAAATTATCCAATCCAATAAACGCTTTGGTCTCTGACATTCCGGACCAATCGTAGAATGACAAATACAAGGCACTTACTAGAGGATAAATCACAAACAGACAAAAAAATAAAAAGGTTGGAACAATGAACGAAGCGATGAACAAACTTCGATTGCCTTGTGATGATTTCGATTTCATTAAATTCACCGTCCCTCATGCATAATTACAGAGGATGCCTAAGGCGAATGTCACCTTACGCACCCTCCCTTACAGCTTATTTTCATCTATCGTCTTTTTATTTCTTTTGTTTAGCTGATATTGCAGATACACGTTTTACCCATTCATCTGGAGTAATTCTACCAATGGATAATGCAAGTGAAGCATCTTGCATAGCTTTATCCACATCAGCCGAGAAGGAGACTGCGGGAACTACAATCGTGTTGTCTGAAGTAAATACAGCCGCTGCATCTTTAACATAGCTAGGTGCTTTGGAACTGCTGATGTCACCTTTAATATTAGAAGGAGCACCGCTTAATTCAGCGAATTGTGAGGCTTGTGCTTTAGCAAAAATAAATTGTAAGAAAGCTTTTGCTGCTTCTTTGTTTTTAGCTTTTTTAGCAATAGCAACGTTAGCAGTAGAAGTAATAGCTACAGCCTTTTGGCCTGCGTCTTGTGTAAGGGATGTTGTGAAGCCGAAGTCAAAGTCTCCAGGAACGTCCTTTGCCATTTCGTTAGGCATCCACAATCCGTTAGGAATAAATGCATCTTTATGCTGCAAAAATTGGGATTGTGAATCCGTGTGATTGATTGCTGTAGATGCTTTGTCGATAAAGCCTTTATCACGAATCGTTACAATTTGGTTCAAGGCTTTAATGATTGCAGGGTTTTTCCATGCCACCGGATCGTTATTAGCCATATCTTGAAGCAGCTTATAATCACCATTGTTAGCAGATACGATAGCTGGGAAAAGCACGCCGCCATTAATATAGTATGGATATTTACCTGTATGAATGAACGGTGCGGATGATCCTTCCGCTTTAATTTTGTCCATTGTTGCTAACCAAGATGGGAAATCTGTTGGTGCATCCCAACCTTTAGCTTTGAAAAACGCTTTGTCCCAGTAGATACCCCATGAGCCTAGAACAAGTGGAATATCATATATTTTTCCGTCAAATTGTTGTGGAGCTTGGGCAAGCAAGTCAAGAATTTTATCGCCATCAACCGTTTTGGCATCAGCAATGTATGCAGTCAAATCTTCCAATTGACCGTCGGTTACCATTTGTTTGTCAAATAACTCAGGTCCATCGATATAAACAAAATCTGGAGGTGTTCCGCCGATCCAACGCGGTTTATTTTGTTCGTTGATTTTCGGACCAGCATCTTCTTTAATTTTCAAATCCGGATTCAAAGCTTGGAAATCAGCGATAACCTTTTTCCACCATGTATCACCATAACCGCCAACGAAATACTGAATTTCAAAGTCCCCTGTAAGCTTTGCTGGTCCTGCATCAGGGGCTGGAGTCGCTGCCGGTGCTGCAGTTGCTGGTGCAGCAGTTGCTTCCGTCGCTGGTACCGGTGTTGAGCTTGCTGTTTCTTTGGTTGAGCTTTTACCACAGGCTGCCAACATTGTGAGCACTAATGCGAATACCAAGGACAACACTAACCACTTTTTACTTTTCATTCTACGTTCGCTCCCTTTTTATGAAACTCGTATTTATCTTAAAAAAGCGTTTTTCGTGTTCATTCACGAAAAAAAGGGCATCAGTTAATGAAGCAAAAAATCGCTTCAATAACTAATGCCCTTTCGGTAACACGTTATCGCTTTTTTAATTAATTTTAATATACTATGAACTTTTCTAGAAATCAACCATTTTTTTCTAGATAGGCGGTGACCTCTATAGCTTCACTAAATTTCAGGATCTGTATGGCATTTTCTTTCATTCTGACTTGTTTCACCTCTGCGATTTTCCCCCTAACCTCGGCCAATTCACTCGCATTCATACTAAGCTTTTGCAGTCCCATTCCCATCAAAAGCGCTGCTGCCATGGGTTGACCTGCCATATCACCGCATAGGCTTACCCATTTATTATGCTTATGTGCACATTGAATGACTTCCTGGATCAATCGGAGTACCGTAGGCTCATAACCATTATATAAATAAGCGAGTTCGGCATTGCCTCGATCTACTGCCATTAGATATTGGATAAGATCATTTGTACCAATACTAAAAAAGTCAGCCTCTCGGGCAAATTGATCTGCATTTAATGCCGCTGAAGGCACCTCAATCATCATGCCTATTTCAAGTGTTGGATTATATCCGACTCCTTCCAGCGTAAGGGCTGCCTTCACTTCCTCGACGATTGCCCTCGCTTCTCTCCATTCGGAGAGGATGGCTATCATCGGGAACATGATTTTCAAATGACCATATACGCTAGCTCGTAGAATTGCACAAAGCTGTGTCTTAAAAAGCTCCACCTGATCCAAGCATACACGAATCCCGCGATAACCCAGCATCAGATTTAATTCCGCTGGATGAATGCGAAAGAGAGTTTGCTTGTCCCCACCTATATCTAAAGTGCGTATTATGATTGGTGCTGCTTTACCGAATATTTCCGCTACCTCTCGATAAACTTCAAATTGCTCATCTTCTGAAGGTGGAATCAACCTGTTTAAGAATAGAAACTCGGTGCGAAATAAGCCGACCCCTGCTGCACCTTTGCTTTTGGCTTCTCTTGCGCAGGCTATCGAAGAGATGTTAGCTAATAGATCAATGGGATGTGCGTCAATTGTAAACGTATTTGGATTTGAAGCCAGACTACCCTCGCCAACAGCAATGTTGGCAGCTATCAAATCTGTGTAGAATAAAACTTGTGCTTCATCGGGTTCTACGATGAGCTTACCTTCGACACCATCCACTATGATGAATTGTCCATCTTGAACAAGTTTAAGCTGCTCGCCAAGTCCTACAACATATGGCAATCCTATCGAACGAGCTATGATAGCAGAATGCGTTGTTTTCCCTCCCCTTTCAGTTGCACAGCCAATAATGATGTTGGGATCTAGCTGTGCAGAATACGAGGTTGTGAGCTCATCAGTTATCAGAATCCTTTGATTAATTCCCTCTTGCATGACCCATTCTACTTTACCGGAGAGCTTGTTCATTAATCGTATGCTTACATCACGAATCTCTGCTGAACGTTCAGTCAAGTATAGATTATTCATTCCTCCAACACGCGCTACTATATCATCCGTGGTTTCATGAACCGCAGTTTCTGCTTGCAGATGATCTTCAGCTATTTTATATCGGATTCGCAAATAGTACTCATCATCACGCAATAGCTCCAATAAGGCTTCAACCATTTCAGCTTCGGCAGCACGAAGAGTTGTTTGGAGTCGATTCCATACATGCACAAGCTCAGCTTCTGTTTGTCTAAATGCGGCTTCAAATCGTTCCAGTTCTAAACCAATTCCTTTGCTGTCGATCATTATCTTGCTCATATTCGCTTCTGGGCGCAGTACTAAAGCAAAACCCATTGCATAACCATTCGAAGCAGCAATACCAAAAAGCTCCATGAGGTCATCTCCTTAATCGCATTATTCAATCTTCGAAGCCAAAAAGGAACCAATGATTTGCAACGCTTCCCCTTCTTGCTCACCTTCAGTAATCAGAATGATTTTATCCCCATAGGTGGCTCCAACATATAATACATTCACCAAGCTTTTAGCGCTATATCGTTTCCCATCTTTCTCAAGAAATACATCACAGCTATATTTTTTGGACAGCTCAACCAATTTACGGGCAGGTCTAATATGGAGGCCTAACAAGTTTTTTATTTCAAATTCATGCTGCATGGTATGCCTCCTGTTTCTAGAGAATTTTATCAATTTCATCCTTTAACCGCTCTGAATGCATCCCAAAAATAATTTGCACAACACCCTGCCCAAGTCTCATAACACCGGATGCACCGAGCTCTTTAAGTCTTTTATCGTCTACTAATTTATCATTTTTAACGACCAATCTGAGTCTAGTGATACAAGCATCCATGCTCCCTATGTTATCAGAACCGCCGATAGATTCTAAAACGAATTTGGCACTTTCCTGTATGGTTGTTTTTGCTGAAGGTACAGCTGGATCGGCAGGTAACAGCTCGTCTTCCCGACCGGGCGTTTTCAAATTTAGTTTAATGATCAAAAAGCGGAACAGTACATAGTAAACGAGACCAAAGATAAGCCCGATCGGAATTACGAGCAACGGCTTAGTCGCTTGTTGAAAGCTAATTAAATAATCCAACAGTCCAGCCGAAAAGCCAAAGCCAAGCTTAATTCCCAACGAGGCAACAATGAAGCCCGATAATCCGGTTAACAAAGCGTGGATGAAATAGAGCACAGGTGCCGCAAACATAAAAGCAAATTCCATTGGTTCCGTGACACCTGTTATAAACGAAGTTAGGGCTACACCAAAAAAAACAGACTTAATCACCTTGCGTTTCTCAGGCTTGGCTGTATGTATAATCGCTAAAGCACCTGCAGGCAAAGCAAACATCATAATTGGATAAAAGCCTGTCATGAATAATCCAGCAGTTTTATCTCCAGCAAAGAAGCGTGCTAAGTCGCCTTGTACTTCATGACCTGCCAAATCGCGAAAACTGCCAATTTGAAACCAAGCGATATTGTTAATAATATGATGCAGGCCAAAAGGAATTAACAATCGATTAGCTATTCCAAAAATCGCAGCACCTATGCCACCCAAGCCTACTGTCCATCTGCCAAATGTATCCAAGCTCTCTTGAATCGGACCCCAAATTAAACCTAATATGATTGCCACAATAATCATAATTAAAGAGGTGATTATCGGAACAGAGCGCTTACCGCTGAAGAAGGCAAGCCAGTCAGGAAGCTTAACCTTATGAAATCTCTTGAATACATAAGAAGATATAATCCCGGCTATTATCCCGCCTACGACTCCCATATCCAGCTTCGAATCGGTGTGCACTACATTAACAAAGGCAATGGGTACTTTCTCTAATACAGTAATCAAAACTTGATATGCGATAGTAGCCGCAAGCGCAGCTACTGCATCTCCTGCTATACCAATCGCCACACCAATCGCAAAAATAAGCGGCAAATGATTAAAGATCGCATCACCGCCAGCTAATAGAAATGGAGCGACATATTGGTTAATAAATCCGCCAAAGCCAGCGCCCAGATGGAAATCCTTGATGTAATCAATTTTGCCGAAACGCAGCAGCAATGCGGCTGCTGGAAGTGTAGCAACAGGCAACATAAGTGATTTACCAATTTTTTGCAAATAAGCTAGCATGCAAATCCACCACTCTCCACCATAATGAAACCATTAAACAGGCAAAACTACATTCATCATACCCGAATCCCCTGCCTGTACGGTTTTATAGCTGCTGTCAATTTGCACTCTGTAATCCTCATTCGCTACCACAATCGGGGTACAAGTGGAATAACCCAAGCTTGCAAGTAAATCAAGATCTATTTCCATCATTAATTGTCCAGCATACACCCGGTCTCCATTCGCTACGTGAGAGGTGAAGCCTTTACCTTGCAAATGGACTGTATTCAGCCCAAAGTGCATTAACAACTGGAGTCCAGAAGCATGCTGCACAATAATGGCATGTTTAGTGCTAACCAAATGGAGTACAATTCCATCGAATGGCGCCATGAGTCGGCCATTGCTTGGAATAATCGCGACTCCATCCCCCATTCGTTTTTGCGCAAAAGCAAGGTCTGGTACCTGCTCGAGTCGGATCACTTCTCCACTCATTGGAGAGGAAATCGCTATTGATTGTTTCATGCCCATTCCCCTTATTTTTTGCCGTAGACTTGAAATAACCGATAGAGATGCATGACCATATAACCGATCTCGTCCTCGGGTATTTCCGTTTGTAAATGATCCTTCATCAATTCACTCAGCTCAAGAGCAAGCTTGTATTCTTCCTTATAATTTTTTTTCATTTCTGCTAAAAATGGATTCTCTATGACTTGTATTTGAATAATCCGTTCAATGCAAAAGCGCAAGTGCGTAATCAAACGTACATAATTGGCGCCTTCCTTGGGAATTCGAATCGCTCTGCGCTCTTCAATCCGCTCAATCATTTCATTGATCAAGGTTGTAAATTTAACCAACTGTCCCACAGAAACATTCGTCACAGCAGAATAAACGTGAAAAGTAAGAAAACCAACCTCATCCTCTGGAATAAAAATGTCAAATGCCTGGCTCATCATTTCCGCTGCTTTATGGGCGATTTCGTATTCTTTCGGATAACACATCTTTGTTTCATACAAAAAAGGATTTACAATATCCATGCCATTTCGCAGACGATATATGGCGAATTGAATATGACTGGGCAAGGCTAAATATACTTTATTATGGACTTCTTTTTTAAATTCGGCTTCCATCAATGCGATGATTTTCTCAGAAATGACAAGTACTTCAGGTTCAATATCCTCAAGCAAGGATTGGTATTGCCTCAGTTGATCGCGATCATCCAAACGAAAACGCTTTTCAATCCGCGGGTCTTTCGCTGCTATCAGGCCTCCGTCCTTGGAAGCAAAACCGATTCCTTTACCAAGCAGGACTAGCTCATCACCCGATCTTACATCCTTGGTTAGTAGAACGTTATTACCTATAACTCGCTCAATCCGGAGACATTGTTCCTGCTTCATTGACTTTCACCATCCTTATGCCTGGCAAGACCCATTTGCAAATTTGACAATATGAATACTTCAAACAAAAAATGAGCCAAAAAAAGATTTCTATTCATTCTAGAAATCTTCCTATGGCTCATGCCTTCTTCAGTAACATGCCAATAAGAATAGATTACATTCACAATACTTTACAGCACAACAATTGTCAATATGCGCATGGCTCATGCAGGGACACGTCAAAGTCGACAGTTCACGATTTAACTTCAATAGCCGCGCATATCATCCTTCAATCAACTTATTTGAAATTGATGCAGCGATGCTTTTAACATGTTTAATATAAAGATCTATTTTTCCTTTTTCAACGCGCACTGTTGGAATCGTTAATGTAATTCCAGCAATCACTTCGTCTAGACGATTTCTTATCGGTGCACTAACTGAAAAAGCCCCGATAACTCTTTCACCGTTACTAATAGCATATCCATTTTGGCGAATTTTTGCGAGTTCCTGTTCTAATTTTTCCTTATCTGAGATAATCATTTCCGTTTTTTGTTCCAACGCTAATTCATTCAACAATGTGTAAAGTTCTTCTTGGGGCAAATACGCCAATAGTATTTTTGCAGATGCCCCCTTATGCAACGGGGACGTTTGACCGGTATATACAAGGGTCATTAGTTCGTGTTTACCGGACACGTGTCCGATACATCTTCTTTGTTTTTGGTAAATGATGTTTAAAGAAACCGTTTCCCCGAATTCATCCCTTAAATTCTCCATAAATGGTTTAGAAATAGATAATAAATGGGAGTTTTTCTCCACGAGTTGACCTAAAAAATATAACTCAATCCCAAGTTGATACGTTTTCTTTTCCTCATCTTTATCTATTACCCCATGAAGTACAAGTGTGTTTAATATTCTCTGTAAACTCGACTTTGACAATCCTAACATACGATGCAAATCGGCTAGTGATAATTCCTTTTCATTAATAGAAAATGATTTTATAATTTGCATTGCCCTATCAATGGTCTGCATTGAATCTTCCTTTGACATGATTTACCCTCTCCAGTCAATTATTGTCCATTTAACTACGAAACCCAAAAAGAAAGATTACAATTACTATGATAACCTAAGAAATCAGGTTTACACAAGGGAGCCACATTTAGATTCTTGAGACATAACCCCGTACGGTGTAGTCACCCGAACTTAAGATACACAAACCGCCTTCAGCCCAAGTAGAACAGGGGGCCAGGCGGTCTGTAGATTAAAAAATATACCTTTAGTATAAAGAGACTGATCTATTAATTTACATAATTGATGGTAATAGTAAAACAATCTGCGGAAAAATAATCAATATCATGAGAGTAAACAACAAAACAACGATAAAAGGAAGCATCTTCTTCGGGTCTCATTGGCATGCACATGCAAGGGGCAATGTTCATATTTGCTGTCAATCTCAAAAGAATATTGACATTTTGGTTCCTCCCTTCGACTTATGAATTTTTAATATTCTCATTTAAGACCAGCTACTGCCTTTTTCTTTAATAATTCTTCTATTTGATCGTGAGACAGACCTAATTCACTCAATATCTCCTCAGTATGTTCCCCAAGTAAAGGGGGATGCCTTCTTACACTAGCCGGAGTTTCTGACATCTTGACAGGGAAACCAGCCATTTTAAGGTTTTTTACAATCGGATGCTCGATTTCCAAAATCATTTCTCTGGCAAGCACATGGGGATGATTCAGTACTTGTTCAACGGTATGGATAGGACCACAAGGTACTCCAGCCGCATCCATCCGCTCAAATATTTCTTTACTCTCAACTTGAGAAAGACGACCACTAATGAGTTCAACTAAAATAGTACGATGAGCGATCCTATCTTCATTCGTTTTAAATCTCGGATCTTCGGCTAAATCCAGCCATCCCATCGCCAAACAACATTTCTCCCATAGACCGTTGTTCGGAACAGCAAGTATTATGTCCATATCCTTAGCAGGAAAAGCTTGATATGGAGCAATGGAAGGATGGGCAGACCCCATACGTCCGGGTGATTTGCCTGTGGCTAAATAGGACGTGGCTAAATAGTTCAACATGGTCACCTGACTGTCAAGCAGGCTAACATCAATAAACTGTCCCTTTCCTGTCTTCCCCCTGGCAATGATACCGGTCAAAATTCCAAAAGCCGCAAACAAGCCGGCATTCATATCGACAATTGACTCGCCTACTTTGACAGGAGGTTCACCCGGATGGCCAGTAACACTCATCAAACCACCGTATCCCTGCAGGAGTAGATCGTACCCGGCTCGATTCTTCTCCGGTCCCGTACGACCAAATCCCGAAATAGAACAATAAATGAGCCGTGGATTGATTTTTTTCATCTGCTCATAACCAAGACCGAGTTTATCAAGAGCACCTGTTCGGAAATTTTCAACGAAAACATCTGACTCTTTCGCCAATTTATAGATGATTTCTTTACCATCTTCTGATTTTATGTCGATAGCAATGCTTCGTTTGTTTCGATTGGATGCAAGATAGTAAGTGCTTACTCCATCCCATGTAGGGGGAGTGAATTTTCTTGTTTCATCCCCTGTTCCAGGTTGCTCCACCTTGATTATGTCTGCCCCCATATCTCCTAGCAGCATCGTACAAAAGGGCCCTGCTAAAGTTCTGGATAAATCTAGAACCTTGATATCTTCTAACACATTCATAGTTTCTCCCTACCTTATGAAAATCTCATTTATTCAAAACGTGGTTTTCGTTTCTCAGATATAGCCCTTACCCCTTCATAATAGTCCTCCAATTCAGACACGATCCCCATAGCTGATGAAATATAATCGAGAGAGGATCGAAAGTCCATTTGTAACCCCTGATAAACTGCTCTTTTCGTAAATCGCATCACTTGCTGTGGTCCTTCAGTTAGTCGCTGGACATAGTTCTCAACAAATTCATTTATATTTTCATCAGGAACAACATGGGTGACTAAACCCAATTGTTTTGCATCATCCGCTGACAGGCTATCCCCCATCCAGAGCATCTCTAACGCTTTATCCACACCGATCAACCGAGGCAATAGAAACGCCCCTCCATCCCCTGGAACAATGCCTGCCTTTACATAACTCTCTGCCATCTTGGTGCTCTGGGCAGCGATGCGGATATCGCAGGCAAGTGCCATATCCAATCCGGCACCCATCGCTAATCCATGGATGACCGCGATCACAGGTATATCAATTTCTTGCAGGAGAAGAGGTACACGCTGCACCCTTTTCCATAAACTGTGCTTACGGGCTAAAGCGGTGGAAACTAAGTCTCCAGCTTCCGTATTGTTATAGAGGAAACCTTCTCCTTGGACCATCGATTTGACGTCTCCCCCGGAGCAAAATGCTCGGCCATTCCCATTTAAAACAAGGACTCGAATATCGTCTGAATTACGAACGGTCTCCAGAGCATCGATCCAGAGGTCGATCATTTCCGTACTAAAGGCATTGAGTTTGTCCGGACGATTTAAGGTAATCCTGGCAATCCCGCAATCAACTGAAAAGAGTAAATCGCTCATATTTTCATCTCCTATTCAACAAAATTGGGCCGTTTACTATCCGTGATTAAAGGCCATAACCCGTCTTGACCTATTTCCATTAATTGTGTTGCCAATCTTTCACCCCACTCGACCTCTGTCCCAAATTCGTCTCTCCATGACCACAAACGACGGGTAGATTGGTGAAGCGTATGCTCATAAGTAAATCCAATTGCTCCATGAATTTGATGAGCTATTGGAGCTGCTAACCCTACAGCCTCATTGATTCGGATCTTGGCCATGGCAATTTCCTTCAAAAATGAGTTCGCCTGATAAGCTTTTACCGCATAATCGGCAGCTGTACTTGCCGCTGCGGATTCCCCAGCTAATAATGCCAATTGATGTTGAATAGCCTGAAAGCGGTGAATAGGTTTGCCAAATTGCGAGCGCTCTGTCGTATAGGCCACACTCAATTCCAGAACGCGTTCAAGGGCACCAGCCATCATGACCATTCGAGTGAGCGCTCCGCTATATAAAAGTTGGTTCATTACATTTTCTATTTCAATAGAGATTACTCGACAATCCTTAACTAAAACATCTTCAAAGATAATGGTATCTCTTGCTTCGCCGGCAAGATTTTGCCCATATTCTATTCTGCCATGTTGAGGTCGAACTAGAGCTAGAACATGCTCTGAGTCAAATCGTCCAATGAGTAAAATCCATTTGGCATACCTTCCCCATGGAACGGCACAGGCTTCTCCTGAGATTACCCAGCCATCGTCTTCCTTTTGAAAGTTAATCCAATCATCACGTTTAGGAAGAGCGACCGTAAGCGGTTCATCGGAAACTTGTTCGCCTAAATTGGCCAACAGCCAGTTGCCGATAAATGTTTCTGCTAATGGAATTGGAGCGGAAAATTTCCCTGCTAGACGAAGAATATTGAAAGCATCCTGGTAGCTGCAGTCAACCCCCCCCAATTCTTCCGGAACTCCCACTGTAATCATGCCTGAATCGGCTAGTGTGTCCCACAAATCTCCAGCCCAAATCCCTTGCTCTGATTTGTTAACCAATTCTTTTGTACAAACATCTTTCATGATTTTAGTCGTAGATTGGATCAGCATTTGGGTGATGTCATTCATGATCCTATTACCCCCTTGGCAACAATCCCCCGAAGTATTTCAGTCGTTCCCCCGCGTAAAGTAAATCCGGGGGAGTATAAAACTGCTTCTGCCATTAGTTTTTCAAAACGGGAAGACGAAGTGATTGACGGTGAAGTCACGACTAACAGTCTGGCCACTTCTGCAACTTGCTGCTCAAATTTGGTCCCCATATCTTTGACCAGAGCCGCCATTATATCCGGTGTCACACCTTGTTCCAACATGTGGGCGATTCCGATGGACATATGCCGCAAGGTCCATAGGCGAGAAATCAGCGAACTCACTTGGGCCATCAGCTGCTTGTTGCCTCTTTGCCGAATGATGTTCACCAATTCTTCCAGTAGCGGGAACGTACTTAGAAATCGTTCAGGACCGCTGCGCTCGTATGCTAGTTCAGCCATCCCCTGTTTCCACCCATTACCTATTTGTCCTACCACCATCTCATTCGGAATGAATACGTTATCAAAGAATACCTCATTAAAATGATGTTCACCCGTCATCAACTCGATTGGGCGAATGGTGACGCCTTGAGCTGACAAATCAACCAAGAGTTGGCTCATCCCTTCATGGCGTTTTTCTGGGTCCATAGGAGATGTGCGGCAAAGGGTAATCATATAATGAGCATTGTGTGCACCACTAGTCCAAGTTTTGCTTCCATTTAGAATCCACCCATTTTCTACTTTAACCGCCCTTGAACTAATTGCTGCCAAATCAGAGCCTGCATTCGGTTCACTTAGTCCTATGGCAAAAAAACATTCTCCCCTAGCTATTTGGGGAAGGAAAAATTCTTTCTGTTGTTCTGTTCCAAATTTTAGAAGTAATGGTCCGGTTTGGCGATCAGCAATCCAGTGGGCAGCCACTGGGGCTCCTGCAGCTAACAATTCTTCGATGACTACATATCTCTCAAAGGATGTGCGTTCATGTCCGCCGTAACGTTTGGGCAATGTCATGCCTATCCAACCACGTTCCCCTAACTTTCGGCTGAATTCAAGTGAAAATCCACTTAGCCAGGTATCACATTTAGTTTGAAATGTCCCTTGCTTCAGCTCTTGAAATATAAACTCCCGTATTTCCCGCCTTAATGTCTCTACTTTCTCAGAAGATTCAACAATAGGTAATTGTAAACTTTTCATTTTATTCATCACCCCACAATAATATATTGATATCCTTTATCCGTTATTACCAATGGCTAACATAAAAAAGTTTTGACAACCACCTATATCGTACCGGTATGCAATATGTTATACCAATATACGATATAATACTATATTTTTGCATTTTAATCAACAACAAACCTTGAATTAGTAACTATAGAAGCCTTTGCCTGTTTTTCTGCCTAAATGTCCAGCACGGACTAATTTCTTCAGCAATGGGCAAGGGCGGTACTTGGAATCACTTGTCTCTGAGTATAAAGTTTCTATAATGAAGAGCAGCGTGTCTAGCCCAATGAGATCCGCTAATGCTAGGGGACCGATCGGATGGTTTGCGCCCAGTTTCATCCCCATATCGATATCCTCAGCATTAGCTGTCCCCTCAGCGAGCACGAAGATGGCCTCATTTATCATCGGCACCAAAATACGATTGACAGCAAATAGGGGTGCATCTTGTACCGAAATACCCACTTTGCCGAAAGTTTCGACCATCTCCTTTATAAGTACAAATGACTCGTCAGACGTTTCCTGGCCTTTGATGATTTCTACCAGTTTCATCACCGGAACCGGGTTAAAAAAATGCATACCAACGACCTTATCGCGCCGATTAGTAGCCGTGGCAATTTCCGTAATACTTAAACCAGATGTATTGGAAGCGAATACAGTTGATTTCTTACAAATGGCATCCAGCTCGACAAAAAGCGCTTTTTTCGGTTCCACCTTTTCAATAATGGCTTCGATGATCACGTCAGTATCAGCCAAGTCCTGCAAATCAACCGTACCCCGGATTCGCCCTAATATTTCTTGCGACCTTGCCTCATCTAGCTTGCCTTTTTTGACAGCCCGGTCTACGTTTTTTTGAATGGCATCCAGTCCTCTTTGCAGAAATCCTTGCTGAACATCACACATAATCACCTGATATCCGGCTTCTGCTGCTACCTGGGCAATGCCATTTCCCATGGTTCCCGCTCCGACCACGCCAATTGTTTTAACCATAGCCAGCAACTCCTTCTAAATTAGCATTACTTTCCTTGAAAATTGGCGGATCTTTTTTCAAAAAACGCCTTAACGCCTTCGTTTTTGTCCTCTGTTGCACAAAGCCCGCCAAATAGAGAAGCCTCTAACTGCATTCCCTCTGGCAAACTCATCCCAAGTCCTAAATCGATAGCTTTTTTTGCATTTTGAACAGCGATCGGCCCTTTACTTGAGATTGTCCGTGCCAAATCTTTGGCGGTTTGTAAAGCTTCTCCAACGGGAACCAATTTCTCTACCAGTCCAAGCCGATAGGCTTCTTCTGCTGATATAGCTTCTCCTGAAAAAATCAGTTCCTTTGCTTTCCCTGCGCCGACAAGTCGGGCCAGCCGCTGAGTTCCGCCGTAACCAGGGATAATTCCGAGACCCACTTCCGGGAGACCAAACTTCGCATTCATTGCAGCTACACGGATATCGCAAGCCAGCGCAAGTTCACATCCACCCCCAAGAGCAAATCCATTTACAGCGCAAATCACCGGAATGTTCAATTGACTGATTTTATTAAAAATACCCTGACCATGTAAAGACAATGCTTTCCCAGAAGCCTCATCAAGGTCCGGGAACTGTTTAATGTCAGCTCCAGCTACAAAGACCTTTTCCCCTGCTCCTGTAATGACAGCAACACGGATTTCAGTTTTTTGGGACAAACCGTCCAAGATGCTATTAAGTTCTTCAAGAACTTCTGTATTTAAAGCATTAACTGGAGGATGATTAAGCGTAATAACTGCTAACGAGTCCTCCAATACTACATGGACTAATCCGTTATTTTCAGTTAAATTTCCAGACATAGATAGCTCACTCCTTTCAAAAATTTAAAGTGCTTCGAGAATCATAGCAACAGCTGGTCCACCTCCTGCACATAGGGAAGCGCAGCCATATCGAACACCACGACGTTTCATTTCGCCAAGTAAAGTAACTAAAAGCCGCGCACCTGTACAACCTACTGGATGACCTAATGAGATACCCGAGCCGTTGGCATTTACTTTATCAAGATCCAATTTTAGTTCCCGGTTAACGGCCAAAAATTGAGCGGCAAAAGCTTCATTTAATTCCCAATAACCAATATCATTCATTTCCAGGTTTGCTAATTGCAATGCACGCTTTACCGCAGGAACAACGCCGATTCCCATAATCTTCGGATCAACAGCAGCGGAGGCTGACGAAACAATTCGCGCCAGGGGCTTTTTTCCAAGCTCTTTTGATTTGTCTGCGCTCATCAGGATCAAGGCAGCACCGCCATCGTTAAGACTGGAAGCGTTACCAGCCGTAACCGTTCCGTCCGTCTTGAAAGCGGGACGCAGTTTTGACAGTATTTCCAGATTGGTCTTTGAATTCGGATGTTCATCTTGATCGACAACGACTGTCCCTTTCTTTGTCTTGATCTCTACCGGTACGATCTCTTCATGAAACTTCCCTTCTTGGATCGCATGACAGGCCCTTTGGTGACTAAGCAGTGCATGCGCATCCTGTTCCCCACGAGTAATACCGTACTTCTCGACTAAATTTTCTGCGGTTATCCCCATATGGTAATCATTAAAGGCATCGACCAAGGCATCGTTTAATAAGGAATCCACAAGTTCTGCATTCCCCAACTTTAAACCGCTGCGCGCTTTAGGCAGTAAAAAGGGAACATTCGTCATGCTTTCATATCCTACTGCCGCTCCAATGTCGATCTTGCCCAGCATGATTTCTTGAGCCACTATCTCTATAGCCCGTAATGAAGAGGGACATTGCTGGTTAACCGTCATCGCTACAGTCTCCACCGAACAACCTGCCCCTAATGCAACCTGCCTAGCCGTATTGCCTTTGCACCCAGCTTGATAAACCTGACCGCCGACCACTTCTTCAATCAAACCACGATCAATTCCGGCTATATCAATGGCCGCTTTTAGAGCAATAACACCTAATTCCACAGCCGTTACATCCTTTAATGTACCCATATAATCTCCAATTGGAGTCCTCATTCCGCTAACAATAACCACTTCACGCATCGCTTTCTCTCCTCCACACCGTTTAAAAATACCTTACTTGACAACGCTGATGATAACGATAACTCCTTGATTATTTACAGCGATTTTTCTACAATTTCCGCAATATCCAGTGTATTTACCTGATCTTCTGCCTCCTTCGCTTTTACACCATCGCTCATCATGGTCAAACAGTATGGACAATTGCTGCCAATGGTTGTTGGATTCAGGCGAAGAGCTTGTTCTGTTCGTTCGATATTGACTCGTTTGCCCTGCGTTTCTTCCATCCACATCATGCCACCCCCGGCTCCGCAGCACATGGCATCTTCCCGGTTGCGTTCCATCTCCAATACCTGAACACCCGGAATCGATTTCAGGATTTGACGCGGAATTTCAAAAATATTATTGTATCGCCCAAGGTAGCAGGAATCATGGTAAGCAATCGTTTCACGAACTTCCTTGGTCGGATTAATTCGCCCTTCTTGGATAAGCTTCCAGATTAATTCGGTATGATGATACACTTCCGCATCCAGCCCGAATTCAGGATATTCGTTTTTAAACGTATTGTACGTATGCGGGCAAATGGTTACGATTTTTTTTACGTTATACGCTTGAAAGTTCGCAATGTTTTCTTGACAAAGCTGCTGAAACAGAAATTCATTTCCCATTCGGCGGGCTGTATCTCCCGAGTTTCGCTCTTCGTTTCCCAATATGGCAAATTTTACATCGGCCTTGTTCATTATTTTGGCAAAGGATTGCGCAATCTTCTGGCTGCGGATGTCAAAAGAGCCCATCGAACCGACAAAGAACAAATACTCGAAGTCATCCGTTTCATCCACGGTAGGCACATGGATATCGTCCCTGCTTTCCAGCCACTTGATTCTTTCTTTGCGGTTAATTCCCCACGGATTGCTTTGGCGTTCAATGTTCTGGAAATACCGGGTAGCCTCATGGGGCATATTCCCTTGTGTAAGAACAAGATAGCGCCGCATATCGACAATTTTTTCCACATGCTCGTTGGCAACTGGACATTGATCCTCACAGTTTCGGCATGTCGTACATGCCCACAGTTCTTCTTCGGTGATGACATCCCCGATGAGATTCTTCTCTTCCATTGCGGCGGCAACTTCCGAAACATCGGTCAGGATTCCTTCGGCGTAGGCCACCTTGGGGCCAAAATAGGATTTAGGCATCCAAGCGGTTAATGATGTAATTGCAGCGCCCTTTTCGGTCAGATGATCCCGCATTTTCACGATTAAATCCATCGGCGATAGTGTCTTCCCGGTGCCCGATGCCGGACACATGTTGGTGCAGCGTCCACACTCCACGCAGGCATACAGATCAATCAATTGATTTTGCCGGAAATCCTCGATGATTCCAACTCCATATGTTTCTTGCGATTCATCCTCAAAATTAATGGACGTCAATTTCCCGACGTGTTTCGTATCCTTCAGCGCCACATTGACCGGTGCAAACAGCAAATGGGCATGCTTGGATTGTGGAACATAGACTAGAAAAGAAAGCAGCGTAAGCAAATGAATCCACCAAAAAACATAGAACAGCATGCCGGCTGCAGTTGGAGAGATTCCTGTAAAAACGCTGGCAAGCACATTGGAAATGGGTGAATATCCTGTCCCCTCCCCTCCAAGCCACAAATGCTCAAAGGCAAGGCTGAAAAAGATCGAAAGCATTAGCGTCGTCAGAAAAATGATGACAAGCCCCGATTTAAAGCCTCTTTTCAAACGCTTTAGTTTTTCAACATAGCGCCGGTAAAATGCGTAAACGACCGCAAGCAAAACCAAGAAGGCCGTGATTTCCTGACTTAAGCTGAAGTATTTGTGCGCCTCTCCAATCGGCCATTCAAAGCCTTTAAAAAATCCTTTCAAAATTAACTCTGCCGCACCTAGTTGAAGAATCAGAAAACCGTAAAACATAACGATATGCATCAAGCCGCTTTTCGTGTCCTTCAATAGCTTTTTTTGGCCGAAAACATTAAAAACCACCTCGTTGATCCTCTGGCCAACATCCTTTTTCAGGTTCGATTTCTTCCCCAACCTGATAAACGTTATACGGCTGTATACCAACTGAGCAAACAGATAAACTGCATATCCAGTGACAACAACAAAGGCAAAAAAATTCAAAAGAGCAAGCATTGTTCTACCCCCAAACTATGATGTCATGTTTGCAATACTTTCTTAAATTCCTGAGTCAACAGGGGAACCACCTCAACCAGATCACCAACGATTCCATAATCCGCAATGCTGAAGATCGGCGCTTCCGGATCCTTATTGATCGCCACAATGACCTTGGAATTTGACATTCCCGCTATATGCTGAATCGCCCCTGAAATGCCGCAGGCAATATACAGATCAGGAGTTACTACTTTTCCTGTTTGCCCAATTTGCAGGGAATAATCACAATAACCTGCATCACATGCTCCTCGTGAAGCACCTACGGCCGCTCCTAATACATCGGCTAACGCTTGCAATGGGGCGAAACCGTCTTTGCTTTTTACCCCTCGTCCCCCAGAAATCACGATTTTGGCCTCGGATAGATCCACTCCGCCCACTGCTTTTCGGACAACCTCTTTCACCCTAGTTAGTAGATTCTTTATCTCCATGGAAAGATCTACTTGTTCCGCTGTTCTAGTGGAATCTACTTCGCCCCTCGCAATATTGTTTGGACGAATCGTGGCAAATATCTTGTTATCCACGATCTTTTTCTCCTGAAACGCCTTTCCGGCATAAATAGGCCTTGTGAAGATGACTTCACTACCATCTAGCGTTATATCCGTGACATCTGAAACCAGACCTAAGCCTAGTCTTGCTGCCAAGCGGGGAGCTACATCTTTCCCTATTCCTGTATGACCGATGAAAATAACGTCAGGATTTACTTTCTGGATCACCTCATGGATTGCCTGGGTATAGGCTTCCGCTGTATATTGATCTAACTGTTCATTTGATACGACGTAAACTTGATCCGCACCGTGATGTCCTAATAGGGGAACATGTTGAGACCCATTGCTTCCAAAAACGGCCGCTACAATGTCCCCTCCTTCAGCTACTCTCTTGGCTGCTGCTAGGGATTCGAGGGACACATTCCGGACATTTCCCTCACGGGTTTCAGCCAAAACAAGAACTTTTCTGCTCATTTTTCTTTTCCCCCTTATATCACTTTCGCTTCTTGATGAAGAAGTTGCACGAGATCTTTAACCTGAACACTTATATCCCCTGACAATACTTTTCCCGCTTCTTTTTTAGGCGGTAAAAATTGATTGCAAATGACCGTTTGAGCCTTGATATCATGTGAAGTTAACCCTAAATCTTCCATATTTAATCGCTCAATGGGTTTCTTCTTCGCCTTCATAATTCCCGGAAGCGAGGGATATCGAGGTTCATTTAACCCTTGCTGCGCCGTAGCCAAGAAAGGCAAATCGACTTCTGTTACCTCCACATCCCCTTCGACATCCCTTTCTACTATTGCTCTTTCGCCTTCTATTGTTAGCTTTGTAATACTAGCAACGTGCGGGATCCCTAACTTTTCCGCAACCCGGATAGCGACTTGACCCGAGCCGGAATCTACCGCCATATTTCCTCCTAGAATTAAATCAAATCCCCTATCTTTTACGGCAGTTGTGATCAACTCGGCAATCGTATATTCGTCTGCTTCCCCTTCGTGTTCAATTAGCACCGCTTGGTCCGCTCCCATGGCTAGTGCTGTTCTAATCGCACTTTCTGTTCTAGCTGGTCCAACCGTAATGACTGTGACTTCCGCTTCCCATTCTTCCTTTAATTTAATCGCTTCTTCTATCGCAAACTCATCATAGGGATTAATGATAAAATTAACTCCCTCTTCCTTGATTTGTCCTTTTTCGATGACGATCTTTTCTTCGGTGTCAAAAGTCTGCTTTAACAAAACTAAAATTTTCATAAAATCCTCCCACCATAAAATAAAGTTTTAAATTGCTTACCATTTCCCCTGAATAACAAGTTTCAAGCTGCAGAATGTACAAAATTAAAAGCCGATGTTGTACCGTTTAATGATATATTATACCGATAAACGGTATAAAATTATTTTAATATATTTTAAAGTTAGTGTCAATTGGATTTTAGATATTGGATATTAGACAAAATAAATACCTCTAGAAGATGGAATCTCAAGCCCTTTAATTTTTCACTATTCCCTATATTTAATCTCTGCCTAAAATACATACAGATGTAGAAGATAATTGTCCACCAGTTCCATTAACGAGAGCAATCTTTGCATGATATTAAGCGCATCCACTAGACGATCTAGAGTTTGTATAATCTGTGCGGTTACATTAATTAAATTTTTAATTAACCTTTACCCGTGTTATTGTTATCGCTTTCACTTGTGCTAACATTATTTGATTCACAACCGACTAAAACCACAGATACTAAAAGCGACAAGTTTAGCACAACATAAATCCCTTTTCTCATCTCATTTTTCATCCCCCTCATATATACTCCCAATAATTTGAATAATTTAAACGACAAAAGCATACCACCAATCGATATACCGTACCGTTTATTAATTAAAATGAATTATACCATGAATAATGCCAAAAATGCAATACTTTCTATAGGCCAGGGAAGGGCAAATTCATGAAGACAATATATGGAAGTTAAAAAAGACCCCCTCCCAAAGAATCCATAAGATTCTTGGAAGAGGTCTTCATCTGTAAAAGGTATGTTCTTAAGTACTACTGTATGCTGTCTTTAAGTGCTTTGCCCGGTTTAAAGGATGGGACTTTGCTTGCTGAAATTTCAATTTCTTGGCCTGTTTGTGGATTGCGTCCTTTTCGTGCAGAACGTTCACGAACTTCAAAGTTCCCAAACCCTACTAATTGTACTTTATCGCCGCCTTTAAGTGCTTCGGAAATCGCTTCAAAAACAGAATCAACAGCTTTTGTTGCATCCTTTTTGCTAAGCTCGGACAATTCAGCTACCTTTGAAATCAACTCGGATTTATTCATGCCATTCACCTCCTCTTATTGGCTAATTTCTTCGTATACTCTCTTGTGTTAACCGTTTGAACGATAAATATACGTACATCTAACGAAAACGGACAAATTCATAGTAATACACTGCGAAATCTTTTACAAGTTTTGCTGGGCATTATATCAAAATAAATCAAAAAACGCTCCGAAGAGCGCTCTCTGAGTCTAGCTATTCACTTATAGAATGATGGCGATTAATCCGCCGGAGCCTTCGTTAATAATGCGTCCCAGTGTCTCTTGGAGCTTGTAACGGGCATTTTCCGGCATCATAGCAAGCTTACCTTGGATTCCTTCGCGTACAATGGAGTGTAGGGAGCGACCGAAAATATCTGATTCCCAAATTTTCAGCGGGTTTTGTTCAAAATCTTGCATTAAATAACGAACCAGTTCTTCGCTTTGCTTCTCAGTCCCGATAATGGGCGAGAATTCCGATTCAACATCGACTCGAATCATATGAATGGATGGCGCAGTTGCTCTTAGCCTCACTCCAAACCTAGCGCCTTGTCGAATCAACTCTGGTTCATCCAAAACCATTTCTGCAATCGTCGGAGAAGCGATGCCATAGCCTGTTGTTTTCACCATTTCCAGCGCTTCTGCAAATTGATCATATTCACGTTTGGCATGGGTTAAATCCTGCATAAGCTGTAACAGGTGATCCTTGCCGCGAATCTCAACACCCACTACTTCCATGAGGATTTGATCATATAGCTCATCGGGCGCATACAGATCAATCTCGGCTATGCCTTGCCCCATATTCATTCCAGCTAAAGCAGCACGTTCGATAAACTCATAATTAGCAAAATGTCCAACTACACGATCCACATCACGCAATCGGCGTATATCCTGCACTGTTTCACGCACCGAATTCTCGAATCGACTGCGCAGCCAATGATCTTCATCCAGCACCATCACCCAGCTTGGCAAATTCACATTGACTTCATGCACAGGGAATTCATATAGGACTTCTCTAAGTGCGGAGGTTACTTCTTCTTCACCCATAGTTGCTGCGCTTAACGCCATTACTGGAATGTCATACTTACTCGCCAATTCATTTCTAAGCTCTACGGCAGACTCACCGAGAGGTTTCATTGAGTTTATGATCAGTATAAATGGCTTGCCTACTTCCTTTAATTCTGCTATAACCCGTTCTTCTGCTTCTACATAGGAGGAACGAGGGATTTCGGAGATGCTGCCATCCGTAGTGATCACAACACCTAAGGTTGAATGCTCTTGGATGACTTTGCGTGTACCGATTTCGGCGGCTTCTTGGAAGGGAATTGGCTCATCAAACCAAGGGGTGGTAATCATCCGTGGCCCATTCTCATCCTCATAGCCTTTAGCGCCTTGCACAGCATATCCCACACAATCGACCAGTCTAACATTGACATTAAGCCCTTCAGCAACCGTAATTTGCACTGCATTATTAGGCACAAATTTCGGTTCTGTCGTCATGATCGTGCGTCCCGCTGCGCTCTGCGGCAATTCATCAATAGCGCGGATCCGATCGGATTCATTGCGAATATTCGGCAGTACAACCGTTTCCATAAATCGTTTAATAAAAGTAGATTTGCCTGTTCGGACAGCACCAACTACACCTAGGTATATATCACCACCGGTTCGTTCTGCAATATCCTTGAAAATATCAACCTTCTCCAAAATGATCCCTCCTACAAGTTCGTACATTCACTTGGACTAGTAATCAGTATATGAGCTCACTAGAATGAATATGTCTATTTCTCCAAACTAAAAAAAACCTTTAAGTTCAAATGTTACGAACTTAAGGCCTTCTTTATTTAGATTATTGCTCTGAAATTGTGGGCTGGTTGTCCTTCCAATGATAGGGATAGGACCAGGCTGGAACAAAAAACGCCTGCTCAACCAGGATGGATCTTAAATCAAGCATTGAATCATCGGATGGCTGTAAACCACTTTTGTTCATAGCCTTTAGTAACTCAGGCGTATAGTCTATCGCAATTCGTCCGGAATCATGAATGACAATTTCTAAGAGCTGATGTGAATAAGGACTTTGGATTTGCTTTTTTTTCAGTGAAAGCTTATCCATGGATAGCTGATAAAAATGCTCAGCTACTTTATCACCTCTTGGTAATGTGCCGTTCTTTTTGATATAGGTATTTACTTCACGCTGTAATTCTACCATTTGTTGATAGGACGGCAAGTCCATCAGCTTAACCTCAGGTTTAATTTCAACATTCACCAATACATATATGGCTGTTCCATTATTCTCAAATGCATTAGCAGGAACCGTGCTGATCATATTGTAATTCCGCAGCTTAGAGAAGTCGACTAGATATTTCTCATAAATCGGCGTATCTTGTTCCTTATTCTGAATAGGCGGAACTCCATTACGTTTGATATATTGATCCACAGCACTTTGGACAACACCGATAAACTCACTTGTTGCCGGAGCATTTTGCTGCTTAATTTCATTGCCATATACACAGCCTGACAGTAAAATGGCAATCAGAATGAGCATAACAATACCTTTCCAGCTAAATATATGAAAGAATTGCTTATTCATCGTTCGTCATCCTCCCGTTGCTTCGCTAGCTGTGCACGTATGGCTGCTTTCAGAGGATCTTCCGGGATGGTCACTTGCGTATCTCCAACTATGCAAGCTTGACAGGCCAAGCGATATCCACGCTCAGCAAGCCCTCCTAACTTCAGCTCCTCATTCCGCTTCATCGGACTTAGCCCAGTTTGATCCTCAATAATCACCTTACACATTAAACAAGCAGCTTTACCACCGCAGCGTGTGCGAATCAATACTCTTGCCTTTGTGCTGGCATCTAATACAGTCGATCCATATCTCACTCGAATTTTACGTTTGTCGGGTAAAAAAAACACTTCTGGAAGCATACCATTTCTTCCCTTCATAGAGTCTAATTAGCGCATCTGTGACATTTTGTCGTCGCACATGCCTTCCAGCCACTTACAGCAGCTCATTCAGCCTATTCACAAATTCAGTACTGAATGTGTTTCGTTCCAATATTTTATTTAACGGAATGAAGGATTCGCCTGGATTCATCCGCATTTTCTCAACAATTGCCCTATAACGATCAGGTCGTTGACGCAGCATATTAAAAACCAGTTCATGTGCCAAAGGCATTAAACCAATTTGCCTGTCTTTTATTTCATAGGATACTCCAAATGCTTCTAAAAAATCATTCACTTCAACCTTATAATGAGAATTTTGCGCATGCACTTCAAACCCACCCACAACCTCAATGGACACATTAGCAATTTGATAGTGACTGAGTAACGATTTATATATTCCTGTTTGACTTTGCAGAAGCTGATCTGTTGCATACACCTGTAAGGCTTCATGCACAACTATCGCAGACTCCGCATCGACATATAGATCCAGGTCTCTTGGAGGCACAGCAATTGCAACTCCCTGTAATAAGAGCCCACAGCTGCCTCCTACCAACCAACTCACATGCTTTTCTACCAAAAGATCATGGATTTGTTGGATTGCATCCAGATTATTTAAGGGAATAACGATCTTCATAAACACCATCCAAACATAAGCTTTCCTCTAATTTAAAAATAGGGTACATTCCTCACTTTGACATGACCTTCGGCTTTTACCTTTGTCTGACAAGCCAAACGATAGCCTTGGGCAAATTCCTCGGGCTCTAAGCGGTCAAGCTCCGCCTCTGTTGGTTCATTCAGCAAGGTTAAGCCTTCTGAAACCAAACATCTGCAACGAGCGCAGGTGCCCTGTGTGCAAGAGAACAGCCAAGGCATTTCATGCTTAATCGCCAAATCTAGAATACTAAAATTAGGCTGATTGTCAATGACTTTACTTCGTAGGTGTGTTATCAACTCGATCATAACATCGATACCAGCATATAGATCATAATCGGGATGAAGATCAGAAAAGCGATGGTGGAAAGAATGAACCGCAATATACCTGTTGTCTTTTGTCTTGCAAATGTAATCAAGAGCGACGCGATAACCATTAAGCCAATCGCTACAAAGGAAGCCCACATTTTATCTAAGCTACTCATAATCTCGAATTCACCAACCCATTCAATTATCGTTAAATTAAGCCTTATTATATCATAAAAAAAAGCATAAGCGCGCTTTGCTGCATCGCTTATGCTTTCTTTCACTTCTTTCCGGATATTAATTTCATCAATTGTTCAATATTGTCTGTATTCATTTTACTGCTTTTCACTGCATGAACGATCTCGTTTACTGTATTCTCGGAAACCTGTGTATTCACTAAACTGGATACTTGCTTGATAAGCTGACGTAATGAAGCATCGCTTTGCAAGGTAGATGGCTTCACTGTACTAGCTAGTTTTTGTATATCATTTTCGGATACACTTTTACCCGTTTTCTTTTTTACAACGCTGAGTACGTTTTTGGAAACATCCTTGTTGCTCATTGTTCATCCTCCTATCATAGACTTCAAGTGTTAATCTATGTTATGAGAGACATGGAGCAAAAGTGTAGGCTACTTAATAATTTTAGAGATTGCTTGCTACTTCTTCAATTTCGTGTGTTTTTACTCTTCCCATTAAGTCTCCAACAGCTTCTTTGGGTGCTTTCCCTGTGAATAACACTTGATATAATGCATCTGTAATTGGCATAGACACATCGTATTGCCGAGATAGCTTGTATGCCGCTTTTGTCGTCTTCACACCCTCGACAACCATACCCATACTCTCCAGCACCTCTGACAAGGCTTTACCCTGTCCGAGCATAAAGCCCGCACGCCAATTTCGACTGTGCTTGCTTGTGCAAGTCACAACTAAATCGCCAATACCCGCTAATCCAGCGAAGGTTAATGGATTCGCCCCCATTTTGACACCAAGCCGTGTAATCTCAGCCAATCCTCTGGTAATAAGTGCAGCTTTGGCATTATCCCCAAAGCCCAGTCCTTCCGTCAGACCTGCGCCTAAGGCAATGATGTTTTTTAAAGCGCCGCCGACCTCCACACCGATTACATCCGGATTCGTGTACACTCGAAAATAGGCGTTTATGAATAAGTCCTGAGCTGCTTCAGCAGCTTGAACATCACCAGATGCAACAACAACCGTGGTCGGACATTGGAGAATAACTTCCTCTGCATGACTTGGACCCGATAAAACAACAAGCTTATTTGCATCATATTCAGGAAGCTCTTCCGCAATAACTGTTGTCATCCGTTTCATGGTTTCAGCTTCAAAGCCTTTAGCAACATGAACGATCAGCGTTTCTTTCATTTGAGATTCTGTCAAAAGTGGTCGCAGCAACGAGCAAATTCCACGCATAGCGGCAGAAGGAGCAGCCAAAATAATCGCTTCTGCTCCATGAACGGCTTCTTCCATCGAAAGCGTTGCTTTCAATTTAGCAGATAGCGTTACTTCCTTGAAAAACCGACGATTCATATGAGTCTGATTCATATCATCCACTTCGGATGCATTACGGGACCAAACCATGACCTCAGGATGAATTTCAGCAAGAAGTGATGCAAGCGCAGTCCCCCAGCTTCCTGCCACTAAAACGGCAACTTTTTTCACAGGCATTTCTTAGCCCCTTTGCTGTAATGTTATTTTTATAAGCTAAGCTTATTCTCTTTTCCCTGCCATAGTTTAACGATATTTGTTCGGTGCCGCACATAAGCAAATACGAAAACGATCAAGCTAAGCCACAGGATTTCATGCGGCTTGTCCATCCACCATATGAACAAAGGAAGAACTGTTGCAAAAAGCAATGACCCTATGGACACATATCTCGTAAGTATAATAACTAGGATAGCCAAAATTCCAGCAAAAACAACCGGTAGAAAGCATAAAGTAAGCATAACTCCAATCGTTGTTGCTATCCCCTTACCACCTTTAAATTTAAAATATAAAGGCCAGTTATGACCGGCAACAACTGCGAAGCCACAGAGAATTTCGACTCTTACAGAATCGGGAACTAACCAAGCTGCAATCCAGATTGCTAAGACTCCCTTAAAAATATCAAGCACAAAAACACTAAAACCTGGTCCTTTGCCTAGAACACGCAAGGTATTCGTAGCTCCAGCATTACCGCTTCCGTGATCGCGAATATCGATGCCCTTGAGGAATTTGCCTGCCAAATAACTGAAGCTAACTGAACCGAGCAAATAACTGATTGTGATTGCTATAATCGTGTTTATCATACTTATTCGTCATCCCTTTTACTACGAGTGAAAAGCCTGATAGGTGTTCCTGTGAAATCAAATGCAGCACGCAGCTTGTTCTCTAAATAACGTTCATAGGAGAAATGCATCAGCTCACGATCATTAACAAAAACAACAATAGTGGGTGGCTTAACTGCAACCTGAGTCGCATATTTAACTCGTAATCTTTTACCGTTTGAAGTCGGTGGAGGTGTTATTGCAACTGCATCTGAGATAACATCATTTAAAACATGGGTTTGTACGCGAACCGAATTATGTTCCGCTATTTCATTGACAATTGGCAATAGCTTATTTAATCTTTGCTTGGTTTTTGCAGAAACGAATAACATCGGGGCATAGCTCATATACAAAAAGTGATCGCGGATCGTTTGTGAAAAATGCTGCATCGTTTTATCGTCTTTCTCGACGACATCCCATTTATTAATGACAAACATACTCGCCTTGCCCGCATCATGGGCATAACCAGCAATATGTTTATCTTGATCGATGATTCCTTCTTCACCATTAATGATCACAAGTGCCACGTCAGCACGTTCAATTGCCTTTAATGCACGCATGACGCTATATTTCTCCAAATTCTCATAAACCTTGCCTCGTTTGCGCATCCCTGCCGTATCAATTAATACATATTTTTGACCGTCCTTCTCAAATGGTGTATCAATCGCGTCTCGTGTTGTTCCGGCAACTGGACTAACAATAACACGCTCTTCCCCCAAAATTGCGTTTACAAGCGAAGATTTCCCCACATTGGGTCGCCCAATTAGTGCAATACGAATCACATCGTCTTCAATAACTTCTTCCGTTTCTTCCGGAAAATGATGAATGGCTGCTTCCAATAAATCGCCAATCCCAATTGCATGAGCACCCGATATTGCAATGGGTTCACCAAAGCCAAGACCATAGAATTCATAGGTATCATCCTGCAAAGCAAGGTTATCCACTTTATTAACTGCTAAAATTACAGGCTTTTTCGAGCGAAACAAGATTTGACTTACTTCTAGATCCGCTGGCGTTATTCCTGCTTTTACATCAACCATAAAAATAATTACATCGGCTTCGTCAATAGCCAATTCAGCTTGCATCCTTACCGATCGTAGGATATCATCATCACTATTTATTTCTATACCGCCCGTATCAATGATATTAAAAGCTTTGCCACTCCATTCCGTTGATCCATAAAGTCGATCCCGGGTACTGCCTGCTTTATCTTCAACAATCGCTAGCCTATCGCCAATAATTCGATTGAAAATTGTTGATTTTCCAACATTAGGACGGCCGACAATCGCAATAATTGGTTTTCCCATTTCTTCCACTCCTTGTTGTTCCTGCGTTTACCATCAAAAGCACAACATCCATCATAGCAAAAAAGCAGCTAAATGGCTAGCGACAGCTAATAATGATCCCTAATTCTTATTTCCCATGCTTGACAATTATCATTGTTCCATTTTTCAAATCATGTGCTGTCGCATCTAATATTTTTTCTAAAAATGAGGATGTGGTTTGTTGTTCTTCTAGCGAATCAACAAGAAAAATGGGAGCCCCTCCTGCAATCTTCTCATGCTCTAATGTAATAATCGCTAGTATAGATGTTCCCATAATAGAATCCCCTTTCTTGTCATGCTTGACGACTCACAACATTTTCATACATCCCTGTAAATATTCTTGAAAGCAGTACCGTCAGCCACCACAAGTCTTGATAAGACTGATCTGCTAATAAAAAGGATTGTGTCCGCTGATGGATGAACAAGCTTAATACATTGCTGCACAGGAACCCAAGAAGTAAACAAGCAAGCTGTTTAGTCGGGCTTTTTTGCAAGCATACCGCGGCAAACGCCATTAAGATTGCCATATAAATCAATGCCAATCCCGAAGCTTCCCTGAAAGTAAAATCCAATAAACAGAGTATTAAACTAACTGTCATGATATTTAATCGTTCTACCCAAGCACCCTTACGAATGATCAAAAGTCCACTGATGAATAACAAAAATATAAATGCTAAGTTAATCTCCATATTCTTTCCATATAAATAAATAGGCAGCTTAATAAAGGAACAGATTAACCATCCTGCAATAAATAACACAATAGTTTTATAGCCGTAGCCTTTAAAGAAATAATCCTTCCATCCGCTCCCCAGTAAAATCCCAAAAGCTATCAGCACAATTAAAGTTACATATCCCGAGTTCATCTTCATCACCTACCGAATTTAGTATGATGCAAACTCGACTTGTCCATACAGGAACACAAAAAACCCCCAATACCACATTAACGTGGTATCGGAGGTCTATTCAAAAAATATTATTTGAATTTGCTTAACTTATCACCGAACAATTCACCAAGTGTGTTTGTTAGCTTTTGATTTTCTTGTTGCACGTAGTCACTCTTGGGTTGTCTACTGCGCTCAGGACGGTCGCCTCTGTTATCGGATCTTGATTTTTCTTGCTTTTCAGACCCGGCAGGAGCTTCTTCTGTATCTTTAATGCTTAAACTGATTCTTTTGTCGCTTGGATTAATGTCAAGAATCTTCACTTGAACTTCTTGGCCTACTTTCAAAACTTCATGAGGCGTAGCGATATGACGATGAGCTACTTGTGAAATATGAACCAAGCCTTCAATTCCATGAGCCACTTCAACGAATGCTCCAAAGTTCGTAATACGCTGTACTTTACCCGTTACAATAGCACCCACTTGCAAGTCGCTGCCAAGCTTCTGCCAAGGACCTGGTTGTGTGGCCTTCAGACTGAGGCTAATGCGATCGTTTTGCGGATCTAGCTTCAATACCAGAACCTTCACTTGATCGCCTTCGCTAACAACCTCTGAAGGATGATTAATATGCTGCCATGACATTTCGGAGATATGAACCAAACCATCGATGCCTCCGATATTCACAAACGCTCCGAAAGGAGTCAAGCGTTGGACTGTACCTTCAAGCTCTTGTCCTACTTTAAGACCTTCCATTACATTCTTCTTATTCGCTTCGAATTCTTCGTCTAAAACATCTTTTTGAGAAAGAATCACTTTATTCTTTTCTTGATCTAATTCTTTAACGCGAAGCTTTAAGGTACGACCTTTGTAATCTGTGAAGTCTTCGACAAAATGACGTTCCACCATGGAAGCAGGAACGAATGCACGCAGACCTACATCAACCACTAATCCACCTTTAACCACTTCAGCAACAACTGCTTCGAAGATTTCTTTGCTCTCAAGCTTTGCTTGAAGCTCTGTCCAAGCCTTCTCGCTATCTACAACACGCTTCGATAGAATAAGCTGTTCTTTAGCATCGTTGATAGATACAACCTTTAATTCCACTTCCTGCCCTAAAGTTACAGCATCAGCCGCATTTTCCAAGCTTACGGAAGACAATTCACGTAAAGTAATAATACCGTCGTATTTATAACCAATATCAACGAATGCTTGATCTGCATCAATTTTAACGATTTTACCTTTTACGGTTGTGCCTTTCTTAATTACGGCTACATCAAGATGATCCGCTTGATTCACAGACTCAGTTTCTATAGTTTCTGTTGCTTTTGAAGCTTCTGGAGCTTGCTCCTCTTGTGCTGCTTCTACATTTGTTTCTTCATTTGTTGTAACTTCTTCTGATGTTGTTAATTCTTCTGTAATTTTAGTTTCTTCTGTCATCTTTACAACCTCCTATGTGATAGTATAATTCCAAGCTCCCTTTTCCATTCATGACAACTAGCTAGGTCTGATGTGTTGCTACCATTGCTCGAATCTCGATCATGATTTTTTCCGTTGCAGCTTCTAAATCTTCTGAAGTGCCTTGAGCGTATGCACTCAAATCTACCGGCTTGCCATAATAAACCGCCATTCGGCGAAAAGGTTTATAATCTCCAATAATTGCAACGGGAATAACTACAGCATTTGATTTTAAGGCTAACATTGCAGCACCTTTTTTGCCAACACCACCCGCATTTTTACGTGTACCCTCAGGGAAAATACACATCGCGCTTCCATCCTTAAGCAATTGAATAGATAATCGAATGGATTCCTTGCTCACTCCCCCCCGTTTTACAGGGAAAGCATGTACTCGTTTGATAAACCCTCCAATAATCGGAATCCGAAACAATTCTTCCTTTGCCATAAAAAAAAGCTCTCTTGTTAATGGCGTTCCGAGAATAAATGGGTCAAACATACTCGTATGGTTGCCACATAAAATCAATGGACCATTTGACGGTAAATTCTCTTTACCATATGCCTTTAATCGGAACAACAAAAGAAATAATATACGCAATAAACCTCTTGCAAAGCGATAGAGCATGTTCTAGTTACCTCCGGTCACATGAGCTCTGCATAGATTCAGGATTTGAGTTACAACTGCCGAAAGTGACATTTCGGTGCTATCAAGCAAATAGGCATCGTCTGCTTTAATAAGCGGCGAAGCTTCGCGCTGTTCATCCATCCGGTCGCGTTGATTGATGTTATGTTCAAGCTGTTCCAAAGTCATGATTGGGTCTTTGGTTTCCTTAAATCTTCTTGAGGCTCTTTCTTTAGCGGATGCTGTTAAGAATACTTTCACTTCCGCATCAGGCAATACATGCGTACCAATATCTCTTCCATCCATAACGATTCCTTTTAATGCTGCCATTTGTTGTTGCAAATGAACCAATATCTCACGAATCTGTGGAATGCTTGCAACCCATGATACGTTTTGGTTGATTTCATCGGATCGAATCGCATCCGTTACCTCAACGCCATTCACAAATACTTTTTGACCCAATAGACCTGGCTTCAATTCGATTTGCATTTGTTTAGCTTCTGCTACCACTTGATCTACTTGGCCCGAATCTAAACCTTCCTGCAGAATCTTCCATGTTACCGCTCTATACATGGCTCCGGTATCTATGTAGATAAAGCCGAGTTCTTCAGCAACTAAACGCGCCACTGTACTCTTGCCTGCACCTGCGGGACCATCCAGCGCAACATTGATTTTCCCCAATGTCTGCGTCCTCCTTCTGCAAAACCTACATGATAGGCAAACCCATCTCTCCTGCAAGGCAAATTTACTTGCTTACTTCGTAAGTAGTATTAAAAAAAGCAGGCACGCGCCTGCGAACGAAAAAAATTATACCATAGGTTAGGGGCTGGATGCAAAAATAACTATTTTCTTAATTCCAATTGCCTTTCAAAGCAATACTTAATAATTTTTTGACGTTCCCGATCGGAGATATCAATAAACCGCAGCATAACCAATTGCTGTTCGGTTTCCGTTTGTTTTACCCTCACAAGCTCCGCTTTAAAGTTAGCATGTTCAACCTTTCCGTTCTTAAGGGGGATCAAGAGCCAGCAGTTTGCTACATTCTTCATTTGAATCGGTATATTCTTCTCACAAAGAAATGAAATCCCTCCGCCGCCAACATCATCTGTATAACCCGTAAATTGAACGATTTCTGAAACCTTTACCGCAATTTCAAGATCGGCTGGTACACGTAAAAAATGACGTCGTTGAACCTTGGTAATCGCTTCCGGCTCAGGTTTTTTAAGTACAACTAATTTCACTACATCTTCTCTAAAGCCAAGAACGGAGGTGATAAAATAATTCTTCACGCCTCCCTCAGACATATAATAAGCGGATAATTCATCACCCGCATATAATCGTTTCACTTTACCTGATTTGACACGCAACGGTATTTCAATTAAAACGTGCTCATCCAATACATCGGCAATGCGTGCTTTAAGCTCATCTTTGGCTTCTTCTTCATCAATTGAATTTACTTGCATGTATAGGATTTGGTTAACTTTCGGAAGCAAAACAAGCACCTCCAGCAATTTGATAGTTTGATTATACCATGTCGCTGGAAAATAGAAACAAAAAAAAGAGAAGTCTATGACTTCTCTACAACTTATATCCAAGAGCCAGAAGGGATTAGCTCAATTTTCTCTTCATAGCCGGTTTGTGCATTGATATATATTTTATACAGATTACCATTGGTTTTTCCAATAATCTCATAACACAATACTTCTTCATTGTCCTCATTTTTAATCAGTGCCATGTCATGACTTTTTATTGTAAATTTGGGATCCAGCTCTTTTTTGGCTTGTTCTAAATTAATTTTTGGCGGCAGCCATTTGTGATTCTTGTGCTCCATAATGTACTCAGCAGCTTGAAAACCAACTACACTCCCATCATCTAATGCTATTTGGACTGAAAGCTTTTCAGGATATACAATGACCTTATCTTGCACTGTGGCATAAATCAGCGTCGCTATATTCTGACTTTCATCATAATTCACAGCTTTCATTTGTTTGTATCCATGTTTATCGAGAAACTCCATAGCCGCTTCTTTAGCTCCTGCCACATCAAGCACCTTACTGGCGGCTTTATGAGGTGCCATATAAAAGATCACATTCCCACCGTTTTTAGTGAGGTCTAGTTGGGTATAATCGGTTTGATTTGTCTCTTTACGGGTTACAGAGTAAGAATTTGCCTCGGTTCCTTTTCCATTTTCGCTGACTTGTAGAGAAGCTTCATCTTTTGTCTCAAGGAATTGAGCTGCTTTATGTTTAATTTGTTCGGGTGTCAATGATTCTCCAGCGAGCATGGTAAGCTTCTTTTTGTTCATAAGCCCCATCATTGTCGGACCCCAGTTCATCTCAGTGTTTGTTTTTACTTCCTTATCCACCGTTCGAAAGCCATCTACTATGGAATTGTCTAGGCTTTCTTTTTGGGTGGCCAAGGCAATTTCGACATCCATCCAACGCAAGTTATTCGCTATGACTTTGTTCTGTACCCCTTGCAATTTTTTCGATATGCTTTTTGAGCGATCAAATAAAGTGGTTAAGGTTTTTCTTTCATCAGGTGTTAACGGGTTTGACTGTAAATCCCTAACGGCTGTGCGATAGGAGAATTCCGAGATGTGATTGAGAAATTGCTCCGTTTCATTGAACGGAAGCCATGCTAACGGCAGTTGATTAATTTCACTTTGGGCCTGGCTTGATATTTTCCATATGTTAACTAGACCCTTCTTGTAGAAATCCTGTGAGGTCGAGTTCACTGCAATTGCGCTTCCAAGCTCGTTATGTAGCTTGTCTATATGAAAAGATAAATCGTGAAAAGCCCGCTGGTATTGATTCTCCGCTTTGATCAGAATGGCGTTCTTCTCCTGATTTTCTTGATATCCCCATATTCCAGCACCAATTAAAGCAATAATAGCAATAGGAAAAAGAATCGCGCTAAGTCTTCTATACATCTATTGGTTCCCCTTTCTACCTCCTGTCATTTTTATTAGCATCCGTTCCTTGTTCAGGAATTATGCATGATATTTAAAACTTTTCCTCTCTATGCACAACCCGGAGAGGTGAACGTTCATTTGCCTTATTCAGCATATTTAGACTAAAATACCACAAAAACAGCATTAGAGGCAGCATAACCCAAAGCCATGAAGTCTTAAAATCAAGCAAGATAAAATCAAATATGCCATGAAAAATCAGCGGGAATAGCAAAGCACGGCGCAAATATTTCTTTTCTTTAGACGGATTGAATTTGGCTTTTCCCAATTGGTACCCCATAAAAACCCCAAATAACGCATGCGCAGATACAGGCAAAAACGCACGAACTAGCAAATGCGAGAAAGAGGCATAATCCACCAGTGCATAAATTACATTCTCAACTGTAGCAAACCCTAAGGACAATGCGACAGCATAAATAATGCCATCATAGGGCTCATCGAAATAAACATGCTTATAGATTACAAAGTATACGATGAGGAACTTGATGCATTCCTCGATGCCTGCAGAATAGATAAATGAAAAAACAAAGGGGTTTTCACCAAAACCAAGCACAAACGCTCTTTGAATAATCATTGTTGGAAAAACCAGAATCGCTCCGAATATAAATAGACGAGCCACCATGGATATTGGCTCAGCCTCATATTTATCCCTTAAATAAAAATAACTGAGAAGCGAAATTCCTGGGGCGATCGCAGCTATCAAGATCGATAACCACATATTGTACAAGCCTCCTTCAAATCCAACCACGTATTTAAAAAGCCTCCGCCATTTTCGAACACCCGCCCTATAGGCAGCCAATCTCATATTCACGTTGCGAGTCTCATGAATATTATAGACATTATCAAATGCTTTTTCCATCCTATCTTGCATTTTGGCTTCGACTTCCGCTTCTGACCAGTATTTGCACAAAAAAACACTTTCAAAACAAATTGTTTTAAAAGTGTTTACTTGGTTTATTTATTTTCATTTCTTTTAATGGCTTAAAAATAAGAACACAGGACTTTTACAGCATCATCTGCAATAATTATCTTCCCATACTCCTCCAGTACAGCACGCGTAACTGAAGTGGCTTCTCCATATTCGGATAAAACAGCAATCAAGGCTTGGTAACGGCTTTCTTTTTCTTCCATGTCAACAGGTTCTAATTGCAAAATCCATTTATTCTGATAAGAGAAGAGTATGCCACCGTCCACTAGCAACGGATTAATGAGCTTAGCCATACTTAATAAATCCTCGAAGTCTTGAAATACATAAGATATTAAATCGGATTCCTCCAACGTCACTTCCATTTCATAAACGTCATCTTCATCTTCATCATCCGCGCGATTTGAAATATGGGAAGTATTCATTCTACTCTTGGTCACAATGACCACCATGCCTTGGGCAGGGAGAGCGAAAACCTCCACAGCCAATGGGCCGGAAGCATCAAATCCAAGCTCTGAATAAGCTTGTTCCATCATCTCACTAAATAATTCGTGAACCTTGGGTACCTCGCGCCACATATCTTCTTTCTGAATACCACGTTCAGTTAAATCATCAAAGGTTAGGAAAATCCTAATTTTGTCTGGAGTCAGTCGCTCTATCTTCATATAGGATCCCCCCTCAACTTCACTTGAAGTATACTACAGAATATGATTATTGCATGGAAATGTGATAATTACAATGTCCATTCTATCAATATGACTAAACGAGTGATACGCTTATTCCCACTCGAAAGTAATATACTTCTTATTATATCATGTTATTATTTTTTTTAAAAACGAAATGTATGAGAAAAAAGACCCCTCCATGATGTAGATTTAACCTACTCACAAAATGGGATCTCGATTTATGATGAATAAAAGTGTTTTTCGCGTTATTGCATTCTTAATGATGAAGCAGTGTCTTGATTTTCTGCTAATATTTCATCCACCTTGGTTTTTAGCTCGGGATCCTTATTAAGAATTTCTTGGACTCTGGGTAAATCTGCAGATTCGCTTGATTTATCCATGCTCATATTACTATTCATGTTAGAAAATTTCGATTTAGCTTGTGTGACCATTCTGCCAACCGATTGTCCGGCATTTGCCAAATTAGCCATCATCATTCCATTATTACGATTCATGTAAGAAACGGCTATTGCACCTACAATGCCTCCCAGTAAAAATGTTCCCATTCGCATACAATCTTCTCCTTTTCTTCGCATATTCGCTTACACCTTTATATTTTCTTCTAATTCATCTGAAGTATGCGTACAAAAAACAGGAAATTCGATTCAAGTTTATTTAACATGAAATGTGATACAATGGCACTATCCTACCTTGAGGTGAAGTCAACATGAAAAAAATAATCGCTGCAGCACTTTTACTTACTTTACCATTGACCGCATGTGGTAATTCTCATTCTGCATTAAACGGCTCTGAAACAAGTCCAACACCAGTTATACATACAGGAACTGCAACTCCAATTGCTACTGCAACAGCTACACCGTCACCGACTCCAACAGCTACCCCATTACCATTAAATGCAGAAATAGACAAAACTTACGTGATGAACAAAAATTATGACCTTGTCCCTAAAGACCCAAATGGCAACAAAAAAGTTGTGCTCTTGACGTTTGATGATGGTCCGAAAGAAAAGGAAATGATCGAATCGATGCTTGATACTCTCGATAAACATCAAGCTAAAGCTATTTTCTTCATGAATGGATATCGAATTAAAGCACATCCAGAATTATTGAAATTAGTTTACGAGCGTGGGCAAATTATTGGCAATCATTCCTGGGATCATATTGAGCTTAAAAAAGAGAGCAATACCAAAATTGATCAGCAAATTAAAGATGTTCAACAAATCGTCAAAGATACCATTGGCATATCGCCCGTATTCTTCCGTCCTCCCTTTGCTTCTTCTAATGACCATGTTCGCGAAGTAGCAAAGCAGGAAAAAATGTTATTTATGACCTGGTCTGATGGATCGTTGGATTGGGATATGGAGAAGAAAGGCTTTGACATGACGACCAAATCCAAAACACTTATTGAAAATGTGATGAACCAATTACACAAAGGCAGCAACATTCTCATGCATGAGCTTCCATGGACAGTTGCTGCATTGGATAGCCTATTAACTCAGCTTGAAGAAAAAGGCTACAGCTTTTTGGATCCCAGAGCCATTGACACTGAAACGGAGTGATTCAAATAACCGATGATCGTTCTCGATTAACAATAAAAGGAGTGCTGTGTAAATTCAGCACTCCTTTTATTAATTCGTTGCAATTTTTTAAAATCCAATCACTGCTCATACACATGTATTACAGGAATTCATTTTCACTTTTTGCTTTGAGACGCACCCAACGGCGTTCTACCTCAACTTCAAACTTCTTTAAAGATTCCGCATATTCCGGTTTGATCATATGACGCGTTTTCCCCATCATCTTCAGCCAATCCCCTATAGGTACACGTTTGCCTTTATCCTCAGGGTTATGGGTAATGGTTGTTATTCCTTGTTCGACTTCGTAGAGCGGAAAGAAACAGGATTCAACGGCTGTGCTAATGATCGTAGAGCCTTCCTTTTCCTCTGACAGCCAGTTTAGCGGACAAGTAATCAATATCTTACCATAAACCAACCCGACATTTTGTGCATACCATTGCGCTTTGGCTGCTTTTCTCACCAAATCCGTAGGATGTGCTTCCGAACCTGTGAAAACGTAAGGAATATTCGTTGCTGCCATAATTTGAGCTGTATCTTTGTGATGAAATAGCTTTCCACCTTGATGTTTGCCCACATTGGATGTGGAAGTTCGATGCCCAATTGGTGTTGAATAGGATTGTTGAGCTCCTGTGTTCATGTAACCTTCGTTATCATATTCGACAATAATCATTTTATGGTTACGAAGTGCAGCACCAATAGCGGGTCCCATCCCAATATCCATACCGCCATCGCCTGTAATCATAACGAAAGTGAAATCATCCTTGAGGTTATATTCATCTAACTCGCCACGGCGTTTACGTTCCCAGAACATCTCGACAACACCTGAAAGTGTAGCTGCGCCATTATTGAATAGATTGTGGATGTAAGTGGCTTTGTGCGAGCTATATGGATAGCCGGTTGTTACAACCATCGCACAGCCTGTATGGAACAAGGAAACAATATCCCCTTCAATCCCTTTAAAGAATAATTCAAGACCTGAGAAGATCCCACAGCCAGGGCATGCACCGTGACCTGGAGCAATTCGTTTTGGCTTTTGAGTAAGTGCGCGAAGAGGTGGGATTCTAACATTCAACATCCCGGTTTCTTCGTTCTTCGTTACTGTAATTAATCCTGTTTTGAGATCTTCAAACTTCATCGGATTCAGTACGCGTTCCATTTTTTTGTTCGGATCACCAGGTGTATGACCATGATAGTCAAAAGGAATAGCTACATGACCAAGCTCCAAAGCATCCATTGCATACTGGAACATCGCGTGACCGTCTTCAGCGTAGAAATCTTTACCGCCTAGACCATAGACGCGGCTTACCACCATTGTTTGGCTATTGCCATATGTGAATAAAGCGGCTTTAACTTCTTGCGTCATATTTCCACCATATGCCCCATAGGAATCAGCACGATCCGCAACTGTCAGAGATTTCACATTCTTCATTGCTTCTGCAATCGCTTTTTGTGGGAAAGGACGGATCATATTGGGAGCAACGGAGCCTGCTTTTATTCCTTTTTCGCGCAATTGATCCACAACATCTTTAATAATTTCTGAGGACGAGTTCATAATGAATACAGCAACTTCAGCATCTTCCATGCGATAAAGATCCAAAATCGGATAATCGCGGCCAGTCAGCTCCAAGTATTCTCTAGAAATACGTTCGAACACTCTCTCCGCATTATACATAGCAACAGATTGTTGATAACAGTTGTTGATGTAATCCGGTTCATTCATGTAAGGCCCTACCGTAATCGGATTATTACGATCCAAAACATCTGGTTGACCTAATTTAGCTGGACGCTCACCAACAAAAGCATGAACATCTTTGCGGTGTGCAAAGGTTTGTACACGACGTTTTTGATGAGAGGTGAAATAACCATCCGAAGCAACCATAACTGGCAGACGAACCTCAGGATCTTCAGCTAGTTTAATCGCCATGATATTCATGTCATAGACCGCTTGAGGATCGCGACACATGATGATTGGCCATCCCGTATTCAATGCATAATATAAATCGGAATGATCCCCATGAATATTGAGCGGGCCTGATACAGAACGGCAAACCAAGTTTAAAACCATTGGAAAACGTGTTCCGGATTGAACAGGCATTTGCTCGAGCATGTATAAATAACCATTCGCGCTTGTCGCATTAAATACACGTCCACCTGCAGTTGAAGCCCCATAACAAATACCTGCCGAGCCATGCTCTCCATCGGCTGGAATCAGCACAACATCATGTTGACCGCTAGATTTCATTAAGTCTAAAAACTGTGCAACCTCTGTAGATGGTGAAATCGGGAAGTAACCCATAATATGATAATTGATTTGATGTGCTGCATAAGCGGCCATCTCATTACCGGATTCATAAACCATTCTTTGCTCGACTGTTCCGAGGCTGACTTCTCTATTAATTTCGATCGACATAACTTTTCACATCCTTTTTATGAATCGATTATTGTTTCAATACTAGATCAAAACGATGCGGTACACGATTAGCCTCGCCGTAACCTTCTGTTTCACGTTCATCAGAAAGTGCTTCGGTTGGGCAAGCTACTACACATTTCAGGCAGCCCTTGCAATACTGATAATCAATCCCCTGCAAGAACATTTGTGGACGTCCCTTTTTATCAGCAAGCTTATCCCAAACAAAACAAAAATCTGGACAGACATTATCACAAGCGGCACAATGAATACATTTATCTTCGTGAAAGTGCGGCATCATCCCAGATCGGGATATACTGATATCTTTAAGGATACTATTCCCTGGGTTCGTAATCGTACCGCCTATAGTTTGGGTAGAGTAACCAAGAACCGGCGTATCATGCCGAACAAATGCTGGCATTTGATGTCCTTCCGGTAAAATAATCGTTTGAAATTTCACTTCATTAAAACCGCGATCAAAAGTTCTTAGTGCTGGCTCAACAGCGTGCGGGTATTTCTTTTCTAGCGATTTACGAATGACATCACGCATAATTTGTGGATCGAGGAATTCACAAAGACGGAATAGTCCGCCTAACATCGCCATGTTTGCACGATTCTGTTCTTCCAGAGAAATACCAGTCGCATCGACAACGGCTATAATTCCCCCAACCATTTTTAACTTATCTTTCAATTCGTCAGTAGAATGTGCAGAATTTACTAATACAATACTATCTTCATAGATTCCGCTGCTTACATTAATTGTCTTCGATATGGCTTCATGAAAGATACCTACAACATGTGGTCTTTCGACAGGCGAAGTGTCGCGAATTTTCGTGTCGATATCACAAAAGCGAATATGTGCTTTAACGGGTGATCCTTTTTTCTCCGAACCATAGGAAGAAAAGCTAACTCCATTCAAGCCGACACCCACTACGCCAGCTTCAGCCAACATTTTTCCGGCAAGATTCGCGCCTAATCCACCAATGGATTCCAAGCGGATTTCAAAAAAACCAAGCTCATTTTTTTTAGGCAAAATAGACATAAAGCTGATATCCCCTTTCTATCCTTCCGAATAGACAATAAACATAGAATTGACTATTCTGATTGTGATAATAATTAAATTATAACAACATCAGATTTAAGGCGCAACAGTTAGTTTTTAAATTTCGGAAAAGTTGGTGAGATGCTTAGATAAATCAACTCTTTTCCCATAAAACTACACCACTATAACAGTATGTAATAAGTTATATAACAGCCTCGAAAATTCAAGCTTTATTGTGGTACAAAAACAATCCAATCAAAGTTAATATCAACAAAATAAATAAGATGACAATTGTAGTATAGAATATTCGCGTCAGCTTCCCCTTAGCCGAAGGATGCACAACGCTGCGCGAGGGCAATAAGTATTCATCAGTTGAGGATTCCACTTGACTCTCTTCTGTTATCATAAACCACTTCACTCCTCATCCTTGCGGAAACGAATTATACAGCCCATAACAAAATCAATGACAAGATGAGCCATAATGGGTGTCCATAATGACCCGGTACGTATATATATCCACCCTAAACCGTAGCTTACGCCAAAAACAAGTGCCGTCATGATCCAATGTTGTAAATATCTAATGTGGATTGCAGCGAATAGAATACTTGTCCAATAAGGACCAAGAGCATATTGAATAGCTCCACGAAACAAGACTTCTTCACAGATAGCAACAATCGTCGAAATGGCTAGAATGTGCCATATAGGACGTTTTCCAAACAATTTTTCATTAATGCCGCCGTCATCTGACACATCATCCGGTACAAATCGAGACAATAACATATTCACTCCCAAAAAAACTCCCGCATATCCAACACCCCATAATAAAATGGTTCCAACACTTGAATATTGCATTTGGTGAATGATATTGTTTCTTTGAAAAAGGAGGATAATAGTGCCAAGAATAACAGTTAGCAGCTGAGTGATATATAAATTGATTAGTAGTGTGCGATCACTGATTTCATCCATATTAACTGTTTTTAATTTGAATTTGCCCAGGTTCCATTTCTTCATGATTATTTCCTCTCTACGATGTATTCCTTTTTTTCGCCTTTTATCCTATACTATAATAAAAATATTCGCAAAAAAAGTCTAAGGAGCTTTATCATGAATAAACGGCTTTCTCGATCGGACTATATTTTCTCATTGATTTTCATCTTTATGCTCATTTGTATCATTGGTGCCTTTTTTTACGGAATTCAGTTGGGAACGCAGCGAGTTGAAGCGCAACAGCAGGCATTGCTGGATAAGAAAGCCAAGATTGCAAAGGAAATGACCTCCTACAACCAATCGTACCTTGTTTCATTTTACCATACGATATATTTACCGTTTAAAGAATTTCAAACCGTCTGGTTTAAGGACATGAACGATATTGAGATAAGAGGCAATACGTTAGATCCTGCTGCTTTAATCAAAGAGCTCAGCAAGCTTGCCAGCGCTAAATACGATACGGTATTGCCCCAGACTATGCCGTCTACTTCTCCTTTACTCCAGGATGCTCACCAGAATTATTTGAAAAGCTTGAAGCTGTTTAGTCAAGCTGCCAAAACCTTTGAATCTAAAGCAAACTCCATGCAAGTTAATGTGCTTGCTACTGAAATTGAAAAAGATGCTTATTTTTCGCAGGCCAAGACCTTCGCATTGCAAGCACAAAACCAATTTTACGAATCGATTGTGATGTGGAATGAAACCGTTGAAGCCAACACATTAAAGGGGGTTGACTTTGTCAAGCATGATCCACTTCCTTTAAGCGAATGGAACCAAATGAATTTTAATCTTAAAAATCAATATGTAACGGGTCTTATGCTCAAGAATAAATATTTCAAGCCCTATAATCCGCAGGATCTTGTCATCAGTATGGATGATATGGTTAAATCAGGTCAAGCCAAGAAGATGAACGTGAATTCGGTTCAACAGCTAACCGATATTCTAGTTGCAACTGGTGCTGTACGCCAGGATGACTTTATTCAAGGCAAAATGAAATGGTATGGCAATGAAAAAATTCCACAGTTGCCTTTCTTCTTTAGCACGAATTGATCTTTTTTTGACGAAGCTGTGACAAATAACGGGAAATCGGCTTAAGCTCTTGACATTGCAATGCGGTGAAGTGTACCATAATGAAAACTATACAGTAAAACACAATGATGGAACCAAGCATTTTGAAGCCTTCAGAGAGCCGATGGATTCGAATCATATTCAACATCAACAAGTTGAACATTCTTCGTATAGGTGCAAATCGGTGGCAGGATTAATGTGGAGCATTCCGGAGTTATTGCATTGAAAGTTGTTGTAGATGCAATCGGCAGGAAACCGTTATTTTCTTGGTCATTGCGACCATTGAGGCTATTTGCACAGTCAAGTAGTAAATTAGGGTGGTACCACGAAGTCAACTTTCGTCCCTTCATACGGCATACGTATGAGGATTGGGAGTTTTTTTTATTTTTAATAAACGATTTCAACTAAAATCCAGGGGGTAATCAAATGTTTAAAGTATTGGTGTCTGATCCAATCAGCGATTTAGGAATTCAACAATTAAACGATGCAACTGATGTCATCGTCGATAAAAAAACCGGATTAAAGGAAGATGAGCTTGTAGCTATTATTGGAAACTACGATGCTTTGCTCGTTCGCAGTCAAACCAAAGTAACGGAACGTATCATGGAAGCTGGCAATAATTTAAAGGTAATTGGTCGCGCTGGGGTTGGTGTCGATAATATTGATTTGGAAGCAGCAACCAAACGGGGAATTGTTGTCATTAACGCACCTGATGGTAACACGATTGCAACTTGTGAACTAACCTTTGCTATGATGATGTCCGCAGCTAGACAAATCCCGCAAGCATATAAGAAAACAGTTTCAGGTGAGTGGGATCGCAAGACGTTTGTCGGTGTCGAATTACGTGCTAAAGTATTAGGTATTATTGGTATGGGGCGGATTGGTAGTGAGGTTGCCAAACGCGCTAAAGTTTTTGGCATGGAGGTTATTGGTTATGACCCCTTCCTTACTGAAGATCGTGCTGAAAAAATGGGTGTTAAGCTAGGGTCGGTAAACGAAATCGCCGCTCAAGCAGATTTTATCACGGTTCATACTCCACTAACGCCTGAAACTCGGCATATCATCGGTAAAGATCAATTTGCCATTATGAAAAAAGGAGTACGGATCATCAACTGCGCTCGTGGAGGAATTGTGGATGAAGCAGCTTTAGTTGATGCAATCAATCAAGGTATCGTTGCTGGAGCAGCATTCGATGTGTTTGAAGAAGAGCCGCCTGCAGTTGATCATCCCTTCTTGAATCATCCGCAAATTATCGTAACACCGCATTTGGGTGCATCCACCGTTGAAGCTCAAGAGAATGTGGCCATAGATGTTTCTGAAGAAGTTCTTCATATTTTACGCAATCAGCCGTTTAAGAATGCTGTTAATATGCCTCCAGTTCCAGCTAATGTACTAAGCGTTTTACAGCCTTACTTCCAGCTTGGAGAGAAATTGGGACGTTTTGTAGGTAAGCTGGCTGAAAGTGCTGTAGAGGAAATTATCGTTAAATATGCAGGAGATTTAGGCGATGTTGATACTGCACCTTTGACTCGTTATATTGTTAAAGGTATATTAATGAATCATCTTGCTGAAGAAGTAAATATCGTTAACGCAATGCATATGGCAAAGCTTCGTGAAGTAAACATTGTCACACAAAAAGCCACAACTTCTAAAACATTTACAAACTTGGTTAGTGTGACACTTAAATCCAAAAAAGAAGAAAAAACGGTTGCAGGTACACTGCTCTCCGGTTATGGTGAACGTATCGTACAAATTGATCAATATCCGGTTGATATTGCAGCTGAAGGGACTATGCTGCTTATCTCTCATAGCGATAAGCCAGGTACCATCGGCCGGGTGGGAACCTTGCTTGGCAACAACCATGTCAATATCGCATCCATGCAAGTAGGGCGTAAAGTCATCGGTGGTTCTGCTATTATGATTTTATCAATTGATAAAGAAGCATCCAGTGAAGTCATAAAGGAATTAAGCCAGCTTGTGGATATACTGCAAGTGAAAACTATCACTTTGTAGAACTAAAAGTCGATTGTTTCATGAGTAACAAGATTAACCGCTTTTTTCAACAAAAAAAGAGCTTTCCTGGTTGTTCAGGAAGCTCTTTTTCTTCTAGATTGGCAAGATTATGGAGAAAGTTGTTCCTTGTCCCAGAATACTTCTTACTTGGACTGTACCATGGTGTGACTCAACAATATTTTTAACAATGGCTAAACCCAGTCCCGTTCCTATTGTGGTTCCACGCGTTCTTGCTTTATCGGCTTTATAAAACCTTTCAAATATAAAAGGCAAATCTTCGGGAGGAATCCCCTGTCCTTGATCCTCTATTTCAATTAAGACCGTATGAACATCATCTCCATGTGGTTGGAGTCCCATCCTGATCGTGATCTGAGCACCTAATGATGTATGGCGAATAGCATTATCCAGGAGATTCGTTAAAACCTGTTCCAGACGATCTTCATCCGCATGGGGAAGTATGACAATTTCATCCGGACACTCTAATATTAGCTGAAGGCCTTGATCCTTGCATAGTGCGCTAAATTTACGTTGCATGCGTTTTAGCAGTGCATTCAATTGGAAATCTTGTAAATCAAGCTCCAAATGACCGGTTTCCATTCGCGCCAAATCCAGCAAATCCTTAACCAATCTCCCCATTCGCAGGGATTCATCATAAATAACCTGTGCTAGCTCAGTGCGTTCCTCTGGAGATGTGGCTATGTCATCAAGCAAAGCTTCACTATAGCCTTGCATCATCGATAATGGTGTTCGCAGTTCATGAGATACATTAGCCACGAAATCCTTCCTTAGCTTCTCAAGACGATACTCCTCCGTTACGTTGCGCAGCACGGCTACAGCACCCCTTATGAGCTCTTGCGAGTACAAGGGTGCTATAACAACGGACCAGACACCATTAAGCACGTGAAGCTTTGAAGTTATCTCCTTCGTATCCTGAACAACATTCGCGAATATTTGCTGTAAAGGCTCAGGGATTTGTTCTGAACGCATCATATTGTTTGTGGAATTGGCGCTCCATTCATCTGTCCTATCGGTAGGATCGGATTGTGAGGTATTCCACTGAATATCACTCCAATTCGCAATGATTTTCTCACCATGTGGATTGGTAAAAATCACGTGACCCGCAACATCAAAAGAAATCACTGCATCTGCCATGCTTCGCAACACACTCGATAAATTTTCTTTTTCATAATTCAAATCCTTGATCGTTTCTTCTAATCGCTCCCCCATGTGGTTAAAGGTCAGCGCCAGTTCTCCTAATTCATCTGAAGATACAATGGGAACACGACTTCCATACTCGCCTTTTGTGATAAGATCAGCCGCTTTTTTAAGCTTTTGGATAGGCTTGGTAATTCTCGTGATCAAAAAGAAAGCAAAAAAGGTCGTCAATAAAAAACCAATGAATGAAACAAAAGCAAATAATTTTTTGACGTACACCTGCGTTCTTTCGACTGATTTTTCGGATTGATGGATAATGAGAATCTTATGATCATTTATAGGGAATCCTTCAGCAACAATTGGAGTAGCGACAAAGAGAAATCCAGCTTTTCGACGTTCGATGGTTTTTCCGCTGAAAACATCATCAAGCTCCGCCTCACTAAAAACCTGATCCACCACTAGGCTGGCTTCTTCACTAAGAAACAAAGAAAGATGCAGATCCATTGCCTTTGTATCAGAGTTACGTTCTAATAATATTAGCCCTGCTTCTTGGGGGGACAATAAATCGTTCATCAGCGGAATAAACAGCGATTCACCACTATGTTGAAGCGCTTGCGCAGCAACCTTTATTGCAAGCTCCTGCAGACTTGTCGATTGATCATTGGCTTTCGGAAAGCTAGTATCAATGTATTTAAATAAAAACAAGCCCAGGATGAGCAGCACGACAGCAACAAGTGCGATAATGGTCATCCAAAGCTTGACTACAATATTTTTGAAAATATACACTATTTGGGCACCTCTAATTTATAGCCGACTCCCCACACTGTTGTAATCATGGTGGCAGCTTCAGGAGAAACTTTGTTCAGCTTTTCTCTGAGACGTTTTACATGAGTATCCACTGTACGCAAATCTCCGAAAAACTCATAATTCCAGACATCTTTCAGCAAATCCTCACGCGAGAAAACTTTGTCCGGGGAAACTGCCAAGTAATGCAGCAGCTCATACTCCTTAGGTGTTAAGGCTACCTCTTGACCACCTGCTGTCACTCGATGCGCGTCATGTTCAATAAGCAAATGTGGAAAAACAATATTGTTGCTATGGTTTTCTTCTTTGGACAAGTAAGCTGTTGCAGATGAGCGCCTTAGAATAGCCTTAACACGATAGATCACTTCACGCGGACTGAAGGGCTTGACCACATAATCGTCTGTTCCGGCTTCAAAGCCTTGAACACGATTCGCTTCTTCCCCTTTAGCCGTGAGCATAATAACAGGTGTAGCCTTCGTCTGGCGTAAACGAGTACAAACTTCAATCCCATCCATGCCAGGCAGCATAAGATCCAACAAAATCAAATCAAAGTCTTGCTCCAAAGCTTTTTGTAATGCGGTTTCGCCATCTTCTGCTTCTGCAATGGTATAACCTTCTTTTTCCAAATACATCCGCAGCAAGCGACGAATGCGTTCCTCGTCATCAACAATCAGAATATTCGCTTTCCACTCCGTCATTGTAATCCACTCCTCTTATAATTGTTTATACACCTGAGTAAGAATGTAAACCGGCAATGACTAAATTTACACCGATTAAGGTGAACATCACGATCGTGAAGCCTATAACAGCCAACCATGCTGATTTTTTCCCCTGCCAGCCTTTGGATAAACGCAAATGAAGGTAGAAAGCATAATAAAGCCAAGTAATTAAAGCCCATACTTCCTTTGGATCCCAGCCCCAAAAACGACCCCAGGCCTCCGCTGCCCATATCATTGCAAATATCAAAGCTCCCAGAGTGAAAATAGGATAGCCAATTGCAATGGCTCGATAGCTAATTTCATCCAAATCTTCAGGATCCATTCCATCTAAAATCGGACTTATTGCAGCACCTATTGATTTACGGGTAATCAGTCGAATGATACCATACAAGACAAATCCACTAATGATCGACCAAACTACTGTATTCAGCTTGCGACCTGCATTGGAACCATTCATCCATGAAGGAGCTTCAAGTAATGGTTCTTTCATCCCTAAGAAGGGCTGCATTGCCTCTGTTGTAGCCCCATTCGGTTTAAAAATCGGGGGTAGAACGTAATCTACACTTTGGCGAACGGTTACTTCTGCACCGGATTTATCTTTGGTAACGACATCTTTAGAGAATGTAGCTTTGTAGCCTGCCGCATGAAAGCTAAAGATCGCAACAACAAAGCCTACAATAACCAGCAGGACAATTAAAACAAGTTCGATACTCCTCTGCTCTTTTACATCCTGACGCTTTTTAGACTTGAAATTAATATTCCGCAATAAATACATCAATCCACCCGCAAAGCCGACTGCAAAAAATGCTTCACCCGCAGCCGCTGTAGTCACATGAATCTTCAACCAATAGCTTTGTAATGCCGGAATAAGCGGCTGGACTTCCTGAGGAAATACAGAAGCATACGCGAGAATGATAATTCCGACTGGCAGAGCGAATACACCAATAACCAAAGTACGATAGATCAGAAAAATGATAATAAAAGCAGCCATAATCATCATCGCTAGGAAAGTCATAAATTCGTACATATTACTTGTCGGAATATGTCCCCCACTATACCAACGTGTGAAGAAGAAAAGCAAGTGACCCATGAATCCAACGACAGATATAACGAAAGCAACTTTTCCCCATCTGCGCTTATGCTCTTCAGGTTCACGACTGCTCCACTTCTTACCCAGAATGGCTAATACAAAAAGCAGAAAGCCTAGATTATATAAGACAAAGGCAATAAGTAAATAATCACTGCTAATGGAACTGATCTTATCCAAAAAAGCTGTCATTCTGGCTTCCCTCCCGTTTCTAATACTTTAGCATCTACTTCGATACCTAACTTGTTTAAGGCATTTACTGCATCCTTGCGTAAACCAAACCAATTTTTATTCGTGTGTCCACCTAAAGAAAGCACTTGATCATCAATCCGCAACCAAATACGGCGATGCTGCCAATAAAAGCCCATAACAAGGCCTAACATCGCTATTGCAGCGCCAAACCAAATATAAGGCATGGCCCGATCAACACGGATATTAAGGAAGCTTGTATAGTTCGCCAAATGAACATCCTTCATAGAAGAAACCGATATATCCAATTTAGCTCCAATCGCGCCGTTGATTTCATCCTGATGAAAGGCCACTTTATCAATCTGACGTGGGAAATACATATAAACGTCACCATTTTCTGCAAGTCCAGGACCTGTGATTATAAAAATAAATGCAGGCAAGTTAGCATCGTTTGATTTTGTTTTTGGTTTGCCATCCTCACCAAGCTCGAAATCACGATAATAATCTCTGAGCTTTAGTTTGTACTCTCCTACTTGAAAGCTACTTTCTGGCGCAGTCATGGAGAGATCGAAAGAACCATAAACCTCACCCGTTTGTTTATTACTCAAGGTAGGTTTCACTGAAAGCAGACGTGGTGTTTCTTTATAATCAAATTGAAAAGCCATTAATCCTTTATAATTCAACGGTTTGTTGACAAAGATGTCTTGCCGGTGCACTTCTTTCAATACAGGTGTTTTTGTCGGATCATCGCAAAATTCTGTACATTGGTATAAAACCGCTGTGGTTTCATAAACCTTGGCCACATTGCGATCTTTATCTTGAAATCCCTTCGACATTTCATCTTTTTTATAATAGTCAACGACAAACTTCTCATTTTTGAGATAATAAGAGGTGTTGGGAATCTTCACAGTATCCCCTTCAAGAAAGCCCATATATTGATCCATGTGCCATCCTGGAATACTACGCATTAGAACAGCTAATAAAAATATAATTAAACCGATATGCAGAATATAAGGACCCCAGCGACTAAACCGATATTTTTCCGCCAGCAGCGCAGAACCATCCGTATGAACACGATAATGTTGTTTCCGAAGCTGTTTGCCCATTTGTTCGACCCACTGCTCAGTTGACGCCACTTGTGATTCGGAATTCAAGGTTAATTTAGCGGTATAGGCTACTTTTTGACGTAAAATAAATTGAAGATGCTTGCGAATCTGTTGTTTATTCAAGGCTCGATAAAGCGGCAATACCCGATCCAAGCTGCAAATGACTAATGACGTTCCAATCAAAAACAGCAGAAGCTTAAACCACCAAGACTCGTAGGTATGAGATAAACCCAGCAAATAATAGATGTTACCCAAGGTTCCGAAACTTTGCTTGTAGAATATGGCAGGATTCATGTTAACGAACGTATTTTCTTGCGGGTAGATGGTGCCTACCATTGAAGCCAACAAAGTAGCAAGAATCATATAAATAGCAATTTTCACAGAAGAGAAAAAGTTCCAAACCCGATCCAATAATGCTGGGTTGTTTTTTTGCGATCGGCGAGCGACGCCATCGTAACGCATTTCCAATGTTTCTTCTCCCGTATTGTCAAAAAGCGGTTTCCCACAGGATTCACACAATACGGTGCCTACATGATTCTGATGACCACATTCACATTTCGTATTCTCAAACAATGGGTAAACCTCCTACTTTCCTAGCATCACAGAAAGCGATTGTTGAATGTAGTTCTCATCCATACCGCCGACATTAATTTTAGCAATTCTCCCGTTTGGCTTCACAAAAAAAGTTGTGGGATATTGGATAACCCCATAGTTTTTGCGAATTTCAAAATCTTGATCTAAAAGTACAGGAAAGGTTGTCTTAAGCGGATCCAAAAAACCATGTACAGTAATTGGGCTTTCTCCCATATTAACCGCTAACACCACAACATCGGATTTCTGCCATTGCTCATATTGTTTTTGAATGGCTGGCATTTCCGCTTTACAAGGGGGACAGTATGTACCCCAAAAATTAATCATCACCGTTTTCCCTTTATAATCAGAGAGTTGATGCACCTGACCATCCAACCCAAGTAATTTAAATTTGGGTGCTTTATCACCAACCTGCGGTATTGCATGATCGCTAAACAAGCTATTCGCAATCGTGAATGCACCAATAAAAATAACGAATGAAAGAATAATTACCTGCCATGTTTTTCTATTTTTCATGAGTCATTTCACCTTTGTAAGCCTTAGATTTAACTATTCCATTATAACGAACTTTATTGTGAGCAATTATTACTTATTTCGAACATTTTGTGACTGGGTCGCAGAGTCCATCAAGCCCTGAACTTCCTTAGGGGTTAAATAACGATATTTACCGCGGGGAACGCCTGTTAGGAAAAGCGGCCCGAACATAATCCGTTTTAAACGAATCACCGGAAAATGGATAGCTTCAAACATACGGCGAACCTGTCTATTCCTGCCTTCATAAATGGTAATGGTCACAGTCGATTCATTCTTCACTGGGTTAACGTCAAAATAATCCACCTCTGCCGGGGCTGTTAAGCCGTCTTCAAGCTGGACGCCACTTTTTAATTTTTCCAATAGTGAACCATGCGGTGTTCCTTTTACTGTAGCATGATAAGTTTTAGGTACATGATGCTTCGGATGTGTAAGCAAATGAGCAAAGTCTCCATCATTTGTAAGAATCAGCAGACCTTCTGTATCGTAATCCAGCCGACCAACCGGATATAGTCTTTCTTTAATGCCATGTATAAAATCTGTAACGACCTTGCGGCCTTCCGGATCCGATGCACTGGTAATAACCCCTTTGGGTTTATTCATTAATAAATAAATTTTGTTTTGGCGATTGATCGCTTGCCCGTCTACTTTAATCATATCATGGATGGGATCAACCTTCACCCCAAGTGTTTTAACAATTTCATCGTTGACTTCAACCCGACCAGCGGTTATAATTTCCTCGCATTTTCGACGTGACGCTACTCCAGCATTCGCCAAAACCTTTTGTAATCTTTCCATGTTATCCATGTTTACCTTCACCTCAAACCTTATGATACCGATTTGGGTCAAAAATCACAAGTGCCTGGTTAAACAAATACCCAATAACAAATGACAATAGAGACAATAAAACCAATTGCATCCGAGATTAGCCCAACTTTTAAAGCATACATCGCTTTTTTAATACCCACCGCACCAAAATAAACGGTTAATACATACAAGGTCGTATCCGTACTCCCCTGTACGGTAGAGGCAATTCGCCCAATTAAAGAATCCGGTCCAAATTGTTTAATCAAATCTGTTGTAAAGGCTAAAGAGCCCGCTCCCGTAATCGGACGTAAAAAAGCGAGAGGAATCACTTCACCCGGAATCCCCATTCTTTCGAAAAAGGGATACATCCAGCCTGCGAATAAATCCATCGCACCCGATGCGCGAAAAACAGTAATGGCCACCATCATCCCCACCAAATGCGGCATAATCGTAATCGCTGTCTGAAAACCGTCTTTAGCTCCTTCCACAAAAGATTCATAGGTAGGTACACCTTTATACGCTGCATAAAGGGGAATGAATACAATTAATAAAGGAATTGCCCATGCGGATAGTGTAGAAACGATAACAAACACAGCTAATCCTCATCCTTTCTAATTCGCAAAGCGCTCATACCGTCTTCTATACCATTTATCCACAAGAATTGCAGCTAATGTAGATATGATGGTTGCAAGCAAAGTAGTGCCAACGATTTCTGCCGGGTTCAATGAATGATAATTCATCCGTATAGCAATCAATGTCGTAGGAATAAGCGTAATACTCGATGTATTCAAAGCTAATAATGTACACATAGCTGGACTGGCTGTATTTTTGTTTATATTGAGCTTCTGGAGCTCTTGCATCGCACGAATGCCCATAGGTGTCGCAGCATTGCCCAGTCCAAGAATATTCGCGCTCATATTGGACATGATGTAACCGATTGCTGGATGATCTTGTGGGATACTGGGGAATAAAAAACGTACTGCAGGGCGCAATAAAATGGCTAATTTTTTTAATAAGCCTGCATCTTCTGCAATCCGCATAATCCCCAACCAAAAAACCAGAATGCTGATAAGCCCAAAGCATACCGTCACTCCCGTTTCTGCTCCTTCAAACACAGCCGCAGTAACCAAATCGATGTTTCCTTGAATGGCAGCAACTACAAAACCCACAACAATAAAAAACAACCAGATTAAATTGACCATGGTTTGCCCTTCTTTCTATATACAAAACAATGCATGAATAAAAACATGCCAGATATTAGGGTTGTCATCTTGTGCTTGCTGTGCAGTTGGCTGAAAGCTAAAGACGATAGTATTCCTCTTATCCAGCATTGGATTATCACTAGCCACTAAAAGAACTGTACCAATACGTTTGTCAGATAAAAACAGCTGGAGTTGACCTCTTGTTCCTAAACGATAAGACAGCGAAGTTGGCTTATATAACTCCACTTTTCTTGTTACTTTAGCTTTTTGCTCTAGTGATAAAGGATAATTAAAGGACTCCAAAGCTTTCAACCCAATGTCCACTGATTCTCCCTTATCGATCAACTGCCCTAATGGGAAATGTTTAAATCCATAATCCAATAATCGACTGTGATCGGCCCAATCATCCGAATCATTCAATGTAACGACTGCAAGCTGCTGCCCATTGCGAGTTGCAGAAGAAATTAAACAACGTAAAGCTAGCTTGGTATAGCCGGTTTTCACTCCATCTGCACCCGGGTATAGAGAAAGCATCTTATTCTTATTCGCCCATAAGTACCCCCAAGTTTCATTGGGATTAGGAACTTTTTTCAACTTGGTTGCGACAATTTCCCGAAAAATTGGATTTTGCAAAGCATAGGCCGTTAATTGCGCCATATCGTTGGCTGTGGAGTAATGATTCTTTACATCTAACCCATGTGGATTCATAAAATGCGAATGCTCCATGCCGAGCATTTGTGCCTTTTCATTCATTAAATAAGCAAATCCTTCTTCTGTGCCGCCGACATTCTCTGCAATAGCGGTTGCCGCATCATTGCCTGAGCGGAGCATTAAACCATATAGCAAATACTGCAAGCTCATTTGTTCACCTTGCTTCAGATAGATGGAAGAACCCTCTTTACCTGCCGCTCTTTTACTAACCGTTACTGCATCAGATAATTTCCCTTGCTCAATTGCCACAATAGCTGTCATAACTTTAGTTAAACTGGCAATTCGCATTTGTTTATCACCCATTTTACTATAGAGAATAACTCCAGTGGTTACATCAATCAAAGCCGCAGCCTCTGCATGTGTTTGAATACCTGCCTCTTCGGCCATAACTTTCGTAGGTAAAGCTGAAAAACAATGACCAATTACCGTTAAAAAACAAAACAACAAAAAAGCTCTTCTCATGGTTCACCTCCCGAATCAGGTCCGCATATCTTTTGTAAAAGCATATGCTTGTCTGATTCGAAACATGTCCCATAAAAGAGCTTGTCTTATACTGGATTTACACTTTCAATCAATAACGTATGTTTTTGTGAAAGGTCAACTTCATAAATAGGCTGAACAATCTTCCCATCTGGTGTTTCAAAAATACGTACTATAGGCCGCTGTGGATAATTCTGATTGATTTGAGTGACGACCCCTTTTTCGCCTGAGTTGAGCTTAACAGTAAGTCCAAGCGGGTAAATTGCTACATTATCACGAAACATTGCTACTTTCTTACGATCATAAAGCGTTCCTACGCTACCATATAAAACCTCCATTGCCTCATGTGGAAGCATAGCAGTTCGATAAGTTCGATGGTTCGTCATGGCATCAAAGCTGTCTGCAATCGCAATCCATTTGGCAAAGTCATGGATCTCTTCATCCTTAATTCCACGTGGGTAACCTGAGCCATCAATGCGTTCATGATGCTGAAAAGCGCAATGAGCAGTTAATAGCGGTATATTCGGTTCATCCTTTAGCAATTGAAAGCCTAGTACTGTATGGTTCTGAACTTCCTTATATTCATCGGGTGTTAATGTACGATTCAATGTTAGCAATTTAGGTTGAATTTTTGTTTTACCAATGTCGTGTAGAATAGAACCCATGCCCAATGCAAACAAATCGTTTCGTGAATATCCGTGGGTAATTCCTAATGATATACATATAATAGCTACATTTAAGGAATGATTATAGATATAATTATTCATAATGTTAATATCCGTTAACATAATTAACGCTTCTTTGTGATCACTCAATTCGTCAATAATTGTCTGGAGCACATTATTAAATGACTTTCCTAATGTAGGGTTTTTAACTGCTCTCTTACTGGCAGCTTGATCCATGAGTGCACGGAAATTAGATCTAATTTCCGTAATTGCTCTAAACCGAGTTTGTTCAGTAAGTGGGGATTTAATTTCGATATCATCTGTGTTGGGATCCTGAATATATAAGTAATCTATCCCTAATTGAATTAATCGATTAATCAAATGATCCGTTAAAGAGACATTGCTCCCTAACAGAATAATTCCCTCTTCGTTAAATATCTCTTTTCCCAAACGCATTCCGGCTTGGCATTGTTTAGTGGGGATTAAGCGCATACATGAACCTCACAAAGTTATTAGTTAACTTTACTATAAAAGATAGTTCCCAAAAGTGCAATGAAAAAGAAAATGTAAACCGAATAAAAAGAGGTGTCGTTCGGTGTTTTACACCTACTGACAACCTCTTTTGGATGAACTTGGACTGCAGTTTTATTAGTCGTACATATCTAGTTACGAATTGTACCTGTTGTGTTATTTGAAGTGTTCGTTGTTTGGATTGGGTTACTGCTTGCAAATGGATCTGGTGAAGTTTGTGTAGCTCCCATAGCGGTTGTATTGTTTTTGTTTCCTTTAAGCATGCTTTGTATCTTATCAAATACCTGTGGTGCGGAATCAATTAGCCGTTCATAAAGATGGGTTTGATTGTCTAAGGGAACTACCTTAACACCAGTAGAATTTACTACCAGAAAAGCAATAGGTGTAATCGAAACCCCCCCGCCGCTGCCCCCGCCAAAGGGCAAGGAAACCGTCGCAAGATTTGCATCATTTTTATCATTTTTATTTTGCTGATCCTGCTCACCCTCACCTAAGAACTCACTACCACCCGCAGCAAATCCGAAACCAACTTTGGATATGGGTAATATTACACTGCCGTCTGGCGTTTCAACTGGATCACCTACGATGGTATTGACATCAACCATTTCTTTAATATTTTCCATAGCTGTTTTCATTAGACCTTGAATGGGATGTTCTGTCATTAAAAAAGCCTCCTTTTTAGGATCATAGTACATACTTTTGGCATGATTAACATGCCCCAAAAAGGAAGCTCTTATGTAACCTTTATTGTTTTTAACGAAACATACCCCAGAGTTTAATAAGATGAAATGTATTGTTTGGATCAATTTTTTGCGCAATCACAAACGAAACAATTTGATGTGACATCTGATCCGAAATCTTCTCACCTAGCACCTTAGCGACCTGATCTAACAAGCGATTCAATTTAGTTGCATTCTGCAAATCTGCTTTGGTGATCCCATTCAAAATCATGTTAACCCTTTGATTCAATTGCGGATTTTTCATTTTTAATTTAATGCGTTCCACAAAGGGACGTTCAATCCCGTAATTTTCATATCCCAATTCTTACACCTCCACAAGATAGCTCTGTATACCAAACTTAGGATTACAGGTTGCCATAGCCTGTGTAAGTATATGAAGACTGCTCGTATTAGTTGCACGAAAGTTTAGCGGATTAATCAAGCAAGCCTTCACCAATGATTTGCTCTCGATGGAGAAATTTGCGCAACGCGAGATATTCTCTACTTGTCCAGAAATCTGGACGTGCTAGAAGTAAAGCCACATCATCTCGCGCTAACTCTAAGGTTTCGTAATCACTGACTAAATCGGCTAAACGGAAATCGGGAAGTCCGCTTTGTTTGGTGCCAAAATAATCACCAGGTCCCCTCAGTTCTAAATCACGACGCGCAATTTCAAAGCCATCATTGGTTTCGGTCATCACCTTAAGGCGTTCTTTGCTGACCTCATTCTTCGCATCGGCAATTAACACACAATAAGAGGCGTGTTCTCCGCGACCAACACGACCTCGCAGCTGGTGGAGCTGAGATAAGCCAAAACGTTGTGCATCATAGATGACCATTAGGGTTGCATTTGGTACATCTACACCGACCTCGATTACTGTCGTAGAGACAAGAACTTGAATCTGATTAAGCATAAAATCCTGCATCACATCATCCTTTTCCCCTGGGGCTAAGCGTCCATGTAATAAACCCACTCGGAAGCTAGGAAAATGTATCGTTAACTGAGCATGAAGATCCAATGCATTCTGCACATCTACTTTTTCTGACTCTTCGATTAATGGACAAATCAGATAAGCTTGCCTCCCTGCTAAAACTTCACGATGAATGAAGCCTAACACGCGCTCTAACATAGTATGATTTACGGCATAGGTTCGAATTGGCTTTCGCCCTTTGGGTAATTCCCGTAATGACGATACATCCAAATCACCATAAGCTGTTATGGCTAACGTCCGAGGAATGGGTGTCGCCGTCATGGTCAATACATCTGGCTGCAATCCTTTACGACGGAGTATACTGCGTTGTTGAACACCAAAACGATGCTGCTCATCGATAACAACCAAGCCAAGGCTCGAAAAATAGACATCTTCTTGAATTAATGCATGTGTTCCGATGACTAGCTGTAATTCCCCTGTTTGGAGGTTAGCAATGATTTCACGTCTTTTGCGCTCCGAAACACTTCCGGTTAATAGGCCAACCTTAATATGATAGGGCTCAAATATTCGCGTTAAGGAGCGATAATGCTGTTCGGCTAATATCTCTGTTGGGACCATCAATGCCGCTTGAGCCCCCGTTTTAATCACAGCAAACAAGGCTACAGCAGCCACAATCGTTTTCCCTGAGCCAACATCACCCTGCAGCAATCGATTCATGCTATAGGACTCCTGTAAATCATGCATAATTTCGGCAATCACATTTTTTTGCGAGTCTGTTAGAACAAAAGGAAGTGCTCGGACAAAGGCCCGAACAGCTGGTAGATCAACTGCAATAGCTGACCCTTCTGCTTTACTTCGTGATAATGCCCTGTAGGCTTGAATTTTCAATTGAAAAAAGAAAAATTCCTCATAAACAATGCGCTCACGTGCCCGTTTCCCCTCGTTCAAATCCTCGGGATGATGAATATGTAAAATCGCATGTTTATGTGCTACAAATTGATGTTTTTCTTTAAGCTCACAAGGTAAATTCTCCTCAATCATTTCACCAAATTGCACAAAAGCTTGGTTCATCGTTTTCCGCATCCATTGCTGCGTAATCGCTCCAGCAACTGAATAAACCGGCTGTAATGTGCCTAAACGTGAAGAGCCTTGACCTGGAAATTCAGATTCCGAAACGGTTAGATGACTTCTCCCTTGATCCCATTTACCCGTAAGAATAATGTCTTGTCCGAGCTTGAGCTTATCTCTAAGAAAATGACGATTAAACCAAACCGCCGTGACGAAAAAACGCTCCACAACCACTTTACAGGTCATTCGCGATTTGCTTTTTCCATACATTTGTAACAGTGGCTCACTATAAATAGTGCCTTGAATCGTGATTTTCTCACCATTACCCACTTCGCTAAGATCTCGAAGATGGTAATCCTCATACCGAAAGGGATAGTATTCGATGAGCTGCACTACCGTTTGAATCCCCAAGGCATGCAGCTCTTCCGTTTTATGGACTCCAACTCCGCGCACACTTTTCACAGGAATAGTAAATAATTCCGTCATATTACACCGGGAACATGAATACAGCCACCGTGCCAGGACCTACATGTGTACCAATAACTGGACCAAGTGTTGTATAAGATAATGAGGACAATTGGAAGTTATCCTTCATCATGGAGCCAAGATGCTCAGCTGCCTCTGGTGAATTTGCGTGTGCAATCATGACCTTTACTTTAGAAGCAGTCATTGCTTTAAGCTTGAACAATTCTATTATTCGATTAACAGCCGCTTTCTGCCCTCGGACTTTATCTACGGAAACAGCTTCACCTGCTTCCACGCTCAAAATCGGCTTTATTTTTAATAAGGAACCCAAAAGCGCGGCTGCCTTTCCAATCCGTCCACCTTTTTGTAAATATTCCAAGGTATCCACGAGAAAATAAAGCTGAAATTGCTCCATAAGCTTCTGGATAAGCGCCAAAATCGCTTCCTTACTCTTTCCTTGTTGCGCTGCTTCTGCTGCTGCCACAACAATTCCTCCCATTCCATAGGAGGCGGTTCTGGAATCGATAGTCGTAATATCCGCTTTTTCATTGAGCAGTGATTTAGCTAATACCGCTGATTGAAAGGTTCCACTAAGATTTGATGAAATGTGGATGGAGATAATCTGGACATTTGGCTCCTCATTAATCCGTTTGTAGGTTTCCAAAAAATCAACAGGTGACGGCTGCGATGTTGTGGGAAGCGTCGTTGAATGAGCAAGAAGCTCATAAAATTGCTCCGCTTGAAGAGAAACTCCATCTCTGTAGGTATCATTTCCGAAATGAACCTTTAACGGCACCACTTCAATACCAAGCGAAAGACAGATTTCCTTCGGAATATCTGCTGTACTATCTGTAACTAGCTTAACCTTACCCATTGTATGGCCTCCCTAGAGTTTTCGCCAGAAAACTGGCATCGTAAGCATAATCTGAGCTTGCCTTGGCAAGCTGGCATCGTAAGCATGATCACTCAACTGATATTAAATATGGATATATCGGCTGTCCTCCATATTGAACTTCAACTTCAGTATCTGGATAATGGAGATGGATATAACGCTCCAGCTCCTGTGTAACCACTTCGGACGCTTCTAATCCAGTGAAGAGTGTCACAATCCCTCCATCATTTTCAATCATTCTAGTGACTAAATCCTGACAGGTGAGAAGTAAATCAGGATGTGTGACAATGATTTGATTATTGAGCAATCCCAGATAATCATTTTTTTTAATCTTAATTTCATCCATCTCAGAATCTCGAACAGCATAGGTCACTTGACCGGACTGTACAAGTGTCATTGCAGATAACATACTTTCTGTGTTGGTTTCAATTCCTGCTCCAGAATTAAAGGATACCATCGCTGCCATCCCCTGTGGTATGGTTTTTGAAGGAATGACAATAACTTGTTTTCCCACTATCAGTTCTTTCGCTTGTAGAGCAGCCAAAATAATATTCGAATTGTTAGGTAAAATATAAATAATTTTTGCTTTGATCTTTTGCACAGCTTGGACAATATCTTCTGTACTTGGGTTCATAGTCTGACCACCTAGCAACACACGATCAACACCTATGCTGCTAAAAATTGTCGTAATCCCTTCACCTGCCCCAATTGCAACAAAGCCATACTCTTTTTCAACCCCAGTGATCTGATGCTCATTCAAACCCTCCATAAGGATGTGTAAATGCTGTTCACGCATATTTTCAATTTTGATATGGGTAAGCTCCCCATATTTCATTGCATAATCCATGACTTGACCTGGATACTCAGCATGGATATGAACCTTAACCAAATCATCAACTGCTACCACTAATAAAGAATCTCCAAATCGGGACAAATCTTGACGAAATGTTGCTTCTTGAAATAAAAGTCTCTGGGATTGGCTTGCAGCTATTTTTACCAAAAACTCGGTACAATAGCCAAACTCAATCGATTCTGTTGTTACATGTGCTAGTGCACTTTTTATTTGAGCTTGTGCATATTTGGGCACAGAATATTTAGCATTTTCTCCAAGAAGGACACTTAGGAAACCCTCGTAAATATAAATCAGCCCTTGACCGCCTGCATCTACAACGCCAGCTTTTTTTAAGATGGGTAACTGCTCAGGTGTTCTAGCTAAGGCTTGATTACCTTGCAGCAGCGTATCTTGCATCACTTGTTCTATATGATCTACTCTTCGAGCAGATGATAATGCCCCTTTAGCGGCTTCTTTAGCGACTGTTAGAATAGTTCCTTCCACCGGCTCAATTACGGCCTTATAAGCCATCTCAACCCCTTGCTGAAGCGCTAAAGCAAATTGAAGCGCATTAATCTCCTTACATTCATACACCGCTTTTGCAAAACCATGAAATAACTGTGATAGAATAACACCTGAATTTCCTCTAGCTCCCATTAATAAGCCTTTAGAAAGCACATCTGCAGCTTGTCCAATATGTGTATGTTGTATTTTACTCAATTCTTCAAATCCAGATGTAAAGGTTAGATTCATATTCGTTCCCGTGTCTCCATCTGGCACAGGAAATACGTTTAAGGCATTTACTTGTTCTACATTTTCATTCAGTCTACGTGCACCAGAGGCAATGATTTGATAGAAGTCAGAACCGTCTAGTTTGATAAAGCGCTTTCTCAAAACCATTTCCCCTTTACTATAAAGAATGACATTTACCATCTGAAAGGATATCCATTTCATCTTTTGTTTCGTATATAGCTTTTGGACTACATCCCATTGTACTATATTCAATTTTATAAATAAATGTATTTATCAATTTTCTTTGGTTGACTCGGCTTCTTTTACTATGATATTATATTCTAGTATGTTTTGCGAGCGCTAATTTAACTAAGTTTTTCTCCGAAAGCTTACAGAGGGGGTGTCATATATGTCACGCAAATGTTATATTACAGGTAAATCTCCAAAAACAGGAAACCATGTTTCGCATGCGAATAACAAGAACAAACGTACTTGGGGTATTAATGTGCAAAAGGTTCGTATTCTTGTAGATGGTAAAATCAAACGCGTTTACGTTAGCACACGTGCTTTAAAATCCGGGAAACTAACCCGTGTATAATTTTTATTAAAACACAAAAAGCACCTCACAGCAGGTGCTTTTTTCATTTGTATGAAAGGCGGTTTGCATGCACCTATTCCCCGTTTCTCCTTTAGTTTTTACTAAAGGTGTTGAGAACTGCTTTCACAACGCCACCCAAAATTTTTGGGAGCTTAATGGTGTAAAATTTCATCTCTACCCCTCCTTTACATCAACATCCGCCTTGGCTTCTGCGTCATTGTATTCTTGTAGTATATTCAGCTAATCTCACCACGTGCTTGGACAAGAAGAAATCCCTGTAGAGGCTCTGATTATCGAGGGTAAACGGCTTAGCCGTCCTTAGGGTTTTGCATAAGCAAAACTAGCTTCGTAAGTATGCTTTGGACGGTAGATTTGCCTAGAAATATCAGATCGAGTATAAAATTTTCTGATATTCATAAAAAAGGTTACAGAAGCAGTCTGCTCCTGTAACCCATTTTATGTGGCTATGTTTTCTTTTATGCTTATATTGGTTGAACTACCGAACGAATACGGTCCATGGCCGCACTGCGATCCGTTTGAGCAAAAACCGCTTGGCCTGCTACTAACACATTTGCCCCAGCTTCGACTACAAGAGGAGCCGTGACCTCGTTAATGCCGCCATCGACTTCAAGCTGAACATGTGTAAGCCCCCGCTCAACCAGCATCTCTTTAATTCGTCTGATCTTGGGCAGCATCTCCGGAATGAACGCCTGTCCGCCAAATCCCGGATTTACCGTCATGATTAGAATCAGATCCACTTGTGTTAAAACGAATTCAATCGCTGATAGCGGAGTAGCCGGATTTAAAACAACCCCCGCTTTGACCCCATGCTCACGTATTAAGCTCAAGGAACGATGCAAATGTACACAGGCTTCAGCATGGATACTTATATAATCTGCACCTGCCAATGCAAAAGCAGGGATAAAGGTATCCGGCTGTTCAATCATCAAGTGAACATCCAAAGGAAGCTGTGTAAGCGGTCGTATGCTAGCAACAACCAAAGGTCCAATTGTGATGTTCGGTACAAAATGACCGTCCATTACGTCGATATGAAGCCAATTCGCCCCGCCAGCTTCCACTTCTTTAATCTCCGCACCTAATTTAGAAAAGTTTGCAGATAATATAGATGGAGCGATAACTAAGTTGCTCAAATTAATACCTCCGTTTACGTTCTTTAATTTCAACAAGAAATTGAATGTAATGCTCGTAACGCGAAGCAGCAATAGTGCCTTGCTTTAGCGCATCTCTAACGCGGCAATCAGGTTCATGCTGATGCAAACATCCCCGAAACTTGCAGCCTTCTGAGAGGAGGTGAAATTCAACAAAACAAGAGCCCAGCTCTTCGGCTTCCAGCTGTAAAAAATCCAATTGGCTAAATCCAGGTGTATCCGCAACCCAGCCTCCATTGCCTAATGGAATTAACTCCACATGCCGTGTGGTATGCTTCCCGCGACCTAGCTTATGACTAATGATATTGGTCTCTAATTGCAAGCTAGGCATCATCGCATTCAATAATGAGGATTTACCTACCCCAGATTGCCCAGAAAATACACTGATAATACCTTGTAAACGATCCAATACAGCTTCAATGCCCTTTTGCTTCAACGCACTCGTTGTCAAAACGTTATAACCCAACGACTCATACAATTGGTATACTTTTGTGATTTCTGATACAAATTCAGCTGTTTCATTATCTGATTCTTCTGAAATTAAATCCTGCTTGGTAAAACAAATCAAAACTTCAAGATTTGCATGCTCAATGTGCACTAAAAACTTATCTAAAAGCTGAAGATTAAGCGCAGGTTCATTCAATGAAAAAACAAGCACAGCAAGTGAAACATTAGCGATCGGTGGTCGAATTAGCTCCGTAGTTCGCGGCAATATTTCGTCAACCATACCTTCGCCATTCTCTGTAAGCTCATAAATGACACGATCTCCTACTAAAGGAGATGTTTTATGCTTGCGCAATATCCCCCTGCCACGACATTGAATGAGATTGTGATCTTTACCTATCTTGGCTTGTGATTCGCTGCTTTGAACCCATCCTTCTGGCAACACGTAATAATAGCCACTTAGCGCTTTCACAATCATTCCTTTTGCCATGTTTTAACCCCTCGCTGAAATGACTGGTAACGGTAAAGGCGGGTTAGGTGTCGGGTCAGTTGATACTGGAGCGGATGTAGGTGTTGCTCCTTCCGTTTCTCCAGGTGATACAGTAGGCAAAGGCACAGTAGTCTGATTCAAATAATCCTGATAAGTATAAGTCTTAGAATCGGAAAGAACGTTATCGCGATAAATTTTCATTACCGCCTTAGTCTCCTTTGTTACAGTAACTCTGATATTCTGAATTTGTGACTCGGTTACATCAATTGTTGATAAATCAACATTATTGTTTCTTGCGTCGGTTAAATTGATCCGGAAAGTTGATGAAGTCCCTTCTTGAGCTGGTTTTAACGGAACGGATATCGTCATATCTCCTGCGTCCGCAGGATCTCCAGTACTGATAAATATCTTGATTGAGCCTTGATTATCAGGATCTACGTCTTCTCCCGCTTTGAACGGAAATTGATCAAAGATTTTATCTTTAGGCTGTTGAAAGCTTGGTTTGAATTCAATACCTTCTTTATCCGGTTTAGCTAAAGATAGGTTTAGCAAATCAAGTATATTGATCGCTTCTTGTTTGGTTTTACCTGTTAAGTCCGGCATTGCAATTTTCTCGCTGCCTTGACTGACCGTAAAGGTATAGATTACCGTTGCTGGATCATACGCCTCACCAGGAGGGGGATCTTGCTTTACAATCGTATCCTTTTCATCTGGCAAAAATTTAGGAATCATATTAATTTGAGTTTTTTCATCAATGCCTGCATTAATTAACTCGGCTAGCACCTCAGGCCATTTTCTCCCTTGGTAATCCTCCACCTTCGCCAAATTAATTCCGTTGCTAATGTATAAAGTAATCTGTGACCCTTCTTTAACCTTCATCCCAGACGGGCTTTGTTTAATGACAATATCCTTAGCCTTATCTGCATTTGCTTGATATTCCTCAAAAGGCTTTAAATTAACAGCCACTAGCTTGTCTTCCGCTGTTTTCTTATCCATCCCCACAACATTTGGAATTTCTACATCCTTAGGGGAACCGCTGCTTTTAATCATGGGTAGGATAACAAACCATAAAACACTAATCGTAACTATAAAGATTAGCAACCAAATTAACGGTCCAATCCAATAATTTTTCTTGGAGACCTCTTCAACTGCGTCAGCAATTGGTGTGTAGTTGGGACTTGTTGGTGTCCGAATGGCAGGGATAACCCTTGTTTTCTCATCATCATGCTCATCGATATGAAGAAAAACAAGCTTTGCTTCATTGCGGCGCATAACTGTGAGGCAAGACTCCAAATCCACTAACATTGCTTTGGCAGATTGATAGCGTTCTTCCTGATTCTTACGTACTGCTTTCAGAATAATATTCTCTACGCTTTGGGGAATAAGTGGATTCACTTTACGCGGCTCCACTATGGTTTCTTGCAAATGCTTCAATGCAACACTAATCGGGCTATCGCCAATGAAAGGAAGCTTTGCCGTAAGCATTTGATACAAGACAATTCCTAAGGAATATAAATCCGATCTCGCACCTGAAGTTGTCCCTTTGGCATGCTCTGGAGAGAAATAATGAACCGATCCCACAACCGAACCCGTCTGTGTAATGGAGGAAGAACTCGCTGCTCGAGCAATCCCGAAATCCGTTACCTTGACCCTACCGTTTTTGCCAATTAATATATTATGCGGCTTAATATCGCGGTGGATAATCTGATTCATATGAGCGTGATCCAGCGCGTCACAAATTTGACTTGCATAATGAACAGCTTCTTCTACTTGCAGGGGAGCTCTTTCTTTAATCACATCGTTTAGCGTAACGCCTTCCACATACTCCATCACAATATAATGGACTTCAAGCTCTTGCCCTACATCATAAATACTTACAATGTTCGGATGGGAAAGCGATGCAGCTGATTGCGCTTCACGACGAAATCTGCGAATAAATTCTTCATCATGGACATATTGTTGTCTAAGAATCTTTACAGCTACATAACGGTTCAATAGAATATCATGTGCTTTATATACAAGCGCCATTCCGCCGCCGCCGATGCGCCCTAAAATCTCGTATCTACCACCTAGCTGCCGACCTATCACGAATGATCACTCCTTACGTTTGGTTCATTTGCTAGCAAAATTACCGAAATGTTATCATCCCCACCTGCATGTAAAGCTTCGGCTACCAGCAAGTCCGCTTTCCAATTCAGATCTTGTTCTTTATGTAAAATCGTTAATATGGCGTTATTATCCAATTGGCCACTTAACCCGTCACTGCACATCAGTACAATATGATTCGGATTCCATGCATAATGTGCAACTTCTACCACCACTTGAGCATCCGTACCAAGGGCACGAGTCAGTACATTTCTCCGCGGATGTTGAAAGGCTTCTTCGGCTGTTATTTGACCGCTGCGCAATAACTCCGTCACTAAGGAGTGGTCTTCTGTTAACTGTTCGATCCGATCCTCGGTCACAAGATAAGCTCGACTATCACCAATATGCCCGATTGCAATAAACTCTTTATTTGCTAGAATTGCAACGATGGTAGTTCCCATACCCTGATATTGCGCTTTGGCTTGCGCAAATTCATAGATGGTTTGATTCGCTTTCTCGATGGCTGCTTGTAGTGCAGCTTTGCAATTATCGATAGACATACCGACTTCGATTGTTTGCAAGTGCTCTTGAACGATTTCTATTGCCATTTGACTTGCAATTTCACCTGCTTGATGTCCGCCCATACCGTCTGCTACAATCGCCATCACAAAGCCATTCAAATCATGCTGTACAACTGAACAATCTTCGTTTACTAAACGAACACGCCCGATATCCGTTTTAATCGCTACGTTCATTTATCTTCACCTCGCAGTTGGCTCCATATGCTGTGCGCGTAATTGCCCGCAAGCAGCGGCAATATCACTACCATGCTCTCTTCGAATGGTTGCATTGACCTTGTTGCGTTCTAAGATCCGTTGGAATGTAAATATGTCATCACGCGGGGTTCGTTTAAAATCCCGTTCTGCTACAAAATTTACAGGAATTAAATTTACGTAGCTTAATGGCATTTCCTGCAAAACCTGAGCCAGTTCCTCAGCATGCTCTGGTTGATCATTCACTCCACCCATCAAGGCATATTCAAAAGTTAGACGTCTACCCGTTTTTTCAATGTAATATTTACAAGCCTCGATTAAATCGGCAAAAGGAAATCTGCGATTCACTGGCATTAATTTGGAACGCAGCGCATCATTGGGCGCATGAATTGAAATTGCCAAATTCACTTGGGTATTCTCATCGGCAAAACGATAAATGTTCGGTACAATACCACTTGTAGAAACTGTAATATGACGTTGACCTATATTCAACCCTTTTTCATGAACCATAACCTTCAAAAATTTCATCATCGCATCATAATTCTCAAAGGGTTCGCCAATCCCCATAATAACAATGCTGCTAACCCTTTCTTCCGTAGCATCCATCAGTTTTTGCGCTTTCACAATTTGAGCAATGATTTCGCCCGAAGTTAGATCACGTTTCAGCCCGCCAAGTGTCGAGGCGCAAAACGTACAGCCCACACGACAACCTACCTGGGTCGTTACACAGACACTATTGCCATAGCTATGCTTCATAATGACCGTCTCGATTGCATTTTTGTCATATAACTCAAACAGAAATTTAACAGTTCCATCCTTGGACTCATAACGAGCAATTTCTTGAAGTGTCACGAATTGGAACTGAGCGTTAAGCTTTTCTCGCAAGGCTTTGGACAAATTGCTCATGTCCTCAAAGTTATCCACGCGTTTGACATAAAGCCAATCAAAAATTTGGCCTGCTCTAAAAGCGGGTTCGCCATTGTCCTTCACCCACATCTGCCATTCTTCAAATGTTAAATCATAAATAAATGGTTTCATTCTATCACTACCTGCTTTTTACTTTTTATTATTGCTTAACCTAATTAGTTTATCACAAAAATGATAAATAAATAAGCACTGCTCATTTGGGATTCGTTTTAGACCCATTTTTGCGCATCCGTGCAATAAAAAAACCATCTGAACCATACTGATCAGGCAGGATTTGCAGCATTCCCGCCGTGGAGGATTTTGGATGAATCTCCCTTAACTGCTTACTAGGAAAGGTTTCAAGCGTAAATTGTGGATGTTGCTGTAAAAATTGTGCAATCATCCCTTGATTTTCGGTGTATTCCATTGTACACGTACTATAGACTAGAACACCGCCCGGTTTTAATAACACATGTACTGCGTTCAAAAGCTGATTCTGTACTAAAGTAATAGCCGAGATTTCCAGCTCCTGTTTCGACCATTTTAAGTCAGGCTTGCGACGAATCACACCCAATCCGGAGCATGGAGCATCCAATAAAATACAATCAAAGGATTCAGCCGGATAATGCTTGGATAAATCAAGCGCATCACAAAATACCGTTTCAATGGAGCGAAGCTTTAAACGATTGGCTTGATCACGAATTAAAGCAATTTTGTGCTCGTGAATATCAGAGGCTATGACGCTGCCGGTATCTTGCATTTTTTCCGCTAAATGTGTCGTTTTCCCGCCAGGTGCTGCACAGCAATCCAAAACACGCATACCCGGTTGCGGGTCGACTGCTTCTGCTACAAGCATGGAGCTTTCATCCTGAATCGTAATGCTTCCATCGATAAACCAACGCGTATAGGCTAAGTTCCCGCCTTGTTCAACAATAATTCCATTAGGGGCAAGCTCCGATGGTTTTGCTTCCACACTCTCTTGCTGCAAGATAGCAAGCATTTCTGCTTGAGTGTGCTTCATTGTATTCACACGAGCACTTGTTTTCGGAGATGTATTATTGGCTTCGCAAATCCTTACGGTTGTTTCCTCACCGAATTGTTTCATCCAGCGGGCTACCATCCACTTTGGATGTGAATATTGCAAAGCAATACGCTCAACAAACGGAAGATCGCTTGGAATCGCCAATTGCTCCTTCTGGCGAATCACATTGCGCATCACTCCGTTTATCATGCCTGAAATACCTTGATGACCCTTCTTTTTGGCCAAATTCACAGCCTCATTAACAATGGCATGCGGGGGAATTCGTTCTAAATAAACCACCTGATAAAGGCTTAATCGCAGTAAAGCACGTACCCAAGGCTCGAGCTTTTGTACACCCTTGGCAACAAAACGATTCAGATAATAATCAATCGTATTTAAATGTTGTATCGTTCCATAGACGATTTCAGTGACCAAGCCTGCATCCACACGTTCGAGTGAATGCTTCTGCAGCATTTGATTCAGCAGCAAATTACTATACGACTTGTCCTGCTCAACACGGGTCAAAATTTCCAAAGCCACTTCGCGAGCAGAGAGCGGATTTTTGTTGTTGATTATTGATTTATCTTTCAAATCAAATCCCCCTTGTCCGAGGGTAACCCGAGGATTGTCCCCACTTGCATGGCTCCTCCCAAACGGAACTGGGCAGCCTCCATTGCTTTCTTACCAGCAGGTTGAATCTCCGTCAACCATAATGTGCCATCTCCAGTTAAAACCTCTATACCAGACTCATTAATTTGTAAAACCGTGCCCGGCTCAGCTAAAGGGATGCTAGAAAGCACACTTTCAAGCTTAGATGAATGTTTTTGACTTGCCCAGACTTTGAAATTTTCTCCATTCCAAAGCGTACATGCACCTGGCCATGGGCTAAGACCACGAATTTGATTGAATAATTCGGTTGCAGGACGCGACCAATCGATTTGTTCGTCCTCGCGTGGAATATTGGGTGCCAAAGTCGCTATTGCATGATCCTGAGGAACGGCTTGAATATGTCCTGCCAATAGTTCAGGCAATGTGGAACGTAAGAGCTCTTTACCTGCTTGACTAAGTTTGAGAAACAGGGTTCCGGTGTTATCTTCGTCTGTTATCGGTACTTCAACCTTGCGAATCATATCTCCCGTATCTAAGCCTGCGGCCATATACATTAAAGTAACTCCTGTGACAGCATCCCCATTCATAATCGCTCGCTGTATCGGCGCACCACCGCGATAATAAGGCAATAAGGAGCCGTGCACATTCAAACAGCCATACTGGGGCAGCTCCAGAATGGCTTTGGGGAGGATTTGACCATAAGCCGCGGTGATAATTAAATCTGGCTTTAAGGCATTGATTTCCGCGACTGCATCGGGATGACGCAGCTTTTCAGGTTGGAGTACGGGAATATGATGTCGAATCGCTTCTTCTTTCACTGGGGAAGGTGTTAACACGCGTTTTCTCCCTTTAGGGCGATCAGGCTGTGTGACAACGGCAAGAATCTCAAAGTCTTCTTCGATTAACATTTGGAGAATGGGTACGGCAAAATCGGGAGTACCCATGAAAATCAGCTTTGGTTTTGTCATTCCTCTTCTTCATCTTCTTTCACGGTACGGTACACTTTTTCAGCTAAATCCGTATAGAGTACTCCGTTTAAGTGATCCACCTCATGAAGAATACAGCGCGCTAATAACTCAGAACCTTCAATCATGCGTTCATTGCCTTCACGATCTAAGCCTTTTACCGTTACCTTCAGTGCCCTCTTCACATCACCTGTTAAGCCAGGAATACTTAAGCAGCCTTCTGGACCAAGCTGCTCGCCTTCTTCAGCGATCACCTCAGGGTTAATCAGCTCAATCAAACCATGCTCATCACCAATATCCATGACGATTACCCGCTTTAAGATACCTATTTGCGGAGCAGCTAAACCTACTCCGGGGGCATCATACATCGTTTCTGCCATATCATTCAATAGCTTAATGACATTGGGCGTTATTTTCGGTACAGGCTTAGCAATTTCCCGCAAAACGGGATCTGGATCTTTAACAATAATACGAATAGCCATGACAAACACCTTCCTTAGCCTTATTGTAGCAATTGCGGATCGACATCGACACTGATTTGTAAATTTTGTTGACGGCATAGATCATCAAAAAAAGCCGTAGCTTTCTTAACGATATTGGAAACATGTGTCTCTCCCCGATATTTTAACATGCATTGGAAGCGATATCTATCTTTGATTCGTGGGATTGGCGAAGCAACGGGTCCCATAATATCCAATTCATACATTTGATTGGAATTGCCTGTATGCAGCGAAATACCAGCTTCTCTTGCCAGCTCCTTAATACGACTAACATATGATTCCGCTGTACGTACAAGCAAGGCAAGCTGCTCATGCGACAAAGTAACCAGAATTAAACGATAGTAGGGCGGATACCCGCGTGAATGCCGTAAATCAAGCTCCGTATGAATAAACGAAGAGTAATCATGATTGCTTGCACTTTGAATACTATAATGCTCAGGCGTATAGGTTTGAATAAATACTTCTCCTGGCTTCTGGTGCCTGCCTGCCCGGCCTGCAACCTGTGTCAACAATTGAAAGGTTCGCTCCCCTGCTCGAAAGTCGGGTAGATTTAATACCGTATCCGCCGCAATGACGCCGACCAAGGTCACTTCAGGAAAGTCCAGCCCTTTGGCTACCATCTGTGTACCTAACAGAACATCTGCCTTTTGGTCACGAAATAAATTCAACCATTTCTCATGTGAGCCTTTTTCCGTTGTCGTATCTACGTCCATTCTTATCACACGAATCCCTGGAAAAAGCTTAGCTAGCTCATCCTCTACTTTCTGTGTTCCTGTACCAAAATAACGAATATGCTCACTTTTACAGCTCGGGCATTCATGCGCTTGAGGCTCGGTGTACCCACAATAATGGCAGCGGATCCGTTTGCTCGTTTGGTGGTAGGTTAAGGATATATCACAATGCGGACAGCCTATCGTATACCCACAGGTGCGACACATGACAAAGGTAGAATAACCACGGCGATTAAGCAACAGCACGGTCTGTTCTTTCTTGTGTAACCGATCTTCGATCGCTTTATACAAGTCACGACTAAACATCGAACGATTGCCCATCTTCAGTTCTTCGCGCATATCAACGATTTGCACAGGCGGCATCGGTCTACCCTCAACACGCTCTGCCATCGTTAGTAATTTATAAGGACTGTGTTCAGTAGGATTATCCGTGCCAATAGCTTGATAAAAGCTTTCTAAGGACGGGGTGGCTGATCCAAGAATAACCGAGGCATTCTGGCGTTTAGCACGTTCTATAGCTACATCTCTTGCATGATATTTCGGACTTTCTTCTTGCTTATAGGAAGATTCATGCTCTTCATCAATAATGATCAATCCAAGCTTTGTAAAAGGTGCAAATACGGCTGATCTAGCTCCAATCACAACTTTAACCTGCTTAAGTGAAATTTTGCGCCACTCGTCATAGCGTTCCCCTTGCGACAATCGGCTGTGCAATACTGCGACAGCCTCACCAAAACGTCCTTTAAAGCGTTCTACCATTTGTGGAGTTAACGAAATTTCTGGAACAAGCACAATCGCTTCCTTCCCTTGATCCAGGCATTGTTGGATGGACTGAAGATAGACCTCAGTTTTACCACTACCGGTTACCCCATGCAATAAAAATACCTGATGCAAGCTAGCTTTCACGGCATGACTGATCGGCGCAAACACTTGCTGTTGTTCTTCTGTAAGCTGTAATGGCGTTGTTCGTGCAAAGCTGCGATTGGCATAGGGATCACGAAAAACCTCGATCTCCTTAAGCTCCACCCAGCCTCGATCTGCCAAGCTTTTGACCGTGCTGGCACCTACATCGAGCTTTAGCATCAACTGAGACAATTGAATGGGCTGTGGATACTCAAGGAGAAATTGGATCACTTCTTTTTGGCGTTTCGCTTTATCCGCAAGCTGTTCCAGTTGTAAGGCAAGATGACCTAAATCTGTAGGCGGAAATACGGTTAGTACCTTTTTCTTTGCCATCCTGTCCTTAACTACTTGCGATTCAACGAGATAACCTGTACGCAGTAGTTGTTTGATCCATGGACCTTGCTCTGGAAAAATCGCCAAAAGTGCCTCGAAGGTCACACTGCCTTTTGCTTTTATATGAGCGATGACATCATTTTGTTCTGGAAAGGTTAAGAAAGCTTCTTGCACCTCCATCTCTGGGTTCCAAGCGAGCTGTCTCTCATATTTAGCTTTCAACGCCCCCGGAATCATCACTTGGAGCGCAGTAATTTCATGACATAAATAGGTTTCACTGATCCAATGCGCCAGTTCTACAAGCTCAGGAGTGAGCGGCGGGTCTAAATCCAGTACATGCTCAATGGGTTTAATTTTGGCTGGAGCATAGTCCGATTGTTCAAATACCTCTATGACAAAGCCTTGCAATGTCCTTGAACCAAATGAAACCGCTACACGACTGCCTACTTCAACCCAGTCCCGAAGAACGTCCGGGATCTTATAATCAAACGGACGGTTCGTTTGTTTAGCGGGAACATCAACAATAACTTTGGCAAACATTAAACATCGCTCCTTGGAGCAGTTGTGCGTTCAGCAATAAGGTTCAACAATTCTTTAGCAGCCGCTTTCTTATCCATTATAGGCAAGGACACAACGAGCCCATCACGATCATAAATCTGGATAATGTTAGTATCTGAGCCAAAGCCAGCACCAGCCTTCGTTACATCATTGGCAACGATTAAATCACAATTTTTGCGCTGCAGCTTGGACATTGCTTGTGATGCCAGGTTTTCCGTTTCCGCTGCAAAGCCAACAACAAACTGATGCGTCTTATGCGCACCTATCGTTTGCAGAATATCTATATTCTTGACGAATGTCAGGGTAAGTCGCTCATCCGTTTTCTTGATTTTTTGTGGTGAAATTTTTTCTGCCCGATAGTCCGCAACTGCTGCAGCTTTGATGATGATATCCATTTGGGACAGCCTGTTCATAACTGCGTTTAGCATATCATTGGCAGATTCAATGGGAATTAACTCCATTCCCAATGGTGGTTTGACCGTAGTCGTTCCATAAACCAAGGTAACCTCTGCACCCATTTCTTTAGCAGCTTCAGCAATAGCAAAGCCCATTTTTCCCGATGAATCGTTGGACAGAAACCGAACAGGATCCAAGCGTTCCTTAGTCCCTCCTGCTGTTATTAATACTTTTCTACCTAGCAAAGTTTTTTTTACTGCCAGCATACCTTCTACAACTGCGGTTATTTCTTCTGGCTCAGCCAATCGGCCTTTACCCACATAGCCACAGGCAAGCTGTCCTTCACCCGGTTCGATAAATCGCACGCCGCGCGCACGCAAAATAGCCATATTCTGTTCAACCGCTGGATGGGCATACATATGTACATTCATCGCTGGTGCGAATACAATCGGAGCTGTTGCTGCAAGTAAAGTTGTACTAAGCATGTCGTCGCCCAAACCGTATGCCATCTTAGCTAACATATTTGCTGTACCCGGTGCAATCACAATAAGATCGGCATGATCCGCTAGATCGATATGAGTTACTACGGAAGGGTTCAGCTCCTCAAAGGTATCTGTCACAACATGATTTCTCGATAAGGTTTGAAACGTCAAAGGGGCGATGAATTGGGCAGCAGATTTTGTCATAATGACATGAACCTTTGCACCAGCTTGTACCAATTTACTACAAAGTGCAGCAGCTTTATAAGCTGCAATTCCACCGCAAACGCCCAAAAGTATTGTTTTTCCAGTTAGTTTCACCTTAAAACCCCCTCTAAAGAATATGAAAATCTCGGTACTTAGAAAAAAATAACAACCGCTAGGGTTGTTATTTTTTTACGGTTCCTAAACAATCATTCTGTTAACAGGTTAACTATTGCATCTTGGACTTGATGCCTTCTTTTTCAGGAAGCTTTTCGTATGAAATATAATCCCCGAATAATTCTTCCAAAGCTACGCCAACCTGTTTATAAGACTGCGGGTTATGAAGCTCCGATTTCGATCCATCTCTTAAAGCGCGAGCTCTTTTGGAAGCGGCAATCACCAAAGAATACTTACTGTCTACTTTTTCTAACAACTTATCGATTGAAGGATACAACATAGCCTACACCTCATCCATCCATTTTTTTATTTTATGCAGCACTCGTTCCTGCCGGCACCGCTCGGCGACTAAAATGGATTGAATTCGACGGCATGCCGCCTCCACCTCATCATTGACTATAGCATAATCATAATGCTCCAGCAGTCGCATTTCTGCTCGTGCCACAGACATACGGTTTTGAATCGATTCTTCACTTTCGGTCCCTCGTGTGACAATGCGATTAAGCAACTCATCTAGCGAAGGAGGCAGTAAAAAAGTGAATACACCCTCAGGAAATTTATCTTTGACCTTCAAAGCGCCTTGCACTTCTATTTCAAGGATAATATCCTTACCAGAATCTAAAATTTCATCTACAAAGTGTCGAGGTGTGCCATAGTAATTACCGACATATTCCGCCCATTCGAGCAATTCATCATCCGCAATCATCTGCAGAAACTGTTCCTTTGTTTTAAAAAAATAATTCACGCCATCGACTTCACCTTGACGTGGTGCGCGTGTGGTCGCCGATACCGAATAGACCAAATCATTTGTGCTTTTTCGTAGTGCAGCGCAGACGGTTCCTTTGCCAACGCCGGAAGGTCCGGACAGTACCATTAGAATGCCTCTATCGCTGACCCAATCAGCCGCTTTCTTATTCGTCATGATCATCGTCCTTGTTGGAGAGTCGATGTGCCACCGTTTCAGGCTGCACAGCTGATAGTATAACATGATCGCTGTCTGTAATAATAACTGCACGCGTCCTTCTACCATATGTTGCATCAATCAGCATATGACGATCACGCGCTTCCTGGATAATTCTTTTTATGGGTGCAGATTCGGGACTAACAATAGAAATGATGCGATTGGCGGAAACAATGTTCCCAAAACCAATATTAATTAATTTGATGGCCATCTTATATCCCCCTAAGAGTTTTGCTTTAGCAAAACTTTCTTCGTAAGCATAACCTGAGTTTTGCTTTAGCAAAACTTTCTTCGTAAGCATAACCTGAGTTTTGCTTTAGCAAAACTTTCTTCGTAAGCATAAACTTAACCTACTGAATATTCTGAACTTGCTCACGCATTTTCTCCAATTCAGCTTTCATCTCTACTACGTTACTTATCAGATCGCTATCGTTAGCTTTAGAGCCAATGGTATTGACCTCGCGATTCATCTCTTGTAGTAAAAAATCAAGCTTTCTACCTACAGGCTCTCCCGCCTGAAGCAGTTGATTAAATTGTTGAAAATGGCTGTCAAGTCGGGTTAACTCTTCATCTACATTCGTTCGGTCTGCAAATAACACAACCTCTTGTATAAGTCTTTGCTCATCATACGGCATGCCATCGATGGCATCTTGGATACGAATCTTTAATTTTTGGCGATACTGTTCGATTACCTTTGGGGCTAAATGATGCATCGATTGATTTAAAGCTTGTACGATTTGAAGTCTTGCCGTCAAATCTTGCTGTAAATGCTGGCCTTCCGATTGTCGCATAGCTTGCATTTCTACCAGTGCATCATCCAAACAAGCATGCAATTGCTCTTGGACTAACGGATGTGTCTCTTTAGTAGAATCGCCTAGCTTAATCAGCTCCGGAATTTGTAAAAAGTCCCGAATCGATATTGTATCTGGCAAGCCAAATTTGACAATCAGCTTTTGTGCTGCATCATGATAAGCCTCAGCAAGGGACCAATCTACCGTGACAACCGAATTTACTGATGCCTCACGAATAATGCTAATAGATGCATCCACTTTTCCACGTTGTATGCTTGTTCGAAGCTTTTGTTTAATAGCATCCTCTAAACGAGCCCATTCTCTAGGCAAACGAACAGTCATTTCCAAGTAACGATGGTTGACGGATTTAATTTCAACCTGTAATTGATATTCGTTAAATGCTTGTGACGCTTGTCCGAACCCTGTCATGCTTTGAATCATTCAATCACATCCAAGAAGCCCACCTAAGCAAGCTGACATTGTGAACATATATCCTACCATATTAATTCATTTCGATGGCGTGTACAAGGGCAAATCGATTCGATTTGTCTTTTTCCAGACATATTGCGTTAATTCGACGGTCATTTCATAGAAAATCATCGGTGTCATTAAGTATATCCCTTTAAAATAAAGCATTGCCGCATCTAAAAGCTCTTTTGCAATTTCAATGCCCATCTGCCTGCCAGCTGCTCCTTCTAAATTCGCCATTCGCTTACGGATATCTTCGGGAATTCGAATACCTGGCACTTCATTATGCAAAAATTCCGCATTTCGTCCGCTCATTAATGGCATAATCCCAATAAAAATCGGTGTATCCATATGTTTTGATGCCTGATAGAATTTCTCAATTTGTGTAATATCAAAAATCGGCTGGGTCATAAAATAATCCGCGCCTGCAGCTGCCTTCTTCTCCATCCGTTGAATCCCTTTATCCAAATACTTCACATTGGGATCGAATGCAGCACCTATCACAAAATTTGACTTTTGTTTCAATTGCTTGCCAGAAAAGGCGATCCCTTCATTCATCTGCTTCGTCATCCGAATCAAATCAAATGAAGTTAAATCATAAACAGAGCTTGAACCAGGCAGATCCCCCACCCGCGCAGGATCACCCGTAATAGCTAAAATATGATTGATACCCAACGCATGTAATCCCATCAAATGAGATTGTGTGCCAATTAAATTGCGATCCCGACAAGCTACATGTAGTAATGGGCGTACCCCAATGCGATCTTTAATTAGATGCCCCATCGACAGATTGCTAATCCGAGTTTGTGCCAATGAATTATCTGCCAAGGTAATTGCATCGGCGCAAGCATCCTTTAATGCTTGCGAACCAATCATAAATTTCTCGATGGCAAGCTCACGAGGAGAATCCCACTCGACAATAACCGTATGACGTTTTTTGACCTGCTCCAAAAGGGAAGGTTCTGCTAATGGAGGTTCTGCTACTAGCTTAGGCTCATTAGGTTTATGCTCATTTATGACGATCGGTTGTGAGCGGTTTTCTCCATTTGTAGAAGAAACGGGTGTTTTCGCCCCCTGTAGGGGTACATAATCTTCCAACGCTTTCGCCATTGCAGCGACATGCTCCGGAGTAGTTCCACAGCAGCCACCAATAATTCGTGCACCTAAGTCCGCAAATTGCAAAGCCGTCTCTGCAAAATAATGTGGCGTGGCACGATACGTATATCTTCCATCCACATAACCAGGTAAACCTGCATTGGAAAACACTGAATAGGGTCCATTCACGACAGGTACTATTTTCTCAAGAGCACGTAAAATCCCATTCGGACCGGTATGGCAGTTAAAGCCAATTACAGAAGCGCCCTTTGCTTGCAGCTGTTTAAAAGCTTCAGTAAAAACCACTCCGTCACGAGTCAATCCACTGCTCTCTGTAGCAAATTGGCAAATAACAGGCAGCTCACTAAGCTTGCGAATCAAGTTTAAGGCTGTTTGCATTTCGGAGAGATCTGAGAAGGTTTCAAGTAGAATTCCGTCTACTCCAGCACCAAGCAATGCTTCAATTTGCTGCTGCAAATCGAACTCAACTTGAGTTGTGGATAGGCTTGTTCGTCTACCAGAACGAATGGAACCCACCGCACCGACAACATAAGCATCTGCTCCAACCGCTTTACGGGCTAGACGAACACCAGCTTGATTAATCTTTGCTACTTCATTCTCTAATCCATATCTGGACAGCTTTTCGCGGTTTGCCGAAAAAGTATTCGTTTCAATCAAACGTGCACCTGCCTCATAATAGAGACGGTGCACATCCATAATAATAGCTGGTTTTAACAAGTTAAATTCCTCATAGGAAACGCCAATTGGAAACCCCAATTGATATAAATAAGTTCCCATTGCACCATCACCAACGATGATGCGCTGCGTGATGGCTTCACGCAGATCGGGCTTTAATTCTGAATTCATCCTAAATTGCCACCGTTCCTTTGTAAACTTCCTCTGCCGGTCCAGTCATATAAACATGATTATCGGCTTTATTCCACTCGACGAATAAATTGCCGCCCTTTAAGGAAACCGTTGCTGACCGATCGGTTACCCCATTCAATACGGAAGCCACTAATGTCGCACAAGCCCCAGTTCCACAAGCCAATGTCGGACCCGCTCCACGCTCCCAAACACGCATATCTGCATAGTCACGTGATTTTACAGTAACAAATTCAACGTTTATTTTACGCGGAAACATCGGATGGGTTTCAAGCTTAGGTCCCCACGTTTGTAAATCTATATTGATTGCATCATCAACATATATGACACAATGCGGGTTACCCATGGATACAGCTGTAAAGCGAAATTCACGTCCATCGACTTCGATTGGATAATCCTTAACGATATCCTGATCCACCGTTGTAGGTACTTGAGTGCCCTTGAGAATCGGCTGCCCCATATCCACACGAACCGAATCCACTTTTCCATCTTTCAAGAAAAGCTGCACCTTTTGCGCTCCTGCACCTATCGTTTCAATTGAAATTTCTGTTTGTTGAATCAAACCATGATCATAAACATATTTAGACACACAACGAATTGCATTGCCGCACTGTTCTGCTTCCGATCCATCCGAGTTCATAATGCGCATCATAAAGTCCGCTTTATCTGAAGGCAATATGTAAACCAATCCATCTGCACCAATTCCAAAAAAACGATCACATAACTGAATAGCCAATTCTGATGCTTGCTCTGGTAATCGAGTCTCACCGGTAATAATAATAAAATCATTGCCTAATCCGTGCATTTTTGTAAAGTTCATTATCGGAAACACTCCTGATTCGAATAGGTTTAGACCTTATCATATCGTAAATCAGCAGGAATGCATAGCCTTATTAAATCAGAGAGTATAAAATTTTATATTCTATTCTGCTATTTCTAGGCAAACGCGCACGCCCAAAGCATATGCTTACAAAGCTAGTTTTGCTTATGCAAAACTCTTAGGACGGTAAAGCCGTTTACCCTGCATGATTTCTCACTTAACGAGCAACCGTTTTGGTACGATAACTGATTTTTTTTCGACTTGCAGGCTTTTGTGCGACACTGCCAATGCCCATGAGGAATGTGGGTATTCCTGCTGCGATCAGAACAAGAATCCAATCCTGCCAGTCCAAATCAACCGTTTTAAATATGGGCTGCAGCGCACTAATATACAACACTCCCATCAATAGAACAACGGATGAAAATACCGAAAGCACCAAATAACGGTTCTGAAACGGATTGCGGTGAAAAATAGAGCGTGAACTGCGGCAATCAAACACATGAATCAACTGTGCCATAACCAAAGTGGCAAAAGCTACCGACTGCGCTTTCAACAAATTTGCCGCATCCTCGGGTTGATTGCGCAAGGTAAGCCAGAAAGCACCTAGCGTACAAAATCCAATTAGAAATCCACGACTGATGATTTTCCAACCAAGTCTCCGCGCAAAAATATTTTCCTTAGCGGAACGTGGCGGATGCTGCATCAAATCCTTTTCCGCTTGATCTACACCAAGCGCCATAGCCGGCAGTCCATCCGTAACCAAATTGACCCATAAAATTTGAATTGGCAATAGCGGCAAGGGAAGAGCCAGCATCATGGCGAAAAACATCGTCAGTATTTCTCCCACATTGGATGCAAGCAAATAGCGGATGAATTTACGAATGTTCTCGTAGATACCTCTTCCTTCCTCTATAGCAGCAACAATCGTGGCAAAATTATCATCGCTGAGAATAAGTGAGGATGCTTCTTTGGCAACATCCGTCCCGCTAATGCCCATCGAAATTCCGATATCTGCCGCTTTAATTGCGGGTGCATCGTTAACTCCATCTCCTGTCATTGCGACAACATGCCCTTTGCGCTGTAATGCCTTGACTATATTCAGCTTATGCTCCGGTGATACACGTGCATATACATAAATATCCTCAATCACCGCATCCAATTGTGCTTCTGTCATTAGAGCTAACTGTTTGCCTTCCATGGTTACTCCTTTAGGAGGCAACATACCCAATTGCTTAGCTATCGCTTCAGCAGTAGTCCGATGATCTCCAGTAATCATTATCGTGCGAATACCTGCTTTGCGGCATTTGCTGATGGCTTCGCGTACTTCTTTCCGAGGTGGATCGATCATCCCCGTCAATCCAATGAAAACCAAGTTATTCTCAGCTTGTTCCGCTTGATGAAGTATTTCTCCCGTCTTCATTTCTCGATAAGCCATTCCTAGTACGCGAAGCGCCGACCGTGCCATTCCCTCATTCGCTGCTATCACTTTATTCCGCAGAGTACTCGTAAAAGGAATGACTTTATTGTCCCAGAGAATATAGTTGCATTGATCCATCAATACGTCAGGTGCACCTTTCGAATAGATCATTGCCCCACCTGGATACGTGGCAGCAATCGTCATTCGTTTACGCTCAGAATCAAAAGGAAATTCATTTATTCGTTGAAAACCTTGCAACGCGGACTCATTCATACCTGCTTTAGCACCAAGTACAACCAAAGCACCTTCAGTTGGGTCCCCTTTAATACTCCAAATGCGATTCAAAATTTGTTTGGATTTCTTACTACTGGCTTCAATCACTTCTTCACTTAAAATGGCATTGTTACATAAAACGGATGCTTGTACTAAACGTCGAAGCATTTCATTCCCGCGAATCAATACCGGCTTCCCTTCATGTATAATCTCACCATGCGGATCATAACCATCTCCTGAAACCTCCAACATTTGTCCACCTAACCAAATATGCGTGACAGTCATTTTATTCTGAGTTAGAGTTCCTGTTTTATCCGAGCAGATAACGGAGGCACAGCCTAATGTTTCTACGGATGGCAGCTTGCGAACGATTGCCTTTCGTTTAATCATCCGCTGAACCCCTAATGCAAGTGCTATTGTAACAATAGCAGGTAATCCTTCTGGTATGGCAGCAACCGCTAGGCTGACACCTGATAAGAACATGGAGTACGGTGGTTGTCCATGCAATATCCCGGCTACGACTACAAGTATCGTCAGCCCAATCGCGACTACAATGAGGATCTTCCCAAGCTGCTCCAACCGATGCTGTAAGGGTGTTTCCATGGTTTCGGCCCCTTGGATTAAACCTGCAATTTTACCCATTTCTGTTTCCATTCCTGTACGTATGACAATTCCTGTTCCTATGCCACGGGTAACCATGGTACCCATGAAACCCAAGTTTTTTTGATCTCCTAAAGGGAGTAGATCGTCCGATATCGGTTCCGTGTGCTTATTGACAGAAACGGATTCTCCTGTAAGAGCGGATTCCTCCACATATATGCTGTTTGTTTTCATCCAGCGAATATCTGCTGGTATGCGATCACCACTCTCTAATACAACTAAATCCCCTGGAACCAGCTCTTTGGCTGGAATCTGACGAATTATACCTTCGCGTATAACCTTTGCAGTTGGAGCTGAAAGTGCTTTTAAAGCACGCAAAGATCGTTCCGCACGAAATTCTTGAATAAAGCCTAATACGCCATTCATTATGATGATCGCCACAATTGTAATTGCATCTAAATATTCACCCAATAAGCCAGAGATTAGTGTTGCTCCCATTAACACTAAAACCATAAAATCCTTGAATTGGTTTAAAAGCAGCTTAACTAACGAAGCTTTCTTTCCCTCCGATAATGCATTTTCACCAACATGTTCTCTGCGCTTATTTACTTCATCTCCATATAAGCCCTGCGTCTGCAAGGTTTGCTGCGCTTGTAAGGTTTCATCTACCGTTAATTGGTATTCTTGCTTCTGCTCCATTTGTTATCCTCCTTGAATGACAGACTCATAGCGTAAATATATTCAGACAAGCTGCAATTTATCCCTGTACATAAAATTTTAAAATAAATACAGCCTGTTCAACAAATCTATGTCCATCATGCGAGTTAACGTCATTTCCCTTCTTTCCGCATAATGCTATAATCAGAAAATGCACAATCATTTAATACCTTATAGACAAAGGGGGCTACGTCCATGTCCTTGGATGGTTTAGTCGTACATGCAATTGTTCAAGAGCTTCAGTCCTACGTTGGCGGACGCATTAGCAAAATCCACATGCCTTCTGGAAACGATATTTTATTACAGCTACGTGCACAGAATAGCAATGTTCGCTTATTGCTTTCTGCCAATCCGACCTATCCGCGGGTTCACTTTACCCATCATACCTATGCAAACCCTACAGATGCCCCAATGTTCTGTATGCTGCTTCGCAAGTATTGTGAAAGTGGCATCATTGAAGGTGTCGAACAAGTCGGCTTAGAGCGCATGCTTCGCTTGCATATTCGCCATCGTGATGAGCTAGGCGACGTTAGCTTGAAAACGATCCACATCGAAATCATGGGTCGACATAGTAATATTATATTGTTAAACCCTGATAATGGTTTGATTCTAGATGGGATTCATCATGTCACACCTGCTATTAGCAGTCATCGTGTTGTACTGCCAGGCAGTACATTTGTGGCTCCCCCTGATCAAGGCAAGCATGATCCTTTAACCATCGATAGAGCTGGTTTTCAAGAGCTTTTCTGGAAACGTCCACTCGAAGAAAGCGCTGAGCAACGAATCATGCAATTGTTTTCTGGTGTAAGCCCGCTTGTTGCCAAAGAAATCATCTATCGTGCTCAAACCGATCAAGAGGTGGAACTCATCTGGAACGCTTTTTCTAGAGTAATGACTCAGATTCGCGAACACCAATATACACCAACATTAGTAACGAAGAAGGATAATGGAAAAGCCTATTTTTCTGTTGTTGAATTGACTCATCTAACTGGGGAAGTTGAACGATTCGCTACAGTTAGTGAATGCTTGGAGGTTTTTTATGGGGATAAAGCGCAGCGTGATACGGTCAAACAAAGAATGGCTGATCTCCTTCGTTTCCTCCAGAATGAAAAAAACAAAAACATTAAAAAACTAGACAAACTCGCGGAAACTCTAGAAGAAGCAAAGGATGCGGATAAATGGCGTGTGCTTGGTGAACTGTTGACCTCCTCCATGCATTTGTTCCAAAAAGGCGATGCCAGTGTAGAAGCAATCAATTATTACGACGAAGCGCAGCAAACCGTTACAGTTGTTCTCGACCCCTTACTTACACCATCCCAAAATGCACAGCGTTATTATAAAAAATACACAAAAAGCAAAAACAGCTTTCTTATCGTCGAAGAGCAAATTAATAATACGCATACTGAAATCATATATTTAGAATCATTATTGCAGCAAATTGCGGATGCAACTTTGGCTGATATCGTCGAGATTCGCGAGGAACTTATCGAACAAGGCTACATCCGAGATCGCAGCAAAAAGAAGGGCAAGAAGAAAAAAATCGAAAAACCAAATGTTGCTTGCTTCACTTCAAGTGAAGGTGTCCCCATCTATGTTGGCAAAAATAATACACAAAATGATTATCTAACGAATCGTCTTGCTCAATCCACCGATACTTGGTTACATACCAAAGATATCCCTGGCTCACATGTCGTCATTCGCTCCACTACATTTGGTGAGCAAACCTTGCTAGAAGCGGCTCAATTATCTGCTTATTACAGTCAAGCAAAGGAATCCAGTCAGGTTCCTGTGGATTATACCCAAATTCGCCATGTCCACAAGCCTAATGGAGCTAAGCCTGGATTTGTCATCTACGATCATCAAAAAACGCTCTTCGTCACACCAGACGAACAGAGTATTAAACGGATGCAACCGATTATTAAACGCTAATACAAAAAAACAGCTTGCGGCTAAGAATAGCTGCAGGCTGTTTTATTACTTCCATTGTTTCATTAATTCCTTCAAATAAGCCAACAAATGCGGCTGCAGATCCTTGCGTTGCAATGCAAATTCAATCGTCGCTTCAATATAACCAAGCTTGTCCCCTACATCATAACGTTTACCTTGCTGCATATAAGCAATCATCGGTTTTTGTTGGTTTAGAATACGTAGAGCATCAGTAAGCTGAATTTCACCGCCTCTACCAGGCTGGCAATGCTCGAGAATGGCAAATATTTCGGGTTCGATCACATAACGACCAATTACAGCCATATTCGATGGTGCTTGCTCACGATCCGGCTTTTCAATTAAATCACTAATATACTGCAGCTTTCCTTCAAGATTGGAGGGTGAGATAATACCGTACTTACTTACATCCTCCCACGGTACGGTTTGAGCGGCAATAACCGAGGTTTTCGCTTCATCGTATAAATCTATCATTTGCTTCAGGCAGGGGGGATCCGAATCAATAATATCATCCCCCAGTAATAAAGCAAACGGTTCATCTCCAATAAATCTACTGGCGCATAACACAGCATGTCCCAAGCCAAGAGGTTGTTTTTGGCGAATATAGTGCACATTGACTAAATTTGAAACATTTTGCACTAGCTCAAGAAGCTCTTGATTACCCTTTTCCGCTAGCAGCATTTCAAGCTCAATCGATTTATCAAAATGATCCTCGATTGCTCGTTTATTGCGACCCGTTACAATGATAATATCTTCAATTCCCGAATTAATCGCTTCTTCTACTATGTATTGAATAGCTGGTTTATCCACAATAGGCAGCATTTCTTTAGGCTGGGCTTTAGTCGCAGGCAGAAAGCGTGTGCCAAGTCCTGCTGCAGGTATAATGGCTTTACGAATTTTCATCCAAATAACTCCTTTGTTTTCTTATATTTAAAAAAGCATACAGACACTTCTGCATGCTTCCTAAGTTTATTTTCTTTTACGGCTATTTTTAATTAGAGTCATTCTTCGTGAGTGGCGCAACCAAGAATAATAGGATTTCAAATCACGTAATTCGATCGTTTCTGACATGCGCCCTAAAAAAGTAACAATAATCATTTTGTACAAGGGATTTCCAGCAATGTCAATTTCATTCTCAATTAGAGAAAATTCTGCCACCATAACCAAGTCGTCATCAATTAAATAGACATCTTCTTCGTTGCGATAATAAGATTCGATTTTGTTATTCTTCAACTTGTCCCAGAGAAAAGCGCAGATGTCTTCGAATCCTGTTTTCTCTGTTTCGACCCGATCTACCCAACGAACTCGAGCGTGATTAGTAATGACAATATCCGCAATTTTTTTATCCGCAAGTTCGACAAAAAAAGGTTCATAGGTGTTCCAACGATTCATCATCTTGTCTTTCATTATCGAAACTCCTCTCCTATAAAAAGGGGTCTTATAGACTATTTACAATTTATATATCTATATATCTATATATCTTTATATCTATATTACTCTAAAACAGAGTGATTTCCAATTATTATTTTTTTGGAATTCTTACTGAGAAAAAAGCTTTGTTTTATCTGGACCATTACTATTATATTCAGTTTTTATTTCTGTGCGATAGGATCTTTCCACATTCTTCACGTAAGGCAACTTTTGTAAATTGCGCATTGTTTCATCCAGTATATCAGCATGAACATACATCACAACATATTGCATTTTTTTAGAGGTATAATGTACAGTTCCATATCTTTCTAAATTTTTTGTTGCTTTTAAATCACTCACCCAAATAATAAGACCGCATCGTTCTGTGAACATAAAATCCTCCTTAGAGTTTTCGGTAGAAAACTGGCTTCGTAAGCATTTGCTGAGTTTTCGGTAGAAAACTGGCTTCGTAAGCATTTGCTGAGTTTTCGGTAGAAAA
>JBBDSZ010000025.1:0-46797 GCA_040904685.1 Paenibacillaceae bacterium | reverse complement strand
CTGGTATCGTAAGCTTAACCTGATTATCCGCATTTTCCATTACATCCGCCGCCTGTACTACAGCCTCCCGAGCTGCAGCCATTATCTGCCTGCATAACATTGCTTGGAACCTTTATTGTCATCGAAACGGAATGGGCAATTGTTTTGGAAACGGTGTATAATAAGTCGTCCAATCGTTGCTCAGCTAAATGGAATCGACTCCAAACCTGATTTTGTTCCATTTGCTGTTGAACCGCTTGCACTTGTGCCATGGCTGAGTTATAGTCAGGATGAAAATGCCCAAACCGCTCACATTCCTCGAATAATTGCTTCTTTGCCGCAAAAGAACAAATAATCTCCTTCACACCGGTATCATGCTCCATCTCAAACTTGGACTGTAGATACTCTGCAACTTCGGTAGAATCGTTAATCCAGTCTCCTAATTCATAAGCCTGTAACAAAATGGTTGCCATATCTAAGGCTTTCGCTTCCATTACCGCCATATATTCACTTCCTTAGTTGGATAAATTAATTAAATCATCGAATCCAGTTAAAATCAATTGCATCGCTGACCATTGATCCTGAGAGTAAGAAACTAAAACCGATTCTACCCAGCCCTCTAGATGCCAACACTTATCACTCTCTATTACCTGTTTAGGAATAAAATTCCATTCTTTGTGTTGATCGCTAAGCTTTAAGCTGGCTTTCCACTTAATCGCAAGCTGAGCGATTTCTTTGCGAGTCGATGCGTGATAAACTCTGCATGCTTTCCACCATAATGGGGGGATGGTTTGCCATAATGGGTAAACCTCATCTCGAGATGGAATTTTAGTTACCCAATCATAGGAAACCTTTGTAGTGAAAATCTCCAATGCTGAGTTATGCAATTCTTCTTCATCGATTGAAGCTATTTGTTCTGTTCCAGAGACTTCTACTTGCGCCCATTGTAGAAGCACATTTATCACGGAATCCGGAACACCAAACAAACTATGCTCAGTTAAAAATTCTATGCAATGTTCCAGAGATCTTCCACTGTGGATCGCACGAAGCAAGCTTGGTTGAGTTAATCGATAAACACCAACTTGCTCTGTGTGGATATGATCGGATAGATACGTCAATTCCCATCTTATAGCAAAAGATACATCTGGTGGAACTAATATTTCATAATCGGACTGGACGTGAAATTTCCCTATTGGTGTATCCGATACATTTGTTTTTTCTCTGTTTAACCTTAAGCGGAATATGGGTCGAGATTCATGTGCGAAGCCTTGCTCTATCCACCCGAATGCTTCGCAAAAAACCAACCAATCACTAAACATGATTATTATATCATATTCTTGCAGCCAAGCGGTGAAATCTTCGAGCAAATACCACTTTTGGGAGGATAATGCATACATTTTCGTCAAAAAGTGCTCATCTGCCGCTGAACTTGGCACATATAAATTGCAAAATAGCTGGAAAATCTGCTGATTCATTTCAACCTTAGAAAGCTGCAGCCATCTATGCAAGTTAGCTCTGCAAAGTGATAAACTCGTTTTACTCCAACGGATCAAATCAAGCCTTTCTGCAATATCCATGGTTAATGACAATGAAATTGGATATAAGAGGATATATTCTCGTTTTAATTCCCATAAAGTTAAACAGTTCTCTTTCCATTGCAGCTGTTGCAGGATTCTATTGCAATCACGCTTAGGTATTTCAGCTTTTCGGGTTAGTTTAATGTGCTGATGCTCCAAATAATTAAGAAAGCAAAAAAGATTGTTCAGCACAAGCGGGGGAACATCTAAGATGGATCCGACATCATGATCTCCAATCTCCTCCCAAATACACGTCGGCTCCATAATAAGTTTTTGCCAAATCGCCAACAAATCCACGGGCAAGCAGAAGCTGTTTTCTCCCCAATGCTTGTGTATTGCATAAATGATTCCCTTGCGTTGTAAACCGACTAAGCCCGCAGCTACCTCTGCACCTGATAATTGTGCAGCGTTTCTTGCAGCTTGCAGACTCAATAAATCAAAGGGCTGTGCAGCAAACTTACAAACAATAATCCTTAAGGTATGTTTCTCATAAAATCTCAAAGCATGGAATATAGATTGATAAGTTTCTTCGGCGAGCATAATCTGAGATAAGGGAATATTCTGCTTTATAAGAGCTGCTACGGGTTCACTTTTCATGATTTCTTCACGTAATTGCTGCGGAATTTGATCGATGATTATCGACATTTTCATTTGCATTGCACATAATGGTAGCCTTGTTCAATTAAAAACAGCTGTCGCTTTTGTGAGAAGGCCTGTTCTTTGGAATTCTCTGTAACTAAAGAATAAAAATAAGCCTGATTACTCCCCGCCATAGGTCGCATAATTCTGCCGAGCCTTTGTGCTTCCTCTTGTCTTGAGCCAAAGCTTCCTGAAATTTGGATTGCAACAGCCGCATTCGGTAAATCAACAGCAAAATTAGCTACCTTGGAAACGATTAACTGTTTTATTGCTCCAGATTTAAACAAGTTATACAACCGTTCTCTTTCCTCATGCGGGGTTTTGCCATAGATCATAGGAAGCATAAGCTGTGAAGCCAATGCTTCTAGCTGATTGACATACTGCCCAATTATGAGAATGGAGTCAGCGCTATGCTGCTCAATTAAGGTCTTAACGACTGCAACCTTTGCAGGATTTTCACATGCAATTCGAAATTTATTCACATTCTTCGCATTATCATATTTCATTCGTTCCATTGTCGATAAGTTAACTAATATTTCAATACAGCTGGCCTTAGCGATCCAGCCCTGGTTTTCCAAACGCCTCCACGGCAGTTCATGGCGCTTGGGCCCAATTAATGAGAAAACATCCGTCTCACGACCATCCTCACGAACTAAAGTTGCCGTTAATCCAAGCCGCCTTGTCGCTTGTATATCAGCAGTTGCCCGAAAAACGGGAGCCGGTAATAAATGCACTTCATCGTATATGATAAACCCCCAATCGCGTTGTTGAAACAATTCCATATGATGAAATAAGGCTTCTTTGGATTTGCGATGAGTCAGGATTTGATAAGTTGCTATTGTCACGGGACGCACCTGTCTTAATAGGCCACAATATTCGCCTATTTGCTCGTCCTTCAATGTAGTTTTTTCTAGGAGTTCAGTTTTCCATTGTTTAACCGAAGTTGTATTTGAGGTTAAGATTAAAGTTGCACGAGATAAACGTTCCATAAGTGCCAAGCCGATGACTGTTTTTCCAGCTCCGCAAGGAAGGACGATAACACCGCTCCCTTGATCCTCAAATCCTTTTTTATAAAAAGCGTCCGCAGCCGATCTTTGGTAATCACGAAGCTGCATAGGTTCTCCATTAGGTAGGTGACTTTTTATTTGAATGTCCAGAGCTTCACCTGAATGATAACCTACCCAATCATCAATGGGATAACCCAACTTGAGGAATTCTTGCTTAATTACCCCTCGATATACAGCATGAATTTCTACTTCATTCTCATTTACCCATTGTTTAATAAAATCGCTCCATGCTGGAAATACGAACAACTCCCGCAATAGCTTAGGTATTGTAGAAATAAGTATTAATTTCCCATTTTCCGTAACCATCTTCAAGCTGCCATAGCGATTCATCCAAACTTCGATTTGTTCATAAACCAATTTGGGAATGCCCCACTTACTATATTCGTTTAAAAACCCGATTATGTCCGCTTGAAGCTTTCCCAAAGCCATTGCATTCCACAAACTTATTGCTGATATTCGATAGGTATGGATATGTGATGGACTTTTCAATAAATCGGCAAATTCATTTAATTGCTGTCTAACCTGTTCAAAGCGGGGATGATCTGCTTCCAACCATACTGTAAAATCATTTTGCAAGAATAGCGGTTTTTGCTGCTGAGGAATCATAAATCTGCTCCTTAGTGAAATTGTGAAAACCTGCAGATTCACGTAAATCTGCCACGTTTTACACTAGTATTCCCCTATTCGCCTTATTCGCAACCAACCCCATTTCCATCTCGGTCCAACAATCTACTATAACCTATGTCACCTTTATGAATAGGTGCTTTTCCAGCCGCACGGACAGCAGAACAGTTTGCATATATTTCTTCTACTTTCGAAGGTGTACTTTTCGGAGGCGCTTTTACTGCATCTGGTTCAAAGCCATTATCCTTCACATAATTCTCAAGACTCCAAATACCTAGTTCAGCTTGTTGTGCCTTTTTCTGTACAATTCTAAATGCTTCTACATACTTCACATCTGGAGGAAATACGGCTACTCTGGCTAGTCCTTTTTCAAGCAAAAGCTCATTGACCATTTGATCACCCACCCAAACATACATGAGTAAACGACCATAGCGATCTCGTTTTGAAATGTCGGGTACAAGCTTTACTTGCTTACCTGTTAATAAATCTTTAGTAAATTGCGAGGCTTCTGGCCCAAATGGTTCGATCGGCTTGGTTGGATGTTTGGTTTCTGGAGTGTCTACAAGCAACAATCGAATGGTCTCATTTTTGTTATCAATAACGGCATGAATGGTGTCACCATCAACAACATCCGTAACCCATGCTGCTATGAATGGCGTATCCAATTTCAAGCTTGAAGAAGCAGAAATAGAAACAGATGGCTCCTTGTTTAGAAGGGTTATCCCTTTATAACTTCCATAACAAAGGATCAAAATTATAAGAATGTATACCCAAACAGGTTTAGGTTTATGCGCTTTTCTTTTTTTCATAGTACGCTCCCTTTAGCTACACAAGAAAACAAAGAGTCAGTCTGGCGTCCCAACACCAAGACTGACTTTACCGCCTTCATTATTAACTCATGAACAAAAACCAATTATTTGACATTACCTACTAAAACTTTATCTTTTTCAGAAATTTTTCCTAATGCCTCGCCTGCTTCATTCTCATATTTATCCCTGATCGCTAAATCACCAATGGCAATGATGCCTACGAGCTCTCCATTGTCTACTACTGGAAGTCGTCTCACCTTATCCTTCGCCATGATCTGGGCTGCATCATCCACGGTTGTACTTGACGGAATAGTTGTAACGGATTGACTAATTACATCCTTTACTGCAGATGAGCCTTCGCGTTTCTCAGCATAACCTCGAACCACAAGATCACGGTCTGTTACAACTCCGATCAGCTTTTTTCCATCTACGACTGGGATAAATCCAATGTCATGTTCTTTCATTTTTACAGCAATTTCATAGACATTATCTTGTAAAGTGACCGTTACACAATCCTTACTCATGATCTCTTTAATGGTTTTCATGCTTCAGCCTCCAGAAAATTCTTTAGTGGGTCATCTCCAATTAGGATAACCAGGGGACTGAATTTAATTCGATTCTCACTCAGGTGATTTGAGCCAAATAATCAAGCGTCATACCAGAGAGTAATAAAGCTGCATTTCGCATCGCTTCTTCATCAATATCAAAAAAGGGATGATGATGTGGAGCCCAAACACCTAGCTCGGCATTCCCTGCCCCGACAAACATGAAGCACCCCGGAACCTTTTGCAGATAATATGCAAAATCCTCTCCAGCCATAATCAGCGGTGATTCTAGGGCATGTTCGATCCCAAACACCTGGCCCCCGACCTTAAAAAACCGTTCTGCTTCCTTCGAATGATTGACCACCGGTGGGTATCCTACTTTATATTCAAATTTACATCTAGCTCCATAGGCTTCACAGATCAAATGAGACATATCCTTCACTCGGTCTCTGATTTGATCGCGTATGGCAGTGTCAAAGGTGCGGACTGTACCCAAAAGTGAACAGCGTTCCGCAATGACATTAAAGCTCCTTCCCGCATGAATCGAACCCACTGAAATAACAGCAGGCTTTGTAGGGTTAATATTACGGCTGATAATGGATTGCAGGCTCGTTACTAGCTGAGATCCAATTAATACGCTGTCAATGGTTTCATGGGGTAAGCCTCCATGCCCCCCCTTTCCTTGAATTTCAATAGAGAACTCATCGGCAGCAGCCATAAAGGCTCCATCTTTACAATATACATTGCCTATTGGAAAAGGAGTCCACAAATGAACACCAAATATAACATCGACGTCATCCAAAACACCTTGGTCAATTAAGGGTAATGCGCCTCCCGGACTGACTTCTTCTGCAGGTTGAAAAATAAATTTGATCGTACCTGCAAGCGTAGTTTGCATCTCGCTAAATATATAGGCTAAACCCAATAATGTAGCAGTATGTGCGTCATGACCGCACGCATGCATAACCCCTGGAACTTGTGAGCTATATACCGTCTTCTTCTCATCTTGAATGGGAAGCGCATCCATATCCGCACGCAATGCTACTGTCGGGCCAGGTAAATCTCCAACTAACAAGCCAATTACGCCATGACCGCCTTGATTGATTTGAACTTGTAATCCAAGCTTTAATAAATGATCCGCAACAAAGGCAGCTATTTGACTTTCCTGATAAGATAACTCCGGATGCTGATGTAAGAATCTTCGCCACTCGATCATTTTTGGAAACCATTGATTTATTTTCTCTGCTATTTTCATTTGCATCGACCTCCGTTTGTTATATTTTATCAAATAATGTGTTTGCTTTCACGTTTCAATGTAATTGCCACAAAATAGCCACACATTATTAGCGCTTGAAATTGGGATAAGACTTGCAGAAGTAGTGGAAACATACTATCATGAAAATAATAACGACACATCAATAATTAAAACCACACGGGAGGCGTTAAAACGTGATTATCGAAAATACAGGATTAAAAGGCTTAAAAAGTGACCTTGCTCATTTGGATGAAGTTACGACTCATTTGGGCTTTGTACGCTGGCAGTGGGAGTATTATCGCGCTACATACGATTTAAAATTTGAAGATACAGCTAATCAAGCTGAATATTTTTTACGTCTGAATGCACGTGTCGAAACTGGGAAATTAGAAAGTCCTTACGCCATTCTTAATGTGGAAGATGCTTATATTGGAAAAGCAACATTTCCCCATGGTTTGGATTATGCTTCGCCTGTTCCACCAGCAATCCTTAAAGCTGCAGAGCAAAAGCTTAATCAACTAAAAGCCAAATTGTCAGAATAGAAGGCTCTCCCATGAACCCTTTGCGGAGAGGCACGCCTGATTTTATGCTTCTAATCATGACTTTTGCTTTAATCGCATTTGGCTTACTTATGGTTTACAGCGCCAGTTCCATGTCAGCCTCTTTATACTATAATGATTCATTGCATTACATTAAGAGACAGGCCATTGCAGTTGCACTTGGTCTGGTCTTGATGTTGTTTTTTATGAATTTACATTACAGCAAGCTCAAAAAATGGTCGGTTCCACTTTTTTTACTTGTGCTGATTCTGCTTTCTCTAGTTCCCTTCATTGGAGTAGATGCGAAAGGAGCTAGAAGCTGGTTCGCATTTGGTCCGCTAAATCTTCAGCCTGCCGAATTTGCCAAGCTTTCTCTAATCATTTACCTTTCTGCGCTCATCCACAAAAAAGGCGAACGCTTCTATGAGTTCAAAAAAGGACTTTTGCCAACCCTCATCATCATTAGTCTTTATTGCGGTTTAATTATGCTGCAGCCTGATTTTGGTTCTACTATAATATTAGGTTTGATAGCCGCCATGGTAATTCTAGTTGGTGGAGCGAATTTGAAGCACTTTTTCAGCTTGTCGATCTGCGGAATATTTCTTGCTTCTTTAGTTGTTCTTATTCCATATCTTAGAGATCAAAACAGTTTTCGTTCTGATCGAATCACCGCCTTCCTTAATCCTTGGGCAGACCCCTTAGTCTCTGGTTATCATATTACACAATCCTTAATGGCTTTTGGTCATGGTGGCATTAGTGGAGCAGGCTTTGGGCAAAGCATCCAAAAACTCGGTTTTCTTCCAGCACCGCATAATGACTTTATATTCGCTATTATTGGTGAAGAACTCGGATTTATCGGTAGTACATTGTTTTTATTATTTTATCTCTTGTTTTTGTGGCGCGGCATTCTAATCGCCTTACGCTGCAAGGATTCATTTGGCTCCTTAGTTGGTGTTGGTATTATGGGGATGATTGGTATTCAAGCACTAATAAATTTAGGTGGAGTCACCAATACAATTCCGTTAACAGGAGTTACCCTACCCTTTATCAGCTATGGCGGCTCTTCTATACTCGTTTTAATGGCTAGTATAGGTATTGTGCTTGGTTTATCTCGGGAACAGAACAAAGACGAGTCTGATCCCTCCTAGACGGGTTTTACGAAGCTTTCAAGGAAAAACGGCTTCGCCGTCCTCTCAGGACGAATCGCGTTTATCCAGAAATATAAGATCAGTATAGTGTGAAACTTATACTTTCTTATATTTTTAAAAAAGCTACTGTCTCCATTGGAGATAGTAGCTTTTTTAATTATGATTATTATTTGACCCGATGTACATCGTCATGTTGTTCATCATCTTTAAAGTGAACCCCTTCAACCTTCACATTAACTTCGATTACTTTTAATCCTGTCATGTTCTCAATCGCTTCACGAACGTTATATTGAAGATCTCGGCAAACATCTTGTATTTGAGAGCCGTAGTGGACAATCACTCTAAGGTCTATTGCAGCTTCTACATGCCCAACTTCCACTGAAACTCCCTTTTGCACATTGCGACCACTTAAACGCTTCGTTAATCCTTCCGATATACCGCCCGACATAGCTGAAATGCCTGTTGTTTCTAAGGCGGCCAAACCGGCGATTGTTGCCACAACATCATCAGAGATGCGGATAACCCCAACTTCAATATCCTCGGACATCGGATTCACTCCTTCACAATTCGCTTTATACCCTTATTATAATGACATCACTCCAGTAGAGTCAACGAGGAACCATAAAAACTAGACATTTCCATGAATTATAGTAAAATGAAAATAGATTTTGAAACCCTACAGTGAAAGCGGTGAAGGTTATGCGAGATAGATTGTTTTATTATGGTTTAGCTGTTGCCGTTGCAGGAAGTGCTATAACCCATTACGCCAATATGTCGGCCGTCTTGCAATTTATCATTGCAGGCATTGCAATTGTTTTTGTGGCTGGCTTTTTAGGGAAAGCAACAGAAAGCGTTGCCCATTATGCTGGAGAAAGAATTGGAGGATTTCTTAATGCGACGTTCGGAAATGCGGCAGAGCTAATAATCGCGATCGTATTGATCCAAAGAGCTGTCAATGGTCAGCCTCATCTATTCGATATGGTCAAAGCGAGCATTACAGGCTCTATTATTGGAAACATGCTGCTCGTCCTCGGTTTAAGTGTTCTCTTCGGAGGATTGAAATTTAAATCGCAGAATTTCAATATCAAGCTCGCCGGTCATAATGCCTCACTAATGCTTTTGGCTGTGATTACCCTCTTCATCCCTGCAATGTTTGCTAAGGGCTTATCCATTGAAAAAATGAACACATTTAGTCTTATCGTTTCAGTTATTTTAATTCTTTGTTACTTACTATGGCTTTTCTTTTCTATGATCACACATAAGAATGATTTAAAAGATCATAAAGAAACAACCGATGAAATGTTTAGTCAATCTAAGTGGTCCCTTAAACAATCCATTTTTTACTTATTTGTGGCAACTGTTTTAGTAGGTTTTGTGAGTGAATGGCTTGTTGGAACGTTAGATCAATTCTCAGAAAAATTTGGTTTATCCGAGTTATTTGTTGGAGCATTTTTAATAGCCATAATTGGAAATGCAGCAGAGCATTCTGCAGCTATCATGATGGCGCTGAAGAATAAAATGGGTGCCTCTGTAGAAATCGCCATTGGCAGCAGCCTGCAAATCGCTTTATTCGTGGCTCCACTCTTGGTTATCATCAGCTTTTTTATGGGTGAGACTATGAATATGGTTTTCACCACCTACGAGCTTGTGGCAATTGGAGTGTCCGTATTCATTGCCAAATCTATTTCGCAAGATGGCTCAACTAATTGGTTCGAAGGCGTTCTACTATTGGTCGTTTACCTCATATTAGGCATTGCCTTTTACATAGCATAATTTAAAGGATAATACTTGTTGTAAACGTCAAACGAATGATAAAGCGAATAGACAAAATGCAACCAGCCTCATAGAGAGGATAGCTGCATTTTTAAGGTAAAATCTAATTTTGCTCCTGATACAAAATTCCAAATTCACAAGAGAGCTAAATAACAAGCTTTTTGGTTGCGGACGAAAGTCCATGTCGTTTATTATTACTTATTGTTTTGTAGCTCATCGTTTAATGCCTCGTATAATTGCGCAAGATTACGCTCTAGCTTACTTAAGATCATTTTCCCCGCTTGCTCAGCCACTAAACCAGCACGTATTGCAAAATCAACCTCACGCGATAAACCATACATTTGGGTATCTAACACTTCTTCGTACAACGGACATTTACGTGTTGTGAGATTTTCCATCTGTACTTCAATCAGCATGGCAATTTTATCGGCATCCTCTTGAAGAAGATTATAGGCCCTTATGTTTAAATTAATCATTAACTCCGATGAAGACATCCAACTTCCCCCCAATACGTGAACAATAACTCTTACCCCATATTTTAGTCGAAAACCAAGCAATACACAAGAGAATCTCCATTTCCAAAAAACTCAAAAAAAAGATACCCAGCTTACAAGGCATCTTTTTACATGACTAGTCGTTTACTATTTGGATCTTCATTCCATGCTTAGCAAAAACTTCTTTAATGGCTTGCTTAGCCTCTTCAGCATCTGGACCATGTACATGCAGTGTATATTCCCCTGCTTGCAGTAAAGTAGTGAATAATCCTAGAATACTCTTTACATCAATAAATTTGTTTTCAAACTGTAAGACAATTGAAGAACGAAATTTGTTAGCTGTTTGTGAGATCTCAACAATCGCAGCGTTATTCGAGTTTGACATTTGGAATTCCCTCCATTAATTACTAGTAGACAACTTAGATGAATCTATTGTAATGATACCTTGGAATGCCCTGATTATGCAATATGCTTTTTAGGATTAATAAATCTTATTGCCTTCTTATACTTCTTTTTCTTATCCAATTCCCAATAACAATAAGCAAGATAAAGATGCAAAGCAATAGCAGCACTCTACCGCGGTAATGATGCCAATTCTGTAAATCACGAGCTATGATACTTTCCATGAGAATTATCGGAAATTTGCCTATTATAGTTGCCATGACAAAATCCCGCAGCTTTACTTTCGAGATGCCACCTCCATAATTGACAATGGAAGAAGGAAAGAAAGAAATTAAACGCCCTAGAAGGATATAGAAAAACCCTTGTTTCTCCATTCGTTGATTAAATTCACGCATTGCTGGAAACCGTGCCATTTTTCGTTCTACCCATTCCCGTCCCAGGTAACGCGCAAATAAAAACACCATAAAAGCCCCTACACAAGCAGAACTATAGTTAATAATAAACCCTTGACTTAACCCAAATACCAGCACATTAGCAGCTGCAATTAGAATAAATGGCGAAAATGGGATAAAGGATTGCAGAATAACAGCTAATATTCCAAAGATCAATGCATAAGCTCCATACGATCTTAAATAGGCGGCTAATTCATTTATATTCGTATGGGTTAATTTAGAACCCTCCTGTGTAAAGAACAAGAAATAAATAGCGGCAGCAACCATAAGAACCAACATGATATGCAGAAACCAATTGCCTAACCTTCCAGATTCCCTCAACCTTGATCCTCCTAGAAAAACTCCCAAGTCTGAATAACAAGGGAGTTTTGTCCTTTTAATGATTATGATTAACCGACTTTGATTTGATTTTTGCCTTCATGCTTCGCTTTATATAATGCCATATCCGATTTATAGAATAGAAGCTCTACACTGATTTTTTCATCTTCCCAATGCCAATCCGAAACACCACAGGAGACCGTTACCTTGGGCTGGGTCTCATTGAAAACACGGTCGCGAATTCTCTCAGCAATCCTCACAGCTTGATCAATGGAAACCTGTGGTAAGTATATCGCTAGTTCTTCTCCACCCCATCTAGCTGCAATATCACTATCTCGGATACATGTTTTGATAATGCTACTCACTTGGATTAAGATTTTATCACCGATTTGATGACCGAATGTATCATTTACACTTTTAAAATTATCAATATCAACTACAATTAACGAACCACAAAAATCTTTCTTCTGATAAAAGTTTACCTGCTCATCTAAATAATGTCTTGCATATAAGCCTGTCAAGTTATCTGTAATCACCATTCGTTTAACTTCAGCATGTAAAGATGCATTGGCAATAGTTAATCCTATATGACCCGACAACACCTGCAGCAGCTTATAATTGTCGTATGAGAAGTAATTGGGAAACCGTTGAGTGACAAGAATAACACCCATAACTTCATTATTCACTAAAATCGGTGAAGCTATCATGGATCTTGAACCCGTAACTTCCATTAGCTTGGATTCTACAATTGGGTTGGACCAATAATCCAAAATGATAAGCGGCTCTTTGGTTGTATAAACAAGACCGGAAAATCCATAATCTATCGAAAATTTTTCTTGAATCATCATAGGTAAATTACTAGCTTGAACGACCATTTCGTTCAATGATTTGTCCATTTGCAGAACACAGCAAAAATCAGCACCGAAAATGTTAATTAATTCACTGGAAGCGAAATTAAATATTTCACTTAGCTTTAAGCTCTGATTTAATTTAATCGTGATATCATTAATCAATCTTAATTCATTGACTAGGAAATTAGATTGCTCATATAACTTAGCATTTTCAAAAGCTGCACCAGTTGCACTTGCAAGCAGACGAATAAATTGAATATCGCTCTGCTCGAAATTATCAGGTGAAAATTGTAAATGGAGAACACCATATACGCCTTGCTTTCCAACTAATGGTGCAGCAATCTCAGCATCTTGCTCTTCATTAGCAGGGACATAGATCAATTCCCCGTCCATGAAAGCTTTTGTACAAATATCTCGATCAAAACTAGTTAAATTTAATGGTTTTACTGGTAAAGCTGTGCTTTGGTTATCTTGGGATAAGAATAAATTGACTTGAACCGCTGGGTACAGTTTATTGATTCTTACAATAACTTCTGTCAGAACAGATTCGACATCAATTAATGAATGCAGGGTTTGCACCACTTCAAACAACATATCCCTCTTGTCAGAGATTTCCTTGAGATTTTGTTGACGACTAAGCAAGCTATATTTTTCTCTTCTCTCCATAAGTAACATTAGATGAGGCGCATAGGAGTGTAAGAATTTTGGGATGGATAAGTCAACTGTCGGTTGTTTCATTTCTGTTATTACGCCTAAACTGCCCAAAGCTTGTCCGGTTTCTTCAACAATAGGAAAAGCACCTATAAGGTAAGTGTTGCCACTTGGAAATCTCACATATTCCATCTTACCGGATTGAATGCTTGCAATTGCAGTTTGTGTGATTAAATCTTGGTTAGTAAGCAAAGCTTCATCATGTAGATCAAATGAGCTCTGTTTTAAAACCTTATGATCATGAGAACAAATAAAAAATGCATGCATAGTAATCGAACTAAACATACTTAATTGCTCTATCCATTGGATAAAGCTCTCTGAAAGTAGTATATCCAATTGTTGGAATATATCATGATGTAATCGTGTAATTGATATGTGATCATTAGTAAATTCCTGAAGATTACTCGTCATGATGTAGCAACCCCTTTTCTACAAAAAAAGAACCACTTCTCAATAATATCATCATCAAAGCATATAGTTCAATAATACAATGTATTTGCTAAACATGCACTACATTTCAAGGAAATTTTAAAATTTAACTTAATTTTACATTAAAACGTCTCCATTTTATTTAATTCTTGACATTCTTTAATAATTTCATATAATATAATATGTTGAGTTAGAAGTCATTTTATTGATATTCACGGATGTATACATTGTGTCACCCTCACTGATTTTGTTGCTGACAGGACAGCGGCTGAACTCTCTTGTCAGAAAGTACTTAAACAAAGTCGGGCACATAGGATTATCCTCTTCAAACTCCAAAACCAACCATTAAAGGGGTAATTCATACATGTCACGTTATACAGGTCCTAAGTTTAAATTGAGCCGTCGTCTTGGTATTTCTCTAAGCGGCACTGGCAAAGAAATCGCAAAACGTCCTTTCCCTCCTGGTCAACATGGTCCCGGACAAAAGAAGAAAATTAGCGGTTATGGTATGCAATTACAAGAAAAACAAAAGCTTCGCCACATGTATGGTTTGAACGAAAAACAATTCCGCAACTTGTTTGATAAGGCAGATAAAATGAAGGGCATGACAGGCGAAAACTTCATGGTTCTTTTGGAAAGCCGTTTAGACAACTTGATCTATCGTCTTGGTTTCTCAAACTCCCGTGCAGGCGCTCGCCAGCTAGTTGCTCATGGTCATGTTTTGATCAATGGCAAGAAAGTGGATATTCCTTCCTACATTGTAAGCTTAACAGATGTAATTGGTCTGCGCGAAAGAAGCAGAAACTTATCCGCAATCAAAGAAGCTTTGGCGAACCGTCATCACATTCCAACCTATGTTGAATTTAATGAAGCCGCTATGGAAGGTAGATACCTTCGTCTTCCTGATCGTGCTGAATTACCGCAAGAAATTGATGAAAAACAAATTGTCGAGTTCTACAGCAGATAATTTTTAGCGATGAACTCGTTCCTTTGCTGGAACGAGTTTTTTTGTATCTATTTATAGCAACTCAATCTAAGGAGCGAACAAAATGGATATTCTACAAGATCTGATGGAACGTGGATTATTGCATCAAGTGACAGATCGTGAAGGTTTAAACAAAAAGCTGAAAGAAGGCCCACTCACACTTTACGCTGGTTTTGATCCTACAGCAGACAGCCTGCACATTGGCAGTCTTGTCCCAATTCTATGCCTAGTACGCTTTCAGCAAGCAGGCCATATTCCTGTCGCACTTGTTGGCGGCGGTACTGGACTCATCGGTGACCCGAGTGGCAAAGCAACCGAACGAACCTTGAATACTTCGGAAGTCGTCGATCAATGGACAGAGAAGCTGAGACTGCAATTATCTCGCTTTTTGGATTTTGACGACAGTCATAACCCTGCCCAAATGGCTAATAATTATGATTGGTTCAAGCATTTGAATGTGATTGAATTTTTGCGAGATATTGGCAAACACTTCCCATTAAACTATATGTTAGCTAAGGATTCGGTTGATTCCAGATTAGGCAAAGGAATTTCTTTTACTGAATTCAGCTATATGATTCTACAGGCTTACGATTTCCTTAAACTAAATCAAGAGAATAATTGCTCTCTACAAATCGGCGGAAGCGATCAATGGGGTAATATTACAGCCGGTATGGAATTAATCGGACGAACAACAGGCAACTCAGCATTCGGCCTCACCTTTCCTCTTGTTACCAAAAGCGATGGAACCAAATTTGGCAAGACTGAAACAGGTACCATTTGGTTGGATGCTTCAAAAACTAGCCCTTACCAATTTTTTCAATTCTGGTTAAATGTAGATGATCAAGATGTGATTCGCTTTTTGAAATATTTCACTTTCTTATCTCTGGACAAAATCCAAGAACTAGAAGCAGAATTAATAATCAGTCCCGAGTCAAGATCCGCTCAACGAGCCTTAGCCCGTGAAGTTACAGCTACCGTACACGGAGATCAAGCTGTCACAAGCTCAGAACACATTTCACAGATCTTGTTTAGTGGGCATATCGATCAGCTGTCCGGAGATGAAATTGAACAAGCCTTCCAAGATGTACCCTCTGTTGAATTATTAAATACCGAATCGATTGGATTAGTAGATTTATTGCTAGCAGCTCAAGCCAGCCCATCCAAAAGGCAAGCAAGACAGGATATTGAAAATGGTGCCATTTATATAAATGGTGCCAGAGTAACCGAAGTTGATAAATTATATTCGCTTCAAGATCGAATCAGTGATAAATATCTGGTGATCCGACGCGGAAAGAAGAACTATTACTTGGTTAAATTCGGTTAGCAAGGAAAATTTTTTGCTTGGATCTCCCTAAACTAAGCGCCCTACAGGGCGTTTTTTCATTGAGCATTTAGCCATATTTCTCGATTTTATGATATAATGAATTGGCGAATTCAAGGAGGATGCGAATATTGAAACGAATGTTGTACAATATAAAAAAGGTTATATTCAGTACTGCAGTAAAGAGAACCTTTTTAATTCTCTTCCTAACCATTAAATGGATGATTATTCTGGTCATTATTGCTGGATTTCTCGCAGCCGGTGCAGCATTTGGTTACGCATCTGCCTTAGTTAAGGATGATCCCGTTCGCAGCAAAGACATGATACTCGAACAAATGTCGGAGAACGCCACGACCGGTTTTGTTTACTTCAAGGATGAGACTGTTGTTGGTCAATTGCGAGCAGAAGAAGATCGGAGACTTGCTACATTAGATGAAATTCCATTACTTATTAAAGACGCCACACTTTCCATCGAAGATAAAAATTTCTACGAAAATACGGGTGTGGATCTCAATGGTTTAATACGCGCAGTAGGGCAAAGGCTGCGTCACGAAGAGGTTCAAACAGGTGGCAGTACAATTACACAACAGCTGGTGCGAAGAACCTTTTTAAGCTTAGATCGCGATATCAGCCGAAAATTCAAAGAAATCTTACTTTCATTACGCTTGACACGGATCATGTCCAAAGATGAAATTCTATTGGCTTATTTAAATAAAATTCCTTACGGGAATGGTTCCTCCGGCTATAATTTATTCGGGATTAAGGCTGCAGCAAAAGGAATATTCGATAAAGATAATTTAAATGACTTAAACATCGCACAGAGCGCTTATTTAGCAGGCTTACCTCAATCCCCTAGCAATTATTCTGCTTTCACTGGCAAAGGCGAATTCGATAGTGAGTCGTTTGAAAAGGCCATTAATCGTCAAGAACTGGTTTTAAAAAGAATGTTAATTGAGAATAAAATTACGGAAGCCGAATATGAAACTGCCTTGGCTTATAATCTAAAGCAATCTCTTGCCAAAACGAAGGCCAAGGCTTATACCACCTACCCTTACTTAATGATCGAAGTCGAGAATAACGCTGCAGACGTAATGATTAAAATTCAATATCCTGATTTAAAACTTGAAACCGCAAACCAAAAGGCCGCTTATAACGAAGCTCTTAAAGACGTTCATTTACAAATGCAACGCGGTGGTTACAAAATTTATACAACGATCGATAAAGCATTGTATGATTCCATGCAGGTTATAGCCAAAGATTCAAATAATTTCACTCCGAATGATAAAGTTAAAGGCACAGAACAAATTGGCGCCATTATGATCGATAATAAGAATGGAGCCATTCTCGGTATGTTGGAAGGTAGAGATTTTTACGAGGAGCAATTAAATCATGCCACTCAAGCATATCGCCAGCCTGGTTCAACTATGAAGCCACTTGCTGCTTATGGACCTGCCATTGAGAAAGGTGTAATCTACCCTGCCGCTGCTGTCGACGATGTTCCGTTAGTATTAAGGGATCTAAGTTCCGCTTCCGGCTATCATGTTCCTATGAACTGGAATTCCAAATTTCAAGGCTTGATTACAGCAAGAAGAGCATTGAATATGTCCTATAACATCCCTGCCTTGAGAATATTCTTAAATGAGGTCGGGATGAGCACTGCCTGGGACTACGTTAGAAAAATGGGGGTAACCTCCATAACACCAGATGATTATCTCTATGCCCAAACAGGTGTTATTGGCGGCTTGTCTAAAGGTGTAACTGTCAAAGAAATGACAGCAGCCTACTCCACCTTTGCCAATAAAGGTGTTCATAACAACGCCTATTTAATCCAAAAGATTGTCGATGGCAATGGCAATACCGTTTACGAGCACCAAAAGAAACCAAGCACTGTTTTCTCTGCCGAAACGGCTTATTTAATGACAGATATGATGCGAACTGTCATTACAGCAGGCACAGCGACAGATTTAATGAAAAAGTTTAAAAATTACGGAAAAATCCCCGTAGTCGGTAAAACTGGATCTACTCAGGATGACGCTGATGCATGGTTTGTAGGTTATTCGCCTGACATTACAGTTGGCGTTTGGGCAGGTTACGATCAACCGGTTCATAAACTAACGAAGCCGAGCGGAACTAACCGGGCAAAGGACATATGGGCGTTAATTATGGACACCGCTATTAGTAAAAAGCCAGAACTATTTCCAACTAAAACGTTTGATAAACCAGATAATATCATTACAATGGCCGTTTCCAATTTGTCAGGTAAATTACCTAGTGAATTGACGATTGCCTCTAATCATATTGTTAGCGATCTTATTAATAAGAAACAAATCCCTACCCAAGAAGATGATGTATTGGTAAAGATGAAGTTCTTGGTATATAACAAGCTTAACTATCTGCCTAATCCATTGACCCCAGAGGAGTTCTTACAGGAAAAAGTGGTTATTAAACGCAAGGAAAACCTAACAGCAACACTCAAACAAATCAAAGATATTATGGATAAGACACCTGCGAGTAAACGAAGACCTATGGATAGCTTTATCCCGCTGGATATAGGAGATAACGCACCCGAAGAAATAGATCTGCGCGTGGATGACACCCTTGTTCCAGATGCACCAACAAATCTCATTCTGAAAAGCAATGGCAAAGAAAATAATATAACCTTCTCCCCAAGCCTTAATCCAAATATTGTTGGTTATCGCTTGTATCGTTCCATGAATAATGAGCCCTTTCAAAAGCAAGACAAAGTAGTGACTATAGATCAGGTTCCTGTATTTAATGTTCCAATAGTAGCTGGTGATACAGTCGGGTATTATATCACCTCGGTAAATATTGTAGGCAAGGAATCTATTCCAAGTACAACCGTATTAACCAATGGAGCTCTTGAACCCCTTATTGGTTCTGGAACCATTATCGCTCCTGCTCCAACCATTCCTACTGGAGTCAAGTTTCAAATGAATGGACTAAACCTGCAAATTGATTGGGAACCTAATCCAGCCATTGAGCAAATTAAACAATACGATGTGTATTATTGTGAAACGGAGAATGGGAATTATCAAAAAATCGGAACAGCGAATCAACCACAGTTCAAGCATTTCGTAGGGATCTATAATGGGTATTACAGTATTATTGCGATTAATAATACGGGTGATTCTCCTTCCTCTATTCCGATAGCCTATACAACTCCATAATGTGAAAAACCCGTATTCCGGATAATCATCCGGGATACGGGTTTTATTCTATTTTCATGCCCTATTTGCTATCATTAATCTTCGATTGTTGATAAATCGCCTGTAGGAAGATTTAATTCCCATGCTTTAAGGACACGGCGCATAATCTTTCCACTACGTGTTTTGGGCAGCTTGTCTTTAAACTCAATCTCGCGCGGGGCAGCATGTGCGGATAAGCCTTCCTTAACAAATTTAGCGATATCTGCTTTAAGCTCCTCTGAAGGCACAAAACCTTCTCTAAGCGATATAAAGGCTTTAATTACCTCGCCACGTAATGGATCGGGTTTGCCGATTACACCCGCTTCTGCAACCGCTGGATGCTCAATTAGCTTGCTTTCGACTTCGAAAGGTCCCACTCGTTCTCCTGATGTGTTAATGACATCATCGACCCGACCTTGAAACCAAAAGTAACCGTCCTCATCGAGATATGCAGAGTCTCCAGAAACGTACCAGCCTTCAAGTCTAAAATATTCTTCAAATTTATTAGGGTTGTTCCATATTTTGCGCATTAACGAAGGCCATGGCGTTTTAATTGCGAGATTACCCATTCGATATGGAGGCAACACATTGCCAGAATCATCGATCACGGCTGCTTCAACACCAGGAATTGGTTTACCCATGGAACCAGGTTTAATCGTCATAGAAGGATAATTGCAAATCAGCTGTGCACCTGTTTCAGTCATCCACCAAGTATCATGTATACGCTGATTATAAACCTTCAACCCCCAGCGCACGACTTCTGGATTTAATGGCTCACCGACACTTAGCACATGCCGAAGTGAAGATAAATCATGCTCGTGTACAGTATCATCACCAGCACCCATTAACATGCGGAACGCAGTTGGAGCGCTATACCAAACCGTAACCTTATAACGTTCGATGGTTTGATACCAATCCTTAGGACTAAATCGTCCGCCGCGAATCACATTCGTTGCACCATTCAACCAAGGGGCAAATATTCCGTAAGAGGTTCCTGTTACCCAACCAGGATCAGCCGTACACCAATAAACATCGTCTTCTTGAAGATCAAGGACAATCTGCCCAGTATAGTAGTGTTGAACCATCGCATTTTGAACATGGAATACCCCTTTAGGCTTCCCGGTCGATCCCGATGTATAATGAATGATTAGTCCGTCTTCACGTCCAAGCCATTCAATCTCAAGGTCAGATGAAGCATCCTTCATCGCTTTATGATAATCGATATAGCCCGGCTTAGATTCAATCTCATCGCCTACTAGAAAGATATGTTTGAGAAGCGGCAAATCCGCTTGGACAATACGATGCAATAATGCCGGTGTAGTGACAATTGCAATCGCACCACTATCTTCGAGTCGATCTTTTACAGCCGTTTCCATAAACGCTTCAAACATCGGACCTACAATAGCACCTATTTTTAAAGCACCCAATAATGAAAAATATAGCTCTGGTGTCCGCGGCATGAAAATAAATACGCGATCCCCTTTACCGATACCCTGTGAACGCAGCACATTGCCAAATCGATTAGACTCTCTTTTCATATCGGAGAATGTGTATTTTTCATCACGTGCAGCATCACTGTAATACAAGGCTATTTTGTTGCTACGCGATGATTCTGCATGACGATCAATGGCTTCATAGGCCATATTAACCTTTCCTGTTTGCGACCATGTAAATTGTTGCTCCACATCTTGCCATCGGAAATTTTCCTTTGCGGTTTCATAATTGCCAAGATTGGACTTTGTTGCGCTAACGATGATTTTCTCATCATGCATGTTTTCCATGAATTAACCTCCATTTAATGCAAATAATAGATGAAACGCTTACATCGAAACGTCCAAAAAAATGACGATTATGTAAACATTTCAAAGTCATAAGAACCCAAACAACAACTTCAATTATAGCATAGCACTTTCTTAACGGATACCCTTTTTTTCAACGCGCGAAAATAAATTACTTATTTCCCTGAATAATAACGAAAAATATTTTCTCCTATTCATTGTCTATTCAATTTGTTGTAAAGTAGTATTATACTGATCAAAGGGAGCTGCTGTTACTGTGGAACATAGAAAGATCTACCACTCGCACACTATTCGTCATCTGAATCAGTCTATAATTATGGAAGGCCCTCTTTCGTCTGAACTTCTTCGCACTTATGTGATGCACCCTGAGCTTGATGCATTTCGTCGACCAAAAGACCAGCATATTGCACTCCTTGAGATTGCTGACCTGCCTGAAGGAAGAATTATCGTTGCTCGGGATGCCGATACCATTGTTGGTTACGTAACCTTTCATTATCCAGATGAAATGGAACGCTGGTCAGAAGGCAATTTGCTTGATTTAATCGAGCTCGGTGCGGTAGAAGTAGCAAATGTTTATCGTTCCATGGGTATCGGCAAACAATTGATTGAACTTGCTTTTGCCGATCAACAATTCGCCAATATGATTGTGTTTACAACCGAATATTATTGGCATTGGGATTTACAAAGCAGTGGTTTAAATGTCTGGCAATATCGCAAAATCATGCAAAACTTAATGGAAAGTGTTGGTATGACACTGTTTGCAACCGATGATCCAGAAATCTGCTCTCATCCAGCCAATTGCCTTATGGCTATTATTGGACATGAGGTGCCTTTATCATCTATTGAACGATTTGATCGACTTCGTTTCCAAAGAAGAATCATGTACTAATCTGTTGGAGGTGAGCAAATGTGAATACCAATGAAAATGCTTTATTCTTTTATACTCCCCATGAAATCAAATATTATTTTTACGAGGGACATCCCTTTAACCAGCATCGTCTAAAACTAACTGTGGATCTTCTCAAGCGTGTTGCAGCCTTACCCCAGAATTTAATTAGGATCCCCGTGCATGCGAAAGATGAAGTGCTTGCCCTTGTACATACCCTACCTTATATCCAAGCGGTGCGTGCTTTAAGCGAACCTCATATAGATGAGATCTGGTTAGATAAAGCTGAATCATTTGGTCTATCTCAAGAAGGGGATACCCCTCATTTTGAAGGTATGCATGAAGTCAGCTCACAAATTGTTGGGGGTACTCTCGCAGCTGTTGAAGCTGTCATGAGTGGTAAAACGAAGCATGCTCTACATCTTGGCGGAGGATTACATCATGCAATGTCGGGTAAAGGCTCTGGCTTTTGTGTTTACAACGACGCTGCAGTTGCGATTGCGGCTATTCGAGAAAAGTATAATGCCCGAGTCCTCTATATTGATACCGATGTCCATCATGGTGATGGTGTTCAGTGGATGTTTTATTCAGATCCCGACGTTTTTACGCTGTCCATTCACGAAACAGGTAAATATCTCTTTCCGGGTACTGGAGCCGTTAATGAACGTGGCGAAGATAGTGGATTTGGTTATTGTTTGAATATACCTGTGGAGCCTTATACCGAGGATGAATCGTGGTTAGAATGCTTTACGCAGGTCTTACATCAGGCTGTAGCGAGCTTTCGTCCGGATATTATCATCTCACAGCATGGCTGCGATGCTCATGCATACGACCCTCTGGCGCATATCCAGTGCAGTATGCAATCGTTCTTACGAATGCCTGAGATCATCCATGAGGCGGCACATACATGGTGTGAAGGACGTTGGGTTGCTCTTGGCGGTGGTGGTTACGACATTTGGCGAGTTGTGCCAAGAGCTTGGAGCTTGCTATGGCTTGTTATGAGCGAGCACCCCATCGTCCATGCTTTAAAAAACGATAATCAGCTTCGGCTCCCCGCAGAGTGGGCAGCCTATTGGCAAGAGCAAAGTCCAGCCATTCTACCCTCAACCTGGCTTGATTCCACTGAACAATGGGAGGCTATACCTAGACGAGCTGAAATCACTGAAAAAAACAGAAGAACCAAAGAGATTTCTTTGTTATATCTGAAGAAATAATAGGTTTTATGGCAGCTGCGTGAGCATTTCTTCAACTATTTGATAGGAATGCAACGCAGCCTGTTTCATAAATTCCGCAAAATGTTCCGGTGCAACACCATTTGCTTTGTCAGACATCGAACGAATGATGACAAAGGCAATTTCGTTTGTCACACACACCTGCGCTGCCGCTGCGCCTTCCATCTCCGTGCATGCCCCAAATAATTCATCAAACAAAGCATGAACTTTATCCCGATCAGCAATAAATTGATCACCCGATAGAATTCTGCCTTTTTTCGTTTGTTTAGGATATAGCTTCATACTTGCCTGATACGCAAGTTCACTTAATATAGAGTCTGCCACAAAAACAGATGTCTCCTGATAAGGGATGATTCCACGCGCAAACCCAAGAGCGGTTACATCCATATCATGCTGCATGCAATCCGTCGAAATCACAATATCCCCAATATTCAAGTCAGGATCTAGCGCGCCGGCAACACCTGTAAAAACAACCGCATCCACCTTGAAAAAATCTATTAAAGCTTGTGTGCACATCGCAGCATTCACTTTGCCTACACCCGATTTGCAAACTACAATGGATTTACTACCGAAGTTTCCTTCTGTAAATGGAATGCCCGCATGTCGGAAGGTTTGGGTCACTGTCATTTTTTCTTGGAGATGCTCTACTTCTTCCGTCATCGCTCCGATAATTCCAATTTTCCGATAGCTCATACCTATGCTCCTTTGTATTGACAAAAAAAACGCGGCTCACTTAAAGCGAGCCACTGATTTACGTACAATTACTTCGTGGGGGAGAACAATCTTGGTTACTTCTACTTGTTCCTTATTCATCAGCTTGGTTAGAAGTCTCATGGATACAGCGCCGATATCATACATCGGTTGAGCAACTGTGGTTAATAACGGTCGAACCATGGAAGCCATACGACTGTTGTCCACGCTTATTACAGAAATATCCTCAGGCACTTTTAAATTAGCATCTTGGATCGTATGGATGGCTCCAATGGCCATCTCGTCTGTAGCTGCAAAAATAGCTGTAGGCTTGTCCGCCAACTCGATAAAATATTTCATCGCTTCTATACCCGACTCATACCGATAATTACCTATACGAATATGTTCATCGATAAGAGGTATACCGGCAGCCTCAAGCGCTTTTTTGTAGCCTTGAAATCTGGCATATCCATTCGCTGGATCCTGCAATGTACCACTTATCATCCCTATATTGCGATGGCCATATTGAATCAGCAAGCTAACAGCGTCAAATGCAGCCTTCTCATGGTCAATATCCACTGCAGGTATAGAGTTATTATTATCTGTAGTTGCACAAAGCACAATGGGTACAGACGAGGTTTTAAAAGCTTCTAAATGCTCCTTAGTTACCGTCCCCCCCATAAACAACAGACCATCAACCTGTTTCTCAAGCAATGTATTGATGACACTGATTTCCTTGTCTTTCCTTTTATCTGCATTACACAAAATAATGTTATATCGATACATATTGGCGATATCCTCAATACCACGAGCTACTTCTGCAAAAATCGCATTGGAAATGTCTGGTATAACCACACCAACTGTTGTCGTTTTTTTACTTGCTAGCCCTCGAGCAACTGCATTTGGTCGATAGCCAAGTCTTTCAATTGATTCAAACACTCTCTTACGTGTTTGTGGTTTAACATTCGGATTGTTATTCACAACCCTGGAAACAGTCGCCATGGACACTCCTGCTTCGCGAGCTACATCATAAATTGTCACAGTCAATGTCATTCTCTCCATTTACACAATAAAATTTTCGTTCAAAATCAAGTTAAGCATATGATACGACAAAAATTAGCATTGTGCAACGAAAACTGGCAAACAAACCAATCAGTCGTTTTAATTTATGTGAAATCATATGTATTTAAACTTTGTAATGTAAGTTGTGATAGACGTTTTAGAATATCTTCAACCCATAGCACATCTTGTAGAGAACGGGCTAACAGCAATAAATCCAAAAGTTCGTTGATCCGTCTTTCTAATATTTTATCCACAGGGATATGTTTAAATTCTCTTTGAGATACTGTCATGAATAGAAAAGCCAATTCACTGGTTTCGTTAAAATAAAATTGTTTTTTTTCTGGATGCTTCCCAAATTGACTGATCAAATTGGTTAATTCAGATTTAACAGGTTGAAACACCTCGCTCTTACTGCAAGACACGCATGTATAGATAGGTACATTCTCAATCTCAATTCTGTTTTTATAAATAACCGTTCTCATCCGTATATTCATTTTGTGTCCGCACTTACACAACTTAGCTGACTTAGACAACTTAGACAATCTACACCCACCCCATTTGCACAAAGATACCCATACTGCAAAATCGATAGTGTTTACCCGTCAGCAATATAGATTGATACAAGAAGAATTCTACCGGAAAGGTTAAATTCCTGCTCTGTTCTTATATCCAATTTGCACCAAAGGAGTCTAGGTTATTTTATCAAACCCAATCGCGCTTGCTATTGCTTATACCTGCTTTTCTCTAATAAATCGCGTATTTCACTACTTGTTTTGCAGTGCAAGGCTTGTTCGATAATACGATGGCTAGCTGCTTTTTCTGTGTGAAGCAAGCGATTTTTGAAGGGCAATAAGGACTGAACGGACATACTGAGCTCTTCTATCTCAAGGTCTAGCCAAAGCGGAATCGCCAATACATCCCCAGCAAGCTCGCCGCAAACACTAACTGGAATGCCTTGCCTTTTGGCTGCGTCTACCGTCATTTTAAGCAAGCGAATTATTGCAGGGTGATATGGATCATATAAATGCGCGACAGCTTCATTCATGCGATCTACAGCCAGCACGTATTGAATTAAATCATTCGTACCAATGCTAAAGAATTGCACCTCTGCAGCGAGCTGATCCGCTATAATCACCGCTGCCGGAACCTCAATCATGATTCCAACCTCTATCCCCTCATGAAAGGGCTGCTGACTTTCTCTTAATTCCTTTTTTGCCTGCTCCAGCACTTGGTTGGCCTTACGAACCTCATCGATAGACGAAATCATCGGGTACATAATTTTTACTGACCCGTAATGGCTTGCTCGCAGGATCGCCTTTAGCTGTGTTTTGAACATTTCGTACTGATCTAATGAGATTCGTATTGCCCTATAGCCGAGTGATGGATTATCTTCCTCTGGAAATTGAATATATCCCACACTTTTATCCCCGCCAATATCAAAAGTCCGAATAATTAGTGATTTATCCTGCAGCCATTCTGCCGCTTGGCGATAAACTTCAAACTGCTCTTCCTCTGTTGGCAGCATCGTACGATCCATATAGATAAATTCAGTACGGAACAAGCCGACTCCGGAAGCACCATTCTTCAATGCCAAATCCAATTCTTTAAGTGAGCTAATGTTAGCCTTCAACTCTATAGTTTGGCCATCTAATGTGATCGGCTGAACATTCGATAACTCCTGCAGCCACACCCGATGAGCTAGGATATCTTTTTTACGTTGGAGGTAAAGCTCAACTAATTCTTGAGCAGGATTAACATATACCATCCCTTCTTCACCATCGATGATTAACAAGTCACCATTTAGGATCGGATTCACTAACTTCCCCTCCATCCCCAGTACAAAAGGGATTTCTAAGGCGCGTGCCATAATGGCTGCATGTGAGGTTGTACCGCCTTGCAAAGTAACAATGCCTACTATTTGTTGACTATCTACATGAGCCAGCTGCGAGGGAGAAAGCTCTTTAGTTACCAGAATATAGGGCATCTCCGATGGCGGTTTAAGCTCTTCTAAATCACCTAGGAGATGCTTTAATAAGCGGTTACCGACATCACGAATGTCTGCCGATCTTTCTTTCATGTAGGAATCATCAAGGAGCTCAAACATCCCGACAAACTTATCAATCGTTTCTTTAACAGCTACCTCGGCTGCTTTAAATTGTCTTTGCATAATGCCCTGCACTTCGTTCATAAAAATCGGATCTTCGAGGATAGCTAGATGAGCATCGAATATATTGGATTCCTCTACCCCAATCAAATCCGAAATATCCTGTTTAATAAGCCGCAGCTCTACCTTTGAGGAACGAATACCATCATAGAGCTTTTCGAACTCAATAGCGAGGTCCGCTACATCAACCATTTTATCTGTTAAATCCCATTCCAGTGATGGTAATACAAACGCTCTTGCTATCGCGATACCTGAGGATGCTCCTGTGCCTTTAGCCATTCGTTTGTCCTCCTTTTGTACGCAAATCCTCTTTCATCACAACGGACATCACTGAATTCTGGGCTTTTTTCACGGCTTTAAAGGGTGCAAAGCTCCATGATTTGACACGATCAGGATTGGTGATAATCATCAGTGTCGCTAATGATTTCCCGAATTGCTTCACTTTTTGCAGATTAAATTTTATCAACAATTGACCTGCTACGACTTGGTCGCCTTCTTTCACATGCGCTGTAAACCATTTCCCTTGGAGGTTTGCCGTATCAATACCGATGTGAAGTAAGACTTCAAGACCTTCTGGCGTAGAAATCCCCAGTGCATGCATAGAAGGATAGACAAGCATGATTTTACCCGCTATTGGGGCTACCAGTTCACCGCGATCCGGGATAAAAGCTACTCCATTCCCTACAATGCCTTGGGCAAAAATGGGATCGGGTACTTCATCTAATGGAATCATCTTTCCTTGAACGGGTGAATTAAACATCACAGGGACGATGTCTTTGCGAGTGACCTTCATGATTTCTTCGCGTATTAGCTCGGAGTATGTACCAAAAACCACTTGGATATTACCTCCGCCTAAACGAATTACCCCTGCTGCTCCTAAATGCTTTAAAGCGGGAATATCGATCAATCGGTCATTTTCTACTGTTAAGCGTAAACGTGTAATACAAGCTTCCAACGTTTTGATATTATTCTTTCCGCCCAATGCTTGCAGAATTAAAGGTGAACGATATGGAATATCTCCTGCCCACTCTTCTAAGGACGAGCCTTCTTCTCTACCTGGAGTCGGAATTTGGAATCGTTCAATTGCCCAACGGAATAAAAAGTAATAAACCAAGCCATAAACGATACCAATCGGAATTAACCATAAACCACGATGTGCCAAATGTTCATTGATCACAAAATCAATCGCACCCGCCGAAAAAGAAAATCCATGATGAATATCAAAATAATAGGCAATCCACATCGCTAAACCAGATAAAATCGCATGGATGAAAAATAAATAGGGGGCTACAAACAAAAACGCAAATTCAATCGGTTCCGTAACTCCAGTTAAGAACGAGGCAAGGGCTGCAGTTAAGAACGTAATGCGAATTTTGGGCTTTAAATCCTCACGAGCTTCATGAATGATGGCTAATGCAATAGCAGGTAAAGCAAACATCATAATTGGATAAAGCCCAGCCATATAGATGCCTGCTGTGGGATCACCTGCAAAATATCGAGGCAAATCCCCGAAAACAAGATGCCCATTCGGTTCAACGAAAGAGCCAACTTGAAACCAATAGACATTATTGAGAATATGATGCAACCCTGTTGGCACTAATAAACGATAGCCAACACCATATAAAAAAGTACCAAAACCTCCTAGCTCTAACAACCAATTTCCCATATTAATTAAAGAACTTTGCAGAAAAGGTCCAATTGAGATCATCAATACAGAGACTAAGATTGTAATAATCCCCATGAATAATGGGACAGAACGTGTACCTCCAAAAAAATGAATATATTCAGGGAGCTTAATATTACGAAATGCATAATAGGAAAGTGCAGCTAAAATCCCAATTGCTATGCCCCCAGAAACACCTAATTGAAATTCGGAACCTATGTAGCGTAAAGTCATTTCATTAAACAGAAAATATCCAAGCAAAGCCGACATTCCAGCAGTTCCAGCATTCTCAGTTAAGCCCATTGCTACGCCAACCGCAAATATAAAGGGCAGGTAGTTGAAAATTGTCGTACCAGCAAAGCTTAGAACATGACCAACCGATTCTATACCTAGAGCATCCCAAGGGAGTGCACTGAGACTTAGAAAAATGGCGGCAACAGGTAACGCAATCGTTGGAAGCATCAGAGAACGTCCAAGTTGCTGTAAATTTCCCATCCAATTCATGAACCGATTCTCCTCCCATCCCTTGTATGCATTAATTTAGATGGTAAAGCTTCTCCTTGTTTTTGTCAAAGAAAAACCCTGAAATACATTCAGGGTTTTGAAAATTATTTAGAATTGTGGGAATTGCGTCCTGTAGTTGGTGAATTGCGTTTTTACTGCTTCCACCTCTTGCTTATCTGCAACCTTCATTTTGTACCAACCTTTTTGAAACATCAGATCAAAGAGTTGAAATTCACTATTCTGCGTATTCTGCAGTATTTCTTGAACGACTTTTCGTAACTTTGGATTCTGCATCTCATTCAAGCCCACGCAATAGCCATTGGTCATATGCTTTTGCGTTGTGAGAATGTCATTCATCCGATCTCTGTCATTCCATTCTGGACCTTTAACCTTTTGTTCATCCATTGATTTAGGCATAGCGAGCTCGACAGCCATTGGTATCCCCCATTTATTTTAGTGGAGTTGCGTTAATATGGATTGATAATGCTGCTTGTGTTTTTCACCTGTTTGACGAATTAAGTTTTGAATAGTTGTATCTGTGCATTGATTTGCTGTATCATTACATTTTTTCATAGCTAAAAGCTCCCAAGATAAAAAATCCTTGATATAGTGCAATTCTTTATCCGTAATCAACTCGCGGTCGGCTGTAGATGTAGTTTGCATCTCCATCACATTAATATCCTTGATTTCCGTAGGAGTTGCTGCGATACGATTGCGTGCCCATCGAAGCATTGTTGGCATTCGTTTTCCCCATATTCCATTGCGAGGGTGATTGATTGCCAAACTGTGATCCATTGTTATGGATTTGTTGGGTGCCCAATTGGCTTGTATGCAAAGCATATTGCCCTTGTTGTTGATTGTGACTTTGTTGATAGTGTTGATTTGGTCGATATTGTTGCTGATTTTGTTGCTGACTGTTTTGTTGTCCCATTTGATTTTGTTGTCTCATTTGATTTTGTTGCCCCATTTGATTTTGTTGTCTCATTTGATTTTGTTGCCCCATTTGATTTTGTTGTCTCATTTGATTTTGTTGCCCCATTTGATTTTGTTGTCTCATTTGATTTTGTTGCCCCATTTGATTTTGTTGTCCCATTTGATTTTGTTGATTGGCGTAATATTGTGGAGTGCGGTAGGATTGAGTACTTTCATATTGTTGGTTTGCTCCAAAGTTTGCGTTCTGTCCCGGGTTGTATGTGGATCGTATAAATCCGGTTGGTTGAAACATTTTTTGATTTTGCCCATATTGGGATTGCCCATATTGGGATTGCCCATATTGGGATTGACCTTGCCCTGAGTATTGATTATTCACGTAACATCCTCCTAAAAAAAGCCAAGTTAGTCCCCATGGTTTACATGAAGCCTCTCTTAGCTTTATCAGTATGACATGATATTATTAGTGAATGTTATTGGGTTCTTTTTGGTAAGAGTATCGAGTCTTCTACCTTAATACAACGATCCATAATTACTGTGATCCCTTGTTCGCTAGCCAATAAAGCAGCTTCTTCATTGTAAACACCAAGTTGCAGCCAAAGGACTTTAGCTTTTACTTGAATGGCTTCCTTTGCGATCGGTACCGTGTATTCGCTGCGTCTAAACACATTGACAATATCAATTTTGTGCGGAATTTCTGCTAATGAAGCATAACACTTCTCACCTAGAATTTGCTCGGCATTTGGGTTCACAGGGATGATGCGATAACCTTTATTTTGGATAGCCTCTGATACCAGATATGAAGTCCGATCAGGATTGTCCGATAAGCCGACAACAGCAATGATCTTGGTATTCTCTAATAGTTGTTTGATTTCTTCGCGAGTCGGATTCTCAAAGCCCATGATTAGTTGCTCCTTTAGTGTACGTAATAGCTTGCTTTCCCATCATTTCCCAGGTACGAATGAACTGTGCTTTATTAACTTTCACTTGACTTAAACCTGTATACGGATCATTGACATAAACATTATCTTTATCATAACCAACCAATAGAACTGCATGCTCCGAGAAGGTTGTCCGAATGGGGCCAATCAAAGTCTCCCAAACGGTCCATTCAACAGATTCTTGATACCTGATCGTTGTCCAAACCTCTACAGGGATACCTTCAGCAACTTTATCTTCCAGATCTTCGAAGGATTTACCTGTAAAATCTTCTGCTGTGGGAATATATTTCTGAAGAAGCTTTATTAATGCAGTGTGATAAATCCCAAAGCCTTTAGCACGACCCGTAACATCTCCAACAAATCCGATATTGGGGTTCCCCCAATAAGTTATCTTTTTGTTCCCGTCTATAGTTACAGGGGTTTTGTCATACTTCATCTCCGGCAATAGATCAAGCTTGCTCTTCTTAATGCCATAATATTGAAGCAACATTGCTAAAGTTGTGATCTCGCATCCCGAGCGAAGCTCAGGATATTGTGAAATGATCGGTGCAGTTAGCATTGCTGAAGCTTTCCGAATCTTCGGGGCATCGGATAATTTGGAACTTGGAACCAGAGAAATTGCTTGGTTTGGATTCACCTCAACACCATTGATGTAATACGTTGGTGCTTCTGATTCATCTGTTAATTTCCCATAAAGCAGTATACTGAAAACACCACTTGAAAAGACTAAACCTATGATAAGCATGACACTCAAGCTATATTTCATCAATTGCCCAAATGCAATCATGTCACACCACACTTTAAGTATATTTTTCCAGAAGTTTAATCTTCGATTAACTCAATTTGTGCACCCAATGCATTCAAGTGCCTGAAGTACTGTGGATAAGATTTAGCGACATGGTGTGCATCACGTATAATTAAGCCTTTTTTGGAACGAAGGCCGATAACCGTCAATGCCATAATCACTCGATGATCATAATGGGCATCGATTTCAACGCCACCTGCAACTCCTTCAGGCATACCATGTACAATTATTTCACTTTGGGTCTCTTCAACATCTGCCCCTGCTTTGCGCAATTCCCGCACAAAATCCGTAATGCGATCACATTCTTTATAACGTAAATTTTCTACGTTGTAAAATCGGGAGGTGCCTTCAGCAAAAACCGCTGCGGCCACCATTGCAAGGACAGCATCCGTAAAGTGATCTCCATCAAAATCTCCAGCTTTTAATTGCTGATTGCCCAGTACGTGCACAATGCCGTTCTTATGCGTTAGGTTTACGCCCATGGCCTGAAGAACATCGATTACAGCTCTTTCTCCTTGCTTGCTTTGCTCTGATAAACGGAAAATCTTTACATCGGAATACGTAACTGCTGCTGCAGCCAGAATTGCCGCGGAACCTGGATAATCGCCTTGCACGACATATTTCTGCGCTGCATATTTCTGCTTCCCCTTGATTCGATATGACATTAAATCCTCGCTGGCTTCCACTTGAATGCCTGCCAGCGCCAATACCTCCAAGGTTTGTCCTACGATGACCTTGGATTTAAGATCGTGAAGCACTTCAATCTCACTATCTTCATCCAACAAAGGGCACATGAATAACAAAGAGCTCAAAAACTGTGAGCTGACATTCCCCGAAACCGTAATCTTCCCACCACGCGGTTTTCCACCGTGTATAGTAATGGGCAATTTACCTTCATTGTGTTCGACCTTTACACCCATTTGCTCTAAAGCATCAATCAAATCATGATGCGGACGCTTGCCCAAGGATTGTGGATAAGTATTTACAAAGGTCACTTCGGGGCAGAATGCGGCTGTAGACATTAGAAAGCGAAGCACTGCACCCGCGTTACCTACATTTAGTTCTTTAATATCATTGGGATGTCTTCCAAAGCCTGTTATTGTTATCTTCTCATCATCTTCTTCGACAATCGCACCTAAATCACGAATACAGCGGCGCATCGCGTCACTATCGTCACTGTGCGCTGGATAATAAATCAAACTTGTGCCTTCAGCTAATGCACCAATTAATAAGTAACGCGTCGTATAATTTTTGGAGGATAAAGCGTTAATTTCCCCCTGCAGACGTTCGGCAGGTTTTACTATAGCTTTCATGGAATAAAATCTCCTTTATGTGACTGTATGCAATAAGTTTAACATAAACCCAGTGGCTTAGGAATGTATTTGCATAACAATCTCACTCCCGCCTATTATAAAGATAATATGGTTGCAAAGCCAGCAAGAAGAGTCGCAATCGATTTAATTGAGTTATTCCATATAGGACATAAGATAATCCGCCTGCTTTTTAAATCTTTCGCAATCATGGGCTCCCCCTATGTTAGTACTACGTTTTGGTCTGTTTGTGGTAAGCCACGAGTAAACGCTGCGCAATAAATTCAATGCGCAAGCGGTCCGTTTTGATTGTGATTTCCGCGAAATCATAGGCATGCTTGCGTCGATGCAATAATTGAGGAACAACTTCATTTGCCTTACCCTGCAGCAAAGGACGATTGCGATCTCCACCCACTCGTTGAATGATGGTTTCAACCGATGCGGTAAGTGCGACGACAAAACCATTTGCCTTAAGACTCTTTCTATTCTCCTCAGCTAGCACCGCACCTCCACCTGTAGATACCACCTGATTTGTTTTACGCATAATCTCAAGAATAGCTTTTGTTTCAATTCCTCTAAAAACAGCTTCACCATGCTTAGTAAAAATCTCCGCAATACTCATTCCTTCTTGTTTCTCTATGTAATGATCCGTATCTATAAAATCCCAACCTAATTTTTCGGCCAAAAACCGTCCTACTGTCGACTTGCCTGTACCCATAAAGCCCACGAGCACAATGTTATTGCGTTTCATGTTGAATTCCCACTTTCTTTAAGCTTAAGCCCTTATCTAAGAAAGCATAAGGGCTTCTATTTATAATCTATTTATTATCGCTTTATTGGCTAGATACTGTTTGCAAGTCTCTAGGCAGGCATTTTGTTTCTCATTCCATCCAATGGAAATGGAAGCTGCCTTCTTTATCGACACGTTCGAACGTATGAGCACCAAAGTAGTCTCTTTGTGCTTGCAGCAAATTAGCAGGCAACCTTTCAGTACGATAGCTGTCATAATAGGCTAGAGCTGAAGCGAAGCAAGGTACAGGAATACCGCGAGTAACGGCGATCGCAATTACATTTCTCCACGCCTCCTGATAATTTGCAATTACACCACTGAAGTATGGATCCAGCAATAGATTTCTTAAAGCAGGATCACGATCATAAGCATCTTTAATATTCTGTAAGAATGCTGCACGGATAATGCAACCTCCACGGAAAATCATCGAAATTTTACCATAGTTCAAATCCCAGTTATAAGCGTCCGAAGCTTCCCTCATTTGAGCAAAGCCTTGGGCATAGGAACAAATTTTGCTGGCATATAGAGCTTTGCGAACGGCTTCTATGAAATCTTTAGGATCTCCGTCATAGCTTGAGACCACCGGCCCGCCAAGAAGCTTGCTTGCTGCAACACGTTCTGTCTTCATCGCAGAAATAAAGCGAGTAAATACCGATTCTGTAATAATCGAGAGTGGAACTCCTAAGTCTAATGCACTTTGACTGGTCCATTTCCCAGTTCCTTTTTGACCTGCTGAATCTAGAATGACGTCCACCATCGGTTTACCTGTTTCCGCATCTGTTTTCGAAAAAATATCAGCTGTGATCTCGATTAAGTAGCTATCTAATTCACCCCTATTCCATTCAGAGAATATTTCGTGCAATTCTGTTGTATTCACGTTTAATACATCTTTCAATAACTGGTAAGCTTCACAGATCAGCTGCATATCACCATACTCGATACCATTATGAACCATCTTCACATAATGACCTGCCCCGTCAGGTCCAATGTAAGTACAGCAAGGATCACCATTCACTTTAGCCGAGATAGCAGTCAGAATGGGTTCTACTAGTTTATATGCATCCTCTTGACCACCTGGCATAATAGCGGGGCCCTTTAATGCTCCTTCTTCCCCACCGGAAACGCCTGTGCCGATAAAACGGAAGCCTTGCTCTTGAAGAGCTTTGTTACGTCGTTGAGTATCCGGAAAAAAGGCATTGCCCCCATCAATTAAAATATCCCCTGGATTTAAAAAAGGTGTCAATTGATTGATTGTATCATCCGTTGCTTGCCCAGCTTTAACCATAATTAAGATCTTACGGGGTATTTCCAAAGATTCTACAAATTCTTCCACACTAAAAGTGCCGAGCAGATTTTTACCTGGTGCTTCTGCAATCAATTCATGTATTTTCTCGGGTGAACGATTAAATAAAGAAACGGAAAATCCTCTGCTTTCAATATTCAAAGCTAGATTCTTGCCCATAACAGCTAATCCGACTACGCCAATTTGTTGTTTTTTCATCGTTTTCCAACAACCCCTCTAAAATTTCGTAACTAATCTAAAAATTATAATACCACAGGAAGTCATCTGGGAAAAATTTTTTTGAAAATAAAAAAAGATCCTTGGCAATTCGCACAAAGATCTTCAATACTTATTTTGTTTCATCGACAACCATCCTTAAATTTCGAGTGTAAGCATTTCTTGCTGAAGCTCTTGCAGCTTTAATTTAATACTTGCTACCTCTTCGATCTTGTTAGCTTTTATAGCTTCATACAATTCAGCAAGAGCATAATCCAACTCCAATCGCAAAACAGGTATGCGTTGCTCAATTCGCTGGGATAAAATTGCTTGCTTCATTTCCAACACCGTAATAACCGGCTCTCGTTGATAAAGAATTTTGTGCTCCATTCCGTTGATTTCGACCATACGAATAATCTCTCCGAACATAATGCTTTCGATGAGAATCTGCCGATCTCTAAACCGCTTAACTACTGCATGACCGCGAGTATCGCCAATCATCTTTTCCATAAGCACTGCTAGCTTATCATCTCTAAAGCTGTAATCCCCAACGATCTTGAATCGATCTCCAATCCGTTGGAAAATTAATTTAACAAGCTTTCGACCTGTGCGGATGGAAACTGTAAATTGATTCTCACTCTCATTCCAGTACAAGGAATACCCTTCCTGAATTAAGCTTTTAATAAAATTGCGGATGAGACGGCGGTCAAAACGCAGTTCCAAATTACAATATTCCACTTCATGACTCTTACTCATGGCCATCCCTCCCAAATTTGATCCTTGTATGGACAGATACTCAGGTGCATAGGTAATGGTTTTCTTATTATTATCTTATAATGAAATCACACGAATAGCAACGTGCCAAAAACTCATTTATAAGGATTCTTGAGTGGTCTATGGTATAATCGAATCATAAATAATTCATAAAGGAAGATTATCCATGGCATTTACTGGCTTTACACCAAACGACTTTGCTACATTTACTATTGAAGGCCTTGAGCAACGAATGATTGCCATTCGCGAAAGAATTCAGCCTAAATTCAAGGAGTTAGGCAGCATGTTACGTGACGAAGCCGCTTTGTTGGCAGGCAATGAAATGTTTTTACATATTGCTCGTCACGCTCGTCGTAAAATCAACGCCCCTAAAGATACATGGCTCGCCATTTGCAACAATAAACGAGGTTATAAGCAACATCCTCATTTCCAGGTAGGTCTTTTTGATGATCATGTTTTTGTATGGTTCGCTTTAATTTATGAGCTTCCTCATAAAAAGGCGATTGCAGAAGGCTACTTAAAACAGCTTAACAAAATCAAAAAACTTATTCCACAAGAATATATAATATCATTTGATCATATGCAAAAAGCAGCAATTGTTGCTGGTCATTTAACTCAATTGCAATTTAAGCATCAGTTGGAACGCTTTCGCGACATCCAAAAGGTTGAGCTGCTTGTCGGACGGCATTTCTTAGCCAATGACCCTATACTTAAGGATGGAGAAGCTTTCTCCCGTGAGGTTAAGGCAACTGTCGAAGCACTTTTCCCCCTTTACACCATGGCTTGTGCGGTCTCTTGAATATTCTGGAGCTTCTTGTATACAATATAAGTAAGACTCACAATTCATCGAGGAGGTTCACTGCATGGATCGGTTAAATCGTAATAAATTATGGGCTGGTTTGCTTGCCATTTCGATTATTCTAAGCAGCTCAGTATTGGTACAGGGTACAAGCTCCACTGCATATGCCAATAGACTCGAAGATTCGAGTGCACAAGCAGCACCTACTAAAGAAAATAAATGCAGATCATTCCCAATTATTGATGAAACGGCTGCAATACTAGGTTTGCAATCCGATAAAATTAAGCAATCCTTGAAAGAAGGCAAAAGTTTACTCGATCTGGCAACCGAACAAGGGTTAAGCGAGGCTGATTTTACAAGCAGATTGTTAGCATTACGAATTCTTAAAGTCGACGAAGCCGTAAAGTCAGGTAAAATTTCGCAAGAAAAAGCGGATCAAGTAAAAGCAAAAATGCAAGAGCATATCACCTTCATGATTCGCAGCAAAAATTTGTTAGAGCTTCATGCTAAAGATCATAAAAAATCTTTCAACCAAGAAGCCAAACAAATGATGAGCCCTAAAAAGCTGGCGGCGATTATTGGTATATCAGAGGAAAAGCTCGTTGAGCAGCTTAAAGCAGGGAAATCCATAACAGAAATTGCAAAAGCACACGGGATAAGCAAACAGGAGCTAGTCACCAAAATCAAAGATGATCTGACTCCATTTCTGGATAAAGCTGTCGATCACAAAACCAAATAACACCATGCGATAAGCTGCATCCTGATTATGAGGATACAGCTTGTTTTTTTTATACAATTAAACCTGCTTTTTCATGCGCACGCCGTTTCGCTTCTGCACTGATATAACGTATCAAGAGATAAATAGCTGCAATAGATAATATGCCACTTACAAGGAAAGGTAGGGAAATGCTAATACCATACAAGGCCATGCCAATCAGAGGCCCTAAAATCCGTCCTAAGCTATCCATCGATGAGTTTAATCCAGTTGCTACACCTTGTCCTACATTCGTTTTCTGTGTAATTAAGGAGATTACACAAGGGCGTATCAATGCATTGCCTGCTCCGAAAACAGACATATATACAGCCGCTGTAATCACATTAGAAGAAAATATGATTAAGATAAAGCCCAAAGCCGATAAAATCAAACCGATGAAAATCGCCTTCTTCTCTCCACCTTTTTTTATCCTTTTTCGAACAACGCCTCCTTGAATCAAGGCACCTACAATCCCACTTACAAAAAACATCATACTCACCTGAAAAGGTGTCGCACCGATTTGTTTAATTTGAAAAAATTGAAATGTGGCTTCCAAGCCAGCTAATGAAAAAGAAACAAAAAATGAAAGCACATATAGGTATTTAATAGCACCACTAAAGGCAGTCCATCGCGAAGGTTTGTCATCAGTGGCTAGCGTCCGTTTAGATTTAGGCAAAGATTCTATTAACACGAAATAAGCAATAATTAAGAGTGCAAATGATAACAAAGAAGCAGCAAAGAAGGGTGTTTGCAACGAAACCAGACTTAACACACCACCGAGTGGCGGACCGAAAATAAAGCCTAAGCCAATCGCCATACCTACCAAGCCCATACCCTTAGTACGATTCTCGTCTGTTGTTATGTCTGCAACATAAGCTACCGCACACGATGTAACAGCTCCCGAGAAGAGTCCGCCAATGATACGTGACGCATACATCCATCCAAGATGTCCTCCCGACATACCAAATATGAAAAAGCTAACTGCAAACCCACCTAAGCCGATTAAGAGGATCGGTCTCCGACCGATCCGATCAGATAGCGCTCCCCAGACCGGTGACATAAAGAAGGAAGCTGCCGAGTATAATGAAAGCAGCATCGCTAAGTGAAAATTCGCTTCGCCGCTACTTTCTACCATAGCAGGTAAGACGGGAATAATAATACCAAAACCAATAAAAACCGTCATTAACAGCACCACAATGGTACCTAATTGTTTATTCATGCCATAACGCCTCCCCTATTTTCCTTTGAGATGTAAAGATGAACAATAAACAAAAAGAACAAAACAGAGCCGCTAGCTATAAAGGGAGCATGATAACTTATATCATCCCATATCTTCCCGGAAATAATAGGACCTATTGTTGTTCCTAAACCTTCAATAGTCAAGAAAAACCCCCAAACAACCCCTCTTTTTTCTGCTGGAATTGCCGCAGCAATTAATGCATTCCATGCAGGAATTAGCAATGCATACCCTGTGCCTAATAAAACCACGAGCACATAAAGCATCGGCATGGATCGAGTATAGGTAAAACCCAGGAGCACCATTGAGCTTAGTAAAAAACCAAGATGTAAAAACCATTTGGTTCCCCACCGATCGACCAATTTACCAACAGGTACCATAAACAAGATTGTGATTAAACCACCTGCCAATAAAAAATACCGATATTGGGCACCGGTTAAACCTAATATCTTAGTTGCATACAAAGTTAATACAGGTGTAAGCAGCCCCAATGCAAAGGTTTGTGCAAACATAGCTGGGAACATCAAAGAACTCATTGTCAGTGATTTACGTACTTCAGCTAAGTATTGTCGAGCTCGTTGCAATCGATTCCCCGTTTGTTTAACCGTATCATGCTTTGAAAGCTTTTTCTTTATGCTTGACACAGTTTCTTCTCGTGACTGCATATGTTTCTTTTTGCCCGGCAACATATACGCTACAATGACTACGGCAACCATAATGCCTATTAGTAAGCGGAAAGCAGTATCATATTGATTATTACCCAAAAAATATGTGATTACAAATGGTCCTAAGCCAACTCCAGATAGCCAAGCCATATACACAACGCTCATGATTGTACCTCTTGCTTTTTCACCTGCAATTTCTGTGGCACCCGTAATCACACAGGGCCAAAGCGGAGCAGTTCCCATTCCTAACAAAGCACAAGCAACAATAATCCAGAAATAGCTTGAAGTGGTGGCGATGATAGCAACTGATGCAAAGGCAAATAATACACCTGTGAGCATACTGGCACGATAACCGATTTGATCAATGATCCAGCCAATCGGTGTTCGTAGCAGATTATCACCCAGATATTGTACAGCTAAAGTCCAACCAATGACCCATGCACCTACTTTCAGTACATCATCTAAGTATATGGGTAAAAAAGTAATGATTAACGCCCCTTTGACAAATTCCACAAAAAACATGATAAATAGTAGCTTTATCACAAATCCAGAAAAGATTGTTTTTGAAGCTAGCTTATCCTTTAACAAGCCTAATGCCATGTCATTCCTCCGTAAATAAAACGATTCAACATCGAATTAACTGTCATTTGTAGTATTCCACTAAATATTTACTTGCATCCTTGTCCTGTTTTGTTATACTCAATTTTGTTTGAACAATTCAAATACATTTTATTGTAGAAGGGAAAGATGTCCCGATGGATCACAATCACACTCCCCTGTTCTCTGCCTTACTTCATCATGCAGAGCAGAAACCTATTCAATTTCACATTCCTGGTCATAAGAAAGGCGTTGGGATGGACCCTGAGTTTCGTGCTTTTATCGGGGATAACGCTTTATCTATTGATTTAATTAATATTGCTCCATTAGATGATCTTCATCAGCCCACAGGTGTGATTGAGGAAGCACAAATAATGGCAGCCGATGCATTCCAAGCCGATTATACCTTTTTTTCAGTACAAGGAACAAGCGGAGCGATCATGACGATGATTATGTCCGTCTGTACTGAAGGTGACAAGATTATTGTGCCGCGAAACGTTCATAAATCCGTCATGTCCGCAATTATTTTTTCGGGCGCTAAGCCCGTGTTTATATCACCGACAAACGACCCCAATCTTGGAATCGATCACGGTATTACATTAAGCTCAGTTAGAAAAGCCTTGTTGAAGCACCCGGATGCCAAAGCAGTGCTGGTCATTAACCCAACCTACTATGGGGTATGTACGAATTTGAAAGAAATGGTTGAGCTTGTGCATACTTACAATATTCCTGTCTTGGTGGATGAAGCGCACGGTGTATTGATTCATTTTCATGATAAGCTACCTATGTCGGCTATGCAAGCGGGCGCAGATATGGCTGCAACAAGTGTGCATAAGCTTGGTGGGTCGATGACTCAAAGCTCTGTTCTTAATATTCGTGGGCCTTTGATTAATCCTAAACGTGTTCAAACGATCATAAGCATGCTCACCACAACCTCCACTTCTTATATTCTCTTGGCTTCGCTCGATACTGCACGACGTCAATTGGCATTACATGGACAAGCGATGGCAGAAAAAACGATTAATCTTGCCGAATACACACGTGAAGAAATCAATAAGATTCCCGGACTGTATTGTTTTGGAGCCGAGATTCTCGGAACGGAAGCTACCTTTAACTATGACCCTACCAAAATCACCGTTCAAGTCCGAAAATTAGGAATGACCGGCTATGATGTGGAAAATTGGTTAAGAGCGACATACAACATTGAAGTTGAGCTAAGTGATATGTATAATATTCTCTGTCTAGTAACGCCTGGCGATGTAGCCGAAAATGTGGAAGTGCTATTAACAGCACTACGTCAATTATCTGCAGAGCATTACGAAGTTAAGGAAGCAAATGCCTTAATTGTGAAAATTCCTGATATTCCCCAGCTTTCCTTGTCCCCACGTGATGCTTTCTATGGGGATACGGAGACCATTCCATTCAAAGAGTCTGCTGGGCGAATCATCGCTGAATTTATCTATGTCTACCCTCCCGGTATTCCAATATTATTGCCAGGTGAAGTCATTTCACAGAAAAACATTAACTATATCATCGAGCATGTTGATGTGGGTCTACCCGTTAAAGGACCGGAAGACCGCAGCGTAGAATTTGTGAAAGTAATCGTAGAAACGACAGCAATTTCATAATTCTCGTTGAAAATAACACTCTTGAATGCTATGATGTAGGTTGAACATAAACAGAAGTAGGTGTAGTTATGAGTCAAAGCGCATTTATCAAGTTTGTAGAAGGCTCTACTGTTTCTTCCATGACTTTGGACGAATTACAGAATCACTTAACCAAATATAAAGATCAGTTCGCCTTAACAGGACAACAATTGGGTTGGGATTACGATGCAGCAGGTTTCCCTTACACCATCGAAACAAAACCTGAGGGCGAAGGCAAGTGGTTCTATCTGAAGGGGAAGGATCCTCGCTACAAGTATATTGTACTTGGCGTGGGTCATGAGACAGAAGGTGACGATGCTAAAAACTATGTTCAAGCCGTATTACCTGATGATGCAACCTTTGGTGACAAATCCAAAGCCAATGAATTCTGCAAACACTTGGGCAAACAATTAAAAGCAGAGCTTCACCTTTTTAACGGCCGGATCATGTATTTCAATCCCCGTAAATAATCGATTCAATGATCTATACTTTTATCAAAGCAAGAATAACCCCTGACAAGGTATCCTGTCAGGGGTTATTCTTGTCAATATTTAGTTGTCTTCCTCTGCTTCTTTTGCAACAATTTCATTGTATATAGCGACTACACGGTTCCATTCTTCATCTTCTTCAATACTTACCAAATAAGCTTCCTCATTCTCTTCCTCAACGCGGAAGATCACTCCATCTGCTTCCGGCTCATTGCGATCCAATAACACCGCATAGGCTTGTTCGTTTGATTCAAAAGTATATACCATTACCATTTCGTGCTCAATTCCATCTGCATCCGTAACTACAAACACATTCTCGTCATGATCATGATCGTGGTCACAATTCTCATCATGTATATGCTCACTCATTGCACAGCCTCATTTCCTGCTAAAATATTATTCATTCATATCGTAACATTTTAGCCCAAACAGGTCAATTTGAAAAAAATAGTCATTTCAATCCCCTTGAGAGATCACAACATTAACAATTTTTTGCAGACGAATATATTCGTTCTTCCTTAAATCCCTACGGAAGTACCCATATAAATAAGCTGCATCCGCAAAAGATAAAGCCGGATAACAGGTTACCCCTTCATTGGTGAATGGATTATCCATAATAATTTGCCATTCACCATCTCTGTCAGATAATGGAATACTCCGCAGCGCCTCACCTTTGTAAAAGATCAAGTGCTCCATTTCCTCCCACACCTTCTCCCATGAAGGGCTGATCACAAAGGGTTGAGGCACGATCTCTCTTCCTTTGACAATAAGCTGCTTTGCTTGCTCTAAAGATATTTCATCACATGTGATTAGATGCGCCTTCAAGCCTTCAAGCAGTAAACTAAAAAGTGAATATCCTCCACTCTCCAGCATTGCTCTTAGCTCATTGTTTGCCTCTAGCGTTGTTGCTTGTTGAAATTGTTCAAAAATATTCCCGTTCATCTGATTAAGCTTCATGCAAATCATCCTTACTATATATTTGATTAAATAAAAAAAGAACGACCCCATTTCCGAGTCGATCTTTGTACTTTTATTCAGAGACAATTGATTTTTGTGAAATAATGGTATATTTATCGTCTGTATCCTTAAAAGAAAATCTTACAAGGTAAGTACCCTTTTGCGAAAATTTAACATTAAACGGTTGGCTCGTGTATCCGAAAATCGAAGGCAATCGACTTGAAGATGAGCTATCTGCTAATACTTCTTTACTGTCGTAATCATCACCATCTGGTTTAACAATTGAAATTTTAAAACCTGTTGATTCAGCTTTCAGACCGTCAACTTGTACTACAACTACAAAATCAACCGTTTTTCCTGTTTCAACAACGCTGAATGGTGATTTAATAACTGCAACCTGTTTATTCTTATCAATCTTCACATCTTCCGATACAAACATATGGACGTTCGGTTTATAGATATTAGCAGTCATGGTATCTTTGTTCCATTCGACAATGGCTTGCAGTTTTTCAGCAACCTTGCGAATAGGTAAGACCGTACTACCATCGATCACAATGGCAGGAACCTCTCCATCTTTAAAGGTGACCTCCGAATCGTTTACGAATACCTTCGCTTTGGGATATCCATTGTAATTCCCCCAAAGAGAATCTGCATAGACTGTAGCCCCGAAGATCATCGAAAATACCAAAGTCAGAATTATCAATCGATTGGCTTTCATTTTATTAATTCCCTCCTATAAATGTGGGCTAGAAACACTAGCACCGTAAACACATGCGACTTGTTTTCATGATAACAATGTATACTCAAAAGGTTTGTAAGAGTTGCGATAAAATAAAAATAAAAATAACATTTTATCTAGAAAACCCTTGACGCAATCAGTATATTACACGTGTTCCAATTTATAGAAAGTTCTACCCTCTTCTTAACCTGATATATTGAAAGTACATGGCGACTCGCCATGGAATTAGCATACCAAAAGCTAATACGAAGAATAAAGCCGCCGTTTGAAAAATGGAAACCCACTCTTCTACAAAGCTATGGAGAGAAAATCGAATAATAAGGATAGTAAGTAAAATAACAATAAACGCCTTTGAACGACGTAAATAAATATCATTTCCAACCTGTTCAAATTTCGAAGTTAAAATCAGTGGAAGCGAGAGAAAAATCGCCCCAGCGGCGAAATCAATTAAACCCCACTGTATTGGAAATCGCATTGGCGGATAGATAAACATAAAAAAACCACTGCACATTCCTATTGGAGGAATAATTATTTTGCGAATGGACATTGGTTTTTTAGTATTTCTTAATCTCAAAAAAATAACCATTAAAGCCATAATCGTCATACCTATTGTTGATGTGATGGGTAAGATCGAACGGATTGAATGCAGCATTTTTTCCTCCAGTGGCTCACTTAATGAATTCCACCTGATTATAACACAAAACTAGCTCTACTTTCTTCCTCTAGTTAGAACACATGGAACTCCGCGCCCCATACTTCCGGGAACCCTCATATACTCCATATAGCGGATCCCTCTGTTACATTGGCTTTTACAAATTTCACAAATATCTGAAGTAACCATATTCAAGTGAAATTGGTAGCGATTTACCGAAGTAATTGTTTTTTTCTTCAATACCTTTTTACCCATCTGCGTATCCTCTCTTCCAATAACATCTGTATGTGTTCAAAATATGCAATTCCCACCTAAATGGAACGGATATTTACCAAAATAAAGCATGCTTTAATTTATTTCTTTTGTTTTTACCTATTAAATGTTAAATTATATGGAAAGTCCTTTTGACCTAATGATTAAGGGGGAGCAAGATGAGTCTGACCATTCAAATGCTAGGCACCGGTTCTGCATTCTCAAAAAAATATTACAACAATAATGCCCTAGTGCAATACAATGGATACAATCTATTATTAGATTGCGGCTACACGGCTCCAAAAGCTTTGCACGAATTAAATATTAAACCCTACCAAATTGATAGTATTTTTGTGACTCACCTTCATGCAGATCATATAGGTGGATTAGAAGAGTTTGCTTTTGAAATGATGTATACCTATAAAAAAAGACCCAATCTATTCATTCCAACAACTCTGCGTCATTCACTTTGGGAGCATGCATTAAGAGGTGGATTAGAGAATCATGCTGAGAATATAGATAGTCTCGATCATTATTTTCAAGTTCAGGAAATTCCCGAAGGCATACGTACCGAAATAGCTCCAGGCTTTACCTTGGAAACCTTTGCAACTAAGCATGTAAATGGAAAACCCAGCTATGCTTTATTGTTCAACGATCATTTATTTTATAGTTCGGATACTTGCTTTGATCGCAAGCTTCTGGATACGATATTTTATCATCGCAATTGCACGACCATTTTTCATGATTGCCAACTATTTAATCCCCAAACTGTACATGCAACCTTGGATGATTTATTAACCCTGCCTACAGAAATGCAAAAAGTCATTTATTTAATGCATTACGACGATAATATGGAGCATTATAAAGATAAGACTGGACACATGACCTTCGCTTTAAAGTATGCACTTTACTCATTTCCATTAGAAGAGCAGTCTATTTATTGATAAATCGACATATACTAAAGACCTTACTACAATCAGTAAGGTTTTTTTCATCTCCACTTGTTTTTTACTTATATATTAAATCAAAAAAAGGAGACTTCGAATCATGAGCAAAAATTATTTAGAACTTCAGCATTCTTTCCCTGAATTAGTTGCAGAAACGGATAGCAGCTTTACTGCTGCGCCAAGTGAAATCACAGAAGAATTAGAAGCTGATCTACAGTTAAAGCCAGGATTTGAAGAAAATGAACAAACTGTATAATCCTCAGCCAAAACAAACAGCCATGAATGAACTGATATGCTTCAATTCGTTCGTGGCTATTTGTTGACAACCCAACAAAACCTTGGTATTATAACACTTGTCGCACTAATTTGACCTGATAGCTCAGCTGGGAGAGCGCTATCTTGACAGGGTAGAGGTCGCAGGTTCGATCCCTGTTCAGGTCATCATAAATAAAAGTAATGAGCCCTTATACAATAAGGGCTCATTACTTTTATTAGAATTAATTACTCTTCATTAAAACGATTAAAATTACTCAATGGGGACGGATTGGGGACGGAATTATATTTGTCTAATGAACTTTACGCCTAAATTTGAACATCTATTTAATGCCTACGCCCAATCCTATTCCATCCCGCAATCCAGATCTATAGGATATTTCTACATAGCGTTTTGTTTTTGAAACAAACATGGATTCGAAATCGCTTATCAACTCGCTTTCAGAAACCGGCAGTTGGTTCTTTATTACATCTATTATTTCGGTGAGCTTAAAAAATAAATCATTTGAATTCTCATCGCAAAATTCTATAATTTCTTCTATTCGACTTCCAACCTTTGGCTCTAACCATTCCATTAACAATAAAATCATCTCCTAGTGGTTTACTTATGATAGATAAA